>NZ_JAGGQV010000001.1:0-683430 GCF_018613135.1 Bacillus sp. ISL-57 | reverse complement strand
TGATCATTTATTAAGGCTGTTTTCACATACTTTGTTGCTATTTACCAAGTAGTGAGGTGTGGTTGATTTCCCCTCCAGATGCTCGCTTTCCGCGGGGCGGGCGGTGAGCCCCCTCGGCGTAAACGCCTGTGGGGTCTTCACCTGTCCCGCCACTCCCGCAGGAGTCTCGCACTTCCGCTCCAATCAACCTTAGATCGTTTCGTTTTAAAAACAACAACCTTTACGAAAAGAGCCTTTAAAATTAAACAAAAAACTGATCCTGCAATGGAGTTTTTCAAAGAAAGAGAAAAGGAAATCATTTAGGCTACTATACCGCAAAAAGCTCCACATTGGTTTATCCAAACCGTATATCGATCATTTCAAACTCCATTACATAAAAAGTGTAATGGAGTTTTTAAAGGGAACTAACCGACAGGCTGAGACGCCCGGCCACAGCCAGATTGGAATTCTTCCATATATAGCCTACTGGTCCCTGTTAAATAAAAATGGACGAATTGGGCTACTAACTAGACCGTAAGTTGTCCTATTGCATATAAAGGATTAATGAATGACAAGAGGGAGGCAGCTTATGAAAATTCGAAAGGCCATTATTCCGGCCGCAGGTCTAGGGACCCGATTTTTGCCTGCTACAAAAGCTCAGGCTAAGGAAATGCTGCCGATTGTTGATAAACCAACGATTCAATATATTGTTGAAGAAGCAGTAGCTTCGGGCATAGAGGAAATAATTATCATAATCGGTAGAGGAAAAAGATCAATAGAGGATCATTTTGATAAATCCTATGAGTTGGAAGATGCACTTTTAAGAAAAAATCAGCTTGATATTTTAGAGGAAGTTCAGAAAATATCCAGCTTGGCAAATATCTATTACGTCCGCCAAAAGGAGCCGATGGGGTTAGGACATGCAATTCTCTGTGCTAAAAGCTTCATTGGAAATGAACCTTTTGCCGTTTTGTTAGGGGATGACATCGTTATGTCTAATACACCCTGTCTGAAACAAATCATCAGTGTTTTTGAGTATTGCAACAGTTCAGTCGTAGCTGTTCAGAATGTTCCGGAAAAGGATGTCAGTAAATATGGAATTATTAAGCCAAAAGGGACAATGATTGAGCCAAACCTTTTTCATATAGATTCTTTGGTTGAAAAACCGAAAAGGGAAGAGGCGCCTTCCAGATATGCGATAATGGGGCGTTATGTTTTTAGACCCGAGATTTTTGAAACGCTTTCCAAGCTTCCGGTTGGACATGGTAATGAATTACAACTTACTGATGCCATTAATGAGCTAAATAAACAGCAGGCTGTATTAGCATATAACTTTGAGGGAAACCGATATGATATTGGTGATAAAGTTGGATTCATTAAGGCAACAATAGACTTTGCTTTGCGCAGGGATGATATAAGAGACGAGGTACTTTCCTATTTAAGGGATGTAAATAAGAAAGAAAACCTACAAATTATAAAGAGAGAGCTTGAATAATATGAAAATAGCTGTTTTGGGTACAGGTTATGTCGGGCTGTCCACTGGTGTTTGTTTGTCAGAAATAGGTCATAATGTCATTTGTATCGATACAGATGAACAGAAAATTAAAAGCCTACGTCAAGGGATTTCTCCAATATATGAACCTGGTTTGGAGAATTTGCTTGCTCAAAATGCTGCAGCGGGTAGACTGCTATTTACTACATCTCATCGAGAAGCGCTAAATGGTGCCGAGATTATCATCATTGCCGTAGGAACACCGCAAATGGAGGATGGGGGAGCAGATTTATCTTATATTGTGCAGGCCGCGAAGGATATTGCTGCTAACCTGGAACAGAGTTCAGTAGTCGTTATAAAGAGTACTGTGCCTGTTGGTACGAATGATTTTATTAAAAGCATCATTGAAGAACATTGTAACGAACGTGTTACCTTTAATATGGTATCAAATCCTGAATTTTTAAGACAAGGGTCTGCCGTCATGGATACGATGAAAGCAGATCGAATCATAATCGGTTCAGAAAATGATGAGGCTGCTAAGAAAGTGCAAGAAATGTATCGTCCATTAAATGTACCATTTATACTAACAAGCATTCGAAGTGCGGAAATGATTAAGTACGCATCTAATGCCTTTTTGGCGACCAAGATTAGCTTTATCAATGAAGTTGCCAATTTATGCGGAGTAGTGGGTGCAGATGTTAAAGATGTAGCAAAGGGAATGGGAAAAGATAAAAGGATCGGAGAAGCTTTTTTACAGCCCGGCATTGGTTATGGAGGATCTTGTTTTCCAAAGGATGTTAAGGCGTTGCTTCATGCTGCCAATTTAAATGGAGTACATTTTTCCCTGTTAAAAGAAACAGTAGCGATCAATGATTTTCAGCAGGAGCTCCTTGTAACGAAGGCGATAAATCGATTAGAAGATTTAAAAGGGAAAAAAGTTGCAATGCTTGGTCTAGCTTTCAAGCCAGAGACAGACGACATGAGGGAAGCACCATCAATCAAAATTGCGCGTTCATTAACAAAACTTGGAGCAGAAGTGGTCGCTTATGATCCGGTTGCAGTGGATAATGCGAAGAAAATATTAGGGAATACAATCAGATTTGCCAGCACAGTCCGTGAAGCGGCAGAGAATGCGGATGCTGTATTTATTGTTACCGAATGGAAAGAGTTTAGACATTTAGATTTGAAAACATTGATGACAACAATGAGACGGCCAATCGTTTTTGATGGTAGAAATTGTCTTGAAGAAGACCGAATCAGAGAGTGCAATAAAATTGAATATTACCCAATAGGAAGACCGGCAATTGTTATTGGAAAGACATAAAGCGAAAAAATTTTTTTCTTTAACTTAGACATGATTTTTTTGAAAACCTATATTAGGTTCAAACTGGAAATGCAGCACCTTTGATCCCTCTTGGGTGCTTTTTTATATTTCTAAAATATAAGAAAAATCTTCATGAACCATTAAACCTTAGATCAACATCAACTATAACATGTTATTTTTATTATCATTGTTTGCAAATGATCTTGTGTCATGGCACTTACTTCAATCCTTTTGTATTAGACAAAGCGCATACTCTAAGCCATTTAGCTTTACTGTATGTTATTAGTCCATGCGTACCTATAGAGTCCTGCATAATATACTTGAAAAGGTCCAGGAAATTAATTTACCATGCATGAAAGGAGATCATTTATTTGCACACAGTTATGCATTTGAACTTAAGAGTTGATCCGACCCAATATATCTCACAGATTCGAGAAGTTCCTGATTATGATTATATTCATATGGTACGACAACCTAAGTATATGATAGATCTTTCCCTTTTAAATGAGAAGGTTCATTATCTCAATGAAGTTTTTTCACCAAAAGAATATGTTAAAAGAAATAATATCTCCCTATTACATGCTCATCATGGCCAATTAGGGATGTTATTACTTCCTTTTAAAGAGGAAACAAACCTTCCGTTGGTAACAAGTATTAGAGGCAGGGATGCAACCCTAGCCAATCAGCCCATTGGCTATCTAGATAACATGAAAATGCTATTTGATCGAGGGGAGCGTTTTTTCCCAGTTTGTCAGTATTTAGCAGATAGGTTAATTGCTTGGGGTTGTCCTTCAGAAAAAATTAGAGTGTTATATGGGGGCGTTGACCTTAAAGAATTCAAATACCGGGCACCACATAAAGGGGACTCTCAAAACATTTTATCCATCGGTAGGTTGGTGGAAAAAAAAGGACATCACATCTTAATGCAAGCTTTCCAAAAAATCAGAGGTAAATTTCCAAATGCAACCTTGACGATAATCGGAAGAGGGGAGCTTGAAGAATATCTCATTTCTTTGGCAAATCAGCTTAATTTAGGTGACTCTTTTCGCTTATTAAACCATCTCCCTAAAGATCAAGTACGAAAACAAATGACCAATGCAGATATATTTTGCGCCGCGAGCTTAGAATCTGCCGATGGAGATGTAGAAGGTATACCTAATACATTAAAAGAAGCAATGGCGATTGGAGTACCAGTGATTTCGACCAATCATGCCGGCATCCCTGAATTAATAACTAATAACAAAGAAGGGGTTTTAGTACAAGAAAACAATGTAGATGAACTGGCAGATGCTCTTGAATTTATGCTGACGAACAGAGAGATATGGGAAACTTATACAGTAGCGGCTCGTCAAAAAGTAGAACAAAACTTTAACCTCGCCCAACAACTTCAACAACAAGCTGAATTTTATGATGAACTTGTAGCCCCTTATAAAGTAGGTAAACGATATTTAGTAACACCGCGCCAAGAAGATAAAAAAGTCCTTAAGGAGACTCCACAGTCTCAACAGCAAGGTAAGTATGATGGCGAAAGGATAAAGCCTGGAAAAAAAGCCGAATTAGCCAAAAAATCCCTTATTTATATGCAACAGCTACAACAGCTACAACAGCTTCAAGGGTATCAAGAGCTTCCACAGCTACAACAACTTAAACAGTTTCAGCAGCTTCAACGGCAAACTAAAGATAAAGTCAAAGATGAAGTTGTAGCATCTAATAAACATGAAAAAAAAGCTAAAGTACAACAGAGAGCTAAGGATCATGACGAAAAAATAGCTTCTCATAAAAAAGAGAAAAAGGCTCAGAAAGCCGAAAAAGTAAAAAAGGCCCTTTATAAAATTCAAAAATTTCAACAGCAGGCCATAGATGAGCAGTTAGGAGGAGATCATGGAGGACTTTAAAACCATTACTGTTACCAAAGGTGAAAAATCTTTGGAAATTCACAATCCAACTAGCTATTCGCTGATTGGAATGGGAGCTCAAGGTGCAGTTTTTCAACTTTCAGAAGATAAATGTGTAAAAATCTATTCAGACCCAATACAAGCGAAAATGGAGGAAGAAGCTCTTGCAGCTGGAAAACATCTACCCTTTATGCCTTTGATATATGATACAGGACCAAACTATATAGTCATGGAATATTTTAATGCCCCGACCTTAAAAGAATATCTGAGAAATTGTACGTATATCCCTGATTCTATAGTAAAGAAACTTCTCTATATATTAAAGGAATTAAAACAAGCAAAGTTCACCATGATAGATGCCCCTCTACGCCATATTTTTGTCGTCGGTAATGAGGAACTTAAGGTGATTGACCATGTGAATTCCTTCAAAAGGATACACCCTGTACCATTAAAATTATTAAGAGATTTGAAAATAATCCTTTTAAAGGACTCGTTCCTAGCTCAAGTGAAAAAGCTTGAACCGGACACCTTCAATGAGTGGGAGGATTATTTCAATCAAAATAGTTTGGACTTTAGAAATATTCCAGTCCTCTCAGGAGGTTCAGGTAATGGAGTGAAAGTGGATAGTGCCATAACACAAACCCTCATTGGAAAAGGGCATCAAGGTGCTGTTTATCGAGTGTCTGAAGAGACTTGCGTCAAACTTTATGGAAAAACTGAACATGCAAATCAGGAAAAAATGGTCCTTTTATCAAGTCAAGACTTGCCCTTTATACCGAAAGTCTTTGAAACAGGACCCAATTATATTTTAATGGAATATCTATTAGGACCAGATTTAAATACGTTTCTTAAAAAACAATCTGTACTTTCTGAGGACATCACAAAACGGTTACTCTATATATTGAAAACAATGGAAAAATCAGGTTTCAAACAAATTGATGCCCCATTACGACATATCATTATAACCAAGAATGGTTTTAAATTAGTCGACCATGTGTACTCTTTTTCACGTGAACAAAAAAGACCACTCGAGTTATTTAAAGACCTGCGGGAAAGAAATTTTTTAGATGCCTTTTTAGAACAAGTAAAGGCGATAGATCCCGGTACGTATGCTGAATGGACAAAAACACCAATCCCATTAGATGAAAATGAAAATACCCTTGTATAGTCATAGTTATCTAACCGTAACCGAGCATATAAAAAACCGATGATGATTTCGCATTCACCGGTTTCCAAGATGGTTTTAGCATAACCTCACTTACGTAAGTGCTAGTTGACAGCGGGTATGAGAGTGAAAAAACTCATGAGGCTTAAGCGAAGAAGATATCATGTCATTAGTGGGTTACGAATAAAACGTAAAACTATCTCCAATGAAAACTTTGAGTTTTTTTCCTCTTTTTATCCGTAATGATGAATTCTTTTCTGTTGGTGTAAAGAATCGAAAGTATCACACTTTATAAATAATGTAGTCAGTGTTCCTAAAAAGTGTCAGAATCCTAATGTAAAAGAAAGGATTGAAATGAATGCTATGAACATTTTAGTAACAGGGGCAGCAGGATTCATTGGTTTCCATTTAACAAAACGTTTGTTAGCCCTGGATAACAAGGTTATTGGAGTAGACAATATTAATGATTATTATGATGTTATTTTAAAAAACAATCGACTGAAGATATTAGAAGAAAACCCTGATTTTGAGTTCCACAAAATGGATTTGTCAAATAAAGAAAAATTAAATCAATTATTCAAAGACAGAACCATTGATATAGTCATTAACTTAGCAGCCCAGGCTGGAGTACGTTATAGCATAGAAAATCCGGATTCTTATGTTAATTCCAACCTTGTTGGGTTTGTCAATATCTTGGAGGTTTGTCGACACAATAACGTAAAGCACTTAATTTATGCATCCTCTAGTTCTGTATATGGAGCAAATACTAATATCCCCTTCTCAACCAAAGACCCAGTGGATCATCCAGTAAGTTTATACGCGGCCACTAAAAAGTCTAATGAATTAATGGCTCATACGTATAGTCATTTATATAATATTCCAACCACAGGACTTCGTTTCTTTACGGTGTATGGCCCATGGGGGAGACCTGATATGGCTTATTACTCTTTTACTAAAAATATTATCGAAGAGAAGACAATAAAGGTTTTTAATAATGGAGATATGAGAAGAGACTTCACTTATATTGATGATATTGTTGAAGGAATAGTCCGGTTACTTGAAAAACCACCGGTTCATAATATTGGATGGGACAGATCTAACCCTGATTCAAGTTCAAGCTATGCCCCATACAAAATTTATAATATCGGTAACAATAAACCTATAAAATTAATGGATTTCATTAACACATTGGAAAAACTAATTGGCAAAAAGGCAAAAGTAGAATTATTACCAATGCAACCGGGAGATGTTAAGGAGACATATGCAGATATTGCCGATTTACATGCTGATGTGGGGTTCCACCCTTCAACAACAATAGAAGAAGGTTTAGCTCATTTTGTAAATTGGTACAAAAAGTATAATAAATAAGAAAAATAAGGGGTTTGCAAACTTCAATGTTGCATATTAGGCAGCACTGTTCAATATATTTAAAGTTTAATCTAATATGTGAAAATGCAAAACCAAAGAGTGGGTATATGGACGAATAATCCAAGTGAAAAATATAGATTAAAAATTTTGTAAGTTATTAAAAGGAGAAAGTAATTTGAATCCTGAAAATATGAAAACTCCATTGGAAGTTCTTAATGAGTATAATTTGTCAGATTTTCTCATGACATCCATTAAACGAAATTCTACAAAAAAGCCTCTATTCAAATTAAATCCTCTGTTTGAAAACTACTTTAAAGTTTGTTTTGAAGATCTGCCATATAAAGACATTTATAAAGCTGATTCTATGTTCCCTCAAGAATTTCACAAACAAGTGAAACAAATTGCAGAACGAGGAAAATTAAAAAAATCAGGCAAATATCATGAACTTTCAGTTTTAGCAGAACGCGAAAAGAGAAAATTTCTTATTAAAGGGACTGAGGTGGCATGAAAACCATTGCTTATTTTGTAAGTGAAAACATTAAAACACACCAACGTTTTATATATAATCAAATCGTAAAAATAACTAACTATCGCACAATCGTAATCGGCCCATTCGACAATACCGACCGTACAGAATTCCCCTTTGAAAACTACTATAATATAAACAAAATTAAAGATCTAAAAAAGTTCTTCGAAGAACAAGATATCATAGCCATTCATGCTCATCACGGATCACACGGACAAGAGATTTTGCCTGTATGTGAAAAATATAATATTCCTTTGATTGTTAGCATTAGAGGACGAGATGGTTCGGACAGACCGGAAATTTTCAAAAAAAATGCTAAGCGATATTCAGCTTTAAATAAACATGGTGCACACTATTACCCTGTATGCCAATATCTTGCAGAAGGATTAAGAAGGTTAGGAATTCCGGCTAAGAATATGCATGTATTATATGGTGGTATCGAATTAGATCTTTTCCCCTATGCTAACCGCACTCTTCCTACAGTAGGCGAAATAAGAGTTCTATCGGTAGGTAGACTTGTAGACAAAAAAGGATTTGTAACTCTTATAAAGGCATTTAAACACATTTATTCACAATATCCAAATGCTAGACTGCATATTATTGGAGCAGGTGAAGATGAGAAACGAATTAAATCCACCATTGCAGAATATAACCTTAAAGATGTTGTGATTCTTAGAGGAGCTATGGATTCAAAACAGGTTTCGGACGAATTGAAAAAAGCCCATATCTTCTGTCTAGCAAGTCAGACAGCTAATAATGGTGATGTCGAAGGCATTCCTAATGCCTTAAAAGAAGCAATGGCTAGCGGTTTACCTGTCGTTTCCACTCGACACGCAGGAATCCCTGAATTAATTGAACATCAGAGAACAGGATACCTAGCGCCAGAAAAAAATGATTTGGAGTTAGCGAAAGGCATACAATTCTTTATAGAAAATCCAGATGTTTGGACCGACTATACGGAAAGAGCACGGAAAGTCATTGAAGAAAAATTTGATGTCAATAAACAAATTATTGAGCAACAAAGACTATATTCTCTTGTAAATACAGTGAAAACAGAAAATGCAACGGAAAAGAAAACGTATACGCAAACGGAAACGGAAAAGAAAACCAAAGCGGTAACGGAAAAGAATACGAATACGGAAACGGAAACGGAAACGGAAAAGAAAACCAAAACGGAATCGGAAACGGAAAAGAAAAAGAAAACCAAAGCGGAATCGGAAAAGAAAAAGGAAATGAAAAAGAAATCGAAAACAAAAACGAAAACGGAAAAGAGTAAAAAGAAAAAATAAATCAAGTTAGGAAACAGCAGAGCGTGAAGGAAAAGAAGAATAAATGACACTCTTCCAAAGTATTGGTAGGTAAAATGATTAGAGTGTAACCAACAACTTTGGAGGTAGCGCATTTGGCGATGCTACCACGTCCGTTACGGGATGAAGGGCGAGAAAAGGGAGCTAATGCTCTAGGAACGATGGTTAGACTTCATATTCAATTGATCGCTTGCAATGTGTATTACGATCAAAAGAAATGTTAAACAAAGCAAAAACATACAGGCAGGAGGAGCTGTATTTTCATGGACTGGAAGTCTTTATATACTATTTGGACTAGTTATCCCAATTTAAATAATGAAATGCGTTTAATGCTTGAAGAAATGAAGGATGATGAAATATCACTTGAAGACGCCTTTTATAAAAATTTGGAATTCGGGACAGGTGGTATGAGAGGGGAAATGGGTCCAGGTACGAATAGGATGAACATTTATACTGTGCGTAAAGCGACTTTAGGACTTGCTGAATATATTCAATCGTTTGGGAATGAGGCAAAATCCAGAGGAGTCGTAATTGCTTACGATTCAAGACATAAATCTCCCGAATTTGCATTGGAAGCAGCCAAGACTTTGGCCACAAAGGGAATCAAAGCTTATGTATTTGATGAATTACGCCCTACCCCACAGCTCTCTTTTTCTGTACGTAAGCTGAGTGCATTTGCAGGGATCGTCATTACAGCAAGCCATAATCCGCCTGAATATAATGGGTATAAAGTGTATGGTCCAGATGGGGCACAACTACTTCCTGAGGCGGTGGATCAAGTCATTAATTACGTGAACGCGATTGAAAGTGAGCTTTCCATTGTAGTGGAGGAAGAAGAAGCCCTAAAGGTCAGAGGCCTCATTCAAATCATTGGCGAGGAGCTGGATACTGCTTATAACGAGCATTTGCTCACTATTCCTGAAGATTCAAAGTTAGCAGATGAAATCGATGTAAAGCTCGTGTTTACACCACTTCATGGTACAGCCAATAAATCAGTAAAACGTGCTTTGCATGATTTAGGATATCGAAATGTCCATATTGTTAAGGAACAGGAATTGCCCGATGCTCATTTTCCTACTGTTAAAGTGCCTAATCCAGAGGAACATGCTGCGTTTGAATTGGCCATTGAGCTTGGAAAACGTGTTAATGCTGATTTATTGATTGCCACCGATCCGGATGCGGATAGGCTTGGAATTAGCGTGAAGAACAATGCTGGAAATTATGTCGTATTAACAGGCAACCAAACTGGCGCTCTCTTTTTGGATTATTTAATTTCACAAAAACAAAAGAAAGGGACCCTTCCTCAAAATGGAGTCGTATTAAAGACCATCGTGACTTCAGAAATAGGACGGGCGATTTCTGAGCAAAATGGTTTAAAAACTGTAGATGTTTTAACTGGATTTAAATACATTACAGAAAAAATCAATGAATACCAGACAAGTGGAGAACATTCTTTCCTGTTTGGCTATGAAGAAAGCTATGGATATTTGATCAAAGATTTTGCTCGTGATAAGGATGCCATACAGGCTACTATTCTGGCAGTGGAAGTCTGTGCCTATTACAAGAAGCAGGGTAAAACGATGTACGAAGGTTTACTGGATGTATTCGATAAATATGGATACTATATGGAAGATTTACGGTCGTTGACTTTAAAAGGAATTGAAGGTACGAAGCAAATTCAAGCGATTCTCAATGAATTCCGGAGTAATCCACCAAATCAAATCTCTGGTCATCAAGTCGTGATTCAAGAGGATTATCTCAGCAGTAAAAAATACATGTATGGGACAAATAGGGAAGAGGACATCAAACTCCCAAAGTCGAACGTATTAAAATACTTTCTTGAAGATGGGACATGGGTATGTTTACGCCCTTCCGGAACAGAACCTAAAATAAAATTTTATTTCGGTGTTCAAGGAAGCTCGATGAAGGAAGCTCAGGGAAAATTATCCGCCGTTACGACAGACTTTATGAAAAGTATCAATAAAATGCTTTAAAGAAGTACCCTCATTCAGAGGATTTTCATAAAAACCTAGAGTCAGCATTCAAGAAATGCTGACCTTTTTTTGTCCATTAATGGATAGCACCCATCCTTTTCATAAAAACCCTTCTTAAAAATCAAGAATTCCGGCGGGGCGAATTAAGTGTGGCTGAATAGGGTTTATCCAAACATGTTCAGGGGATCGGGGGCTTATGCGGATATGCATGACTATTCGACACTTATTGGAATATTGAGCATATAATATACTATTCCAATCCACCAAATCCCCCTATGATAGTAGCCTTGCTGATACCGTATGACGTTACGTAGTACAGTTGTACAGGCCCTAGGATGGACCTTATGAAAGGTGCTAAATAGGGAGGTTTTTTTTTTTTTGGATCCTCATCGGCGTTCATATTGAGGCATTTCCCAATGAGACAAGCCTTGAAATATCACTTTAAAGTCTTAAGACACGTACATTTAACATCATACATAATCGAACATTCTAACAATAAAACGAACGTCCTATATGGTTGGAATAATAAACGCGGCTGGACATTAAGTGAATTTTTGTACCTTTAAGTACATTTCTAATTTGATTATGCTTCCCTAGCTCGTATTTCAATAATACTTCTGTAATATGGAACAGGCTCACGAAATTATCGCTGGCTCCAAAAAACGCCTATGCTTTTATATACAGTTGCTGTGATTATTGAAAACAGGGTATTAATTTTAAAAGCCATGGAATAAAGTATTAGAAGTTAAATGGAGCTATTTCATCTGTATTCGTTTATCACCAACTTTCTTCCTTTTTATTATTTAAAAGCAGGGAAAGAAAGTTGCTGTCTTTTTAAAAGAAGTTCATGAGATTGACATTTTCTTTTTTTGAAAAAAGGTCTATTCCCTACGAAGGTGAGTGAACATGAAAAATAGAATTAAAACAAAAGTGATAAAAATAATCAGTGGAAACAAGGTAACTGGTTTAACTGTTCAAGTTGCAGATACTCAAAGAAAAAGAGAAAAGGGCTTGATGTTTGTCGGAAAATTACCCGAAAATGAGGGGATGTTATTTGTGTTTTCAGAAGAAACATATGGTGGATTTTGGATGAAAAACACATTTATCCCTTTATCCATCGCTTTTCTTGATTCATATGGGGTAATTCTAAAAATACTTGATATGAAACCTTGTATAGATGATTATTGCCCTACCTATGATCCAGGAATTTTTTATTATTATGCAATTGAAGTGAATCTTGGATGGTTTGAAAAGAATCAAATCAAAAAAGGGGACTATGTAAAGTTTAATTGATTCCTATCCCCACCTCTAATTCTTGGAGGTGAAATTTTAAAAATGGGTATTTATGTTGATTATGCTAGGAAGCTTGTGAATAGTTTTACTAAACGAACATGGTGTTTTCCCTTCATTACCGGAAGCTCAGCAGCTCCTTTTCCTATGCAACTAGAGAGGGAGGTTTCTTGAAGGGTCAACTTATATTTAACTTTTCTCCGTTCCTAACAAAGGCTACCCCCAGTGGATTTAAATTATGCCAAGCCATATTCCTCAGTTATGAATTCAAAAGAAGTTTGACAGCATGATTATTAAATTTTGAGTAGTGTAGAAATATCTCCAAAAAATCTATTGCTGTATAGAAAAAATCTTCTAAATGAGGAACTACAATTTTAATATTTCACTACATAGAAGTAGATGAATTCAAAAAAGCCTTCTTAAAAAAAGAAACCGAACTCAAATGACCGGTTTTCTTTTTGATTATGGCTCTTTTTTGGAGCGGAAGTGCGGGGCTCCAGCGGGTGCAGCGGGACAGGTGAGACCCCACAGGCGTTTACGCCGAGGAGGCTCACCGCCCGCCCCGCGGAAAGCGAGCATCTGGAGGGTAACAACTCACTACTTGGTAAATAGCAACAAAGTATGTGAAAACAGCCTTGATTTTTTGTTTATATATTAATCGCCCCAATAAAATTTCAAATGGACCATTCAGATTTATGTTTTTCCAATAAAGTCGCCAAAACGAGAGAAAGAGACCAAATTCCTACTGCAATCATAGCAGCTATAACCTCTACTCACACGCCCTCCTAAATCAAGTGTTACTGGTGATAGCAATAGCACGGGCATTGTCTCATTCCAAGCATAGAAAGTTAATGAACGTTTTCCTAAAGCCATTAAAGAATGGTTAATGTATCCAGATTTTTTAACCTTGCCCTTCATTCCACGGGGAGCCATGCAGCAAGAAAGCACCTATCCTTGGCGTTTGTAGATCCTTTAACATCTTATGCTGCCTGCTTTTGTTTCTGGTCTAAGCGATGACTCAGGAAAGTTAAAAGACTTGCCAAGATAGCAATCAGCCCGCCTACCCATGTGACACTCATCAAATTTCCCTGATGGTAAACAATTCCGCCTAATGCGGAACCAAAGGCGATACCAACATTGCTTGCCACAGGCATCAGTGAAGCAGCCAATCCTGTAGCTTTAGGTTGATAAATACCTGCTAGGTCTATCAAATATAGCTGGGTAGATGTTGTTAAAAGGATGGCCATTAATGACATCAAGCTAATGTTAACCAAGCCAAAGATAAAATTATCTGTCGTCCAATATAAACTGATCAGGACAACTGCTTGCACGAGAAAAACAAACCGGAGGCGTCCGATGGCATTGTAGCTGGCAATTTTACCAGCGAGTATGTTGCTAAAAATGGAAATGAATCCGTAGCCAAACAAGATCCAACTGATTGAACCACTTGGTGCTTCCATTCCTTTCAGGATCGGAACAAGATACGTATAAACGGCATACGTCGCTCCAAAACCAAGCGATGGTATGAAAAAAGCCATTAAGATTCGCGGGTGTGTCAACAAAGAAAATTGATCACGCATTGAGCTACGGAATGGACTGTGCATAGTAGGCAAAATGAAGAAAGATGCCAAAAACGCAATACCTCCAAGAAAAGTCGTTAACAGAAAGGTTGCATTCCAGTCGTACCTTTCAGCGATGACAGTGCCAATTGGTACTCCGATCACGTTTGCAAGTGTAAAACCACCGAAAACGAATGATATAGCAAGTCCACGTTTTGCGATTGGCATGTTTTCACTGGCAACGATCATGGCAAGAGAAATTAAAACTCCTGTTACAATCGCAGTCATCATCCGAAGTGCAAGGAGCATGACATAGGTCGTCGAAATCACGCACAAAGCATTCAGGATAATGAACGAACCTATCAAAAACAACATCCATTTCCGTTTCGGAAAATGGCTGGTTGCCGACATCACAAGCGGTGTGGCAATGGCAAACGTAATGGCAAACGCAGAAACGAGTGTGCCTGCTTTTGCATTTGTAATATGGAGACTCGAAGAAATGTCGGTTAAGATCCCGACGATAACAAATTCGCTTGTCCCGAGAACAAATGTTAATAAAGTAAGTGTTAAGATGAGCAGCCAATGCCGCTTGGTTAATACTGTGGTGTGCATAAATACCTCTTTCCTTGATGAATGTAAAAGTTGTCACAGGGTGGAAAAACAATCTATCTATCATAACATAAAACATTTTTATGAGGAAAACCCTTGCATAGTTACCATTGATTATTTCCTGCTAAAAAAGCTTGTACCTTAATCATTCACTCATTTTACCGTAACCTGCTATGTTAGAAAACAAAAAAAATTTGAAACGGATTAATAAGGAAAAGCATAAGGGGAACAAAATAATAAAAATGTAATACTCTATATCAGGGAGAAGACATAAATCAAACAAGAAGGATGGGATCCTGATGGTTGATGAAAAAAAACGTGAACAATGGAAAGAGAAAGTTATCGAAAATCTGAAGAGGGAAGCTGTCAAAAATATCATAGCAATAACGGGAGACCTAGCAAAATTAGATGCTAAAGTCAATAATACTTACACTGTATACATCAAGGATGGAAGGATGATAAAGAAGCAAACAAATGGGAAGTGTGTTGTCATTAATGGGAAAATACAAGGATAAAAAGTTATGCAGGAATAATGAGTGCACTTTTTAGAATAAGTTGGTGGACAGTTTCCTGCCTTTAAACCGGGTAAGGGTAAAGACGATAAAATAGTTGTATAGCGTAAAAAAATACTCTGGAGAATAACTCATCCCAGAGTATTTTTTTGTACTTGGCTGCGGTAGCTAGGCATCTATTTTTCCGAGGCAACAAAACAAAAATATCAAAACTTAGCTAAAACAAATTGACAATGATAATCATTATCACATAAAATACTAATTGAAAATGATTATCAATTTCGAACGGTTCTCTGCATTTCAAATAGGCGGTACCCGTCAAAAACAAACGGACTGACCAAGTGCCGAGGTTGAAGAAGGATTCAAAAAAACTGAATGTGAGTGGAGGAGGAGCACCTATGGATAAAAATTTTATAATAGTAGAACGTTTTCAGCAAGAAGTAAGCTGCTGCTGTCCGGGTCAAAGGCACCAACATATAATTGAGTTTCTTCAAGGGGATGTTTGGACAATTACAAATGAACGGAAGTATATTGATTGCCTAGGGTGGCACTCTTTAATAGTTGTCAACAACGATTTTCAATTTTTTATGCACGTGGAAGATATCGAGGAACTGTATTCCAAGGGCAGCATTTGCTCCATTTTGGATTTGAACCTTAAAATTAACCATTTGCGTTTTAAAGTAAACGAAGCACTCGATGCACATAATAGGGAGTCATTTCTTTCATTTTCCGATGAACTGAGCAACGTACAAAAAATTAAGAATAAAATGAACTCTGGTGATGTACATGCTTTTTAAGAAGGCAAATTACATGTACATATAAATTAGTTGGAAGGGGGACTTATCATGTCTAAAATCATTATAATTTTTGCCAGTATGAGTGGAAATACAGAAGAAATGGCGAATGCCATTGCAGAAGGAATCACTGAAATCAGTGATGTGAGCATCGAAAAGATAGATATTATGGATGGTCCTGAAGCTTCCATGCTTGAAGATTACGATGGGATCATATTAGGAGTTTATACGTGGGGTGACGGAGAGTTACCCGATGATTTATTAGACTTTTATGAGGATATGGATCATATTGATCTAACTGGAAAGAAGGCTGCGGCGTTTGGTTCCTGCGATTCATCTTACCCACAATATGGTGCAGCTGTAGATATTTTGACAGAAAAATTAAGGGAACAAGGTGCTGTTATCGTCCTGGAAGGGTTAAAAGTGGAATTAACCCCAGATGATGAGGATATCAAAAACTGCCAAAATTTCGGAAGGGAATTTATTAAGAATAGTATTGTCACTCAATATAGAATTTGAAATTTTATGAGGAGAGAGAGGAGAAGGGAATGATCGGTAGGAAACATCGGATTTCCATTGCTACTTTAACTGATTATCATTTACAGGATTTTATAAGATGTCCTAATAAATTTTACTATTTTCATATAGAAGGAAAAATCACCACTCAATCGGATTGGAGGAAGATGGTTCAATTTGTGGTTAATCAAGTTGTAAGTCGATATTATAAACTTCCTCCAGAAAGTCAGACGACTAAGAAGGTTTTGGAGTTCATAGATGATCATTGGAGTGCCATTGAAGTACGTCAGTTCGAGTCGAAGATCCATTATTATAAGGCTCTTGCTAATATTACAGACCATTTACTTCAATGTTTAACTACTAAAAGAATTGAAAATCCACCTTTGTTTTTATATGAAAAATTCAACATGAATATGGATGAGTTGGGGACCGAACTTTCCTTAACATTTGAAGTGGCAGAATGGTCAGGCAACTCATTCATCATAAAGAAGTATTTAGTTGATACAGATGAAGAAATGAATCGTTTATTTAATAATATGATTTCGGTATTTTGTGAAAAGGCATTTGGTCAATTACCGGAAAGAATAGAGATATACTCGCTTATGGATGGTAAAAAAGAAACATTTATACCAACCAAGAAGGATGTTTCTGGTGGATTGGAATACCTCAACATGATCAAGAATCTTTTACAAGAACCCAAAAAGTATTTGAAAACGGATTCCTTAGCAGTTTGCAAAAGCTGTTCTTACCAAAAAAGATGTTATGAAGGAATTAATATAAATCAAGAAAGATTTAACAGTCAATAATCGCATTTAAAAAACCTGAAATTATTGTCTATATCACTAGGAATTACCGTATATTAAAGAGAAAAGAAACGTTCCTGGATGTTGCCTAATTAACTGAATCAGAGAAATATCCTTCCAAAAAGGTTTTGGAGGGCTATTGGGCATGGCCAAAAATAGTAGATTTAAGGGAAATGAATCTTTTATAGAAGGATTTGACATGCTATTTGCTGGTATATTTCACTAACGAAGGCTGATAAATAACCATTGTATTAAGCAAAAAAAGAATGAGATATGAGCATAAAAAGAAGAATTGTCTATTTATTACATTTTATATTCCAAAAATAACCTCGCCAGAATATAAGTTAAAAACCAAATTCAAGCGGTTAAGTCATAATCAAATCATTTAAAATGGAAAAAAATATATTTTCAAAAGGGAATTCAATACTTTTGTTGAACATGAATATTGTGGAACATTTTAACCGCATGAAATTGTAACCGTTTACATCGGGGCATTGAACATATCTTACTTGGTTCATGGTAGTAATTATCAGTAAAAAAAGAATGGAGGTAAACCCATGGTTAGCACGATGGCAATTAATAAGGATGATTCCCGTTCCTTTCTAACGGAAGAACACCTATTATTTAAAAAATCAATTCGTGAATTTCTCGCCAAGGAGGCTGTCCCCTTTTATGATCATTGGGAAAAAGAGGGGGAAATACCTTACTCATTTTGGGAAAAGGCAGGAGATAATGGATTTTTATGTCCGTGGATTGAAGTGGAATTCGGTGGAATAGGAGCAGATTTTGGATATTCGGTTGTGCTGGCAGAGGAATTGGAGAGGGTGGGTTCAGCCTTGGGAGGAGTATTCATTCATTCAGATGTTGTAGCCCCTTATATTGCTTCCTTCGGAACAATAGATCAAAAACAAAAATATTTACCAAAGTTCATTACAGGGGAAATGATTTCTGCCTTTGCATGGACAGAGCCGGAAATGGGATCGGAATTAGCTGATATTCAAACCACAGCCATCAAGAAAGATGGGTATTATCTTCTCAATGGAGCCAAAACGTACGTTACAAATGGCTTTAAAGCTGACTTCATGATAGTAGCATGCAAAACTGATCTAAATGTTGTTCCTCCAAAGGACGGAATCAGTCTACTGCTCATTGATAAAGATACACCAGGGTTATCACGGGGAAGAAAGCTTTGTAAATCAGAACAGGGAAGCTCAGGCACAGCAGAACTATTTTTCGATGATGCTTCAGTTCCAGTTGGCAACCTCCTTGGGGAGGAAAGGAAGGGCCTTTCATATATCATGCAAAAACTGCAGCAGGAAAGACTAATGAGTGCGATCAGGTCTTTAATGGCAGCGAAAGAGATGCTTCACTTAACGATGAATTTTATAAAAAGACAAAAAGCATTTGGGAAGAAAAGAAGTGCATAAAAAAATGCACAGTTTACCGTCGCAGAAATAGCGACAGATATTCATCTGGGAAGAACGTTCATTGATGAGTTGATCTGTAAACATATGGATGGGGAGAATATCATAACTGAAGTATCGATGGCTAAACAATGGATAACGGAGATGTCTCAGAGAATATCTAATAAGTGTATGCAGTTGCATGATCGTTACGGAAGTATGGGTGACGATAAAATTGCCCGGCGTCATCGGGACATTTCTTTGCCAACATTCTTTACAGGGACAGATGAAACTATAAAAACCCTGATTGCTAAAAATATAGGATTTTAATCTTTAATACTATAAATCTATCCAACTGCCTCAATTAAAACTGGGCAGTTTTTTTATACCATTCTTTCAATATAATTACAATGAACTAGTTATTTATAAAAAAAGGTTTATACAGCTTGCCTTATGGGTAGAAGAGACTGTGCATATGAAAAATTAATATTTTTGTAAAATTTGTAATTGTTATGCGAATGATGGAGGTGCTTTTTATGTTAAAAATTGAAAATGTATCGAAAATCTATAAGGGAGGAAAGAAAGCAGTAAAAAATATATCTTTGGATATTAAAAAAGGGGAGTTCATTTGCTTCATTGGTCCGAGTGGGTGTGGTAAGACCACGACAATGAAAATGATTAACCGTCTTATCGAGCCATCTGAAGGCAACATACTTATTAATGGTGAAAATATCATGGATAAAGACCCAGTTGAGCTAAGAAGACAGATCGGCTACGTTATCCAGCAAATCGGACTTTTCCCTCACATGACCATTCTTGAAAATATCACCCTCGTTCCAAAACTTCTTAAATGGAATGAACAGAAGAAAAAAGAACGGGCACTGGAATTGCTTAAGCTTGTCGATATGGGACCCGAATACCTGGAAAGGTACCCTTACGAATTAAGCGGCGGACAGCAGCAAAGGATAGGCGTTCTCAGAGCACTTGCTTCCAATCCTCCACTCATTTTAATGGATGAACCTTTTGGCGCATTAGATCCAATCACCCGCGATGCCCTTCAGGAGGAATTTAAAAATTTGCAGCGCACACTTGATAAAACAATCGTTTTTGTTACGCATGATATGGATGAAGCCATTAAGCTAGCCGACAGGATCGTCATCTTAAAGGCTGGTGAAATCGTCCAAGTGGGAACACCGGATGAAATCCTCAGATACCCAGCAAATGAGTTTGTTGAAGAATTCATCGGCAAAGATCGTTTGCTTCAAACAAGACCCAATGTTGAGTTGGTTGAACAAATCATGAGTCGAAACCCAATTTCCATTACTGAGGAAAAATCCCTTACCGATGCTATTACGATAATGCGCGAGAAAAGGGTCGATTCATTACTTGTGGTCGATGAGCAAAATGTTTTGAAAGGGTTCGTAGATGTTGAAACGATCAGTGAATATCGAAAAAAAGCTAAATTAATCAGTGAAGTCATCAATACTGAAGTCTATTCAGTGAAACAGGATACTTTAATCCGCGATTCCGTTCAAAAGATTTTAAAACGAGGTTTCAAATACGTGCCTGTAGTTGACCAAAATAAACATTTGGTCGGAATTGTCACTAGGGCTACATTGGTCGACATTGTATATGACAGCATTTGGGGAGAGGACGAAAATCAAGTGGCAGAAGTAGTAGAAATGTTTTAGGAGGTGTAATAGATGGAAACAATGCTCGAATTTTTACAAACGAACTGGCAAGAATTAATCTTTAAAGCATGGGAGCACTTATATATTTCCATGATCGCTGTTTTCCTTGGAATAATAGTCGCTGTTCCACTAGGGATAATGTTGACGCGAATGAAAAGGAGCGCATCGATTATAATCGGAATTGCGAACATTATGCAGACACTGCCAAGCTTAGCGGTCCTCGCCTTTTTCATTCCTCTCCTTGGCGTTGGGAAAACACCCGCGATCATTGCGTTATTTTTTTATTCCGTTTTACCCATACTCAGGAATACATATACAGGTATTAAAGGCGTAAATGAAAATCTGCTGGAATCCGGACGCGGCATCGGGATGACAAGCTGGGAAAGGATTCGTCTGGTAGAATTCCCGCTTGCACTTTCCGTCATTATGGCAGGTATCCGTACGGCTTCCGTCTATTTAATTGGATGGGCTACCCTAGCTTCCTTTATTGGAGGCGGGGGCTTGGGAGATTACATTTTTATCGGTTTGAATTTATACCAAACAGAATATATCATCGCTGGTGCAGTTCCGGTAATCATCATGGCTATCCTGGTTGATTATGTATTCTCGATCATAGAGCGAAAAGTCGTACCAAAAGGCTTGAAAGGCATGAAGGAAGTTGCTTGAGGAGGATTACCATGAATAAAAAAATAAGAAATACAATTTTAATGGCTCTTATCGTTTGTGTATTAATGATCACCGGCTGTTCTTTGCCTGGTCTAGGGTCATCTTCTGAGACTACTGTAAAGATCGGTGCCCAAAGCATGACCGAATCCGAAATCCTGGCGAACATGATCGCTCAACTCCTTGAAAGGAATACGGAACTTGATACGAAAATCATCAAAAATCTAGGTTCGAATTTCGTTCAGCAAAAAGCGATGGAGACCGGTGATATAGATATAGCAGCTACTCGATATACAGGGACGGATTTAACGAGTGTACTGGGACAGGAAATCGAAAAGGACCCAGTAAAGGCGATGGAAATTGTTCAAAGGGAATTCAAGGAACAATATGGGTTCAAATTTTTTGATTCTTATGGATTCGATAACACATATGCCTTTACGATTTCTAATGAATTGGCTGAGCAAAAAGGGTATCAGAAAATATCGGATTTGGAAAAGGATGCAGGTAATTTAAGGTTAGGTGTGGATAGTGCTTGGTTAAAAAGAAAAGGGGATGGTTATAAAGGGTTCGTCGATACATATGGATTGGAATTTGGAGAAACTTATCCGATGCAGATTGGCTTAGTATACGATGCAGTCAAAAATGGTCAGATGGATATTGTCCTTGCATATTCCTCAGATGGACGGATTAAGGTTAATGATTTGAAGCTCTTAGAAGATGATAAACAATATTTCCCTCCATATGACTGTTCACCGGTCGTTACTGAAGAATTATTGGAACGGTATCCTGAAATTGAAGAGGAACTTAACAAGTTAATTGGCGAGATCACTACTGAAACCATGCAGGAATTGAATTATGAAGTGGATGGAAACTTGAAGGAGCCATCGGTCGTAGCATCGGAATTCCTTAAAGCACATAAATATTTTGAATAATTGGGAGGTGCAAACTAATGGAAACCTTGCAACAGTTGGGAACTTATTATTCCCAGAATTGGATGTATGTTCTTACTGAATTTTATCGCCATTTTTTAATGTCTGCTTATGGAGTGTTATTTGCAGCAATTGTAGCCATCCCGATAGGCATTTTCATCGCGAAACATCAGAAATTGAGTAATTGGGTATTTTCGATAACGAATGTCATACAAACCACACCAGCATTGGCTATGCTTGCACTCCTGATGCTAGTGATGGGGCTGGGGACAAATACGGTAATCTTATCGTTGTTTTTGTATTCATTGCTGCCAATCCTGAGAAACACGTATGTCGGGATTACAAGTATAGATCATGCTTATTTAGAATCTGGCAAGGCAATGGGAATGACAAAGCTCCAGTTACTAAGAATGGTCGAACTTCCATTATCTCTATCTGTCATCATGGCTGGCTTACGTACAGCTCTTGTCGTTGCAATTGGTGTAACTGCTGTCGGTACATTCGTAGGGGCAGGCGGCCTGGGGGATATCATTGTCAGGGGAACGAATGCGTCAAATGGAACGGCAATCATACTTGCAGGAGCAATTCCGACGGCATTGATGGCCATTCTCTCGGATCTTTTACTCGGATGGCTGGAACGGATACTTTCACCTATAAAGAAGAAAAAAGTTCATACTGCCTAGAACTAATAGGAAAATAAAAAAGCCGTTGCATGTTATTGCAATGGCTTTTTTTAACTTACCGATTAGAAGTCAGAAGCTTAGACTGGCAGATTTAGTTTTTTATTTCACGAAAAGGGTAACTATAAGGGTAGTCCTAAAAAAAGTATAAGGGGAATCATTCATGAAACTTACACCTGAGCAGCGTATTGAACTTCATGGCTTTAATAATCTTACGAAATCTTTAAGCTTTAATATGTATGATATTTGTTACACAAAAACCAGGGAAGAGAGGGAGTCCTACCTGGATTATATCGATGAACAATATAATGCAGAGCGGCTTTCGAAGATCCTGCACAATGTTGCGGATTTAATAGGGGCGCATGTTTTAAATACGGCCAAACAGGATTATGTCCCTCAAGGCGCCAGTGTAACCATTCTTGTTTCAGAAGGACCTGTCGTCGAAGTACCAATGGGGACTTATGAGGAATCACCAGGGCCTTTACCTGATAATGTGGTCATGCAACTGGATAAAAGCCATATTACCGTACATACATACCCAGAATACCATCCAAATGAAGGCATTAGCACATTCAGGGCCGATATCGATGTCTCTACATGTGGAGAAATATCACCCCTTAAAGCCCTTAATTATCTCATTCATTCCTTCGATACGGATATTATCACGATCGATTACCGAGTAAGAGGATTTACGAGAGATAAAGATGGGCGAAAATTGTTCATTGACCATGATATAAATTCCATTCAAAACTATATTCCTGATGAAGTAAAAGGTTTATATGACATGATCGATGTAAATGTATACCAGGAAAATATATTCCATACGAAATGTAAGCTGAAAAGGTTCGATATTAATAATTACTTATTCGGTTATACAGAGGAAAAGCTGAATAAAGAGGAAAGGCTAGAAATTATAGAAAGGCTTCAAACGGAAATGGATGAAATTTTTTATGGTGCCAATGTTCCACATCCAATAGAAAAAAACAAGCATGCCGATTAAGGGATGCTTGTTTTTTATTGAAAAAGTTAATTTAAATGGAAAGCCTGAACCAATATATAGCCGAGGCAACTCAATAATATAGAGCCAACAAGTCCAGCAATAAAAGGCTTACCGCCATATTTCCTAAAAGTTACAAGGTCAATATTCAATCCTAATCCCGCCATCGCCATGGCCATGAGGATATAAGAAAGCATAACAAGCTTTTCGGCAAAAGGTTCAGGAACTGCACCTGAAGAATAAATGGCACTCATCAATAAAAATCCAAAAATGAACCACGGTATCTGAATGGATTTCCAGGAAAATTTCTTTTTGGTAACCGTTGATCGTTCTTTCCAATTGATGATGAATCCAATTAAAATGGCAACGGGTATGAGCAGGGCCACCCTAGTCAATTTGACCACCACTGCCAAGTCGACAGCCTCATTCCCCCCCGGTGCCGCAGCAGCGATGACGTGAGCAATTTCATGGAGTGTCGCACCCGAAAAAATACCATATCCTTGATTTGATAACTCCAATAATGGATATAGGACCGTATATCCGAAGGTGAAGGTTGTACCTAATACAGCAACCGTCGCTACAGCTATTGCTGTATCTTTTTCTTTTGCTTTTATTTGGGAGGAAATTGCTAGTATGGCAGCAGCTCCGCAAATTCCCGTTCCGCAAGCTGTCAATATCCCAAGTTTTTTCTCAACTTTAAATAGGCGGGTCAATCCATAAACTACTAATATACCAAATGCAAGACTAATGGCAGCCACTGCAAATGTTTTCGGACCGGCATTAATAATATCCTTTAGGTTCAAACGCATCCCCAATAAGATAATGCCCACTCTCAAAAGGACTTTACTTGAATAATTTGTCCCTGCAACGGTGTAAGCCGGGACACCGATTAGCGATTTCCAAACAACACCAATCAGAATTGCAATGACTAACTGTCCGATTATATGAAGGAATGGAAGCTCTGCTAAGTATTTTGCTGCAATGGCAATTAGCAAAGTCAATGCTATTCCTTTTGTAAATCCGAGTTTTTTAGCTTCAATTTTTATTTGTTCCAGTGTGATCACTCCATCTATGTTGATGCTTTTAACTTTAAAACTAAATTAAAAATAAGTGAAATATATTTTTGCTATTTCAATGATTACTTATACTTATGATAAAATGAAACGCATAGTAAAATAGGGAGGTAACAATGGATCCGTTAAAAGTATTCGTAACTGTAATCGAACAGAAAAATTTTTCAAGAGCAGGGGATATCCTGAACCTGTCGCAGCCAGGAGTCAGTCTTCACATAAGGAATCTGGAAAATGAGTTAGGAACGAAATTAATTTATCGTTCCCCCAAACAAGTTCAAATAACAGAGCCGGGAAAAATTTTGTATAGACATGCAAAGCAAATGCTTAATCATTATGAGACCGCAAAAAGAGAAATAAATGAATTTAATAACGTGGTTAGCGGAACGATGAAAATAGGTGCAAGCTTCACGATAGGGGAATATTACCTTCCAAAAGTATTAGCAGAATTTACCACTAAATATCCGATGGTGGATATACAAATCATCATCTCTAATTCAAATGATGTCACCCAAGGAATCCGTTCGAATAAGCTTGATATAGGCTTGATTGAAGGGGAAACGGATTATAAAGGTATAGATGTCAGGCCCTTCATGAATGACGAGATGATTGTGGTCGTTCCCCCGGATCATCCACTTTCACAGATGGATCTCATCGAAGGCAACATGCTCCAAAACCAAATATGGGTACTTAGGGAGCAAGGATCGGGGACCCGTACATATTCCGATAAACTTCTGAGCAGTCTGGAGTTAAACATAAAGAAAACCTTTATTTTCACCAGTATCCAAGGAGTGAAAGAAGCGGTGATGGCTGGACTCGGCATTGCCTTATTATCCCGATTGACAGTACAAAAAGAATTGAAGTCCAATGAATTGAAAACTTTCCATTTGAAAAATGAGCCCCTAATAAGACCTTTTTCGATCGTGAAAAAGTTGGACTTCGAAGCATCAAAAGCGATGGAGTTGTTTCTAAGGAAGGTCGAAGAATTTGCGATAAAGGGCCGTCCTAAATAAAAACCCTAAACATTTGCTCATCCTTTCATTTTCAATGATGGGGTGGGCATTTTTAACGACGAATTATCATTAATTTTAATGAAAACGTCGAAAGTAATTTGGAATATGTCAATGATTAAACGAATTTTACGAATTTTAACATAATTGCAAACATATAAATTAAATAGGTAGTCTCCAGGAAATTTTAAGTTCCTGTAGACTTTTCCTGATATTAATAATCTTAAAAGGAGCAACCACATTGGCTACAGAAGAGCAGAAAGATAAACGGATTTCTGTTTTCGACAGAATTATAGGATTCATGCCAAAATTTTATGTGATTGGGACAATTTTAATTTTTGTTTATACACTGGTTGCGATGGCTCGTTTAGGTATCCAAACTTTGAAAAATCCAGAGGAAACCATTGTACCTGCCCCCCCTGTTTCCCAGGGTTTTGAACATACATTGATATCGTTAATCATCGAACCGATCGTAACGTCTGAATTTTATCAAATCATCTTTAACACGTTATTCCTTTACCTAGTTTGGATATTGCTTTTCCTATTAGCCCCGATAGCTTTTTACCGTTTAAAACATTTTAAATTTTTTAATATTGAAATTGAAATTGAAAAACAAGATGCAGCCGTTTATGAAGTATTCAGCATGAGCAGTTCAAAAATGAAATTTGCAGCGTATTTAACTTCCGAGGAATTTCAATTGGAGATATCAGAGGAAATTGCCAACAGCAAGGACTTTAGAACACCCTTAATCTATACATTGGACTGTGCCGTGGATTTTTATTCCGATCAATTAGGTCTTTCCTTTACCTATGATATCTATACCCTGAACCAGTTCAAAAAAGCAAAGCTGCCTAAATCAATCAAAGCGATGCTTGATAAATCCATTCAAACCGGCGAACCGTGCATTACAAATAAAAGCAATAGCGATAGTGAATATTACAAGAATTTTCTTATTCATTATTTCGAAAACATGGACGGTAAATTCGTCACTGTCTTAAATAGTTATCAAACTGAATTCGATACATTCGATAAATCACTGCTAAAAATCCTGCAAAACGTCATATACGATTACTATTTACAATATAACTATATTTACGAAGCAAGTGAGAAGTTGGAAAAGAATGAAACCATTTCCCCTAATAATTAAAAAAACCACCCTACAAGTGGTTATTTTTTTTGGAAAGGTGATTGTTAATTATATTTTGGACAATTACATTATTACCAATGAGCTCCGACGATTTATTTACATGCTGTTCCCGAAAATCCATGTTCTTTATTTTCTTAGACTTTTTCCCATTTTTAAAATTATTAAAGGCATTTAAAAAAGCTATCTGAATCACTCCCCTTATAGATTAGTATATTCATATTTTGGATAAAATTTCATGAAAAACCCCTTTTTAGTAAAAAATATTATGTGGTTTCCTTTATGATGTTCCGCGTTCAATATAGTATTAAAAGATGATTTCAAAAAAATAAAATAAATGTCAATAAAAAATGAAAATCAAAATATTCATAAAATATATTTGTTGTATATTGACAGTTGATTGAAGAAGGTGGTAGTTTATACATAAGGCGTTCTTTATAAAGAACGAGTTTTAAAAAGGTACAAGAATTAAGGTTTGAGAAGTCCTTTTTTACGTATATATTTTGCGATTTATTTTATCATGGACATTCACCGCCAGGAGGAAAAAAATGAGCGCAATCGCTGGCCTCTATCATTTAAACCAAGAACCGATCAATCTCCATCATGGGGATATATTAATGAAATCATTATATAAATTTCCCGCCGACAGCATTCAAATATGGAATGATGAGCGAATCATATTTGGCTGCCATAATCAATGGATTACCCCTGAATCGGTGAGTGAAACTCTGCCATTTTTTGATTATGCCAGACAGCTTGCCATTACCGCCGACGCAATCATTGATAATCGGGAAGAATTATTTGAACGATTACAGGTTAAGAATTCTGACCGACTTAATATAACGGATAGCCAATTGATTCTGCTTGCTTATTATAAGTGGGAAGAGGAAACACCAAAGTATTTAGTTGGTGAATTTGCTTTCATGATTTGGGATCAAAAACAACGCAAATTGTTCGGAGCTCGTGACTTTTCAGGAAGTCGCACTCTTTATTATTTTAAAAACCAAGATAAATTAGCATTTTGTACAACAATTGAACCGTTGCTTAATTTGCCATATATTGAAAAGAGATTGAATGAGGATTGGTTATCGGAGTTTTTGGCCATTCCCATTAATGTTGAATCAGTAGATACCTCATCAACCGTTTATCAGAACATTAAACAAATACCACCATCACATTCAATAACGGTCATTGATGGAAGTGTAACTTTTTCCAGATACTCTTTTATAAAAATACAAGAAAAACTGAAGCTAAATACGAATGAAGAATATGAAGAAGCTTTCCGCGAAGTTTTCGATAAAGTAGTGAGATCCAAATTAAGGACTACATACAATATTGGCTCACATTTAAGTGGGGGGTTAGACTCAGGATCCGTCGTTAGCTTTGCAGCCAGGGCTTTAGATGAGCAAAAAAAACAGTTATATACATACAGCTATGTACCAGTTGAGGATTTTGTCGATTGGACTCCTAAAAGTAGAGTTGCTGATGAGAGACCTTTCATTTCTTCTACTGTTGAGTACGTAGGAAATATTAAGGATAACTATTTGGATTTTAAAGATAAGAGCCCTTTATCCGAGGTGGATGATTGGCTTGAGGTGCTAGAAATGCCTTATAAATATTATGAAAATAGTTTTTGGTTAAAAGGCATTTATGAAAAAGCCGCACAAGAAAATATCAGAGTGCTACTAAATGGTCAAAGAGGTAATTGGACCATATCATGGGGACATGCTTTAGACTATCAAGCTAGTTTATTAAAGCAGTTTAAACTAATTCACTTTTACAAAGAATTACATTCATTCAGTGAAAATTATGGTGTGAACAAATCAAGAGTCATGACAGCGATAAGAAAAAAAGCCTTCCCATCATTATCATCAGCGGAAGAACCTTATCCAATGTTAATAAACCCCGACTTTGCAAAAAGAACGAAAGTATTCACCAAATTAGAAGAACATAACATTGATGTTAAAGGTACCATTAAAACAAATGTTTTTACTATGAAAAGAACTCAATTTGAACAATTATACTATTGGAGTATAAATGGGAATATTTCCACCAAGCTATCCTTAAGACATTCTATAGCTGAACGTGATCCAACTAACGATTTGCGTATCATCCAATTTTGTAATTCAGTCCCAGAATCACAATATGTATTAAATGGTCAGGATCGCTCCTTAATAAGAAGGGCCACTAAGGACTATCTGCCTGATAATGTTAGGCTTAATAATAAAACGCGCGGAATACAAGGATCAGATGGAATTCATAGAATGGCATCATTATGGAGTTCTTTTATAGATGAAATGCATAGTCTTAGTAAAGATGAAGTCATGTCTGAATTTTTAAATATGGAGGAAGTTAGAAAAGCACTTAATAGCGTCGAACAAACACCTCTTCCAGAAAAAGTGTTTGATGATGATTTCAGAATTTTAATGCGAACCTTAATCGTTTCACGATTTATAAAAAAACATTTTGAGGGGAGGTGAAACAATGAAAAAAGAATGGGAAAAACCAAAATTAGAAATACTTAATGTTAATTTAACAATGGCTGGACCAGGAAGGAGACTTCCTGATGCAATTCAACCAGATCCGGATGATCCGGTAAAATTCAGTTAAGTTTCATTTAAAAGGTTATGCCCTTACACCGTGTAAGTGTAAGGGTTTCTTTTGAAAACAGTGATGATATGTTTGGAGTGAAGAAAAATGCTAAGCACGGAAAATACATATACGTATACCACATTTGGATTAATTGCAGAAAGTGTACTTCCTCTACCTGAGTTAGAGAAAATGACAGATATTGAAAAGGAAGCCGATATAACGATTAAAAAGAAAGATTTATCAAATGTTTGGTCAAAAATAAATCCTTTAATTCGTACTAGTTTTTTCGTTGAAGGAAATCGCGTAATGTTCGAAGTGCCTGGATTAGCTGTTTTTTCAATAGAAAATGGGAAAACCATTACATTTTCAACTTACGGCAGTGATAAAGATGATAGGATTCGGCTTTATATTTTAGGGAGCTGTTTAGGAATTCTGTTGATGCAAAGAAAGGTATTGCCACTTCATGGAAGTGCAATAGCCATCGAAGGAAAAGCATACGCTTTTATTGGTGAATCAGGAGCTGGCAAGTCTACTCTGGCATCCTCTTTCGTTAATAAGGGGTATAAACTTTTAAGTGATGATGTAGTGGCTATAACACTAACGGAGGAATACCAGCCGTGGGTTATCCCCTCATACCCTCAACAAAAATTATGGCAGGAAAGTTTAAACGCTTTTGGAATGAATTCTACTGATTACCAACCATTATTCGATAGAACGACAAAATTTTCGATACCAGTGCAAACTGACTTCTATAACAAACCTTTGCCACTTGGAGGGATATTCGAATTAGTTGGGGCAGATATAGTGTCCATAGATCTACAACCTATTGAAAAGCTTCATCGATTTCAAGTAATGCACTTGCATACCTATAGACGATCTCTAATTGAAAGAATGAATATGATGGATTGGCATTTCAAGATTTGTGCAAAGTGTATGAATGCTGTGCCGATATATCGATTAAGACGTCCAAACTCAACATTCACAGCCCACGAAATTTTAACGAGAATTCTAAGTGTTATTAAAGGAGAGAAAAATATATGATTAACGCATCAGTTCTATCAAAAAATAATGTAATTACTCAAAATCAGGGGAATATTGTTAGTGATATGGATGGGGAATTGGTCATGCTCAGCATTGAAAAAGGGAATTATTATAATCTGGGAGTTCTAGGTGGGGAAATTTGGAGTTTAATTGAGAAACCTATTAAAATTAGTGACTTACTAGATAAATTGATTTCACAGTATGACGTCAGTCAACAAGAATGCGAAGAAGAAGTGTTATCTTTTTTAAGTGATTTATATAATGAGGGGTTAATTATCTTACCAGCTGAATTATAAGCATTTATATTCCAGTTTATATAGGGGCAAAAGATGAATCTTTACAAAAAAATTATCACGTTCATATCATTAAATAGAAGCATGAAGTGGTTATTGTTTGAAGCGTTATTTTTTTTAGCAGTAGGCCGTATTTTTAAATTGTTTCCATTTATTAAGAGTGCCCGATTACTGGGAAATCACATGGAAGAAACCAGCTATTCTGTAAAATATTTAGATAAAGAAGTAATAAAGAATATTTCAGAGGCCATACATATCATGAGCTACTATACATTCTGGGAGAGCCAATGTTTAGTTAAGGCGGTAGCTGGAATGAAAATGCTTGAAAGAAGAGGAATGGAAAGTACAGTTTATTTTGGCACGGCAAGAGATGAAAATGGTGATTTGATTGCTCATGCTTGGTTGCGGAGTGGTCCGTATTATGTAACGGGCGCAGAAGAAATGGGTAAATTCATTGTTGTCGGGAAATTCGCTAAAACAAAAAAAGCTTAAAAAGAGGGAATTAAATGAATGACAAAACCAATTTCGATTCATCAAGCATATCTAATGAATTAAAGTTTTTATTGGATTGTCTGAAAAGTGAAACAAACAAGCAGGTTCCATTTAATGTAGAACAAAACCTTGATTGGAATTTGTTCTTGAAACTGGCCAGGCATCATAGGGTTTACCCACTTATTTATAAAAAACTAAAATACGCAAATTATATTCCTGCACCTATAATTCAATCGATGTACTACGATTATCAAAAAAATACCTTTAAAATGTTAAAGCTAAGTGGAGAAATCGAAAGGATTTCCCGAGTTGTTTTTGAAAATGAAATTTCGACGCTATTTTTAAAAGGACCTATATTGGCAGCTGATTTATATGGAGGTATATCTCAAAGGACTTCAAGTGATGTTGATATTTTGGTTAACATCGATGATCTAAAGAAGATCGAGTCCCTTTTAATTCAAATGGGATATGTAAAAGATGAATATATACAAACCGTATTAAATGATTGGAAGTGGCGCCATCATCATTTTGTCTATTTTCATACCGAGAAAGAGATTAAACTTGAAATTCATTGGCGTTTAAACCCAGGTCCAGCCAAGGAACCAACTTTTAATGAGTTATGGCTACGAAAGAGGGTTAGCTCACTAACTACTTCATATCCGATATATTGTTTAGGTAATGAGGATCTCTTTTTATTTCTAGCTTCACATGGGGCGCGTCATGGATGGTCACGCCTTCGCTGGTTAGTGGATATCGACCGACTTTGCCAAAAAAAATTGGATTGGGATAAAATAATTAGCCTGCTAAAAAAATATCAATATATGCATGTTGCAGGTCAAACATTAGTCCTGACTTCCCAAATGTTAAATACACCGATAAACAAAGAAGTAAACGATCTTACACTAAAATACCGTTCCAATCGATTGGCACAAGAAGCACTATTTTATATTCAACGATTCATTAACCTTCATGATGAACCACTATCTGAAGAGATTGCTAGTTATCATAAAAAGCATCTATTTTCACTCATGTCATTTCAGAATAAACTGTTATTCGTACTCAGTTTTCTTCATCCTTATTTTGAGGATACAAAAACCTTGCCGTTGCCTCAAAAGTTCCATTTTTTATATTTTCCTTTGAGGCCTTTTTTATGGTTTTGGAGAAAAACGAGAATACGAAATGTCATAGGAGGATAAGATGAAACAGCTGTGGTTCTTTTTCAAAAGGCTATACACTTTCACAGGGAAAATACTATTTATCAATATGCTAGGAATGGTCATTGTTAGCTTAATGGACAGTGTAGGCATTCTTTTATTAGTACCCATGATAAGTGTAAGTGGAATTATAGATATAGATCTATCAAATAATCTTCCTTCCACGCTCTCTTGGATAGTCGAGATACCTAAAATGATAAGCTTATCCATTATCTTAGGTTTTTATATTGTTCTAGTGATTCTCCAGAACATTCTCCAACGAAATCTTACAATACGTGATGTGAGAATGCAGCAAGCATATATCAGTCATTTAAGGATTCAATTGTATCAGTCTTTATTACATGCCAACTGGGAGTTCTTTATTAAAACACGGAAATCGGATTTAATAAATATCATGACAAACGATTTAGCACGAGTTAATGCAGGAATTAATTTAATCTTACAATTATTAGCTTCTGTGATCTTTACACTCATTCAAATTGGTGTGGCGTTTTGGTTAGCTCCGAAAATTACAGTATTCGTTTTGGTTGCTGGTTTGGTCCTGGCACTATTTTCAAGGAAATTCATCCGAAAAGCTAAGTCATTAGGAAGTAGGACATCTCAATTAGCACTAAGATATTTAGCCAGCGTTACCGACCAGTTAAATGGAATTAAGGATATAAAAAGTTATCATTTAGAGAAATCACATGTAAATTGGATCAGTTCATTAACGAAAGAAATGAATGACGAGCAAGTTGAGTATATTAAATTAAACACAAAATCTCAATTATCATATAAAGTAGCATCTGCCTTATTAATCGCATCTTTCGTTTTTTTATCCATTACACTTTTTGCAGCTCAACAGGAAGAACTTTTACTCATTATCCTTATTTTTTCAAGGTTATGGCCTAGATTTACAGCCATACAAAGCAATATGGAAAATATATCTTCAACTTTACCAGCTTTCAAATCCATTATGAAAATAGAAGGTGAAGCAAAAGGCTACAAAGAGGCTTATAGTCTCGAGAATATCATGCCAATTGTCATCGAACAAAAACTGGAATGTCATGATCTTTTTTTTCGTTATAACAAAACTGAAACAGACTATACACTGCAAAATATCAATATAGCAATACCCGCTAATAGGTTGACCGCTATCGTCGGTCCATCCGGAGCAGGTAAAAGCACATTAATCGATCTAATGATGGGCCTCATGCTCCCTGATGTGGGAGAGATTATAGTTGATGGTAAAAAACTCTCTAGAAAAGATTTAATCGGTTTAAGGAAATCTATTAGTTATGTTTCCCAAGATCCATTTTTATTCAATGGAAGTATAAAGGAAAATTTGCTTTTAGTCGAACCGAAGGCCAGCGACCAACAAATATGGGAAGCGTTGGAATTTTCTGCGGCGGCTGATTTTGTGATTAAATTGCCTCAAAATATAGATACGGTAATTGGGGATAGAGGCATTAGGTTATCTGGGGGAGAAAGACAGAGACTAGTTCTTGCAAGGGCTATATTACGTAAACCATCGATTCTGGTTTTGGATGAAGCTACCAGTGCCCTTGATAACGACACTGAAGCCAAAATTCAAAAAGCTATCGAAACTTTACAAGGCCGCATGACCATCATTGTCATTGCACACCGTTTAAGCACCATAAGGAATGCCGATCAAGTCATCGTATTAGAGAAAGGGGAAATTTTACAGAACGGTGAATATAGTGAGTTGTCTAAAGAAAGAGGTTTATTTAAACAATTGCTAACAAGAGAAGTGGATACGATAAATTCATGAAATAATTTCTAAAATAAAAGTAGATAACTAGTTGACTCGTTCTTTATAAAGAACTAAAATAAGGATATATTCATAGGAAAATTAACACGTAATAAGAACAGTACAGTTTTAGCAGTTTTATATCGTTGATTAAGGCATTATTGTTCTTAATAAAGAAAAGTAAGTTGAAAAAGGTGGTTCAATGACAAATTATTCAAAAAGGAACTTTGAAAATCAACAACCTGCCAAAGAGATTAATTTAAAAGAACTGATCGGTATCATTAGTAGGCGTATATGGATCGTCATTATTGTCACACTCTTATTCATACTGGCAGGATATTTGAAAACTTTAACAACAACCCCTCTTTACCAGGCATCTACGAGAATAATTATTGAAGCCAATCAAGATAAAATGAAAACTCTTCAAGTCATAATAAAAGATACTACAGTTTTACAGAAAGTTATCGATGAAATGGAATTACCACTATCACCAGAAGCATTGGCAGGGGCAATAAACGTAACTAGTGTAGAGGAATCAGAAGTAGTCAGTATTAGCGTCACATCATCCAATCCTTATACAGCTGCCGAGATCGCCAATACGACGGCGAGAGTATTTAAAAATGAGGCTCCTAATATAGTGGACTTTAAAAAAATACGAAATTTATCCCCGGCCAAGGTAAACTTAGTGCCAATTAACGGAGACAATAATGGAACAATAATAAAGAGCGGAATTATAGGTTTATTTTTGGGTATCGGACTGACATTTTTATTGAATTCATTGGATTATACAATTCGTAAAGAGCAAGAAGTAGAGGATATCATAGGTTTTCCAGTTATAGGACATGTATCTAAAATGAATAAAAAGAATTCGAATGTCAGTAAAAACAATATTAAAAAAATTAAAGAAGTGCAACAAGCTAAACATTCAAAAGAAACAAGAGCAGAATTGTGAGGCGGTTAGAATGACGATGAATAAACAAAAAATCGGGGATAGACTAAAGAAAAGGAATCTTGTGGCTTTTTCAAGTCCGGATTCTTTAATCTCCGAACAATATAGAACGATTCGAACAAATATTAGGTTTTCCTCCGTATCGAAAAAACGGAATATCATCATGATAACCTCTCCATCATCTGGAGAAGGTAAATCAACCACTGCTGCAAATCTAGCTGTTTCAATGGCCCAAAATAAAGAAAAGGTTTTACTGATAGATGCTAATTTAAGGAATCCTGCAATTCACTCGATCTTTAAGATTCCAAATAAAGTAGGATTGACAAATATTTTATCTGATTCAAATTTCACATCTCTTGACAAGGCTGTATACAGGACGGGAATGGGTGATTTAGATGTTTTGACAAGTGGCCCTATACCCTTCAATCCAGGCGAAATAATTGGATTGCCAGTCATGCAGGACTTCCTTGTTAAGTGTGAAGAGCAATACGATATTGTTCTCATAGACTCCCCATCAATATTAGAGGTTACAGACACAAAAATTTTGGCCAATTATTGTAATGGGATCATTATGGTGTTCAATAACGGCAAAACGGAGTTAAAAAAAGCTTTAGCTACAAAAAGAATCCTTCAATTTGTTGAAGAAAAGATTGTAGGAGTCGTTTTAAACGATAATCCGGAAAATCTGTTTACCAATTTATTGAAGAAAATCCTATAAAGACGAAAAAAAATTTTATAGCAGTGTTCTTTATTACGAACGAAAATTAAATTAATAAAGTATTTGGTGATGTCTCCTTGCCATTATAAACGGAGGCACTCGATCATGCTGTGGGTTTAATAGACCTTAGACGCCAGTCGTCAAGAGTGTGGGGTGAGGGAGGGTTAAATGCCCTATAATTTTATTAAAGTGCTAATGAATGCTGTCTTAATAGGACAGCATTCATTAGCACTTTATCATTTAATTCCTTTTAACTGTAACAATAAATTGATCTACAAGGGGGGAAAGTATTGACATATCAACAAAGACTATCACTTTTTATATTAATCGATTCATGTATTGTCTTATCAGCTATTTTTTTAGGGCGATTTTTAGTAGATGCCAGTATTTATGTTTTTACTATTCCGATTGTGCTCAGCTCTGTTACGATTCTCCTCAGTCATCATATTTTTGCTATTACCTTTCATCTATATAAAAAAGCGTGGGAGTATGCGAGTATAGGTGAATTAGTCATTATATTCAAAACTGTTACGGCATCCATTTTTACTACATCAATAGTACAGGCACTTCTTTTTCAAGATGTATATTATCGGTTGTTGGCGGTAACTTGGTTACTTCACATGCTATTGATAGGCGGATCAAGATTTTGTTGGAGAATGTTTAGAGATCAATACTTAATCAAATATGAAAATAAGAAAAGAACATTAATAATAGGGGCAGGTTCAGCAGGTACGATGGTTGCCCGGCAATTATTAAAAAATAATGATGTAGATTTATTACCAGTAGCATTTATTGATGATAACGTACGAAAACATAATCTTGATATTTTAGGAATACCTGTAGTGGGAGGAGTGGGTGAAATTTCAAGAAACGTTGAAGCATTGAATATCGAACATATTATCATTGCCATTCCTTCATTGAATAAACAGGAAATGAATCGAATTTTCCTTGAATGTGCAAAAACAAATGCGAAGACACAAATCCTCCCAATGTTAGAAGATTTATTAACTGGAAAGCTTTCAGTCAATAAATTTAGAGATGTACAGGTTCAAGATCTTCTTGGACGTGAACCTGTAGAATTAGATATTGATGTAATTTCAGAGTATGTAACCGAAAAGGTAATTTTAGTCACTGGGGCAGGAGGTTCAATTGGATCAGAGATTTGCCGCCAAATTTCTAAATTTAATCCATCCAGGTTAATTTTACTCGGTCATGGTGAAAACAGTATTTATACGATAGAAATGGAGTTGAAAGAAACATATAAAAACAAAAATATCGAGTTTTTAACAGAAATTGCTGATCTTCAAGATCGAAAAAAAATGTTGTCCGTCATGGCAGAATATCAACCAGATGTCGTTTATCATGCAGCAGCACATAAACATGTACCATTGATGGAACGAAACCCAGAAGAAGCGGTCAAAAATAACTTAATAGGTACAAGGAATGTTGCCAATGCGGCTAGCTGGAGCGGAGTAAAAACTTTTGTGATGATATCCAGTGATAAGGCAGTTAACCCTACAAGTGTTATGGGCTCCACAAAAAGGCTAGCGGAAATGACGATTCAACAAATAAATAAAGAAAGCAAAACGAAGTTTGTAGCCGTTCGTTTTGGGAATGTGCTAGGGAGCAGAGGAAGTGTCATCCCGCTATTCACCAAACAAATTGAAAAAGGCGGGCCAGTCACAGTGACACATCCTGATATGATTCGTTATTTCATGACTATCCCTGAAGCTTCAAGACTTGTCATCCAAGCTGGGGCGTTAGCACAAGGCGGCGAGATTTTTGTACTAGATATGGGCCATCCAGTGAAGATTGTAGATTTGGCGAAAAACTTGATTAAACTCTCCGGTCATTCTGAAGATGATATATCAATAGAATTCACGGGAACAAGACCAGGTGAAAAACTATTTGAAGAACTGTTAAATCAAGATGAAATTCATGAAAAACAAATATATCCAAATATTTACATAGGGAAAACAGGGAATTTATATTCAAAGGAGATTGAAGATATTATAAACAGTTATCCTGATATGGATAAAGAATCACTAAGAAAAAAACTAGTAGATCTGGCGAATGAACGTGATACTGCACCTCTTCTTGTGCCCGTTTCCAACTAAACGATATTAAAATCCTATATATAAGTATCATGGAATAAAACGAGGAACAAGATATCGAAAGGATAGTGAATGATGGAGAAGAAAGTCCTATTTTGTGCAACAAAGGATTATCATTTTGAAGCGTTTCACTTGCCATATTTTAAATGGTTTAAAGAGCAAGGGTATAAGGTCCATACAGCAGCACATGGTGATTTGAATCTCCCATTTGTTGATAAAAAACACGTTATACCCATTCAGAGGTCTCCATTTAAAAAAGAAAACATTATGGCATACAAAGAATTAAAGTACATCATCGATAACAATAATTTTCAAATCATTCATTGTCATACGCCAATGGGGGGGGCTTTAGGCAGGCTTGCTGGTCGGAAAGCAAGAGAACGTGATACAAAAATGCTATATACGGCACACGGCTTCCATTTTTTCAAAGGCGCTCCTATCCTAAACTGGCTAGTCTACTATCCCATTGAAAAATTTTTAGCAAGAATGACAGATTGTTTGATAACGATCAATAATGAAGATTTTCAAATTGCCATACAAAGAAACTTCAGGGCAAAGGAGATTACTCATATCCTTGGTGTTGGAGTTGATACAAATCAATATCATCCTGTCTCCACAAATAAGAAAACTGAACTAAGGTTAGAAAGAGGGTATTGTGAAGAGGATTTCCTTATGTTTTATGCAGCCGAGTTCAATAAAAACAAAAACCAGCAACTATTGCTTCGGGCTTTTTCTTTGATAAAAGAAGAGGTTTCAAATGCTAGGTTACTATTGGCCGGAGATGGACCTTTATTAGACGAATGCAAGATTCTTGCGGAATCTTTAGGAATCAGAAATCAGGTTGATTTTCTTGGTTTTCGAAAAGATATTGATGAATTATTGAAAATCAGTGATCTCGCTGTAGCATCAAGCTTGAGAGAGGGACTTCCAGTAAATATCATGGAAGCGATGGCTTGTGGACTGCCAATAATAGCTAATGAAAATAGAGGGCATAGGGAGTTGGTCTTCAATGGTCAAAATGGGTGGTTAATTGCAAGGAATGATGAAAAATCATTTGCTGAAAAGATCATAAAAATTGCTGGAAATAGGGGAATGAGAAAAATGCTGGGTGAAAGTAGCCATAAAATGGTGGAAAGAAAATATAGTGCAAAAAAAATCCTGGAAGCTAAAAGCGAACTTTATAAATCATACATGGAAGATACGGAGGAAAGAGTATGGGGAATCCACTAAGGATCCTGCATGTTGTCGTTAATATGAATAGGGGCGGAGCGGAAACCTTGATCATGAACTTGTATCGCAATATGGACCGCTCGAAAATACAATTTGATTTTCTTACATCCAAAGAAGGCGTATTTGATGATGAAATCGTAAAACTGGGCGGTAAGATTCATAGAATTCCTTATATTTCTGATGTAGGTCACTTTGCTTATAAAAAACAGTTAGATCGATTCTTTAGCAAAAATCATTCCTATAAGGTCGTTCATGCCCATATGGATAAAATGAGCGGAATCGTTCTTCAATCAGCTAAAAAAGCAGGAATTCCAAAAAGAATTTCACATAGTCATAACACCCAAAGTGAAGGCAGCTTGTCTTCCAGGATTTACAAATGGTATGCAGGGACATTAATCCTGCCCAATGCTACAAATTTATTAGCTTGTTCTAGACAGGCAGCACAGTGGTTATTTAAAGATAAGACAAATACTGCGAATATTTTAAAAAACGGCATTGAATACCAATTATTTTCTTTCTCACCCGAGACAAGATGTAAAGTGAGAAAAGAATTAAATATCGAAAGTGATGCATGTGTTTTAGGACACGTTGGAAGATTTGCTCAACAAAAAAATCATTCTTTTTTGATTGATATCTTTGCAAATTTTATTAGAGAAATGGAAAATTCCTACTTGATTTTAGTCGGAGATGGGCCATTAAAACCAGAAATATTAGCAAAGGTTAAAGCACATAATTTAGAAGATAAAGTTAAATTCCTTGGGGTTCGGAGTGATATAAATCGAGTCCTACAAGCTTTCGATGTTTTTGTCTTTCCTTCTTTACATGAAGGATTGCCGGTTTCACTTATCGAAGCTCAGGCAGCTGGACTGCCTTGCTTAATCTCGGACCAAATTTCCAAAGAGGTAGATTTGGGAATCAATCTGATCCGATTTTTACCTATATATGATTGCAAAATATGGATTTCCCATTTAATGAAATTAACCTCCACGAAAATGAAAAGAAGTATTCAACCGGATTCATTATCCAAACAGGGGTATTCGATAAATGAAACAGCCAATGAACTAAAAGATTTTTATCTATCAATGTCAGGGTGAATCATATGAAAACTTTAACAGTGTTTACACCAACCTATAATAGGGCTTATTGTCTCGAAAAATGTTATAAGAGCTTAGTACGTCAAAACAATAAAGATTTTACTTGGTTAATTATTGATGATGGATCAACAGATAATACAAAAGAAATGGCACATCATTGGATTCAGGAAAAGAAAATTGATATTAAGTATTACTGGCAAGAAAATCAAGGAATGCATGGTGCACATAATACAGCCTATAAACTAATTGAAACGGAATTGAATGTTTGTATTGATTCCGATGACTATTTGGCGGATGGGGCAGTAGAAATTATCCTTTCATATTGGAGAAAACATGGCCACGAAAATGTAAGTGGTATAGCAGCTCTGGACGCGACGATCAATAACCAAATCATCGGAACAAAGTTACCTGAGAAATTAAAAAGTTCTACATTGTTTGATCTCTATAATAAATATGGTGTAACAGGAGACAAGAAATTGGTTTATCGAACAGAATTGACGAAGGAATATCCCTATCCTGTTTTTAAAAACGAGAAATATATTGGCCTTGCTTATAAATACTATATGCTAGATAAGCAATACAAAATGTTACTGATGAATGAAGTACTGTGTCATGTTGAATATCTTCCTGATGGTTCCTCTCGAAATATGTATAACCAATATCTTAAAAATCCTAGGGGCTTCTCATTTTACCGGAAAGAGCTTATGAAGTTACCTTTTGGCGGAAAGTTATTCAAATATAAGCAAGCCATTCATTATGTATCGAGCAACCTACTAATGAAAAATCCGAAACTGTTCATTGAGACTCCTAAGAAAGCACTCACGGTTTTGGCCTTCCCATTAGGCATACTTTTATATGCCTTCATCATCAGTAAAACTAGGATTAGGTTAATTGAAAGGAATTAATGTTAAATGACCATACTTTGGATCAATCTCGCCATCGTATTTATTTTTTCATATTTAGGTAGGTATTTTTCAACATATTCACTAATCACACCGACTGAATTATATGGTTTTAAACCAAATAAGCTGTTGGTTTTTTTAGCTGTTGTATGTTTAGTTTGTGTTTCGGGACTCAGGACAAATATTGGAGATACTTTCAATTATAAAAATATTTATATTGAAAATGACTTTACTTGGGAGTATATATCTTCACAAAAGGATATGGGATTCGGCATTCTGCAGATGTTGTTAAAGAAATTCTCAGGTGACCCTCAAGTATTGATTTTTACAACTGCTATGATCACAAATGTTTTAATTGTCATGGTTTTATATAAATATTCACGACTTTTTGAACTAGGCACCTATGTATATATTACAGGTGGGTTGCACTTAGTATCAATGAATGGAATACGGCAAGTGCTTGCAGCTGCCATTATTTTTACAGCAACCAAGTATTTATTAAATGGAAATTTTGTGAAATACACATTAATTGTATTAATTGCATCTACATTTCACCAAAGTGCTCTTATCCTTATACCCATTTATTTTTTAGTTAGAACAAAGGCATGGACAAAATCAACTCTTGCTTGGTTATCTTTTTCCGTTATTATTGTCCTTGGTTTTGGGAAATTTACATCGTTTTTATTTTCTGTTTTACAGGATACCCAGTATAGTGACTATTCTAATTTTAATGAAGGCGGGGCTAGTGTGATTAGGGTAGCAGTCAGTGCAGCGCCATTATTAATTGCCTACCTAGGTAAAGATAAACTTCGCAAAATATTTCCTAAGAGTGACTATATAGTAAATATGGCTTTATTGGGATTGGTGTTTATGATTATTTCCACACAACAATGGATATTCGCGAGGATTTCTATTTATTTTAATTTATATCAACTAATTCTGATTTCCTGGCTAATTGAATTATTTAGTGAAAAAGATCAAAAGCTCTTATATTATTCAATTCTCGTTTTATTTTTTGTTTTTTATTTTTACGAAAATGTTACCAGTTTAAATATTTTGTATAAAAGTGATATTTTAGAAAGCTTATTTTAATAGTGGGGAGGTGAAATTTGATGAAGAAATTAAGGTCTCCAAAGAGAGTTTTACATATTGTCAGTGCGATGGATCGTGGCGGGGCAGAAACAATTATTATGAACATATATAGGAATCTGGACAGAGAAAAGATTCAATTTGACTTTGTTACTCATTCAAATAAGAAAGAAGATTTCGAAGATGAAATAATAAGATTAGGTGGAAACTTGTTTAAAATACCAAGCTTGGGAAAAGTCGGTCCAATATCCTATCTTAAAGAACTAAATAGAATCATGTCTTCCCATCCTTACCAAGCTGTTCATGCCCATACTGATTATCAAGCAGGCTTTCCAGCATTAGCAGCAAAGATAGCGGGGATAAAAATAAGGATCTGTCATTCACACAGTAATAATTGGGCAAAAGGAAACCATTTTAAAGAAAGATTTACGCTTAAGCTCCTTCAAACAATCATGAAAATTTCAGCAAATAGATTTTGCGGATGTAGTCCTGAGGCGGCTCAATTCATGTTTGGTAAACAAAGAGTGAAAAATGGAAAAGTCACGATATTAAAAAATGGAATAAATGTTAACGATTTTACTGAATCAAATGTAAATAGTAAGGATAGTATCATTAGAGAGTTTGGTTTAAGCGAAGAAGTAAAAATCATTGGACACGTGGGGCGGTTTTCGGATTCGAAAAACCACCTTTTTATTTTGCAATTTTTAAATACATTAATAAAGAAAGATAGAAAGTTTTTTGCCCTTTTAATCGGAGATGGTCCTTTAAGACTGGAAATGGAGCAAAAAGCAGAAGCGTTAGGAATTAAAAAAAATATCAAATTCTTAGGAGTAAGAACGGATATTCCTAGATTAATGAAAGCTTTTGATGTTTTCTTATTTCCTTCATTATTCGAAGGCTTTGGAATTGCTGCATTAGAAGCACAAGGATCTGGAACGCCTTGCATTATGTCGGATACTTTACCAAAAAGTATAGATATGGAACTCGGCTTAGCATCATTTATTAGTTTGCAGGAGCCTCTAGACGTTTGGTGTAACGAAGTAATTAGATCCTTATTGATCGATACCCCTGACAATGAAACGATTAAAAGAAAAATATCGAATAAGGGTTATGATATACATGGGAATGTTAGGGATTGGTTAAAGCTATATGAAGTTTCCTGAAAAAGAGGTTTTTACGATGAAGAAAAAGATTTTGATTACATCTTTTGACTTGGCAATTGGAGGAGTCGAAAGAAGTCTAATAGGATTGTTAAATCAAATCAATTATGCTAAATACGATGTCGATTTATTATTATTTAAACATGAAGGAGAATTCCTGTCATTTATCCCGGAAGGTCCTAATTTATTACCGGAAGAACCTTCGTATACAACCTTTAGAAAATCCATTCAACAAATTGTAAAAGAGGGTTTTTACCCTATCGCTATTTCTAGAGTCATCGCAAAGTATTCAGGTGTAGTACATGGAAAAGTAAAAAAGGTTGAAGAACCAGGTTATTTATCCATTCAGTACGGTTGGGAGCTTACTACCCGGCATTTACCAAATCTTAATAAAGAATATGATGTGGCCATAGGTTTTTTATGGCCACATCACTTTATCGGGGATAAAGTCAAAGCCAAGAAGAAGATCGGCTGGATTCATACCGATTATTCCAATATTTATGTGAATAAGAAAATTGAGAAGAAAATGTGGGGGAAAATAGATGATATCGTAGTGGTTTCTGAAGAATGTTCTCAAACATTTTTAGAAGTTTTTCCTGACTTCAAGGAAAAAACAACGGTAATCGAAAATATTCTTTCTCCAGATTTTGTTAGAGAACAAGCGAAGGCAGATATTCCCAAAGAAATCATTAATTCACCTGGTAAAACCATATTAGTAACAGTGGGACGTTTAACACATGCAAAAGGTTTGGATGAAGCAATAAGGGCTTGTAAAAAGCTAATAGACGAGGGATTTGACATTCAGTGGTATGTGGTAGGTTATGGACCTCTCGAAAACGAGTTAAGAAACTTAATAATAAAATTAGGAGTTGAAAAGCAATTTATATTATTAGGGAAGAAAACCAATCCATATCCATATATTGCAGCTTGTGATATTTATGTTCAACCTTCACGTTATGAAGGTAAAGCAGTAACAATACGAGAAGCACAAGTGCTTGGTAAACCAGTTGTGATAACCAATTTCCCTACCGCAAAAAGCCAAGCGGATAATGGGTTTGATGCCTTAATAACAGAGTGCGGTCAGGATGGAATTGCCAGAGGGATTGTAAAAATGATTGTTGATGATGAATTTAGGGGGGCAATAGTTTCGAACGTACTTGCGAAGGATTATGGCAATGAAAATGAAATTAATAAAATCTATGGATTAATCAACAATTAAATTTAAATGAAAGTGAGGGAATCTAATAAATGGCAATACTGGTCACCGGCGGAGCTGGATTCATCGGCAGCCATACATGCATAGAGCTATTGAATGAAGATTATGAGATTATTGTGGTAGATAATTTTTCTAATAGTAAACCAGAATCGCTAAAGCGTGTTTGTGAAATAACAGGAAAAACCATCATGATTTATCATTTGGATCTTTTAGATTCAGAATCTTTAGAAAAAGTGTTCCTAGTAAATCAAATTGAAGCAGTTATCCACTTAGCTGGACTTAAAGCGGTAGGTGAATCCGTTAAAGAATCTCTGAAATATTATAAAAACAATATCACTACGACCATTATAATTTGTGACCTTATGCAAAAATATAGTGTGAAAAAACTGGTATTTAGCTCATCTGCCACTGTATATGGATTGCCGGATACAGTTCCAATATCAGAAGGATTTCCCTTAAAAGCTTTGAATCCATATGGCAGGACAAAATTAATGGTCGAAGAAATTCTTCAGGACATATATATTTCAGACAATGAATGGAGCATTACAATCCTGAGATATTTCAATCCAATAGGGGCACATGAAAGCGGTATGATAGGTGAAGATCCAAGCGGAACCCCTAATAACTTAATGCCATATATCACTAAAGTGGCCGTAGGTCAGTTAAATGTACTTAATATTTTCGGGAATGGTTATTCAACGAAAGATGGGACAGGTGTAAGAGATTATATCCATGTAGTTGATCTTGCAAATGGCCATGTAGCAGCACTAGATAAAACTCTAAAATCCACCGGTGTTAATATTTATAATCTTGGAACCGGAATAGGATACAGCGTTTTAGAAGTAGTGTCAGCTTTTGAGTTAGCAACAGGAGTAAAAATCCCCATTAACATTTCACATCCTAGGCCGGGAGATGCCGCCATTTGTTATGCAGATCCTAAGAAAGCGGAAAAAGAATTAAACTGGATTGCAAAGAAAAGCATTCACGATATGTGTGAGGATTCTTGGAGATGGCAATCACGTAATCCTAATGGATATAAAATAAAAGATGAATTGGAAAATCCCCGCTTAATACAATGCGAGGATTTTTTAATACCAAATAATTAGAAAAATGGTGTAAGGGATGAGCAAAAAAGCAAAGAAGGAAAACTTTAAAGATATTTTATTAGTTGCCTATAAGTTGGGTAATCAATCAGATATGAAAGTATCTATATTAATAGAAGAAATCAAACAAAAAATTGTCATGACAAATGGTAAATAAAAATCTCGGAAGTGAAGATTATGAAAAGAATAATTGATTTTTTAATTTCATTGATTTTATTGGTTATCCTAAGTCCAATAATGGTGATAATAGGAATTTTTATAAAGTATAACCTTGGAACGCCTGTACTTTTTAAACAAACAAGACCAGGTTTTAATGGAAAGCCTTTTACCCTTTATAAATTTCGTTCCATGAATAATCAAACCGATGAACACGGTAAACCCCTTCCTGACCATTTGAGATTAACCAGATTTGGCAATGCACTTAGAAAGTTAAGCCTAGATGAATTGCCACAGTTAGTTAATGTTGTTAAAGGTGACCTTAGTTTAGTCGGACCACGTCCTTTATTAATGGAATACCTTCCTTTATATAACGATGATCAAGCTAAACGTCATGATGTTCGTCCTGGAATAACTGGTTGGGCACAAGTAAATGGTAGAAATGCGATATCATGGGAAGAAAAATTCACATTGGACGTTTGGTATGTAAATCATCAATCATTATTACTCGATTTTAAAATATTATTACTCACGATAGTAAAAGTGGTTAAATCTGAAGGAGTAAATTCAGGGACAAATGAAACCATGCTTCCCTTTAGAGGATCTGATGGTCAGGAAAGAGAGGGGCAGGGATGAAAATTGTATTAGTTGGGGAAGGCGGTCATAGTAAAGTTATAAAGGACATGATTGATATAGCTGAAGGGAACGAATTAATTGGTTATCTAGACGATAAATATGATCGAACAATCGTGAAAGAACATTTGTTTTTTGCACCGCTTTCAATCGTATCCGATTTATTAGAGCAATTCAAGGATATAAAATTCATTGTTGCAATAGGTAATAACCATATTCGTAAAAAAGTTGTAGAGGAATTGAATATACCGGATTCTTATTATGTATCGGTAATTCACCCTTCTTCCATTATTAGTCCAAGCATAAAGATAGGAGTAGGTACAGTAGTCATGCCATCAACTGTTATCAATGCTGATGCTAAAATTGGCCGTCATTCAATCATCAATACAGCTTCTGTGATAGAACATGATAGTGAAATAGGTGATTTTGTACATATTTCACCCCATGCGACATTAACTGGTGCCGTAAAGGTAGATGAAGGGACTCATGTAGGTGCCGGTTCTACACTGATACCAAATGTGAATATTGGAGAATGGTCCGTGATTGGTGCTGGAGCTACTGTTATAAATAACATTCAATCTCATAGTTTAGCTGTCGGAACCCCTGCAAAGATGAAAAAAATAGGTATAGGAGGTGTGTAGAATGTTAAATGTAACAAGCAAAAAAAGAATTTTACTTTCAGCTCCCCATATGAGCGGAAATGAAGAAAAGTATATTAATGAAGCATTTGAAACAAATTGGATTGCACCGCTGGGGCCAAATCTGGATGCTTTTGAAAAGGATATAGCCAAATATGTAGGAGTCAAAGAAGTGCTTGCTGTCAGCTCTGGAACTGCCGCAATTCATTTGGCTCTTTCTTTATTGGGTGTGGGAAAAAATGATACTGTTTTTTGCTCTAGTCTTACCTTTGTGGCAACCGCCAATCCGATTCTTTATTTAAGTGCACAACCTATTTTCATAGATTCTGAACCAGAAACTTGGAATATGTCTCCTATTGCTTTAGAAAGAGCATTAAGAGAAGCTGCTAATGCCGGCAAACTTCCTAAAGCCGTCATAATAGTTAATCTATACGGTCAACCGGCTAAAATGGCTGAACTAGTAACGATTTGTAATCAGTATGACGTCCCGATTATCGAAGATGCAGCCGAGTCATTAGGTGCCACTTATAAAGGAAAAGCGAGTGGGACATTTGGGAAATTTGGAATTTACTCATTTAATGGAAATAAAATTATCACAACCTCTGGTGGCGGAGCGTTAATTTCTAACGATACTAATGCAATACAACGAGCTCGGTTTTTAGCTACTCAAGCTAAAGATGTTGCCCCTCATTATCAGCATAGTGAGGTTGGTTACAATTACCGTATGAGTAATATTCTTGCTGGCATTGGAAGAGGGCAATTAGAGGTATTGGGTGAAAGAGTAAAAGCAAGGAGAGCGGTTTATGATTTATATTATCAGCATTTGGCTGATTTACCTGGATTAAAATTCATGCCCGAATTAGAAAATACCCGTTCAAACAGATGGTTGACCGCATTGACCATAAATGAAGCTGAATTTGGAATTTCTATAAAAAAATTATTACAGGCTCTACAGGAGGAAAATATTGAGGCTAGACATGTTTGGAAGCCGCTACACATGCAACCTATTTTTAAAGGGTATGTCTATTACCCACATTATAAAGAAACGAACGTTTCTGAACAGTTATTTTTTACAGGGATCTGTTTACCATCCGGATCAAACATGTCTCGAGATGATCAAATGAGAGTCATCAACTCAATTAATAATGCTATAAATAAAGGAATTGATAATACCCATTCATCCAAAGGGAATCCAATTGGAAATGGGTAAAAAAGGATGAAGAGGTAATCAAATGATTGGAAAAAATATTGCCGAATTGCGTAAGAAAAGAGGATATACGTTATCTGAATTGGCTGAACAGGCAAATATATCGAAGTCTTATCTAAGTAACATTGAGCGCAATCTAAATCGCAATCCCTCACTTCACATTATGGAAAAAATTGCGCATGTATTGAATGTCGATTTTGTTTCACTATTAAACCAAGAAACGCCAACATTGGCTCCATATTACATAGAAAAAGAATGGATTGAATTTGTTCAAGAACTAAAAAGGAATGGTCTTGAGAAAGAACAGATTCCTCAGTACAAACAATTAATTGATTTTATAAAATGGCAAAATAACACATCCGATAAATGAGATAAAGCTTTCATTAAAGTTAGGTGGTTACAATGATTATGTTACCGAAAGTAAGTGTTATTGTACCTATTTTCAACGTGGAAAAGTACTTAACAAGGTGTATTGATAGTATCGTAAATCAAAGCTTCACTAATCTTGAAATAATATTAGTTGATGATGGTTCACCGGATAACTGTGGAAAAATTGCAGATGATTATGAAAAAAAGGACTCCCGAATACAAGTAATTCATAAAAAAAATGGGGGACTATCCGATGCTAGAAACTACGGGATGAGAATAGCTACAGGTGAATTAACTATTTTTGTAGATAGTGATGATTGGTTGGAACTTACTATGATTGAAGAACTTGTTCGTACGAGTTTAACATTTAAAGCAGATATAGTTCAATCTGCCTTTTATTATGCCTATGAAGATCATTTAATTTTTGATAATAGATATTTTTCCAAAGATGCCCCCCCATTAATATTAGACAATCAAGTATTAATGGCTGAGTTAGTCATTAATGAAAGAGTGAAGAATTTTGCATGGGGAAAGCTCTATAGGACCAGCCTTATAAAGGATATACCTTTCAAAAAGGGCGTTTTATTCGAGGATGTATTTTGGGCTCATCATGTTATGCAGCGAGTCAATTCTTATGTAATTGTTCATAAACCCTTGTGTTACTATTTTCAAAGAGATGACAGCATCGTAGCTTCATATACCACAAGGAACTTGGATATTATCCAAGGGTTAAAAGAAAGACATAATTTTATTGAAGAATATTATGAAAACTTGGCCAATGATTCGTACCAGTCTCTTCTTAAGAATATTCTTATTCATTATAATCTCCTTTTAGCTAACAGATCAAAAGACAAAGGCGGATTGTTAAGGAAAGATCTTCAAAACTATTTAAAGACTCATTATCGTGAAATTAATGAAGCTGTTTCGTATAATCGCCAATTACAAACTCAGTTACATCTCTTTAACATACACCCTTATCTTCATACTTTATATTTGGCTGTATACAAACTTTTTAGATTGACAGGGTTTCATACAAAGTCTCCTAAACTAGAACGTATAAATATATCAAATAACATAAAGGGGATTCCTGAATAATGGGTACACTATGGCTAGCTCTAAAAAAAAGGATCACTTTTCTTCTTATTCATTTATTAAATCTGCTTCCTGTTAAAAAAAATAAGATATTTCTTTATAGTTATTATGGCAGCCAATATGGGTGCAACCCTAAATATATTACTGAATATATACTAAAACATTACCCTCAAGATTATTTCGATCTAGTCTGGGCTTTTAATGACTTAGAATCTAAAACAGAAATAACAAACATCAGAAAAGTCAAAACCATGACTTTAAAGTATTTTTATGAATTATGTACTTCTAAGGTGATCATAACTAATTATAGAACTAATGAATTCTTCATAAAAAGGAAAAATCAATACTACATACAAACTTGGCACAGTTCCTTAAGGTTAAAACAAATTGAAAAAGACGCTGAAGAAAATTTACCAGAACAGTATATTCAAATGGCTAAAAAGGATTCTTTAAAATGTGATTTACTATTATCCGGGTGTCACGATAGTACGGAAATTCTCAAAAGAGCATTTTGGTATAATGGAGAAATTTTCAAAAAGGGTATACCAAGAAATGATTTCCTTTTTCATTTCGATCCTAAACAAAAACAAGGAATATTTACCAAGCTAGGCATTCCAGAAGGAACTAAAGTAATTTTATATGCTCCTACTTTCAGAAAAGGCAACAGCACTGAAATATATAACCTTGACTACTCAAGTACCCTAAAAACTTTGAAAGAAAAGTTCAATGGTAATTGGTTTTTTTTAGTTAGACTACATCCTCATTTACTCTCTGAAGCGCATAAATTAATTAAGGGTGAAAATGTTATGGATGTAACAGAATATGACGATATCCAAGAACTCTTGTATATATCGGATATTCTTATTTCAGACTATTCATCCATGATTTTTGACTTTTCAATCACGAAACGTCCCTGTTTTTTATATGTGCCAGATTTATTGGAATATACAAAAACGGATCGAGAACTGTACTATGACATTTCGAATTTACCGTTTATAAGCGCAGTCAATAATGCTGGTTTAAATAAGAAAATTTTACAATTTAATACTGAAATATATGAAAACGAATTGAGCAGCTTTCTTGAACGAATTGAAACATATGAAGATGGTAAAGCAAGTGAAAGTTTATTAAATCATATAGAAAAAATTTGTTTTAACAAACTAGGAGGTAAAATTGATGAATCAATACAAAATAGGATATACAACAGGAGTGTTTGATTTATTTCATGTAGGGCACCTTAATATCTTGAAAAAAGCAAAAGAAAATTGTGAATACCTTATTGTTGGAGTAAGTACAGATGAACTTGTAATGGAATATAAAAATAAACAGCCTGTAATCCCCCATAATGAAAGAATGGAAATTGTAGCAGGTATAAAGTATGTAGATAAAGTAGTTTCTCAAACGAATCGGGATAAATTTACTGCATGGGAAAACCTTCAATTTAATCGAATGTTTGTAGGGGATGATTGGAAAGGTGACCCTCTATTCAATGAAGTGGAAATAAAATTTAAACAGGTGGGGGTAGATATCATCTATTTCCCTTATACGAAGGGAGTCTCCACATCAATTGTCAAAGAAAAAATTAAATTATAGGACTGAGAGATGAATTCGTAAATGAAACCATTAATTAGTGTAATTGTACCTATTTTTAACACTGGTAATTATCTAAGGGAATGTATAGAAAGTATACTTTCACAGTCTTTTACAAAACTAGAACTTATTCTAGAAAATGATGGCTCAACGGATCAAAGTGGAGATATATGCATTGAATTTGCTGTTATTGATTCAAGAGTAAAAGTTATTCATCAAAAAAATTGTGGGTCAGCATAGCTAGAAATGCTGGATTAAACATGTCTAACGGTAATTATATAGGATTTGTTGATAGTGATGATCGGATTGATAAAAATAAGTATAAAATACTTTATCAGTTATGCGTAGAAACAAATAGCGATATTTCTGTTTGTCAATTAGGAAGAGAGATAGAGTTGAATCTAATTAATAACTATACAACTAAATTTATCAAAGAGATGGAATATTCTGAAGCAATGGAAGAACTCTTTAAAGGAGTCCTATTTAGATTTTCCTTAGTAAACAAGCTATTTAGTAAAAGTTGTTTTGATAATATCTTATTCCCAGAAGGAAGGATTCATGAAGATTTGTCTATCACCTATCAGCTTTTTGCAAAGAGTAAGCGAACAGTTTATACAAACTATATTGGGTATATCTATGTAAAAACTGAAAACAGCATCCTTACATCGAAGTTCAGTAAAAAAAGACTAGACGCTTATATAGCCTGGGAAGAAATATTACCATTTATGAAGAAAAATTATAAACAATTTTATACCTAGTAATCTCTTGTTATGTATATTGGTGTATTGATAATATTTTTTATATTCTGAATCAAGTTGAAAACAAAAATTATAAAAAATCTTATTTAAGAATTATTAGAGAAAGTATAGTAAAAAATTCAAAAGAGATAATTATGAATGATTCTTTAAATATAAATATATTCTAGCATTATTCTATTTTAATGAAAATTTATTAAGTATCTCACATGTAGTCAAAAAAAGATTTTTAAATAAAAATTATAAGAAACTATATTTAATAAAGTGAAGTGAAAAAAATGAAAAAAAATCTCCTTTTTGTAATTGATTCTTTGGATTGTGCTGGTGCGGAAAAAAGTTTGGTTACCTTGCTTTCACTTCTTGATTATTCAAAGTACTCGGTTGATTTAATGCTGTTTGCCCACGAAGGTATTTTAAAAGACTTGGTTCCGCGAGAAGTGAACATTATAAAGCCGCTTACTTATACGGAGTTTTCAAATTTAAGTCTTTTATCTGCATTCATCTATTCTGTCAAAAAATTAAATTTCAAGATGATTGCAGCCCGATTACAATACTCGTTTGATATCAGAAGAAAAAGTTATAATAATCCTCAAAAAGCAAGGGTTTTTTGGCAAGCTATTAGTCCTGTCATAGAGAACAATTCTAAAGTTTATGATGTTGCTATAAGTTATGCACAAGGAATTCCTACCTTTTATGTTTCAGAAAAAGTAAAAGCTAAAGTAAAACTTGCATGGGTAAATGTAAGTTATCGATTAGATGAAAATGAAAAAACATTTCAGAAGAAATACTATGATCAATTTGATAAAATAGTTGCTGTTTCTGAATCTACAAAAGAAATTTTCAATGAAACATTTCATCAATATACAAACAATACACAGGTGATTTATGACATTAATAATGCTGATTTCATTATGAAAATGGCGAATATCGGTAGAAGTTATGAAGATGGTTTTACTGGAATAAGAATACTTACCATAGGAAGGTTGGCTGAACAAAAAGGCTATGATATCGCTATCGAAGCTTGTAAAAAACTAAAAGAGGAAGGGATACACTTTAGATGGTATGTTTTGGGGAAAGGACCTTTAAGAGAAGATATTGAAAGACAGATTGAAAGGGATGGTTTAATGGATCATTTCAAATTACTAGGGGTTGAAGCTAATCCATACCCGTTCATTAAAGATGCAGATATATATGTCCAAACATCAAGATTTGAAGGATTTGGCCTTGCAATAGCTGAAGCAAGAATGCTAAATGTTCCAGTGGTCACAACTCGTTTTGATGCAGTTTATAATCAAATGGTGGACGAGAAAAACGGTTTAGTAGTGGATATGAATGCTGATGGAGTTAGTGAAGGAATCATGAGATTGATTAATGAAAAGGATACAAAAGAAAAAATCATCGATTATCTCAAAACTGAAAAAAAAGGGAATCAAGAGGAAATTGAAAAGTTCAACCAATTAATCGGATAAAACTCATCAAAAAAGGGAGCCATCCAATGAAAAAGATATTATTTATGGTAATCAATATGAATGTTGGGGGGACTGAAAAAGCTTTACTTAATATGGTTTCAGCATTCCCTAAGGATAAATTTAAGATTACCATTTTAATGTTGGAGAAGCATGGTGATTTTCTGAACTATATACCTGAAGGGATTCGAGTAGAATACGTCAAGGGATATAAAAATATAAAACATTCAATTATTGAACCTCTTCATTCAGTTGCATTAGGGCATTTTAAAAAAGGAAATCTCATTAAAGCCAGTATTATATTACTTTGTTACTTATCTTCAAAACTAATGAAAGAAAGAAGTTTATATTATAGATATATTTTAAGAGGATTTCCAGTAATACAACAAGAATATGACATAGCGGTAGCATATGCAGGCCCTATGGATTTCATAAGCTATTATGTTACTAATAAAATAAAGGCAAAAAAAAGAATACAATGGATTCATTTTGACGTTAACAAAATAGGCTTTAATAAATTCTTTGCAGCTAAGATGTATAAAAAAATCGATAAAATTTTTGTGGTTTCCGAGGAAGGAAAAGAACGTTTTTTGAATAAACTTCCTTCATTAATTAATAAAACGGACGTTTTTTCAAATGTGGTTTCACAAGAGTTAATCGAATATCAAGCTGAAGAAGGTAAAGGATTTAGGGACACATTTGATGGAATAAGAATTTTAACAGTTGGAAGACTTTCATACGAAAAAGGCCAAGATTTAGCCATTCAGGCATTAACTAAGTTAATTCATAATGGATATAAGGTAAAGTGGTATTGCATTGGTGACGGAAATTCAAGAGTGAACTATGAAAAGCTAATAACAAATTGTAATGTTTCCGACCACTTTAAACTTTTAGGTTCAGATCCAAATCCTTATCCATATATTAAAGATTGTGATATTTATGTTCAACCTTCTAGACATGAGGGTTACTGTATCACTCTCTCTGAAGCTAGATGTTTAAACAAACCAATCATAACTACGGATTTTACCGGTGCTAAGGAACAAATAAAAAATGGTGTTACTGGTCTTATCGTTAATTGTGATGCAAATGAAATTTATAAGGCGATTGTCAATTTGATAAATGATCCTGTTTTAAGGAATGAATTAACCAGTAATTTAGCAGGTGAAAATATTAATTCAAATAATGAAGTGAAAAAAATAGTCAATATACAATAAATAAATTTCAGGATTTATTTTGAATTGGATGGAAGGTACATACAATGAAAAATCAACTAAAAGCAGGTGCAGGTTTATCTTATATTGCACTTTTCCTTAACATCTTCATTTCTATAATTTACACTCCATTAATGTTAAATCAACTTGGTCAATCAGAATATGGCTTATACAGTTTAGCTAGTTCAGCAGCGGGTTATATAGGAGTATTAAACTTTGGCTTAGGCAATGCCGTAATAAGATATACAGCAAAATACAGAGCATTAAATGATGAAGAAGGCTGCTCCAACCTTTACGGTTTATTTTTCAAGATTTATATGACTCTTGGATTAATAGCGTTAATTTTAGGTATTCTATTAACTTTAAATTCAGATTTGATTTTTTCAGATACTTTAAATGGAGAAGAGATTAATAAACTTAAATTACTTATGGGAATCATGGTTTTTAACATATCTACAGGTATTGGGCTAGGTGTCTTCAGTGTAATAGTACTAGCGCATGAAAAGTTTGTTTTCCAAAAATTGATTGTAATCGCATCATCACTCATAACCCCACTAATTATGTTACCCCTTTTATTTATGGGATATGGTTCCATAGCAATGGCAATTGTGACTACGGTCTTAAATTTATTATTTATAGTACTTAACATGTATTATTGTTTCAAAAAACTGGAAATAAAAATATCCTTTGGAAAATTCGATTCCAAATTATTTAAGGAGATTATTATTTTTTCATCTTATATATTTTTGAATTTAATAATCGGACAACTATATACATCTACCGATCAAGTTATTCTTGGTATGTATAGTGGTACTGTAGCGGTTTCTGTTTATGCTGTTGGAGCATCATTTACTGGTTACTTTTCTGGATTCTCTTCAGCAATATCGAATGTATTCTTAACACGTGTTTCTGGAATGGTTATTAAAGGAGTATCTAATAAAGAAATATCAAATCTATTTATAAGGATAGGGAGGATTCAATATATAATCATTTCTTTTGTCTTAAGCGGTTTTATTGTATTTGGAAAAGAATTCATAAACTTATGGGTCGGTGAAGAGTATATTGTTTCATATACCGTTGCATTAGTTATATTAGTACCCATGATTGTTCCTCTTATTCAGGGAATGGGTGGAGTTATACTACAAGCCAAGAATATGCAAGGTTTTAAATCAATAGTTAATATTTTCATTGCATTTGCAAATGTTATTATAAGTATTATTTTTGTTCAATTTTGGGGAGTTATTGGTTGTGCCATAGCAACTTGCATTGCTTTTACTTTAGGGAATATTATAATAATAAATATTTTTTATTGGAAAAAAATCAAATTGGACATACCGAAGTTTTGGGTTAATATTCTTTTTATGAGTTTCCCACTTTTCATTAGTATTATATATGGTGCCACTATTAATAACTTAATAATAGCTAACTTGTGGATAGTTCTAATAGTGAAAATTATTGTATTTTCTATTCTGTACATTTTATGTATGTGGTTTACTGGAATGAATAAATATGAAAAGAGTCTAATCATCGTGCCAGCCAGAAATTATTTTCACAAGTTTAGGCTAAGGGTTAAGAATCAAGCCACTTAAATTAATACAGTGCGGAATTATATTGGATTAAAAAGTCAGACAAATATAAAAAGATTATATACAAAGGAGAAAATATGAAACTTGCATTTATATCTGATATTCATGGGAACGCATTAGCATTAGAGGCAGTATTGGCAAATATTAAAAAACACGATGTAGATAAAATCTATGTTCTAGGTGATATCTGCTTCCGAGGGCCTGAACCAAAACGATCACTCGATTTAGTCCGCTCTCTGGAGACAGATGTAATAAAAGGGAATGCTGATGAATGGGTTGTTCGGGGAATAAAAGAAAAAGAGGTACCTGTTCAACTATATGAAATAATGAGTTCAGAAGTTAATTGGACAAGTTCTAAACTGAACGCTAAGGATCGTGAATACTTGGAAAAATTACCGACAAATCTAAATATCGAACTTGAAAATCTCAAAATTCATGCCTTTCATGCAACTCCAAATGACTTATTCGAAGTTGTTTTGCCGTCAGAAAGTGATGAAACTATAAATGAAAAATTAATGAAAAATAGTTCAGCCGATATATTCATTTACGCTCATATTCATAAACCATACATCAGATATATAGAAGGTAAGTGCATTATTAATATTGGCAGCGTAGGTCTACCATTTGATGGACTTAGAAAACCGTCATACGTATTACTTAATATTGAAAAAGATAGTTTTCAAGCCTCTATTATTAGAGTTGATTATGATGTTGAGGAAGTTATTCAACAATATGAAATTTTGGATTATCCTAATAAGGAATTAATGAGCAGTATTGTGTTGAATGGGAAAATTTAATCATTAAAGTTGTAAATCATCCCTGATAAGAAAATAATCCATCTTCACATTAGAGATGGATTATTATTTTATCTCGGGACGTTCAAAACATTATCTAATATTCACCTTGGTACTTTAGATTATTAATTAATTAATTAATTAATTAGGATTGAAAACTCCATTGACAAAATTATTTAGTTTGACATGATTAGCATTAAGCTTTATTTGTACATTATTTAGAAAATTATCTTTGAAGACTAAGGGGACAGACGGAGATTTTTCTGCATAGACTGCGATAAGGGAATTGGTGGATATAAATTTATTATTTGTAATCAAAACAGTGTCAGCAACTAGGGTATTTACTAGTTCAATCATTCGGCCAGTAGACGTCGCAGGAAAATTAAACGTATTATTATGAAACTCAAAGTTCCCCCAAACCCCGCTCAGATAAAAAGCATTAGACTTACCAGCCAAATAGCTATTACTGATTTTAAAATGGTCTACTTTTGATGATGGGCCCATGTAGAATTGATAATAGCCCTCCCATTCAAAGTAACAATTATGAAAGTCATAAACTGACTTGGCAGCTAAAGTTCCAACACTTAGACGACCAGCATTGATAAATTTACAACCATTGTAAGTACCAGCCGGTAATCCAGTCACCCTATTTTCTCGATGTTTAATATTTTTAAAAGTAGTATTGGTGAAATTCCATCCATAGGTGCGACTTGGAACCACAGTGAATGCTTCCAGTCCATTTCCTTCAAATACACAATTAGATATATTTTGAGGTTCGACACTAAATATTAGTGGTGCACCAGGATTAATTGTTGATGTATAAAAATCTTCATCATAGAAAAATTTACAATTATTAACTTGTGCTACGTAGGCTTTCTTTTTATCAATGGATAAAGGACTATTATGAAAGAAGCAATTGTCCAAAAGTGCCTCTTTTTCTCCTAATAACAGCAATTTGCAATTAAATAAGTGATTATCAGAAAAGAGTGTATCGCCAGTTAAACGGGGTCCCGCATCGTGAAAAAAGTTATTATTCACAATTGCTTTGTTAACACCAGAATTTATTGTGAAAATTCCTAGCTTAATTTTATTATTGGTAATGCTCACATGACGCCCTGAAACAGCGATAATGTTATAACTGGAATTCTCGTATAAGTTATTCCCATCTATATAAATATATTGATTCAAGTCATAACCATCTTCTATATCAATAGCTCCACTTGGGGCTGTCCCACTAATATGGTGAATCTCACAGCCTCGGATATAACAATGCTTAACACCACAAATAGCGATTCCTAATCTTCTACAATGATGTAAATTGCATTTATCTATATACACATGTTTAGGGAATTCCGGAGTTCTAACAACAAGTGTGTTACCACTTTTTGAGGGGACAGTACTTTGATGTAATACTGCTTTTGCGTAACTTGCGCCAGAGGGGATTTCTACTTCATCAAAAAAATGTACATTCGTTACAGATGATAAAAAAGTGTCATTACCAGAATAAAAAATTACATCATATGTGTCAGTTGTTATTTCATTACCAATGCCACCATAGCTGTCTCCATATAGTCCGAAATAACCTGTGTTCAATATCTGGGGGACGATTGGCAGCTTGATACTTGTCCGTACTCTCTTTGAGTCATTCACTATTGTACCATTAGCAGTATTTATTCCACCGCTCTCCAAGTTTCCTTGAATTGAAGGATACCCACCGCCAATACCTCCATAAGATGCAACGGCTATGATGGCATCACCTGTAGTATTATAAATTTCCAAGTTATCTAGACTAATATAACGAACCCCTTGTTTTAATTCAATACCCACACCAAATTCATGGGTCCCACCGCTAGAGTAATTATGCGTGTATCGATCGCCTTCAATTTTTCCGTTTGTTATTCTGGCATATTGCTGCTTATTTTTAAGAGAGATTATTGCATATCCAATCAAGCTATTATCTCTAATCCTCAAAACTGATCCGCCTAGATTAAATGTCATAAAACTTTTTGGTTGAATGGGATTGTTTTCATCTATTAAATAGGTGCCTTTTGGTAATACAAATTCTATATATCCTTCTTGGGCTGCCCAGTCTAATGCGCTATTTATACCTTTAGAAGTATTAACAGGGTCAGTATTATTATTTTTCACGTTCCATCGGTCCAATTCTAGTACATATGAACTTTCCATAAAAATTCTCCTTCATTAAAAGAATTAGACTTCTCACACTTTATTTTTCATAATAATTCGAGAAATCCTCACAAAATAGCATCGATTAAAGAAACTATATGATTATGATATGCAAGAGAGGACAAGTTGTAAGGGCAAAAAGTGCTCGGTCATTTCAAACTTTTTTCACATTTATATTTTAAGGGTATAAAGTGATGAGTGGATTGGGGGATAGATGTAGTTACAGAACGTAAACAAGATAATATAAAAAGTTGCACAAAAAAACGCGTTAAGATCTTTAGAAAAGACCTTAACGCGCTTTTTTACTTTATTATAACCATCAAGGAACAAAAACCCTTACCCAGCATCCATCTATATATTGAAATTCCCAATGTCCCGTTGCGGAAGAGATGGCTGTTTCAAAGGTAACAATTTGATGATGCAATACTTTAGGCGCTTCGTATTTCTTTTTTGCTTTGATTTGCTTTTCCATAATTATTCCTCCCAATTATTTAGAACATGAGCATGTTCCTTTGTCAAAATCATATAAATTGATTGTTTCTTTATTGCCAGCATTGTCAATGCTGTAGTATTCCAATGTGTGGGTTTTATCGGCAGTTACATCAAAAGGTTTTGTATAGACCTGCCAAGTTCCTCCGTTTATTCGATATAATGTTTCTTTTACTCCAGATTTATCATCTGAGGCATTGTAGGTAACCGTCAAGGCTATTACATAGGTATTTTTGTCGTTAAAAATAGGAGTCATTTTATTTTTCGTAATCGGTGGTATGGTATCCGGATCGACAACTGTTATGATAGCTGAGTCTGAAAAGCCACCTTCCTCGGTTGTGACTGTAATTGTTGCTTGACCTATACCGACCGCATGGACAACCCCGTTTACAACGGTAGCTACACTAGAATCTGATGTTGTCCAGCTTACATTTTGGTTTGTTGCAATGGAGGGATTAAGCTTTGCTGTTAAACTTTGATCTGCGTCTCCAAGTTTGAAATTCAGGCTTTTAGGATCTAGAGATACACTTACTACTGGGGCTGTGACAATGACAGTAGCAATATCCGTAAACCCGCCATTTTCTGTTGAAACTGTGATGATGGCTTTACCTGGTCCAACAGGATGGACAACACCGTTATCAACGGTGGCAACACTTGAATCTGAACTGGACCAAGTGACATTCTTGTTGGTTGCATTAGATGGTGAAACCGTTTCTGTTACACTTTTATCTTTTCCGCCAACAAAAAGTTCAAGTGTGTCAGGGTCAACCGTTACTCCAGTAACCGGTACGGTAACAGTAATATTTGCTGAAGCTGTGAAGCTGCCATCCTCCGTGGTAACAGTGATTGTTACTTGGCCTGGTCCTACAGGATTAACGACACCGTTATCAACTGTTGCTACTCTCGAATCTGAACTGGACCAAGTGACGCTCTTATTAGTTGCATTGGATGGTGAAACTGTTTCTGTTAAGGTTCCGTTTTTTCCACCAACAATCAAGTTCAGTGATGCAGGATTCAGTGAAATACCCGTAACAGGTATTTTGACAGTAACAGATGCTGAAGCTGTGAAGCTGCCATCTTCCGTGGTAACAGTGATTGTGGCTTGGCCTGGTCCGACAGGGTGGACGATACCATTATCAACGGTGGCAACACTTGAATCTGAGCTTGACCAAGTGACATTCTTGTTGGTTGCATTGGATGGTGAAACCTCGGCGTTTAAAGCTTTATCCTCACCGTCAACCGTTAGATTCAAGGAATTCGGGCTAATGTTTACTCCAGTCACTGGGACTGTTACGGTCACTTTAGCGGTTTCTTGTATTTTTCCATCTTCTGTAGAAACAGTGATGGTAGCCAACCCTGGACCTACTGGATGAACTATTCCATTTTTAACAGTTGCCACATTCGAGTCGGATGTAGTCCATATTAAATTTTTGTTTGTTGCATTGGATGGAGTGATGGTCGCAGTTAAGATCTCATCTTTTCCACCAACAGTCATGTCTATATTCTTCGGATTAAGTGATAGACTCTCAACAGGTACTAGTTTACTAGCACAAACAGAAACTATTGACCAATCAAACCGCCCATTGTTAGTGAAAACCTTTATTATGGCGATTCCTGGCGTTACGGCGTGAACCCTACCGTTTGAAACGGTAGCTACTCGTGGATTTAAAGAAAACCAACTAAGCTTTTGATTTGTTGCATTCTCCGGTATGACTTTGGCTGTTAATTGCGATTCATCATTAACAGTAAGATTTACTAGTTTCGGTTGTAACGTAACACTTTTTACGGCAATTTCCGGTTCACATACTATTACTTTCGTTCTCGCCTTAAAATTCCCATCTTTTGTCGTGACTGTAACAGTTGTTGTACCCGGACCTTTCGGATGGACTATACCGTCGTTAGAAACCGTTGCGACTCGAGTGTTTGATGAAGACCAAGTCACTTGCTTATTTGAAGCATTAAAAGGTTTGATCGTTTCAACAAGTTCCACATCTTTATCATTAATTTTCATTTTTATAGTCTCTGGAGCTAGAGAAATCCCTGTCACATGAACAGGTTTACTTCCTTTTCCACCTCCATTTGTCGCATATGCCTGCGAGTTGCCCAAAAGACATAAAAAAAGGATTGCAATCGTTAAAATTGTGAGCGTTTTAATATTCCTTGCAAATGACATGAAATTTCCCCCTGTGTTAAATGTTTATATAAACTGAATTTTTCTTGTAAAACCCCTCCTTTTCACACATGAAGCCTTTATTTATAAAGAATAAGTCTAGAAAAAACAGGATGTTTGTAGTGGTATGTTTTCCTCGCTCATTCGTTACATCTCATTTTTATAATATTTACTAGAACTAAATACCTGACTTTTTTTTAGAATACCACCGTTCTCTGTAAAGAACAATATGCGTTTATGAAAATTATTTAATTCAGTAAAAACAATTAAATAATAAGGTAAAGTATAAGATAACTTGTGCTTTATATACTTATACTTTTAATTCAGGTAGCTGAAAATGTTCTTTAAAAAGAATATATAATGAATTATAATAGCGTGTATAGGAGTATTATCCTAATGTTGGATATTCTATTTAAACATTTTCGGTCGATAAAAAAAGGGGAGAAAGGAATCTAATTATGAAAATATTTCACACTAAAATAGGGGATCATTTCATTCAATTTGAAAATGCCCCCGAATATATAAATGGGATGTTCCGAGAATTGGAGGGCGCAAATTATCGGCCTGACCTAACCGTAACAATCCAGATGGACTTTGGATCATCTTTTGTGAACTATGATGTGAAAGAAGATAGGCAGGCTGATAGAATTTATTTTCGAAGGTCTGATTACCTAGTAGAAGTAGATGCAGAATATCAATATGCAGAGGTTTCCGCTTATAATGAATTGGCTTTAAAGCATGCATTAATTAATTTATACAGTTCGTTCATTGTATACCATGAATGGGGGCTGCTGCTTCACTCTTCTTGCGTAATAGAAAATGGTAAAGCTCATATTTTTGCTGGTCATTCTGGTGCTGGAAAATCAACGGCAGCAAAATTATCTTATCCGCGAAACCTTCTCTCGGATGAAACAACCATTTTAAAAATTTCATCCGAAAAAATAGAAGTATATAATTCGCCATTCCGAAGTGAAATCCTAGTTGCTGGGGAAGAAGAAATTTTCCCATTAGGGAGTATTCAAGTCTTACATCAGTCTCTTCAAAACCAAAGAGAAATACTTACTAAATCGGATTCGCTTATAACAATGATAAATAAAGTGTTTTATTGGTCAGATCATCCAGCAAATAAAAAAGTGATACTAGGGATGTTAACGGAACTGGTAAACCAAGTACCTATATATAACCTCTTTTTTCAGAAAAACGATACTTTTTGGGAGTTGATTTCGTAATGGTCCAATATATTCAAAGTAATCATGTGGAAGCCACGCAACTTGGTGATGAATGGATTATTTTACATACTGAAAAATTCACAGTGACAAAGCTAAATGAAATCGGTGGGTTTTGCTGGGGGCTTTTAAACCAAGCACAAACAGTGGACTCCTTGATTCAGACATTAACTGATCAATATTTAACGGCAGAGGAAATAGCAAAAGATGACATAGAGTCGTATTTATTGGATTTATTACAGTTTGGATTAATTCAGCATGTTATTTGACAAGGAGATTGTCGAATTATTTAAGATGACACTGAAAAAAGAGGGCTCACTTAATTTACCTGCGCAAGGATGTAGTATGTATCCTTTTATAGAGGAAGGGGATATATGTAACTTTAATGAATGCAATCCTTTTCATTTAAAAAAAGGGGATATTATTTTGTTTTACACTTCATCTAATCGATTGATTGCCCACCGGTATTATAAGGAAATGAAAAGTGATCAGCAACCCGGATACCTTTTCAAAGGAGATACTAATGTAAGCTTTGATCATACAGTACAATTGGAACAATTGATTGGTAAACTTGTTTATGTCCAAAAACGGAATTCCAAATTGCATGCTTCTGGTTTTCTAGCAAAAGCATGGGGTGGATTAATACTTACATTTCCGTTTATATCGAGGATGTTACGAAAGCACCTAAATTTACAACAAAGAGTAAAGGGGAGGCTTTCCCATTGAATCCAACGATACTGCAGGTACTATTTGAACCGCAAGTAAAGTTGCCAATTGACTCAGAATATTATTGGCAACTTCTAAATGAAATAGAAAAATCGAAAATTCATCCGCAAATATTGTTCCTAATGAAAGGGAATGGGAGGTTTATGGATACTCCAGCGTTCTTTCAGCAAGTAATAATTGAAAAATTTCAAGGTGTCTTTTATCAAAATATCCTGATTAAAAGTCAAACAGATTTGGTTTTGCGTGAATTTGAACATAACGGCTTAGATGTTATTCCTTTAAAAGGGACGCTTTTTTCTGAGGAACAGTTCGGCCATCTTGGAGCTCGGCCCACGTCTGATATCGATTTACTAATTAAAGCTAGTGACATGGATCAGGCAATTGAATCGGTCAAACAATTAGGGTATAAACAAAAGGAGAAACAAATACCTAATCATTTTCATACTTCGTTCAGTAAATACCTTCCTGAATCCAAAATCCCACTAACCGTCGAACTTCATTGGGATATTTTAAAGAAAGATACGGCTAATTTGGAAATCACCGAGTTTTGGAAAGAAGGATATCTCATCAATGACTCACTTCATGTTAAACAACTTTCCGATTACCATCTTTTTTATACGATTTGTCTCCATGGGTGGCGGCATAACATGGATTCATTAAAGTATTTTATAGATATCATTCAACTTCTTATAAACCTGGATATCGATTTTGAAAGATTACTAGCGGATGCTAAGCGTCACAAAACAAAAAAAAGAATCATCAGAACGTTATCGATTGTATATGAGCAGTTACCTATTCTTCATTCAGTTAAAGAGTTTCCTTACTATATTCCGACTTTATTCAACAAAAGGAATTCTGCAATCAATAAGTATGTGGACTTCATTGACTATTCATTTCTAAGTTTTGATTCACCTAAACATTCCATAATTGAGCTTCGTAATTGGTTATATCTCCAAAAATAAATGTTACTGGCTGATTTAAATTTCCCAATACCCAAAAAGGTTGAAAGTATACTTTATATTAACGAGCTAAGAAACTAAAATGATAACGTTCTTTATATGGTCTAATCACTGATTTCTATGGCTTTATTTATAAGAACTAGAGAAATTTTCCCCAAAATGTTGTATAGTTAGGTATGCAGGGATTCGAACAAACATTCGTTTCTTGGAAGCAGATTACATCTTAGAGGGACAGGAGAGAGACAGTGAACGGTACAGCACACATGGCTATAGGGGCAACAGTTGGATTCTTGACGGCAAACACACTTCAAACAGATCCGACCACCACTTTATTCTTGGTGGGCATTGGGGGAGTTTCAGGGCTAATGCCCGATATGGATATTGATGGGAAGTTAAGTAATAGGATTACCTTTTCACATAAGTTTATCCGAACGATAGCACAAACGATTGGAATTTTAATGATCATTTATAGTCTTTTGGAAGGCTCTGAAACGGAAAAGTGGATCGGTGCTGGGGCAGGAATCGGAATCATCATTATTTCATCTTTCATTAGGCAAAGGCATATGCTGACCTTGTCTGGATTAGCGGTATTAGGAGGCGGTTTATCTCTGCAGGAAAGCTGGTTATGGCTGTTAGGAGTCTATATTATCCTGGCATCCTTTACAGCACATAGAAGTTATACCCATTCGATTGCCGGCATCGCCTTCTATGGCGTCATTGCCTTTCAATTCGAAGCCTTTATGGGGATTGACGGAATTTTCACCACTTGTATAGTAGGATACATAAGTCATTTAATTGCAGATTTGAAATGTTTACCTTTTAATAAACGTGGAGTGAAATTATTTCTTCCATTTTTCTCAAAAGAATTTTGACAGTGGTTTTTACCGCTGTTTTTTTTATGAAGAAAAGATAGTTTTTTAAGGTGCTTTTCAATATATTGAATGGACATTTGATTCGACTTAATTCTATGTTTTATATGGTCATTCTTCCTAAATCTACTAAATGTAACATATTTGTAAAAATCCTGTGATGCGAGTGATATAGCTTTTCTAGTATATTAGGTTTAGCAAATCACATCAGGGGGTAAATAATTTGTTTAAGAAAATTGTCGTCGGATTGTCATTGGCTATCACGCTTGTAACCACATCCTTTGCTGGGGACCAAGTGGAAGCTGCTTCATATCATACAAAAGCGATTAAAGTGGCTAAAAGTGAACTAGGTACAAAATATAAAATGGGTGGCATTTCCTCTTCAGGTTTTGATTGCTCCGGTTTAGTGAAGTATTCATATCAAAAGGCTGGTAAGAATTTACCAAGAACAGCTGCTGACATATATAAAAAAGGTAAGAAAGTTAAAAGCCTGCAAAAAGGGGACTTAATGTTCTTTGCACCAAATAAAGCGAAAAAACCTACACATGTGGCTATATACATAGGAAATAATGAATTCATACACTCTTCATCATCTAAAGGAGTGTCATACGCTAAAACCAATAATAGTTATTGGAAGCCAAAGTATATCGGTGCGAAACGTATATAATAGAAGAAAATCAATTTTAATATAAAAAAGCTAAGAGATTTATTGAAGTTTCTTTTAATATGTAGACAAAAAGGTTTCGGAAGGTTTCATTCCGAAACCTTTTTGATTTTTTATTGGAATTGAAGCAGCTATTGCGGAAAGGATGGCATGGGTTGAACAACTAGGGGAATTTTAAGAAAGTATCGATATCACCTCAAGTATTAATACTACTTAAAAACAAAAACTGTAGGCAAAAGTGTTCTATCTTAAAATTAAAACAAAGTTGATTGGAGCGGGTGTACGAGACTCCTGCGGGAAATGCGCGTCTAAGGGAGACCCCGCAGGCAAAAGCCGAGGAGGCTCCCCTACCGCCCGCGGAAAGCAAGTGCCTGGAGTGGAAATCCAACGTTAAAAATTGTACTAACCTTAAAGAGTCTTAATAAAGTCTTATTTTGTTTTTTAAAATAAGAGTGATTGAGGCACGTGGACAAGAGAATTTGCGTTTTGTTAATAGTTGAAGGTTATCGAGTCCTGAACTGGATAATCAATACTATGAAGCATTCATAAAAGCTTTTTAGTTGACTGGAAATGGATAGTTTAATATGCTAAGCAAACCAAAACGAAGCAATTCCTTTTTTATGCAAAAAAATTCCCAGACAAAATTATTGAAAGTCAAAGAAGGTCAATGTATAATAAAGTCAGAAAGTCAAAGAAGGTCAAAGATTTATTTTCAATTTAATTTTTTAAAGGAGGAGTACTACATGCTTTGTGAAAAATGCCATGTAAACCAAGCTAATATTCAAGTTCACCTAAATATGAATGGTCAGGAGCATGATGTAAAACTGTGCTCCACTTGTTATAAAGAAGAACGAAACAAACTTGGAGCAGCTATGGGCGGAATGGATATGGGGAAATTCCAATTTAACGGATCTCCAAATTCATTCAATCCATTTAATTATAAAGGTGTACCAAAACCGGATTCAGCTGAACAAGCCGAGGACGGAGGATTGCTTGAGGAGTATGGCCGCAATTTGACCGATGCTGCTAAAGCAGGACTTATTGATCCGGTTATCGGACGAAATGAAGAAATCAAACGTGTCATTGAAGTTCTAAACAGACGCAATAAAAATAATCCAGTTTTAATCGGTGAACCTGGTGTCGGTAAAACAGCCATTGCTGAAGGTCTTGCTTTAGCGATTGTTGAAGGTTCAGTACCAGTTAAATTGCGTAATAAGCTAGTATATATGCTTGATGTAGCATCCCTTGTTTCCAATACTGGAATTAGAGGGCAATTCGAAGAAAGAATGAAGCAATTGATCAGCGAATTACAGGAAAGAAAAAATGTCATTTTATTCATTGATGAAATTCATCAACTTGTGGGTGCTGGTTCGGCCGAAGGATCAATGGATGCAGGAAATATCTTGAAGCCTGCACTTGCACGCGGCGAACTTCAGCTTGTCGGAGCAACCACTTTATCCGAATATAGGAAAATTGAAAAAGACGGTGCCCTAGAAAGGCGTTTCCAGCCTGTACAGGTTAACGAACCTACAACGGCTGAGGCATTGGTCATCTTACGCGGTTTAAAGGAAAGTTATGAATCTTATCATGGTGTAACATATGGTGAGGAAGCCCTAAAAGCGGCTGTTGAACTATCGAACCGCTACATTCAAGACCGATTCCTCCCTGACAAGGCAATTGACTTAATGGATGAAGCTGGTTCCAAGTTGAACCTGACCATCGAAGACGGCCAGGTAGAAAACATAAAAGTACGACTGGCGCAAATTTATAAAGAAAAAGAAATGGCCTTAAAAGAAGAAGCATATGAAAAAGCTGCCGTTCTTCGTGATGAGGAAGAAAAACTGGAAAAGTCATTGCAAGCAGGGGAAGATGCAATTAAGCCAACTGTAACCGTTGAAGACATTCAAAATATCATCGAACAAAAGACTGGCATTCCTGTAGGTAAGCTCCAAGAAGATGAGCAAGAAAGAATGGTTCATCTCCAAGCGGAGCTGATGAAAAAAGTAATTGGGCAGGAAGAGGCTGTCAAAAAGGTATCCAAGGCCGTTCGAAGAAGTCGTGCCGGGTTAAAATCCAAAAATCGTCCTACCGGTTCTTTCCTTTTCGTTGGTCCGACAGGAGTCGGAAAAACCGAATTGGCGAAAACTCTTGCTGAGGAATTATTCGGGGACAAGGACGCTATGATTCGTCTTGACATGAGTGAATTCATGGAGAAACACAGTGTTTCCAAATTAATCGGTTCTCCTCCTGGATATGTTGGACATGAGGAAGCTGGACAATTGACGGAAAAAGTTCGCCGCAAGCCTTACAGTATCATCTTATTGGATGAAATCGAAAAGGCACATCCGGATGTCATGCATATGTTCCTGCAAATCATGGAAGATGGCCGCTTAACCGACAGTCAAGGCCGGACCGTTACTTTTAAAGATACCGTGATCATCATGACGAGTAATGCAGGAGTCGGTGAGAAACAAAAAGTAATGGGATTCGGTACAAGTTCAGCTGTGGAAGAGGCTTCAATCCTGCAATCTTTAGGCAGCTTCTTCAAACCGGAATTCTTGAACCGGTTCGATAGCATCATTGAATTCTCAGCATTGAAGAAAGAAGATCTTCTGCAAATTGTTGATATCATGATTCACGAGCTAGACGAAACACTTGCTGCAAATGGTTTATCTTTAGATGTGACCGATGATGCGAAACAAAGGCTAATTGAACTCGGATATCACCCAACTTTCGGGGCGAGACCGCTCCGCCGTGTTCTACAAGAACAGCTCGAAGATGGCATCACAGACTTTATTTTTGAGCAGCCTGAAGTTAAGAACTTCAAGGCAATTGTTGAAGATAACTCAGTGAAAATTATTAAAACACCATAAAGAGTACTAGAAATGCCTCCAAGACCGTAAAACTGTTATGGAGGCATTTTTTTCTTTTTTTGGATTCACAATTCATTAAACGATAAGTAAGGTCCAGCAAAATGAACGCTGCTTTCGATTATTAAATATAGATTTCTGAATTTTTGACATATTTTCAGAATGGATGTTTTGATGGGTAATGCCTGTGGAATCATAACATAACGGAAGATTTGCTCATGATTATAAAAATGAATAATTCCTGTTTTAGAATGGGAATTTCAATGGAGGAATGACCTATTAAAGATTCACTTTCTTATTTTGAAGAGGAAAATAAAAATAATCAAACACCTATGGATAATGAAACGGAAAATCAGTTGGAATCCCTGCCGATTGCTAATATTAATCCGTTAAACCCGTCAGAATTGGATGATTTATATTTCTATGAAGGCAAAGATTTAGGAAATTCCTATCTTAAAGATAAAACGGCATTCCGGTTATGGGCACCACTTGCATCTGAAGCCAAGCTAGTTACTTATAAACATTGGGATGATACAGATGGAATGGAGATTCAAATGGTTCGTTCGGAAAAAGGGACCTGGACCATTTTGCTGAACGGAAATCAGGATGGATTGATTTATACATATAAAGTGAAAGTGGGAGAAACCTGGAGTGAAGCCGTCGATCCCTATGTTCGCGCAGTTACAGTTAATGGTGATAAAGGGGTCGTGATAGATTTAACAGATACGAACCCAAAAAGGTGGACACGGGATAAACCACCTCTTGAAAAAGCTGAGGACATAGTCATTTATGAATTGCATACACGGGATTTATCGATTCACCCTGAAAGCGGAATCCATCATAAAGGTAAATTCTTAGGAGTAGTTGAAGCCGGAACCAAAGGTCCAGAAGGAGCGAAAACGGGTCTTGATCATATTAAAGATCTAGGTGTTACCCATGTACAGTTTATCCCGATATTTGATTTTGCTACAGTCAATGAAAAGAAATTGAATGAACCACAATATAACTGGGGATATGATCCACAGAATTATAATGCTCCCGAGGGCTCTTATTCGACTGATCCGTATCAGCCAAAAGTCAGGATCCGGGAGTTAAAGGAAATGATCCAAGGTTTACATGACCACGGGTTACGAGTAATCATGGATGTTGTATATAATCACGTTTATTCTGTGGAGGACTCAAACTTCCATAAACTCGTTCCAAAATACTTTTTTCGCTATAACGCCGATGGCACCTTATCTAATGGAACTGGTGTAGGAAATGATACTGCGTCCGAACGTAAAATGATGCGAAAATTCATCGTTGAATCCGTAACCTATTGGGCGAAGGAATTTAACCTTGATGGTTTCCGTTTCGATTTAATGGGCATTCACGATGTGGAAACGATGAATGTAGTGAAAAAGGCACTGACAGAAATTGATCCGACCCTCATTGTTTTGGGCGAAGGCTGGGATATGGATACCCCCTTGGCCCAAGAGCTGAAAGCAAATCAAAAAAATGCTTTTAAAATGCCTGGAATCGCTCACTTTAATGATGCGATCCGTGATGGTTTAAAAGGGTTTGTCATGAATGAACATGATAAGGGATTCGTCAATGGCAAACCAGGAATGGAAGATATTATAAAAAAAGGAATCGCTGGTGGTTTGAAATATGATGAAGATATCGCCACATATCAAAGACCAGATCAGGTGATCAATTATGTTGAAGCACATGATAATTATACGTTATGGGATAAGCTGCTCATCACTAATCCAGATGCTACGGAAGAAAAACGGAAACAGATGCATAAATTAGCTTCGGCAATTGTCTTACTGTCACAGGGAATTCCCATGATACATGCTGGACAAGAGTTTATGCGCACGAAGGATGGAGATGAAAACAGCTATCAATCTTCTGATTGGATTAACAGGTTGGATTGGAAAAGGCGAGCGGAGTTAGATCGGGAAGTGGAGTACATGAAAGGGCTGATTTCTCTCAGGAAAAATCATTCTGTTTTTAGGTTAAGCACACCCGAAGAAATTGAGGAGCAATTACAATTCATTGATGCTCCGCCAAATGCGGTTGCATTCACCTTAAAACATCAAGATTATAAAATGGCAGTGATTCATAATGCAAATTGGGACGCGATAACCATTACTCTTCCGCACGAAGGTAATTGGTCCGTTTTAGTGGATGGTCAGCGCGCGGGCATGGAAGAAATTGATAGGATTAAAGGGAGTCAGGTTACCGTTTCCCCTTTAAGTTCGTTTGTATTGAAAGCAAACTCTAATCAATGATACGAAAGTCGAAGTGAGTGAATAATATTCTCACTTCGGCTTTCGTTCATTTTCTAATATGAAATTGGTCAAATGAAGACTTCCATTAATCACTTTCACAATTTTACGAAAACCGAATGCCGTATACAACGCCTGTATCAAGTCTTCGAACCGCTTGGCGACTCAAAGCCTGATTGGCAAATTATTATGAATGTGGGAATTCGTTAGGAGCGGGATGGGATAATTGGCATCCAAGTGACATCATGGATGAAGCAGCCTTTATATGCTGGAGTAAGTTACGAACGCTTGGAAGGTTATAAAAGTCTTCAATGGCCAGTTGATTCAGATGGAAGATACTCCATTGTTATTCACGGAAGCTTTTCCGTTTCCCGATGGAAAAGCGAGGTTATTTCCAGTCGAATGGACCAAACCGATTGACTTTGGGGATGGGTTTGATATCCATGTAAATAATGGCCGCTTATTGGAACATTTCCATGAAGGAAACATGACATATAAATCAAAAGGCATAAGTTCCAAAACGCCAAAAGTCTTCCTTGAGGTATCCCGGGAATTGGCAAAAGATAGAGGACTTGAGGATGGGCCAGTGTTCGGCTCACTTCACCGTATGGACATGCAAAAGTGGAATGTCTGATTACGGATCGTGTAAAAGATAAAGAGGTTTATCTTCCGATGGACGATTCAGGTGACATTGCCGAGCATCAACCATCGTAATGGGAATCCTCAACCGCAAATGGGTGTACAAGTACAAAAAAAATGGGCCCGCGATGATTATATATTCCCTAGTGACCTCTTGAAGATCAAAAAGGAGGAGAGGAACCGTGGCTAAAGCGACAAAAGTGATCAATCGAATCTCCTTTAGCGATGAAGAAAGAAGAAGGATTGAACTTGAGGATATCGAGCGTACCCTATTGGAAAATAAAGAAGTGATTAAGAAACGTTTAAAGCCATGAAGGGCATGCAGGATCGTGTGGATTGCAGCAGGAGTTTCTCATGTAACCATTCCGCTAGCCTTATCTAAAAGTGAGAAATAAGGTATCTAGTTAATGTTATTGAAACGGACGGAAAACCGTCTGCAAAATTGACTTTGACTTGAGTGGTGGTGAACAATACCCACCAAAATATTTAAGCCGATGATCCCCATAAAGGAATGCATCGGCTTTTTTCATTGATCGTGCTATCAAAATTTTTCTCGGCATCCTTTTATTACATATATTTATATTAGATACAAATAATAAAAGCAATCATTAGTGAAACGAACAAACACTTTATTTGTAAGGGGCGGAAAAGTGAGAATAGGACGTTCTTTTAAAAGAGCTAAAGAGAAACCTACAACTGATGGCACTTTATTATGTGAGGTGAATGAAAATGTAAAGAGATTGATGAAAGAGCTTGGGCATAGTTCAGATTTGTCCGTTCGAATGATTGAATCTCCACGTCAGAAATCTGTAAAGGCAGCTGTAATCCACCTTGACGGATTGGCTGATGGTAACATCATTAATGAAAACATCGTGGATCCATTAATAAAGTGGTTTAAAGAAAATAATCAAACATTGACAGAGATGGAGGAAAGGGCAAGCCATATTTTAACGGTATCTAAAGTAACCGTTAAAGAAAGTTGGCAGGAATTCATAACAGCCGTTTTGACAGGAGATACTGTTGTCTTGTTGAATGGCAGTACGAAAGCTTTCATCGCAAGTACGAAAAATCAGCCATCCCGTGCCATAACCGAGCCGACAAGCCAAACGGTCATTAGAGGACCAAAAGATAGTTTTACTGAGAATTTAAGAACCAATACATCACTAATACGTGCTAGGATTCAAAATCCTGATGTACGCTTAGTAAGCTTGAAAGTCGGAAGTGTTACACAAACGGATATTGCTGTCATGTACATTCAGGGAATCGCGGATGAAAGTATTGTTAAGGAAGTCAAAAAACGCGTACAGGGCATTGATATTGATGGGGTACTCGAATCCAATTACATTGAAGAATTAATCCAGGATGATTCAGCGACGGTTTTTCCCCTTCTTTTGAATACGGAACGACCTGATGCAGTTGTTGGGAATTTATTGGAAGGGCGAATCGCCATCATCATTCAAGGAACTCCTTTTGTTTTAATCGTCCCGGCGTTGTTTTCGCAATTTTTTCAATCTCCGGAGGACTATTATCAAAATCAATATATCGGCTCCTTTTTAAGGATTTTAAGATTCGGAGCCTTTTTTCTGTCGATGTATGCATCCGCTATTTATTTGGCACTAATTACTCATCATCAAGGGCTTATCCCTACAACTTTACTCGTCAGTCTAATGGGCCAAAGGGAAAATGTTCCTTTTCCAGCTATTGTCGAAATACTGGTAATGGAAATGGCCTTTGAGATTTTGCGTGAGGCAGGAATTCGGATGCCAAGAGCGATCGGGCCGGCTGTATCTATAGTAGGGGCACTCATTTTAGGACAAGCAGCTGTTGAAGCGGGATTTGTAGGAGCGGCAGTGGTTATTATTGTAGCCATTTCTGCAATCAGCAGTTTTACACTGCCAAATACCAGTCTAGTCAATGTGAGTCGCGGAATTCGATTTATTCTGATTTTCATTTCAGCATTCATCGGCTTATATGGCATATTGCTTTTCACTCTATGTATCTGGCTTCATATGAGTAGCCTGAGGTCTTTTGGTGTTCCCTATTTTGCCCCATTTGCTCCATTTCGTTTTAAGGAGCAAAGAGATGTTTTTTTTCGTTTCCCGCTACCATCACTATTGAAAAAATCATCAAGAAAATAAAACTGGCTAATTACGGGGGACGAGAAATGAAAATGAAAATGAATATTTCATTAGTAGGGATGGCAGCTATTTGCTTACTGATTTCAGGTTGTTCTAATTACAGGGAATTAAACGAGCTAGGTGTCATAATAGCGATGGGAGTTGACCAAAATGACGATCCAAAACAACCTTACCGAGTAACATATCAAGTCATAAATCCTAGCGGTCTATCCCAAACCGGCACATCAGGAGGTCAAAGCCTCGCTGTCATCAACTATACGATAACGGGAAAAACAATTTTGGAAACCGTTGGAAAATCAGCTTCGGTTATTCCGAGGGAAAATAACACAACACATCTCTCACTGATTATTATTGGTGAGAAGTTAGCTCGAAATAACCTGGATTTAATCTTTGATGGTCTCGATAGAGGTAAATATTCACGAGCAAGTATCCCTATTTTTATTGCGCGAGGAAAGACTGCTAAGGATGTACTTGGGGTAATTGAACCTCTTGAGATTAACCCAGGTAAAAATATTATCAGTACAACACAAAATAACCAAAAGTTGTATGGATCAACTAGTGAGGTGTTAGCTTATGAAATCATTTCTTCACTTTTGAGTGAAGGTAAAGATGCATCACTTCCGGGAATCAGTATAAGCAATGATTCCCAGAAGGGGAAGCAAACAGGAAATTTAGAGACGACCAACCCGACTACAATTAAGGTTAAAGGATTAGCCATTTTCAGAAAAGGAAAATTGGTGAGATGGTTGGATGGAGAAACGGCCCGAGCCGTTCAATTCGTTACGTCGAAAGTGAAAAATACCCCCGTTGTGTTACCTTGTAAAAGAGGCAATGTCACAATCAATACAATCGGTGTGAAAAGTAAAATGTTAACCGAAATCCATAATGAAAAACCTGTCATTCATACTGATATCAACGTTATGGGAGAACTGTTGGAAACAACATGTGAGCTTAATTTGAGCGATCCCAAAGTGTTAAAAGAATACGAAAAAAAAATGGAATAAGAATTAAAAAAGGAAATTAAAAAGACGATTAGCATCACACAAAAAGAAAAGTCAGATATCTTTGGTTTTGGTGATGCTTTGTCTCGAACAAATCCCGTTTATTGGCGCCAGAACAAAAAAAATTGGGATAACCTATATTCAGATGCGCAGATATCATTGAAAGTTCATGTAGACATTATCAATTCCGGATTGCGAATGGAACCTTATGAATCGAAATAAAAGAATGAGGAGGTGAAGGAGGCATTGCCTAAAATAAAAATTGATGGATTTCAGTTATTTTGTATGATGGTCATTTTTATGTTTGGTAGTAATTTACTGCTTGATATAGGAAAAGGCGCCAAGCAGGACGTCTGGATTGTGAATCTCTTATCAACCCTTTTTGGGTGTTTACTGTATTTCGTGTATACTTCATTATTTGAAAAATACCCTGACTTACCGATGACCGGCTATCTCCGAAAAATTTGGGGTAATTATATCGGTGGTGCATTCAGTTTTTGTTATATCATCTATTTTATTTATCTGGCTTCAAGAGTGTTACGAGATTTTGAAGAATTATTAATTAGCTCTGCTTATAGGCGCACTTCCATAATAACGCTGGGAATATGCATGATACTTGTTTTAATTTATGGAGTTCATCTAGGCTTGGAAGCATTTGCACGTGTTGCATGCATATGCTTTGCCATTATTATCGTGACCCTTTTAATTTTGAACATTATGTTTGTATTAGGAGGTTATACAAAATCGGTAAACCTTCAGCCTGTATTAGGCAATGGATGGGGAATGGTATGGAAAGAGTTGATTCCTACAGGTATCACCGTACCTTTTGGAGAATTGATTACTTTTACGATGATCCTTCCGCATTTAAATAAAAAGAGTTCTGCCGTTAAAGTTGGCCTCTTTGCAATAATTATAGGTGGGGTTTCATTAACTCTTAATTCGATCATTCTCTTGTCTGTATTAGGTCCTGAGGCGGTATTAAGGTCTAATTTCCCTGCTCTTACAGCTGTCAGTTATATTAATATCGCTGATTTCATCGAAAGACTGGATTCGTTGATTCTTGTTTTAATGATCATTTTAGGCTTCATCAAGATTTCGATCTTCTTCTTTTGTGCCATTATTGGCGCAGCGGACTTATTTCAAATGAAACCATCCCCTATGTTCATTTATCTTGTTGGCGGTGTTATTTTCATCTCTTCGATTATGATTGCTCCTAGTTATCAGGCACATATAAATGAAGGTTTAAAAGTCGTCCCTTACCTTTTGCATCTACCTTTGCTCATTGGAATCCCCATTCTTTTATTGCTTACCGCATATATAAAACAAAAATTAAAACCGGCAGTATCATGAAGATGGAGGCTGCCGGTTTTTGAAAGACGAGAATATAATCAAATATATAAAAATCATAGTAAATAATAGGAGCAGAAAGTAATCTTCTCCACGAGCTACTATCAAATATTGTTTGATACTATAGAAAGAGTGCAATATACTCAAGCCCTGTAATTTATCAAGGAGTATAATAAGTAAATATGTGCCTAACAAAATTAAGAATGACGGCAGCATTCTCACGACAAGATCACCTCGTTCTTTCTTCTTAAAGTGTGATTTATACTCTATAAATATGCACGAAGTCGTACCGGAAAGTCATAATAGTATGCTTGTCATTTTAAATCCTAATAATTAAGGAAACTTATACTTGTAGAAACAGCTTGCGTGCCATAAAATGGGAGTATCAAGATGGTCAAGGAGTGTAAAAATGAAGCTGAAATTAATGACGGTCACTATGGGAATCTGTTTTTCCTTAATGCTTTCAGGTTGCTCAGGTGAAGAGGAAAGTGTTGTACAAAAAGAAAGCGGGCATGAAGGACATTCAGAGCATACGGTATCCGGAGATCTTCAGGAGGAAACCAGCAGTAAGGAAATAGCACCGGATTTCTTAGCTGAAAAACCAGAGGATATGAAGACAATTTATTTAGCTGTTGCACAAAATAAAGATTTACTAGAAAAAATACCTTGTTATTGCGGTTGCGGAGAGTCAGCTAACCATAAAAATAATTATGATTGCTTTATCCATGAGAATAAAAAAAATGGTAAAGTGGTTTGGGATGACCATGGCACAAGATGCGGAGTTTGCTTGGAAATTGCTGCGCAATCCATATTGGACTTGAATGACGGTATGAGTGTCAAAGACATCCGGAATAAAGTTGATGAAAAATATAAAAGCGGATATGCCAAACCAACTCCTACCCCTGAAGTGTAAGTGCAATAAAATTATGAAATTCTAAACTGAAAATGATAACCTGGAAAATGGCTTTTGCCCGATATTCTTTCGGTAAAAGCCATTTTTTTGTTTTGATTGATTTTTTCACATATATATTATTGGTCAAAAAGGGGAATACTTCCATTAAACATTAAACTGCAAAGGAGTTATCATTTTGACATTAATCCGCCTTGGTTATGTAGCCATGAGTAATCATGTGCCAAACTGTTCACCATCCCAAACGATGACTTTTGCTCAGTTTTCGAAAATTAAGGACAGAGATGCAGCGATAAGGAAGCTCGAACGCCTTTCAATATCCAATCTTCATAATTGCTGGCGTTTACTGATTCATAACGAAGCCAATAATATTCAGTTTTTTAGGCTTTCTTCAAAACTTATCCCTTTAGCCAACCATCCTGAAATTCCAGAATGGGATTACATAGATGCTATTTCAGAAGAACTGGCTAAATTAAAAACATTCATAAAGAATCACCAAAAAATAAGGATAGATTTTCACCCAGATCATTTTGTCATCTTGAATAGTTCCAATATCGATATTCTGAAGACATCCTTAAAAACATTAAGGATGCATTATACTTTATTAAAGAAAATGGGAGTGGATCCCGAACATCGCTGTGTTTTGCATGTTGGCGGGGGTTATGGCGAGCATGTACAGGCATTAGAGCAGTTTATCCATAATTGGGGGTTGATTCCGGAATCGCTTCAAAGAATGGTCATTCTTGAGAATGATGATACTACCTTTACCTTGTCGGAAACCCTTTATTTATGTGAGAAATTGGGAATACCAATGGTTTTTGATTATCACCACCACCTCGCACATCATTTACCAAATGAAGATTGGAAAGATCATTGGGACCGAATATTGAATACTTGGAGTAATTCCAAACTCCCCCCTAAAATGCATATTTCAAGTCCAAGGTCCGATAAAGAATTTCGAGCACATGCTGACTTTGTGGATACTGGTATGTACATGGAATTTTTGCAACAAATAAAGGGAAGCTTACCACAACTCGATTGCATGATTGAAGCAAAACAAAAGGATGGAGCACTTTTCCAGTTGATGGATGAGCTGAAAAGTCACAAAGACATAGAAATCATTGATGATGCCAGTTTTTATATTCATTAATGGATTGGGGGAATATTTGACAAAGGGAAGTAAATTCAATTCTCTTTGTTAAATTTTAAATGAGAAAAATGTTTAAAACAGAAGTTTACATAATTAGATTATAGTATATTAAATGAATTTCTAAATAAATGGAAATTGGATTTGTTACTAGCATTGATTGGGTAATAGATAATTTATACATTATTTTACAAAAATATTAAAAAAGTCAAAAAAGCGAGCTCCATACTTGGCTTTTAAAGCTATTGTTTTAATTCATTGGAGTCATAAGTCAAGAACCGATTAAAAGCGCTCTATGAAGCTATAAGACGGTGAAAGGAGGGTAGTAGATTACAAGCACCTTTTGCGTCATTTTTATAAGAATATTCCGAATGTAACAAAGGACCTCTATTGATACATTCGAAATCCCGTTAAATCAAGGTTTATAAGCTTATCAAAATTTATAAAACTTGCCTTTTTTTAAGCTGTTCACGTACAATGAAAGAAGGAGAAAGGGGAATGAGCCGTTCATGCAAGCAACCTCTCAAAGAATTAAAAATGTCCAGCCGATACGCAGGTTGGATCACATAGAAAAGATGAAAAAATCACTATTAAAATATTGCAGCTACAGGGATTACATGATGTTTTCAATCGGGATAAACATCGGATTACGTATAGGGGATCTTTTACAATTGCGAGTGAAAGACATCCTTGAGGGTACGCATATAGTCATTGTGGAGCAAAAAACAGATAAAATTAAACGGTTCCTTGTCAATCCTCAGCTTCGTAAGGAAGTTAGGAAGTATGTCCGCAAATCGAACCTGAAAAATGAACAGTATTTATTTCCAAGTCGAAAAGGTAATGGTCCAATCACCAGGGTGCAGGCCTATCGAGTTCTGAACAAGGCGGCTGAAATGGCAGACATTCCGGATGTCGGTACACACACCCTCCGAAAAACCTTCGGCTATTTGCATTACCAAAAATTCAAGGATATCGCTTTACTGCAGCAAATCCTTAATCATTCCAATCCCAAAGATACGATGATTTACATAGGACTCACACAGGATTTAATGGACGAAACATTAATGGATTTCTATTATTAATTGAACGGCCGAACACAACTCCTGTATTTTTCATTCTTTTTATATGGATAACACAGTCCATCAATAGAGCATTATTATAGAGAACATTATTTCGTTATATCTGAATGGGGAGATAAAACCGGCATCATTGGTGCGGAGAGGTGAAAAGGGTTTTGAGGCGGATAAGCTCCTTATACTAAGAAAATCACCTTCACTGAGGATTTTTGAAAAATATAAGAGTTTTGTTAGGGCAACAGTTTTAAATCAACCGAATGACTTTTCAAAAAAGACTAAAATATATAGTCTTTTTTGATATCACCAGTACTGATTTTTATCAATTAATTTCTTATTAATATAGTATATTAGAAATACTTTTTCTTCTAAATTCTGTTGTTCTCCTATTTAACAAATAATGAATCAGAAAGTTATCAGTAATGAAACATCGCTGCGAAATTTAGTTACTGTAATTTTATTATGTTAACTGCAATAATATTATCATACTGCTGAAGGACTCCTCAGATGAACTGCACCTCAATCTTTAAAGAAAATCACATAATTGGGGTGCAGTATAGAGTGGTTGCCAGGACTATTTGTAATAAGTTCGGTTATAAGGTACTCTTATTCGTCATCTTATCTAGCTCCAAAGGTAAAAAAGCATACTCCCCGTCCTTAATAATCTCACATTTACGAACTGGAATTGGCTGTTTAAAAATAGGCCCATCTATTACTGTTGTATGAAACTCTCCACCTTCTCCGCAGGGGTCAATGCCTCGAGCTTCAAGTTCCTTCACATAATCATGGGTTAACGTTCGTCCTAAATCATCCTCTCGCATCCCCAATGATAAATTAACGGTTACAACCATCGTAACGAATCCTAGATTAATGAACTCTTCGACAGCTTCACGATGGTTCATTTCCCATAAAGGCATTCCCAGCTTCAACCCGGCAAACTTCGTAACCTTATCATGCCAACAGCCATGGGCAGGCATATCCAGGTCTCCAGTTACCAACACTTCTGCTCCCTGATTCTTAGCATCTTCTAAAAGGCGCATAAATACCTTTTCATAATCAGTCCAACTGGCAGCTGCAGTATATACAGGCAAACCAATTGATTCAGCTTGGGCTTTTATTAGTTCCGGAGGCATTCCATGTGATCTGGAACGTTTTCCTTCTTCCTCCAGCATGACGATAAGTCCTACAGCTTCTCCAATCTTAAGCGCTTTATAAAGGGCTAAGACACTATCCTTTCCTCCGCTAAAAGAAGCTATGAACTTATGCCCGTGAGCACTATTTTTCCAATCGATTAATTCTGACATTCAAATTTTCCCCTTTATTCTAATGACTTTTTACCAATTTCACATTATGCATTTCATAACTATATTTGAATTGATTTTATCACGGTTGGAGCTTGCAGATAAGATATTAATGTATCTTGATACAAAAAGACTTGATTTAAATGGAAGTTCACCCCAAAAAAACTTCTCTATAATGAACTGAACAATATATGATGATTATTTTAGATGACTAGTGTACAAAGGGAAATAAACAGGCATGAGTCTCGGTGGGGAGCGGATTATGCCCCTAAGGTTAGCTAAATAAATTTTTACTTTATGGGTTTCTTTCACATAGTAGGTTCTTTTTATAAAATGGCAATATGTATTTCCCCTTTTCCATCAGGATAATACTTTTTAAATTCGAGACAGGGTTTTCGGCGGCTATAGCTAAAGTATAATCTCCACGATAGTGGATTCTAATGGCCGTGGAACAAATAAAGCAGATTAATAGTTAAATATAAACGAATGCCAAAAATTATTTAGATTTGAGGAGTAGATGGTTTACCTTAGTTATTGTATCCAGTGTTTTTTTAATTGGATACAATTTATTTAATTTTCTGTATTGTAATCGCTTTATTAAGTTGATATAGTTTAAATTGTATCCAATATCGAAAGGTGGACTCTGAATTGGATAATGTTAATTCTAAAAGAGATAAATCTACAATCGTAAAAAATGTAACGAAAAGTCTTAGGAAAGCGATTTTGAATGGGACGTTGAAAAAGGGGGAGCGACTCATCCAAGAGGAGTGGGCAGATCGCCTGGAAGTAAGCAGAATGCCCATTCGTGAAGCCCTTACACAACTTCAAATGGAGGGGTTGGTGGAAATGGTTCCTCATAAAGGTGCAATCGTCACACCGATTACCCGGGATGATATTGAAGAAATTTATCATACCAGGTCTCTGCTTGAAGGCCTTGCTGTAGAAAAGTCGCTTCCTTATTTAACAAAGGAGGATAAAGAAAAATTAAAGGGCATTTTGATTGAAATGGAAGGGATTCAGTTATCTGATGAAACCAATGAGCATTATATCCTTTTAAATGCGGCTTTTCATGAAACCCTCCGAAAAGGGTGCCCATGGCCAAGAGTTCAAAAAATGGTGGAAACATTGGGTATCTCACCCATTGCGCCTAATTTGCTGATTGATTATTACCCAGAAACGCAACGGGAACACCGGATGATATATGAAGCGGCACTTAGAGGAGATCCTGCAGAACTAAGGGCAGCAGTAGAATTTCACATTTTACGGACTAAAAACAATTTAATTACGTATATGGAGTTGCTGAATAATAAACATCATCAATAAAAGGAGTGTTAATTGTGTATGATTTCGCAATTGTTGGTGGGGGAATTGTAGGATTATCGACGGGAATGGCCCTTTATCGGCGTTTTCCTAATGCTAAAGTGGTTGTCATTGAAAAAGAGGCTGCTGTTGCTAATCATCAAACGGGGCATAACAGCGGCGTCATCCATTCAGGAATTTATTATAAACCAGGCAGTTTCAAAGCACGGTTTGCCCGTCAAGGGAGCAAATCAATGACGGAATTCTGCAGGATGCATGGAATTGATCATGATATTTGCGGCAAGGTCATTGTTGCAACAAAGCCAGAAGATTTGCCACTTCTAGATGATTTATATTTACGCGGTTTGCAAAATGAGCTAGCTATACAAAGAATCAATGTGGAAGAATTAAAGGAAATTGAACCGCATGTTAATGGACTTGGAGCAATTCGCGTCCCGCAAGCTGGCATCGTCAATTATCGTCAGGTAAGTGAAAAGATGGCGGATATCATCCGAAGCAACGGCGGTGAAATCAAGCTTAATACAAAGGTCGAGAAGATTGACGAGGATTCTAATGAAGTCATCATCGCTACGAACAACGGGACAATAAAAGCAAGGATAGTCATTAATTGCGCTGGATTGCACAGTGACCGTATCGCAGCAGCTGCCGGCTATAAAACTGATATGAAAATTGTCCCGTTTCGCGGCGAGTATTTTAAATTGAAGCCTGAAAAGCGCTTCCTTGTCAACCATTTAATCTATCCGGTACCTAACCCGAAATTTCCATTTTTAGGTGTTCATTTCACGCGGATGATAAGCGGGGAAGTAGATGCCGGTCCAAATGCTGTACTAAGTTTCAAACGTGAAGGTTATAAAAAAACCGATTTCAATGCGAAGGATTTAACTGAAGTTTTAAGCTATAAAGGTTTTTGGAAACTGGCCAGTAAGTTCATGAAGGAAGGGATGGATGAATATGTCCGTTCTTTTAGTAAAAAGCAATTTACGAAAAGCCTTCAGGAATTGATTCCGGAAATTCAAGAAGATGATTTAATCCCTGCACCTGCCGGAGTTCGGGCACAGGCGTTACAGGATGACGGGAATATGGTGGATGATTTTCATATTATAATGGGGAAACGGACCATTCATGTTTGTAATGCACCCTCACCTGCAGCAACAGCCTCCATTGAAATTGGCAAAGAGGTTGTTACCCGCATTCCGGAACAATCACACTTATTGGAAGCTGTATTGACAAAATAATATTCGATAAAGAGAGGAAGAGGCCTCATGTTCAATGGTAAAACAATTTTTATTGCAGGTCACGCACGTTTACCTCAAGGGATGGCAGCGAAAAGTGTCTTTGAAACATTGACCATCACCGCAGAAGTCGATGCTAAATATGGGGTTGTCTTGGAGGCTTCTTGTACACTGGCAACGGAGCATGGCCGGGAATTCATTGGGCGTTTATTAAAAGGGATCAGTTTAAATGATGGTATTGATGAAGCGATAGAATCGATTACATCTTATTATCGGGGGAAAGCGGCTAATGCATTGATTGCTGCATTGAAGGACCTGGATCTCCATTTTCAGCAAATTAAAGCGGCAGAAAAAACGAAACTACCAAGTTAGTAAAATAGTTTATCAGAATAATTTGTAAAAGATGTTGACAATTTTACGAAAAAACGCTTTAATGTAATTAAGCCAATATTATGACATTAACACCTTTTGGAAAATACCTTTTCAGAATCGTGTAAAGATCTTAATGATTGGAAACAGGAAAAATAAATCATACATAAACTGCATATTCGCTGTGACTCTATTTGCATAGAGCAGTGAAGTGAATATAAGCCAGTTGTACAGTTGGATTCTCATTTTATATGGGGATCATGTGCGACTGGCTTTTTATATTTCCTGTTAACTTTGTCACCTATATTACAAATAACAGGAGGAATCATTCATGAACATTGCAGAAAAAAAGAAAGCGAAGTTTGAAAGGAAAACAGAAAAATACGAGGTGAAAGTTCACCCTCAATCCAGCCGTTTATATCATATTGAAATTTCAAAAGAGGCGATTGCTGCTTTTTTAGAAACGGTATCCAATGATAATCAGTCTGTTCAACATCTGGAATATACGCCATATGCACGACTCATCATTGCTTCATACCTTTTGGATCAAGTAGGGGAAGACTTTGGTGAATTGCTTCGTAACATCGTTCATGATCGGGAATCCGGCGGCTTCACCCTTGGCTTGGAGGGTGTCACGGAGAATACAGATGAATATGTCATTTTTGCAACGGCCATTTCATACTTGCTGGGAACTCCAAACTATGATTCCATGTCAGGGAAATATTATGCCCGCTTCAGTGTTCAAGACACGGATAGCAGTGATTCATATTTACGTCAGGCTTATCGTTTATTTACACTTCATACGGATGGCACCTTTGTAGATGAACCAACGGACTGGTTACTGATGATGAAGATGGTCGAACAAAATGCACGCGGTGGCGAATCACGTTTATTGCATTTAGACGATTGGAAAGAGCTTGATATGTATGTGGATCATCCATTATCCAGCCACAAATTTACGTATAAAGCTCCAAAGAGCAAGAACGTTGACCAGGAAATTGAAAGATTGACCTTCTTCAATCATAATAACAAACCTGGTGTATGTTTTATCGATCAATTTGTTTATCCTGAATCAATCGAACAAGCCAAATACTTGCGCGATTTATCCAATTCATTAGAAAGCGATGAAAGTGTACTTGAACTAGAATTGCCTGTTGGAGATTTAGTTGTTGTCAACAACATATTCTGGCTTCACGGCCGCGCTGCATTTGAAAAGGATCCGAACCTGAATCGTGAATTACTTCGCCAACGCGGAAGATTCAATCAATAGTTTCAATTTGTAAACCCAAACATTTTTTTCATCCCCAAATACCATTTTTAAGATAAATTCTTTTCAATCCTAGGGTTGGAAAGCAATTTATCTTTTTTTTGAGAGGTTTCCAACAAGATTCATAATGCCCCTATGTCGGTGGCAAATCTGAATTTCTGATATACTGAATTGGCCAAAATAAATAAAGGGAAAAAGGGGTTGTAATTTATGGGGATCGCTAATTTTTCTAAGTTTACGCAATTTAAGGACTTAATTAACTCTTTACCTGCTGTCTATACAGATGAAATGATAAAGAATGAGCAATTTTTGCTTGAAAGAGAAGAAAAGAAAAAACTCGAAATATATTACGCTCCTTTCGAGTATGTAAATGAACGGGCAAAAGTCGTGATAGTCGGAATCACTCCTGGTTTACATCAAATGAAAAAATCTTATTCTACCGTAATTAACGCAAGAGGGCACCTGCATAGCGATGAAGAGATCCTGCACGAAGTAAAAAAGAATTCCAGTTTTGAAGGAACGATGAGGAAAAATTTAGTTAAAATGTTGGATGAGCTTGGATTACACACATACTTGAACATATCGTCCTCACTGGATCTTTTTAAAGACGCAAGTCATCTCGTTCATACTACCTCTGTTTTAACCTATCCAGTATTTTATAACGGAAAAAACTATAGTGGAACAACTCCGAACATTTTAAAGACCGAGTTGCTAAAAAAATATATAATGGAGGGGTTTGCTACCGAAATAGGTACCATTGAACGTCCGCTTATTATTCCTTTAGGCGTTAATGTTACCAAGGTCTTAGACTATTTAGCGGGTCAAGATTATTTGGATGCCAATAACATACTTCTAGGATTTCCTCATCCATCTGGAGGAAATGGTCATCGTCATAAGCAATTTGCAGCAAATAAAGAGCAAATGAAAATGATGTTACAGTACTATTTTCAAGGGAAATGACCGTGGGTTAAAAAGGAGTGCTGTATGCTCATTGAATATTTTATAGGTATAAAAGGATGGGAAACAGTTGATTATTGAATTCTATAATTCATCAATTAGTGTTAAAAGTTAAATTAACTATTTACTAGTGATAATATGGTGATTATAATAGGAACGAATGTTCTTGATTATAGGAGGCATTAACATGGATGAATTAGAGGAATTTTTAAAATCACTCACTATTGAAGAGTTAAAAGTTATTTATGAAGAAGTAAGTGAACCTGATATTAATAAATAGATGAAATAAATTGAAATGGAAGATTCTTATTTATTCATTTAAAAGAACAGCATGATTTTTCCCGAACGTTGAGTAGGAAGTACTTTATCATGAAAACCATAGCCTAAGAACGAACTGTAAGCCATATTGTTTCCGCTTCTTCAATCGTTTTACGCATGGAACGAATACCGAGGGTATATTGAATGAATGTCAGTTTAACTAAAATAACGGGATCAATACTTGGGCGTCCTACCTCTGAATACATACCTTTCACCAAGTCATAAATGAAAGTGAAGTCAATGGCATCCTCCATTTTACGAATCAAATGGTTCGGTGGCACCCAATTGATCTAAAGTAATCATTTCAAGTTGATCGCGCTGAATAGGAATCATGTTTAGAAAGCATCTTCAGCACCTCATCTTTTAATACTTCTATTTTAAAATGACCCTAGGCAGAAGTGTTCGATCTAAGAGTTAAAGCAAAGTTGATTGGAACGGAAGGTACAAGACTCCTGCTTAGAAAAGCGCGTCTAGGGGAGACCCCGCAGGCGAAAGCCGAGGAAAGCGAGTGCCCTACGTTCCAATCAACGTTCAAATTGTACAAGCCATAAAAAAATGGACAAACTCGATTTTCCTAGAGTCTGTCTATCTACAGTCTGAATCAAGGACGCATTAAAGGTCCTTGATTTTTTTTATGAAAAGGACCATTTAAAAAAAAACGGAATTGATCATTTTCTGATCAGTCGAGTTCATACAGCAAGTTAATTAAAGGGAGCTATATTTATAGCGCACCTCTTATATCATAATTTTCGATATCGATTTCAATTTCTCTGTCAAGTGCGAGGTTTGCCAATATTGAGCCTATATATGGGCCCATTGTTAAACCTGAAGCTCCAAGACCATTGGCTACGATTATGCCTCCCCAGCCAGGTAAAGGTCCCATGACTGGAAGGAATCCCGGCGTGAATGGACGGAATCCGACCCTTGCCTCAACAAACGTACTATCTGTCAAACCGGGGGCGGTTTGCAAGGCTTTGTTGAAAACTTCCTGCAGCCCTCCTGCGGTCATTCGGTTATCGAAAACTTCCGTATTTTCATGAGTCGCCCCCGCAACGATTTTATTATTATTAAAAGCCAAAAGATATTGATCACTCGGAGGCATGACTACTGGCCAGTTATTTGTATTTTCATTTGCCATTTCCAGATGAATGATTTGCGCCTTTTGGAAAGTGACTTGGAAATTCACGCCCAGTGGTTTCAGTAATTCCGGTGCCCAAGCGCCAGCACAAACAATCACTTTATCAGCAGGAATGAATTCATCTCTAAGTGTTACACCTGACACTTGGGTACCGTTATATGTAAGTTTTGCCTCGCCATACATAAGTTTTGCACCGTATTTCTGTGAAGCCCTCAATAAGGAATCACGTAGTGCGCCTCCATCGACCCGCGCTGCACCACTCACATGAACGGCTGCATATTCGCTTGAAAGAGGCGGGAATAAGGCACGTGTTGCCTCTGCGGAAAGTAAGGTGATCGCCCCCATCTCCGGTGCATCTTCTTGCCGTTTTGCCGCCCGGTTCTTCATGGCATTCAGTTTAGCTTCATCTGTATGTAGACTTATGGCACCGACCTGGGCATACCCAGTCTCGGTTTCACCGTCCCGTTCAAGTTCTTCAATTAAGCCCGGGTAAAAAGCCGCACCATTTTTGGCAAGAAGATACCAAGCTTGGTTGCGCCTTTGCGATATCCACGGGCAAACGATTCCTGCAGCTGCAGATGTTGCCTGACCGACATCTTGGCGGTCAATAATGATCACTTCAACCCCATTTTTAGCCAAATGATAGGCAGTGGAAGCTCCCAAAATTCCTGCACCAACTACTATGATTTTTTGCATGATTCAACATCTCATTTCTTTCATGTGTATAAACGCTTATCACTACTATATCGAAGACCCGAAATGATTGCCACATCTGATATTGTAATTTCTTTCACAAAGTTATTTTATCTATACTGAATATGCTATGATTGAAATTGTGAAAGCTTGAAAAGACACTAGGAGGACATATCATGCTAAAAAAACAAATGGAATCATACATATCAAAATCCGTAAGCGAAAACAAGAGTGAGTTATACAAAGAAGAAAAGGATTATGTAGAAAAGCATAAATTACTCGCCGAGGATATCATTATTGTAGAAAAAGAAAATGCATCGCGTTTTACGGATGCTTATATGGAGCGCAGTAATAAAGAGAGCGAAGAATTAATCTCTGAAGAGAACTCTGCATTTTTATCACAACCGATTGAGTATTTGAAAAAAAACAAAGATGAATTCCTTTACTTTGAATCACAATGGTTCGAATTAATCGGTGTGGAAGCACTTTCGTTAGAAGTCGATGATGTTTTCGGTACATATAACGCGATGTTCGGATTGAAATTCCAGAAAAAAATGGGAAATGTTTTAAAAACTTATTTAACCAAGGAACTCCAAGAAGGAATTGGGTCGTTCAGTTTAATGTTTAACCAGGGCGAAGGGCTATGGGATGTGAATTTTGCCATGGATAACATTAAAGGGTTTCAAGAAGACATGTCATTGGAAGAAGCTTTTCATTTAATTTATCATTTTCTTTTCAACCTTGTTCAAACGATCGAGGAAGATATGTAAATGAGGTGCCGCCATTAATTTTAATGGCGGTTTTTTTTATTTTCATGAATTAACCATTGCCCCTAGGCTATTGCTTCTGGATTTTAATCGATTGGCTCTGGATATGATTAAAGGAAACTGAAAAAATACGTCGAATTGATTAATGATATACGTTATTTAATAAATTTAAATGTTTTGTTTTTAGCAATTTCGATTTTTTTCATGTAAATGCAGTTACATCGGAAGGGGAAGTTATACTTGCTGAATGAATTGAAAGTTACTCAAATTACCATTCCATTGCCTTTTAGATTGGACCATGTCCATTGTTTCCTGGCGGAAGGTGAAAATGGATGGACTATCATTGATGCGGGATTAAATAACAAAACGACAAGGGATTTATGGAACCCAATTATCGAAAAACACGATATTACCGATATTATCATCACACATTATCACCCAGATCATTTCGGGTATGCAGGGACATTACAACAATTGACCGGTGCCGATGTATGGATGACAGAAGTGGATGAGCATGCGGGAACTACGTATTGGGAAGCCGATTCACTGAACCTGCTTAAAGAAAATTACAATGCGTGTGGGATGGAAGAAGACATCGCCGTGGCCTTATCCAGTGACGAAAGCGGATTCATGCCCCAAGTAAAACCCTATCCTACCGTAAATCATCATCTTGAAGAAGGAATGAAGCTGCAATTTGGCAAATATGAGTATGAAGTGCTTTTCACTCCGGGCCATTCCGATGGCCTGATTTCCTTATATAATAAGGAAAATAGCGTCCTTTTCTCCACAGATCATATATTGCCCAAGATATCTCCAAATATATCTTATTGGTTTAAAGGTTTAAGCAACCCATTGGAAGAGTTTTTTAAATCTTTGAAAAAAATACAAAAGCTGGACGTTGAGTATGTCATCCCTTCTCATGGGAAACCGTTTCAAAATGCCAATAAAAGAATTGCTGAATTGTTGGATCACCACCAGGACCGACTGCATGTAATTCATGAAAACATGAAAGAGCCGATTTCTGTAAAAAGTGCTTGCCAGATCTTATTTGGAAATCTGTCCATTCACGAAACAAGATTTGCTAAAGGTGAAACATTGGCACACCTAGAATACCTTCTTTTGAATGACCAATGCAGAAAGTTTAAACGTGAGGGCAAATGGTATTATCAATCCATTTGATATTTTAATAATCCCGAATTTAAGCTAAAGCCGCTTGTATTACTCCGCATTTTGTTTATTATTATCGCTATGGAAAGCTGGCGGGTAAGAGAAAAGTGGAATCAGGGGAATTCGATTGCATGCGTTACACACTTTGACATCCTAAAATGGCTTCATGTAATAGGAAAAAACCACCGCCCCATCATATTTGGGCGGTGGTTTTTTCATTGCCTGGAACCTATTTGTCCATTAACTTCTTTCATAATATCTTCAAGGGATGTGACAATTCCTTTATCGTCCTTATAGCTAATATGCTTAGGTTGAAAATGGATTGGCGAATCTAAACCGGCAGCCGCTGAGATCCGAAATAATCCTTTTCTAAGGGTTACAAGAAAGTTAACCACGCGGTATTTCTTTTCATCGATTACAAGTGCTTTTTGCAAATCTGGATCAGTGGTGGCCACCCCGACAGGACAAGCATTGGAATGGCATTTCATCGTCTGGATACATCCTATCGCAATCATGAAACCTCGAGCTATGTTAACAAGGTCTGCTCCCATGGCAAGGGCTATCGCAATTCTATCAGGTGTGAACAATTTACCGGAGGCGATGATTTTAACCCGATTGCGGACCCCATATTTTTCCAGTGTCGATACTAAAATCGGTAAAGCGGATTTTATCGGCAATCCTACACTATCGATCAACTCCTGATAAGAAGCACCCGTGCCGCCTTCACCTCCATCCAATGAAATGAAATCCGGACCTTTCCCGGTTTCTTTCATGTAGCTAGCGAGCTCTTCAACACTGTCAGTGCCGCCGATGACCATTTTGATGCCGACCGGGATTCCAGTATGTTCCCTGATTTTTTCGATAAAATCGCACATGGATTTTACGTCATTGTATTGATAAAACCGATTCGGACTATCAATCGCTTTGTAAGGAGTGACCTTACGGATTTCAGCGATTTCCGGATTCACTTTTTCAGCATCGATATGTCCTCCGCGAGTTTTGGCACCCTGAGCCAATTTGATTTCAAATGCTTTGATTTCGGGTATTTCACTTTTTCTTTTTAACTCATCCCAATCCATTTCACCGAAACTATCACGAACTCCAAACATGGCTGGACCGATTTGCATGATAATGTCGACACCGCCAGCTAAATGATAAGGAGATAATCCTCCTTCACCTGTATTCATCCAGGTACCTTTTGCTGCAGCCAATCCCTCAGAAAGCGCTGTGATTGCGTTCTTTCCCAATGAGCCATAACTCATGGCTGACATGCCGATAAGGCCTTTTAGTCGAAAAGGATTCTTAGTGTTTGGGCCTATGATTACGGCATCTTCATCATTCAATAAGAATGCAGAGGATACTTCATCTTCCCATTTTTCTTCACGTTGTGAGAAAAGCGGATCTTTCAACAGAATGTACCTTTTCGTCTTCACTTTAGTTTCACGATCATATTTTTCTTCTTCGGCCAATTTTGGGAACATGCTATTTTTAACAAAGAAGCCTTCCTCATCAAAATCCCGTTTTGAGCCAAAACCTATGACATCCCGTAAATATTTTGAACTTTTCACCATATGCTCATAGTCGTCACGGGAAAATGGTTTTCCTTCGTTATCACTGTTAAACCAATATTGCCTCATCTCAGGTCCAATTTTTTCTAGAAAGTATCGTATTCTCCCAAGTACGGGGTAATTTCTTAAAATTGCATGATGCTTCTGCATGCGATCAAAGAAAATCATATAAAGTAATAGTAAAACCAAAACGATGATAATGATGAAAACAACGGTAAATCCAAGGATTATTAAAAGATTTGCTATGCCACTCATTCAATCCCTCCTGATATGCAAAAAATCATGTATTTTTAATCTACTCGGTAATTCGATCAATTATACAGAATTTCAATGCAAGGCTTTAATAGGGATGGAACGAAAATAATTTAAATAGACAATATTGTTCTCACAATTTCTTTCAACTTCTCCTTTTCGATTGACTTATCCAAATGGCTAACTGTAAAGTTATGGCATCTTGCAGCATCTGTGGGTTATATCCGGTAATGTCCTTGATTTTTCTTAATCGGTATATAAGGGAATTACGATGGATATACATTCTTTTTGCACATTCCCCGATATTTAAGTTACTTTGGAAAAATTGTTGCAGGGTCTCAATCAACTTTTCGGATAAGCTGCCTAAAATCCTTTCCTGAAATTGCTGTTTCGTCCGCTCATTTATCCTTTCCAACAAAGCTTTTGTTTCCATATCAGTATATCTAGATAAAGCTTGATTGGCTTCACCTAGTAAAAGTGCTGTTTCAGCTTCGCGGAAAGAGTGGACGATGGATGATTCCCTATCCACGATAGAGCCCAAACCGATTCGTATAACGAAGTCTTTTGCTTTTAATTGTTTGATGGTAGAATCCAGTCTTTTGTCAATGTTATTTCCGCTAAGACCCGTAGTGAGAATGAAAACCCGATTCACATTGAGGAACCCAACAAGGGCATACTGGGAACCAAAAACAGTTTCAGTCATTTGAATCAGCTCATTTTTATTTAACGGATTTATTTTCATTTCCATTACCCCCACTTGATAGGGAGGTTCTAATTTCATTCCAATCAGTTCTAGTCTCTGATCAATCGAATGCTGATTGATATCTTCCTTTAATAAGTCTTCAAATACCAATTCTTTCAAGTGTTGTTTCCATTCGAGTTGTTCCGCCATAAAAGCTTGATGAAGCATCATTTCCGTTATCATTTTCACCAATTCGCCGAATTCCAAAAGTTCTGTCGGATCTCCGGTGATACCGATGACGCCTATAATTACATTTTGAAAATTAATCGGCAAATTAATTCCAGGAAGGACACCTACCCATTGATGACGATCATTTTCGGGAATGATTAACGGCTTTCCCGTTTTCAGTACTTCCATTGCTCCTAAATGCAATTGGTCGATGCGTTCGTGATCTCCGGAAGCGATGATGATTCCTTTATCATCCATAATATTAATGTTTCTGTTAAGTCTATTGGTGGTTTGTTTGACAATTTCCATTGCAATTTCTTGTGTCAACATTCAAGTCATCCTTCTAGAGTTTTTTTATTTGCTAACAGAATGGTGATCATATTTCATGCAAACAAGCTATGATTTTCATGTAAAGGGAGATCGTCGATAGTTTAAGCATTTAGCTATCTTATACTTTAGGAAAATGGGAAAATAACAGAAAACTTTTCAGACTGATCATTTTTCTGTATAGTATAACCAAAAAAATACAATATGTCATACTAATTTTCGTTTAGAATGAATGATGATTAAAATATTTCCGAAGATTATAATTAAATTGATATAAAAATATATTCAAAGGGGAACTGAGCATGAAAATTGTTATTGCACCAGATTCCTATAAAGGAAGTTTATCAGCAACAGAAGCTTCAAAAGCTATTGAGCGAGGAGTCAGGAAGGCACTGCCGGATGCGGAGACAGTATTGGTTCCTGCGGCGGATGGCGGGGAAGGCACGATGGATAGTCTTGTAGCAGCTACAAATGGTCGAAAAGTTGAAGTGATCGTTAAAGGACCTTTACTTGAAGATGTTCAGGCAGCATATGCAATCTTGGGCGATCAAAAAACTTGTGTGATTGAAATGGCTAGTGCATCTGGTCTTTGCCTTGTCGATCCAGCTGAGTTGAACCCATTGATCACTACTTCATACGGGACAGGGGAGCTTATTCAAAAAGCATTGAATGATGGCTGTCGAAAGTTCATTTTAGCGATTGGTGGAAGCGCTACCAACGATGGCGGTGTCGGTATGCTCCAGGCTTTAGGAATGAAGGTGTTTGATGAAGAAGGTAAAACTCTGGGATACGGAGGTGCCGAATTATCACGGATATCAACCATTAATACGGAGGATTTTGATTCTAGAATAGCGGATTCCGAATTTTTAATTGCCTCGGATGTCCAAAATCCGTTAGTCGGTCCTGATGGGGCATCAAGGGTATTCGGACCTCAAAAAGGGGCGACTTCCGACATGGTTGAAATGCTTGATAAAGCTTTATCATCATGGGCTGATTTGGTGGAAATCAAAACAGGCATACACTTGCATGATAAAGCAGGTGCTGGTGCTGCAGGTGGAATTGGAGGTGCATTTCAAGCCTTTTTCCGTGCAGAAACAAAAAGGGGCATCGATATTGTCATGGAGTATACGAAACTGGGTGAAAAATTGTCCGGGGCCGATTGTGTCTTTACCGGAGAGGGCCAAATCGATTACCAGACTGCTTCAGGCAAAACACCCATGGGAGTTGCACAAGAAGCCAAAAAGCATGGTATTCCAGTATTTGCATTGGCTGGATCGATCGGAACAGGTTTTGAAGTTTTATATGACCACGGAATAACGAGTGTTCATAGTTTGGTGAACGCTCCCATGCCTTTAAAGGAAGCTATGGAAAGAGGAGCTGAATTGTTGGAAGTTTCAGCCGAACAAGTAATGCGGGCTTTTTTGGCAGCGATCAAAAATAGGGGGTAATCTTATGTTATTTATTGTTTTGGCCATCGGCGTGTTCTTAATTGTTTTTGCGACAACTAAATTCAAGCTTCATCCGTTCTTATCGCTTCTATTGGGCACATTATTTGTGGGTTTTGCTTCCGGAATGCCACTGGATCAGATCGTTGAGAATATCAACGGTGGTTTTGGCGGATTGATGACGAGCATTGGACTTGTAATCGTTTTCGGTACAATAATCGGAACCATTTTGGAAAAGGCCGGGGCCGCATTGCGAATGGCCGAAGTCGTATTGAGGATTGTCGGTCCTAAAAGACCGCAGCTTGCCATGAGTATGATTGGCTTTATCGTTTCCATACCCGTTTTTTGCGATTCAGGTTTCGTTATTTTATCAAGCTTAAGAAAAGCATTGGCAAGACGCGCAAAAGTAGCGGTTGCTTCCATGTCAGTTGCACTTGCAACAGGTTTGTATGCGACACATACACTTGTACCCCCAACTCCGGGGCCAATTGCGGCAGCCGGAAATATCGGAGCGGACGGATACTTGGGGACCGTCATTTTGATAGGTCTTATTACGGCCATTCCAGCTGCACTTGCTGGTTATATATGGTCAATGAAAGTAGCGACCAAGATAGAAGTTGAAGATGACAGTAGTGACCTGGATTACGATTATGATGAAATTGTCCGTTCATTCGGCAAGATGCCTTCTGCCTTACAATCATTTTTACCAATCGTATTACCGATTGTCCTGATTGGAGCCAGTTCTGTATTAACGCTCTTGGGGACAGAGGGGGGGATCGCCGCATTTTTCGTATTCTTGGGCCAGCCGGTCATCGCATTGCTCGTCGGAGTAATTTCCGCTCTGACATTGCTGCCTAAGTATGATGAAGAAACATTAACAAACTGGATAGCTGCCGCCTTATTGGATGCTGCGCCAATATTATTGATCACCGGGGCGGGCGGAGCATTTGGTACCGTCATTAAAAATACGGGGATTGCAGACATCATCCAAAGTTGGGATATGGGTAGCATCTTTGGCGGTTCCTTGTTCCTGTTGGTCCCGTTCCTAATTGCTGCTGGGTTGAAAACCGCCCAGGGTTCTTCGACAGCATCACTGGTCATCACTTCCTCTTTGATTGCCCCCATGCTTCCTACGTTGGGTATTGAAGGGGCTGTTCCTCTTGCATTGGTAGTCATGGCTGTTGGAGCAGGTGCGATGACAGTAAGTCATGTAAATGATAGCTTCTTCTGGGTGGTCACCCAATTTAGCGGGATGAAAGTGACGGATGCTTATAAAGCTCAAACGATGGCAACCTTAATACAAGGAGTGGTCACGATTATCACGACAATGATATTGTGGGTCATTCTTGTGTGATTTTAATATTGGAAAAACGGAGAGGCGTGAACCGCTTCTCTTTTTTATGCTTTAAATAATATATATTTTCATTTTCATATTGGTGTAAGAACTAAAATAGTGTATGATGCATAGTATAAGGTATGGTGTACGTCACATAGTATAGAGAAGGGGTGATTGGATGAGCACTTTACTGAATTCATTAACCACTGAGCTACGCAGAGGAACTTTGACGTTAGCTGTCTTAAGTCAGCTCAAAACTCCGCAGTATGGGTACTCGCTTGTCCAGCGTTTAGAGAAGTCTGGAATTACCATTGATCAAAGTACTTTATATCCTTTGCTTCGCCGCCTGGAAAAACAAGAATTGGTGACCAGCAGCTGGGATACTTCTGAAAGTAGACCGCGCAAGTACTATTCTTTAAGTGATTATGGGGGAGAAATCTTCACGCAGTTAAAGGAAGAATGGGAAAAAACTTCTCAAGAGCTTTATATATTATTAAAAGGAGAGGGAGAAGATGAAGCTGATTGAACTTTATATTCAGGAAGTGACCCGTAGGCTGCCAGAAAAAAACCGGGCGGATATTGCGCTTGAGCTTCAATCCACAATCGAAGATATGCTTCCGGAGGATCATACGGAGCAAGACGTGAAAGCGGTACTTTTAAAATTAGGAGATCCGGTTACACTGGCAAGTGGTTATCGCGATCGGCCAATGCATCTGATCGGGCCTCGTTATTATGATGTTTATATCAGTCTGCTGAAAATGATTTTACCAATCGCTGCAGTCATTTCACTGATTGCATTAGTAGGGGAAAATCCGTTTCGGGATACGGGGAATACGGTTATGGAAGTAATTTTAAAAATAATCGGGAAAGGAATTTCAGGTATCATAAGTACAGGTATCCAAGTGTTTTTCTGGTTAACGCTTTCATTTGCCATTTTAGAACGCTTGGATACTTCAAAAGACCAGTCGCCTTTAACAAAAAACTTGAAACCATGGACACCGGAAAACTTAAAAGATATTCCGAACATTTCAAAGAAAAAAGCGGTCCCTATGATCGAGGTTTTTGCAAATTTGTTAGGCCTTTCCATATTCGCAGCCCTTTATTTCAATGCAGCAAACCTCTTAGGCGTCTATGAAAAAAGAAATGGCAGTCTCATTTTCGTGACACCTTCTTTTAATCAAGATGTATTGAATTCCTATTGGCTGCTGGTATCTTGCGTCATTATTATTGGGGTGCTCTTAGCGATATATAAATTATTTTTAAGTCGATGGACCCTGAAATTAGCTTTTTTTCATGCCATATACCAGCTGTTGTACACTCTGGCTTTCATCATCATCATCAGTAATCCTGATTTATTGAACCCGGAGTTCCTTGCATACCAAAGAACACTATTCTCAATCGATGAATGGAAAAGCTCGATATACTGGGGTCTCATCCTCATCGCCATCATTTTTGCCGCCTACGATACCTATCAAGGCTTCCGAAAGGCAAAAATCCGTTAAGGCACAGCATCTTAGCTGTGTTTTTTTTTTTGAATGTTTTGTGAAGTGGAAGGTGAGCTCATACAAGTCTGAAAGATTATTTCTCAAGATACAAGGGACAACAAAAAACACCTCATATGTCATATAGTTTTTAACTAACTATACAGCATATGAGGCGTTACATTTAAACCAATGTATTATTGAACTGCATCGAACTGATTGACTTTCCAAGTAGATCCGGACTTATAAAAGGTCACCGTTCTTTTTACTGACTCACCGTCGACTGTAGGTACTGTTAAATTGTATGACCTAACGTTTTGTTTTTGATAGGCCAATTTAATTTTTGCTTTTTTCCACTCTAACATGCTAAAGCCGTCTCCGACTGGACGTGCTAATTTCCCTTTATGAGTAATGTAATTATATTTAGTAAGCCCTTTTTCAACTGCATTATTAGTAAATGTCTCTGCTAAGTAGGCAGCCAATTTATCTTTTGTATTAAACTCTTGGCAAAGGTAAGAATACTCTGTCCCTTTATAATTGAAAGTTTTTTGTGAACATGAACGGGTTTTGTATCCATATAAAGCATTCCAAAAATGTTTGCTGGCATTATCGGCTATCTTTAATGCATTTGCGTCAGACAATGATGTCGTTTTTGCGGTAACCGGACCACTTAATGTGAAAAATAAAATGATAATGGATAATAACATACCTAAAAGTTTTTTCATATCATATCTCCCCAATCCCTAATAGGATACTTATGTAACGAAAGTTTAATAAATATTACAATTGTTACATTTATATTACAACAAGTTTGGCATAAGTAAAAGAGAAATCTTGTTAATTTTTAAATATTATTTTAGGTTTTATCAAATATTCATAGTTTGTTCACTTTATTCTTTTTGAAAGGCGTGTTTACCGATTTGTAAATAGAAGGAGCTGTTACATACTTCCTATTCCACGAACTGGCCTATTTAAAACATGGCAGTTGATTCTTTCAGTGGACAAGTTCATTCATTATATTTCATGAATGACAAGATATGTTCAAAGAAATCGAAATACCCGGGCAGAGCCCGAAAAAAAATAAAATATAAAGGTTTGACAAACTTTCTAATTCTACCGTATTATAAATTATATACTTGAATACATTCTCCAAAGGGGAGTAGCTTTTACAACAATGTCGTCATTACGGAGCTCTTTGCTCTCGGTGTTGTTGGCAGCATATTGTTGTTAGCCAGACCTTACCTATTGGTAAAGGTCTATTTTCTTTTAGTAAACCTTTACCAAAATGGTAAAGGTTTTTTTGTAGTCCCATTAAGGAAATGTATAAACATGTGGGTTTTAATAGAAAAACAAATAAATATAAATGGAGTGTATTCTTTGATACTAAGAAAATCTTTGCTACTTTTAGGAATAGGTTCTGCACAAATAGATTTAATCCTTCCTAAAAATACGTATAAATCCGGTGAATGCATAAATGGATATTTTTTGATTAAGGGTGGTACCCTTGCGCAAAGAATAAGAAGGATTGAATGTGATTTGATCATGGATACTCATTCTACGGGAATGGAAGAGATCCTTAAAACGAGCACCATATTGTCTACAAGGGAGATAAATTCAGGGGAAAGCAACGAAATTCCTTTCAACTTTTGTCTGCCTATATTGAAGGAGCCTTATAAGCGAGGGGTATCCTATCGCCTTAAAACGAGACTTATCCTTGATAAAGGGATAATCGGAAAGGATGATGACTGGATTTTAATCGATTCTGAATAAACGTGAAAATGGTGGTGAAAACATGAATATCTTGAAATTTTCTGAGCTTGCTGTGGATTACTGGGAAGAATTTTTATTATTGAGGCTTTTCATATTGGCTATACTGTTGTTGGCGGTTTATTATATTTTGAATAAACTGGTTGAATGGTTCTTTAAAAGATCCAATTTTTTCGACGAAGAAGTCGAAAAAACAATACAGGGGGTTACTCGTTCTTCTCTTAGGTATGGTATATCCGGGCTTTTCCTTATATATTTGATTGGACAGTTTATAGACCTAAAAGGAATTTTAGCCGGAGCTGGTATTTTAGGGGTCGTGATCGGATTTGCCGCTCAGCAAATGCTTAAGGATATCTTATTGGGATTTGTAAGGCTTTCGGATAATGAATTCCGAGTCGGGAATTTCGTGACATTCAACGGGACAAGTTCCGGGACGATTGAGGAAATCGGCATCCGGTTCATGCAGATCAGGGAATGGTCAGGGAAATTGCTGACCATCCCACATAGTGAAATCAGGACGATTCAAAATTTTAATAAAGGGAGAATGCGAATCATTGAACGCATTACAGTAAGTTACCAGGAAAATCCTGAAAAGGTAAAACGGCTGTTGGAGGATATATGTAATATCTGTAATGATAAGTATGGTGAAAGCCTCCTAAGGCTAGAAGATGGTACACCTGAAGAGGATTTTAGATACATAGGCATTACGGATTTAAATCCGAATCTAAAATATGTTGGATATGAACTATGCATAGTGGGACTTGTGAAACCTGATGATTACTTTGAAACATCGAGAAGCGTGAGGTTTGAAATGATGACTGCTTTATATGAGCATCAAATTCTAATGCCATCTTCCCATTTGCTTGTACAGGGCAATCCTAATCAAGAACGTTTATTGGAGAACTGAAAAGAAGAAAAACATTTGCTTGGGATAATCCGGGAAAAGGTCATGAAAAAATGATGGATAAGGTACCAAAGGGCAGAAGCCATATTCGACGGCGGCAGCCCTTAGGAGCTTAAGGATAGTAAGGGCTTTCTTTTAAAGGAAGTCCTTTTTTATATTAAAAAATAGAACAAACCCATCCCCAAAAATAGGTTTATTTTATTAATTTTCCGCTTGATTTATCAGATTAAATAAATTATTATGAAAATAACATAAAATGGAAGGGTGACCTTTAAACAATGATCATTTAATCCTATTTTTTAAGAAAAAATGCGTGCTTAAAACGAATTTTTTTCTGGATAGGATTAGTCTGTACATTAAAATACAAACAAAGATCATTGTGTCCTTCGATTAAGGATATTTTGCCTTGTTAATTTGTATTGTACTGCCTCCTGTCCAGATATTTCACAGGGGGTTTTTATATTGGCGAATGACACATCTGGAACATTAAATAATAAGGAACCTAACATTTTTAAAAATCGAGTATTCCAGGCTATTATCTTCTCAGGGTTGTTTTTACAAATAGGGATCTGGGTACGGAATTTTGCCGTTTTGTTATTCGTCATGGAGAAGACAAATGGAGATGCCTTTGCCATTTCCATGATATCAGTAGCAGAATTCGCACCCATTTTTATTTTTTCGTTTATTGGAGGAACGTTTGCTGACCGCTGGAGTCCGAAAAAAACGATGGTTTGGTGTGATATTTTAAGTTCAATATCCGTATTTGCTGTGCTGATCTCGCTAATCTTCGGAAGTTGGAAAATGGTTTTCTTCGCAACTTTAATTTCGGCGATACTTTCTCAATTTTCTCAGCCATCGGGCATGAAGCTATTTAAGATGCATTTGCCAGAAAGTCAAATTCAGACAGGGATGTCAGTTTATCAGACCGTTTTCGCAGTATTCATGGTTTTAGGTCCGATTCTCGGTACATTTGCCTTCCAATCTTTCGGGATAAACACCTCGATTGCGATTACTGGCCTGGCGTTTCTACTTTCAGCTGGCGCACTCGCCTTTCTTCCAAAAGATTGCAAACTGAATGAGGGGACAACAAAAACAACATTATGGCAGGAAATGAAAAGCGGTGTGAGCTACGTATTGCGAAAAAAAGAACTGAGTTTGCTTGGTTTATGTTTTCTGGCTGCTGGGCTCGGACTGGGTTTCATTCAGCCGCTCTCGATATTCCTTGTTACAGAACAACTGGAACTGCCTAAGGAAAATCTACAATGGTTATTTATGGTGAATGGGTTTGGTATGATTTTAGGCGGAGCCGGTGTAATGATTTTTGCCAAAAAGGTGGCACCTCAAAGATTATTAGCTTTCGGAATGCTTGTGAATGCCATAGGATTGGCGGTAATGGGGCTTTCAACAAATCTTTGGATTACACTTACAGCCGAGTTCTTTAACGGGCTAATGCTTCCTTGTATCCAAATCGGGATCAATACATTGATATTGCAGAGGACCGAGGGAGAATTCATCGGAAGGGTCAATGGAATCTTGAGCCCATTATTCACTGGATCGATGGTGTTGACCATGAGTGCGGCAGGCGTGCTGAAAGAGCAATTTTCACTCGTCGCCATATTTGAAACCGCAGCTTTCTTTTTTATTCTAGGAATGTTTTTCATTTTGCCATTGTACAATCAGAAGGCCGAAACGAAACCCCTTGAAGTTCAATCGTAAGCATCTTGTGGTGTTCCAACACCTAAATATAGCTACAACCATAAGAAAAGCAGCCAATTTTGGCTGCTTTTCTTTCTTTTTTCTTCTTACTGTCATTTTAACTGACAAATTATGGATTGACAATTATTTTGGGAGTACTGGTTAATACTAAAAATGGGCTTATTGGTACTTATGCAAAAATCAGTGAAAAGCTTACAAAGGAGATAAGTTAATGATCCTTAAAGACATAATGAAAGAAGTGATAAACGGGAATTTGCCGAAGGACGTTGAACATATATCCATAACAGGTGTAACTGATAACTCTAAAGAAATAAAAAAAGGATTCCTTTTTGTTGCCGTAACCGGATATAAGTCCGATGGCCATAATTACATCAATGATGCAATTAGCTTAGGGGCATCCGCTGTGATTGGCAATCGCGATATTAAGGGTTTGGAAGTTCCTTATTTAAGAGTGGAGAACAGCCGTAAAGCATTAGGGCAAATCGCCAAAAGGTTTTATGGAGATCCCAGCAATCAAAAAATAATGATAGGAATTACGGGCACAAATGGAAAAACTACAACTAGCTATATGCTTCAGCAAATATTAGAAGAGAATGGAGTAACCTGTTCAGTCATTGGTACGATACAGCATATTATCAATGGAAACAAAGTCGATTCCCATAATACGACTCCAGGTACCATGGAATTGAATTCCTTGCTGGCGGAAAGTAGGGACATGGTTGTCATAATGGAAGTATCTTCACATGGATTAGCTCAGTACCGTTTAGAAGGAATTGAATTTGATTTCTGTGTCTTCACGAATTTGTATCATGACCATCTTGACTTCCATGGTACGATGGAGGATTATTTCCTGGCAAAATTACTGCTTTTTGAAAAATTGAAACCTAGTGGTCTTGCGGTTATTAATGGAGATGATTTCTGGGGGGGGAAACTGCAAGAATACTTATGGGAGAAGAATGTCAGTGCCTTTGTTTTTGGAAAATCCAATCGCTGCGATTTAGTCATCACCAATTATAATACCGCAACAAACCCCTTTATTTTATTGAATGAGAATCATGACTTTGTGAAAATTGAGTTACCTTTACCTGGACTTCATAATTTATATAACGCAACAGCTGCCTATTCAGTAGCGAAGATGTTTCCATTTTCAAAACAGGAAATTCTCACTTCACTGAAACGATTTTCCGGTGTACCTGGAAGGTTTGAAATATATAAGAAAGCTTCTGGGCCGACTATAGTCATCGATTATGCACATACTGCAGATGCCATTCATTACATGCTTCAAACGGCCATAGAGTGTGGGGCCAAAAAGATTTATCATATCTTTGGTTTCCGGGGTGGACGAGATACAACCAAAAGGGCTGAAATGGTTAAAGTATCATCGGAACATAGTGATGTTTTGATTTTGACAATGGATGATCTGAATTCGGACCGAATGGAAGGGATGGAATCCACACTAAATAAACTTCTTAGCGATTACTCAGCTGGAAATGGGAAGGTTATTCCTGATCGTACCTTTGCTATCCAGGAGGCGTTACAAGCAGGAAAGGAAGGGGATTGGATTATCATTACAGGTAAAGGAATTGAGAGGTATGATCAGAAATTCGGACTGCCAACAATTTCTGACAAAGAAACGGTTTTATATCTGCAAAATAAGGACCAAGGGAATTTTATCGGTTATTTTGATCAATAGTTGATTTATAACGAAGAACTAATCCAGCTTCCTTCCATTCCACAGCCATTGGCGATTTTAAAATGGTGATTATTAACATTGTAACATGTGAGTAATTCATGTAATATAACAATACAAGCTGCACTGTTCGTAATGATAATAAAGTTTTAACCTTTAAGCTGTAATAGGGAGTTTTATATTGAAAAAGGAATGTTATGCCTCGTCACTGACTTGGACAACAGGATTCTTTCTGCAAACACCCACTTTGAGGAGTGGTGGTTTAAAAACTTTCTTACTGAATACGGCAATGGCGGCTTATATCTTAAAATGTTGAAGCCGGTCTCGGTCTGAGGCCGGTTTTTTGCTTTATTTAAAATAGCGTACCGAAAAAAATGTATGTACCGCTTTGCCGTCTGAAAAATTTTCAAAACATATTGTACAATCAGCTTTAAAAAATCCAGTGTGGATACCATTGGCTAATTTGTAAACATTCACTCTTGTTTTGTATAACGGTTGGCATAACTTGAAGCGACGAAAGCATCCGGTTTGATTTTTGGTTCCACCCCCATGGATTCCATCCTTGCTACCATTTCTTTTACAAACTCACTGGTTTTGTTTCGCTTCCCAATCCCGATATCAATGTGACCTTCCATTGTGAACGTCGCCCCTTGATATACAGCAGGCAGGACAATATCGATTAACTGATTTTTTCTTTCCTCCGTAAACAGTGATACGATTTCCTCTGTTAACGACAACTCTTGAGAAATACGTTCATGTAAATGCAGCATCCTTCTTGGGATCATCACTTTTCTTATACAACCCCATACACCAATTCCGACCTGCCGTATTACGATGCCTGTAATGAAAACCGTATGTTTTTTATGTACTTGCGAATCTGTCCCGACCATTAATTGATAGTTACCGGAAGGGTTTAATTCCATAAACTCAACAATATGAACGAATACCTCTTCAAATGACATATCTTTTTTCTGAAGATTTTGAAACGGAATGTTCTGAAATGGATATTGCTTCATATTATTGCACCCAACCTTTCCCCGGATAAAATCAGATTATTAAATATCTCATGCCGTTCATAACACATCATATGAAAGAGGTCCTTGTTTCGTGCCGTGGGAAGAACCCGCCTCTAAAGAAGAGGCAGCATCATTTTGAGTTGATCTCGCTGAATGGATATCACCTCAAGTTTTATTTCTTCTATTTTAAACAAAGGCTCTTTTCGTAAAGATTGTTGTTTTTAAAATGAAACTATTTAAGGGTGATTGGAGCGGAAGTGCGAGNNATCAACCACACCTCACTACTTAGTAAATAGCAACAAAGTATGCGAAAACAGTCTAAACAAAAAAGACTGTAGGCAAAAGGAATTCTATCTTAATGTTAAACAACGTTGTTTGGGAGCGGGTGCCTGGAATGGAATTAACGGACAAATATAAAAATGTAAACAAACTTCATTAGCGGTTTATCTACAAACTGGAAGAGAAGCTTAAGCATTAGGCTTCTCTATTTTTGTATGGAGAATATTTCAATTCCGGCCATAACTGAAAAGTTAAAACAAGCTTGTAATTTTACATACCTAAGTAAACTACAATAACATGCGATTTATATAGGAAAAAGGAAATGAATTTATTAAATTTTGACCAATACCTACTTTAAAGTATTCACATTTAAAAACTTACAAAAAAAGCGTGTGATGTTTTCTTACATAAACAAAGAAATCTTACTTTTATAAGAGTAAAATAAACGAATATTCAATTAATAAAGTATTGGAGAGATGAAAAATGAAAATATCTGAATTGAAAAAAAGCGGTCATGCTCCGTCATTATTAGCTTCATTCCTTTATTTTGATATCAGTTTTATGATTTGGGTATTATTAGGGGCGCTCGGTGTCTATATTACAAAGGATTTCGGACTTTCCCCAGCTGAAAAAGGCTTGATTGTGGCCATTCCGATTTTGGGAGGATCATTTTTTCGAATCGTCCTTGGTTTTTTGACTGACCGCATCGGCCCGCGGAAAACCGCAATCGGCGGGATGCTTGTTACGATGATTCCACTTTTTTGGGGATGGTTATTCGGTGAAAGTTTAGCAGAGCTTTATTTAATAGGAATTTTGCTGGGAGTGGCAGGAGCAAGTTTTGCAGCAGCACTTCCTATGGCTAGTCGTTGGTATCCCCCGCATTTGCAGGGTCTTGCGATGGGGATTGCAGGTGCCGGTAACAGCGGAACTCTTTTTGCGACATTGTTCGGACCTCGTATTGCAGATTCTCTTGGCTGGCATAATGTTATGGGATTAGCTTTGATTCCTTTAACCATCGTGTTTATCATTTATATTTTAATAGCAAAAGACGCGCCATCTCAACCGCCAGCAAAACCACTAAAGGAATATTTCAACGTATTTAAAATAACGGACACTTGGTATTTCTGTATTCTTTACAGTGTGACTTTTGGGGGCTTTGTCGGGTTTACTAGCTTTTTAAGCATCTTTTTTGTTGATGAGTATGGGTTAACACGAATAAGGGCGGGGGAATTTGTTACATTATGTGTCATAGCCGGGAGTTTCTTTCGTCCCGTCGGAGGATTTATTGCCGATAAAATAGGTGGAGTTAAACTGCTTATGTTTTTATTTATTGGACTCACTATATGTATGTTTGGGATTAGTTTTCTTTACTCTCTTACTGCCGTTACGATCCTCCTGTTCATCGGAATGCTATTTCTCGGTATGGGCAACGGAGCTGTCTTTCAGTTAGTTCCACAGCGATTTTCTAAAGAAATAGGTTTTATCACAGGGATTGTAGGAGCTGCCGGAGGTGTTGGCGGATTCTTGGTTCCAAACATACTAGGTACGTTGAAACAGATTACTGGCACATATGCTACAGGATTTTTAGTATTTTCCGCAGTTGGAATCGTGGCTTTGCTTATCCTGGGCCTAGCTCAGCTTTCATGGAGAAAAACGTGGGTAGTCGGAAAAAATTCAGTTAAGATCTAGAACTTTGTTTACTTAGTTTGGCTTTTTACAGTACTTGTTTTTTGGGGGGATAAAATGTATAAACAAAAACTGGTCTTAGTAGGGAACGGAATGGCGGGATTACATTGTGTTGAATCCATCATAAGTAAGGATCCGACTGCATTTGAGATTACTATTTTCGGAAGTGAACCTCACGTTAACTATAACCGAATTTTATTGTCGTCTGTACTTCAAGGCAACACCTCATTTAAAGATATTACGATAAATGATCGAAACTGGTATACGGAGAATAATATCCAATTGTTCACAGGTGAAACGGTAGTAAAAATCGATAAAGAGACCAGGAAGATAAAAACAGACAAAGAACGGGAAGTTTACTACGATAAACTGATAATCGCCACAGGTTCTGTCCCGTTCATTCTTCCTGTCACAGGTGCAGATAAAGAAGGCGTCATTGCATTTCGGACGATTGAAGATTGCCAAAAGATGATTGAAACTTCACGCAAACATAAAAAAGCAGTCGTCATCGGAGGCGGTTTGTTAGGTTTGGAAGCGGCGAGAGGGTTGTTAAACCTTGGTATGGAAGTGCATGTCGTTCATATCGCTGACTATTTAATGGAAAGGCAGCTCGATTCAACGGCATCACTTTTACTGCAAAAGGAATTGGAAAACCAGGGAATGAACTTTCTTTTAAAAAAGGAAACACAGGAGTTAATCGGTAACGAGCGTGTAGAGCGCGTCCGTTTTAAAGATGGAACGGAGCTGGATGCAGATTTGGTCGTTATGGCTGCGGGAGTGAGACCGAATATTCAGTTGGCCAAAGAAAGCGGAATTGATACAAATCGTGCGATTATTGTAAACGATTATTTAGAAACGAGCATCCCAGATATTTATGCGGTTGGTGAATGTGCCGAACATCAAGGGATTGTTTATGGACTGGTTAAGCCTTTATATGAACAAGGTGAAGTGCTGGCAAAGCATATTTGCAAGATGAAATGCAGCGGATACCAAGGCTCGGTCCTTTCGACCCAGTTGAAAATATCAGGAGTTGAGTTATTTTCTGTTGGAGATTTCCTTGGTGATGAAACAATGAAATCCATCACAACTTTTGATGAACTGGAGAGTGTTTATAAAAAGGTGGTTTTTCAAGGAAGAAAAATCATAGGTGCTGTTCTGTATGGAGATACAACCAACAGCTCACGATTACTCGATATGATTTTAAAGCGGCAAGAAGTATCGTCAGAGGAAAAGAGTGCACTATTCCAATCACCAAGTACGGCTGCGGGATTAATCGCTTCGATGGCAAATCATGAAATCATTTGCCATTGTAATGCTGTTTCAAAGGGAGGAATCATTGAAGCGGTTCAAAATAAGGGATTGACGACAGTGGAACAAGTTAAACAATGCACAAAGGCTTCCGGTTCTTGCGGCGGATGTAAGCCGGCAGTGACCGAGCTTTTGACCTATATTCAAAGTAATCTTTCCACTCAGGATAAGAAACAAACTGCATTTTGCTCATGTACCACATTAACGGAGGATGAAGTCGTGTATAAAATGCAGCTCCAAGACGTATCGACTGTCCAAGAAGCGATGGATGTTCTTGGATGGGAAGATACAAAGGGTTGTTCAACTTGCAGGCCTGCATTGAGCTATTATTTAGGGATGATTCATCCAGAGTACGAGATCAGACAGCAAACTCTTTTCATAAACGAAAAAAAGAATGCAACAGTTCAAAGTGATAACCGATACTCTGTTATCCCGCAAATGTACGGAGGGATTACGAATGCAATAGACTTGCGAAAAATTGCTAATGTTGCAGATAAATATGATATATCTCAGGTTGCGGTTACAAGTGAACAAAGGATTCATTTAATGGGGGTGAAAAAAGAAGATCTCCCAGGTGTGTGGGCTGATTTAGACATGCCGTTAAGTTCGAAATATGGTAACACCGTTCAAAACGTCAAAACATGTATCGGCGAGAATGTTTGCTCTTGTGAAAAACAGCAATCCCTTTCACTTGCTGTCGATTTGGAAAAAAGATTGGAGCATGTATCAACACCATACCGGATAAAGATGGGCATATCCGCTTGTATGCATAACGGTGCAGGATCAACAACGAAAGATATAGGTGTAATGGGCGTTGACAGAGGCTGGGAGATATATGTGGGCGGAAGCAGTGGGCGTAATGTTCGTGCCGGTGAACTGTTATGTGTGGCAGGGACAAATGATGAAGCAATTGAAATCATCATCGGCTTTATTCAATATTATCGTGAAACAGCCAATTACTTAGAACGGACTTGGCAATGGATTGAACGAGTGGGTTTAATTCATGTTAGAGAAGTTTTGTTTGATAATGAACTTAGTCAGCAACTATCTCAACGATTGGAAATGGCGTAGATCAGAGAATGAACTAAGTGAAAATACCTTTAGATATACGGATAAATGTTTGTACCAGAAGAAATTAATGAGTAAAGGGTGAGGAGCCTTGACCGAATTATTATTAAAGTATTTCCGCACGAAGCAACAAGAGGTCCAATCAGAAAAACGATATGATACACAATGTCCATTTTGCAGCATGCAATGTAAGATGCAGATGCTGGAACAAACAATAGTGACAAGAAAAAAGTATATGACGATTGGAAAAGATAATCCAACCTCAGAGGGGCGCTTATGCATTAAAGGAATGAATGCACACCAACATGCTTTGCATAAAGATCGAATTAAATATCCATTATTGAAAAAAAATGGGGAATTTATTCGAATATCATGGGAGGAAGCATTAAGCCACATAAAGGAAAATTTCACTAAAATACAAGCAGAAGATGGTGTAAATGCATTATCTGTTTATGGGAGTGCATCCATTTTAAATGAAGAAGCCTATTTACTTGGGAAATTTGCAAGAGTGGCTTTAAAAACAAAGTATATAGATTATAATGGCCGTTTGTGCATGTCTGCAGCTGCTTCGGCAGCAAGCCAAACATTTGGTATGGACAGGGGCCTGACCAACAGCTTATCAGAGGTTCCGTTCACAAAGTGCATAATCTTGGCTGGTACTAATATTGCAGAATGCCAGCCGACAATCATGCCGTACTTTGAGCAAGCAAAACAAAATGGGGCATATATCATTGCTGTAGATCCCCGGGAAACAGCAACAACGAAAATGGCCGACTTACATCTAAAAGTAAAACCAGGTATGGATGCCGCCTTGGCAAACGGATTATTAAAAGTGATCATTGAAGAGGATCTTATTGATGAAGCGTTTATCCGGGAACGTGCAAATGGCTATAAAGAAGTTGAAGAGTATGTTACATCTTTAAAGTTGGAGGAAATTGCAGAAATGACAGGGGTTCCAAGTGACCAAATCCAAAAAGCGGCTGCCATGTTCGGGAAAGAAGAATCAGGAATGATTTTTACAGCAAGGGGAGTTGAGCAGCAAACAGATGGTTCGGCCGCCGTTCGAAATTTTCTTAATATTCTTATTATTACAGGAAAAATTGGAAAAGTGAATTCTGGTTATGGAGCTATCACTGGACAGGGAAATGGGCAGGGAGCAAGAGAACATGGCCAAAAGGCAGACCAGCTGCCAGGGTATCGCATGATTGAAAATGAGGAACATAGATTACATATTGCAAGAATATGGGGAATTGATGAGACTGAATTGCCACGTAAAGGTGTCTCGGCATACGAGATGATAGAGAAGATAAATGAAGGGGAAATTACCGGCATGTTTTTAATGTGTTCCAATCCCATTGTTTCCAATCCAAATGCTAACTTTGTCAAAAAGGCTTTGAAAAAATTAAAGTTTCTTGTCGCAGTAGACATGTTCGTTTCTGAAACTGCTAGATTGGCTGATTTGATTTTACCTACATCGTCTTATTTAGAGGATGAGGGAACAATGACGAATTTAGAAGGGCGGGTAACGTTGCGGGAAGCAAGTTTTTCATCAACTGGGGAAGTGAAGCATGATTGGCAAATCATTTGTGATATAGCTAAAGCTCTTGGGAAAGGGGAGCATTTTCCCTTTCAATCTGCGAGAGAGATTTTCGATGAATTGAGAGTCGCAAGCCGCGGGGGGACCGCTGATTATTATGGTATAACGTATGATCGCTTAAGAAAAGAAGGAGGCATATTGTGGCCATGCCCATCCATTGACCATAAAGGGACAAAAAGGTTATTCGAATCGTCTTTTGCCCACCCGGACGGAAAGGCGGCCATGGTAGTGGTTAATAACGTGCCTCTTGTTCCAAAAGAACAGCCATGTCCGGAATTTCCGCTTTATTTAACAACAGGAAGAATCATGTCACATTATTTAACAGGAGTACAAACGAGAAAAAGTTCATCATTAGCCGCAAGAAATTTTGAATCATATATGGAAATCCATCCGGAAACAGCCAAGAAATATCATATTTCAGACAATACTTTGGTGAAAATTGAATCAAGGCGCGGAAGTATTGTTGTAAGGAGCAAATGGTCCGCAACCATTCGCCATGATACTATATTCGTCCCTTTTCATTGGGCAGACTCCCAAAATGTCAATCGTCTTGTTTCACAGGATTTAGACCCGACATGCAAAATGCCCGGCTTTAAAGTCAGTGCTGTAAAAGTACATCCTATCTTAGAGTTAACGTCTCATTAAGGGGAGGTTCTCTTCCCCTTCACCATATTTTTTTGGTTCATTCATAATCGAAAAGTTGAGCCTAATCACATTTCATGACTAAACAACAAAAGGGGATAAAGGATGGAAAAAGGTAAGGTCTATATAGTTGGTGCCGGACCTGGTGATCCGGACTTAATTACTGTCAAGGCAATCAAATGCATCGCGGAAGCGGATGTCATCTTGTATGATCGATTGGTAAATCGTGAATTGCTTTCATACGGTAAACCAGAAGCTGAATACATTTATTGCGGTAAAGCGCCTGGTATACATTGTGTCCCTCAGGAGGGCATTCATCAATTATTAATAAGTAAAACAATGGAGAGAAAAACGATTGTTCGTCTAAAAGGGGGAGATCCATTCATTTTTGGTCGTGGCGGTGAGGAAGCAGAAGTGCTAGCAAAGCACGGAATTCAATTTGAAATAGTCCCTGGAATCGCATCTGGAATCGCTGCGCCAGCTTATGCTGGAATTCCCCTGACTCACAGGGAATGGGGGAGTTCCTTCGCAATCGTCACAGGACACTGCGTGACCGGCAAACCTGATAACATCAACTGGCATCATTTGACACATGGTGTTGATACCATTGTTATTTATATGGGTATGAAAAACCTTCCATATATCTGTAAACAATTACGCTCCTGTGGAATGAAGCCCGAAACTGCCATTGCAGTCATCGAACAAGGAACGACAGGTTTACAACGAACTATTACAGGAACAATCGATTCAATAGTGGCCGTTACAAGAGAGCAGGTTGCCAATCCCGCCATGATCGTAATAGGAGAAGTGGTGAATTTATCCGAGAAATTATCATGGTTTTCCGAGAAAACAAAAGTTAAGGAGTTCGCATAGAAAAGGAATGATTACCTAGAAAACATTTACTGTAATGAACATGAAAACTGGACATGAAAGTCATTATGTCTTCATTTTATTTGCTTGTACAAATTTGGACGTTGATTTCCACTTCAGGCACTCGCTTTCCGCGGGCGATCCGGGAGCCTCCTCGGCGCCTTTGCGCCTGCGGGGTCTCCCCTGGACTCGCTTTTCCGGCAGGAGTCTCGTACCTTCCGTTCCAATCAACTTGTTTTAACTTTTAGATAGTATCCTTTTGCCTAAAGTCTTCATTGTTTTAAAATAGCATTAATAAAACTTGAAGTGATCAGGATCCTTTCTTAACATGATTCTATTTAATGAGATCAACTGGTGCCAGCGAACCATTTGGTTCGTAAAATGGAGGCTGCCATTGACTTTTCTTTCATTTATGATTTGGTGAAAGATATGTATTCAGAGGTAGGATGCTCAAATATTGACTCGGTTATAGTAGTTAAACTGACTTCATTTAATATACCTTCGGAATTCGATTAATGCGTAAAACAATTATGAAGTTGAAACAAAAATGGCTTAACATAGTGGCTCGATGAGACCAAATCTCTTAACCCTTTGGTCAAAATTCCAAGGGAATTTTAAAAGGGGTTCGGAATTTTTTAATTCCGAACCCCTTTTGTATGCAAACTGACTGGACATGAAAGTCATCATGTCCAGTTTAATAATGTTAACTGTTATTTTAAAAAGACAAGGGGCTATGGACAGTTAAAGTACTTATTGAATCGGTTAATTATAACGGTTGCTTAGAAAAATCAATTACGCAGGCCAAAGTGTGCATTTAATTGGCCCTGCAGCATTTTTTTTCGCATTTTTTCCTGTTCAATTTTTCTTTTCTCTTTTAATTTTTCCTGTCTAATTTCATGGGTTTGCACTCCATCCTCTATTTTATCGGCGATTTCCACTAATGCTTTGACGTCGGAAAAAGAGTATTTACGGTTACCACCCTTAGACCTTTCGGGGAAAACGAGTTTTCTTTCTTCATAATACCGGATTTGTCTATCGGATAGTCCGGTTAATTCTCTGACCACACCTATGGAAATTACCTTTCTATCTATATAAGATTCTTTATGCTGGACGATGAAAATCACCTCATTTTGGATTTATGCTGAATCAATAAGGATATTATATCCTAATTTTCTGAATATTTGTAATAAAAACTAACATTAATTATTAATTTTTAAAAACTATGTAAGATTTTATAACACATTAGTGGCGATAAAAAGTGACGTCACCTATAATCAATCATATCATCCTTTCAAAAAAATCTTATTGGAGGACAAAACATGTCTAAGCAGAAATTGGCACTCATTGGGAATGGTATGGCTGGAGTAAGATGTATAGAAGAAATTTTGAAAATTCAACCGGAGAGGTTTGATGTGACTGTCTTCGGAAGTGAGCCGCATCCAAATTATGATCGAATCCAACTATCGAATGTATTGCAAGGGGCTACGACGATAGATGATATTACAATAAATGATTGGAACTGGTACAAAGAGAACAATATTACACTTTTTTCAGGTGAAACAGTCACGAACATCGACACCACTAAGCAAATCATATATTCAGATGCTAATCGCGAAGTCGCTTATGATCGATTAATTTTAGCTACCGGATCAATCCCATTCATTCTGCCGATAAAGGGGGCTGATAAAAAAGGAGTGACGGCCTTTAGAAATATGGAAGACTGCGAAAAAATGATTGAATATTCGAAAAATAATAAAAAGGCTGCTGTCATTGGTGGAGGATTGCTGGGTCTTGAAGCAGCAAGGGGGCTTTTGAATCTAGGTATGCAGGTAGATGTTATTCACCTTTCGGAATATTTGATGGATAGGCAGTTAGATCCAGCAGCAGGAAAAATGCTGCAAAGGGAACTGGAAAGCCAGGGAATGAATTTTTATCTCGGGAAACAGACTCAGGAGGTTTTAGGTGAAATTGATGTCAAAGGATTACGCTTTAGTGATGGCGAGGAAATCTGCGCCGACTTAGTGGTCATGGCAGTTGGGATTAAGCCAAATGTTTTAATGGCCCAAAATTCCGGCATCCCTGTCAATCGGGGAATTATCGTGAATGATTATATGGAGACGAGGATCCCGAATATTTTTGCGGTTGGTGAATGTGCGGAACACCGTGAGATGGTGTATGGTTTGGTCGCTCCCCTTTATGAACAGGGTAAAGTATTAGCCAAAAGGATTTGCGGACTGGAAAGCAAAGCTTATGAGGGGTCCGTGCTTTCTACTAAGTTAAAAATATCTGGTGTTGATGTATTTTCGGCTGGAGAAATTTTCGAGGATGAACAAGCCAAATCAATCAAGGAATTTAATGAATGGAATGGTACTTACAAAAAAGTAATGATTCGAAATGGGAAAATTTCTGGTGCGGTATTATTCGGGGATACAAAGGAAAGCAATGCCCTATTGAGCATGATCAATAAAAATGCCGACGTTTCGGAGTATTTAAATGTAGGAACAAGTGAACCAAGTGTCAGCCTTGTCACTTCGATGTCAAATGAAGAAATCATCTGTGGTTGTAATGGTGTAACGAAGGGTGATATTGTGACGGCTATCGAATCTAACGGTTTAACAAGCATTGAGGAAGTAAAAGGCTGCACAAGTGCTTCGAGATCATGCGGTGGTTGTAAGCCGTTAGTCGGTGATATTCTCGAGCTGACATTAGGCGCTGATTTCAGTAAGTCAAACCAGAAGGAATCCATATGTACGTGCACCACTTTATCAAGAGATGAGGTTGTTGCCGAAATACGCGAAAAAAACCTGACACATACTCGTGAAGTCATGAATGTTCTCGGCTGGAATACAAGTGATGGATGCTCTAAATGTAAACCGGCACTGAACTATTACTTAGGCATGATCCATCCTGTTGACTATGAAGATGAAAAAGAATCCCGCTATGTCAATGAAAGGCTACATGCAAATATTCAAAAGGATGGTACATTTTCCGTTGTGCCAAGAATGTATGGCGGCGTCACAAATCCCGATCAATTACGGAAAATAGCAAATGTTGCCGATAAGTATAATGTTAAGTTACTTAAGGTAACAGGCGGTCAAAGAATAGATTTGTTCGGCGTTGAAAAAGAAGACCTTCCAAGCGTATGGGCCGACTTGGATATGCCTTCTGGATATGCGTATGGAAAAACGCTTCGAACTGTGAAAACATGTGTCGGTGAAAACTTTTGCCGTTTTGGCACCCAAGATTCAATCGGTCTGGGCATTGCCATGGAGAAGAAATTCGAACGTGTAGGCACACCGCATAAGGTTAAGATGGCTGTGTCGGCATGTCCTCGTAATTGTGCTGAATCCGGTATCAAAGATCTTGGTGTTGTCGGTGTTGACGGTGCATGGGAAATTTATATTGGCGGCAATGGCGGTACTCATTTACGAGCTGCTGAATTATTATGCAAAGTGAAAACAAGTGATGAGGTAATTGAAATTACGGGTGCGTACATCCAACATTATCGAGAGACTGCCAATTATTTAGAAAGAACGTCGGTCTGGGTTGATCGTGTTGGTTTCGATACCATTAAGGAGATTATTGGTGATAAGCAAAAAAGGATGGAGCTTAACCAACGCTTGGATGAGGCCTTATCCGTATTGCAAGAACCGTGGAAAGAAATCATTGAGAGCAATGCGATCCAAACCGGTTTATTTCAAAAAGTGAAAATTCCGGCTATATCAAATAAATGAATATGGGGGCAGCCTAAATGGGGAAAACACTTCAAAAGATAAAGGTCTCAACCGTAAATGCAATGCCAAAAAACCTGGGGAAAACAGTAACGATAGGATCTCATGAAATTGCTCTTTTTCATTTAGCAAATGGGGAATTCCGGGCTATTGAAAATCGTTGCCCACACAAAGGTGGTGTTCTGGTGGAAGGCATTGTGAGTGGTGATCACGTATTTTGCCCGATGCATGACTGGAAAATCAGTGTCAAGAATGGAGAAGTCCAAAAACCTGATAATGGTTGTGTAAAGACATACCATGTCGAAATAGAAGATGGTAATGTTTATATAGTTTTATAACCAGCTGCCCTGGATAGTCTCTTAGACTATCCATTTTTTCTTTGTCGATTTTTGAACTAAATTCCTCCGATGAAATAATTGATAAATATTTCCACAACAAATATAATTCTAGTTAGTAAAGGAATGACTAAAAAATAAAAAGATTGTAAACGGTTTCCATGATGAACCGAAATTTAAACAAATAAAGTTATAGGGGAAAGGTTGGCGTTTCATGAACAAATTATCTGTTGGCGTTTTTACCTTTATGCTATATTTTGTTCCTTTATCAAATACACCTGTAATAGCAGAAGTACAACCAGATTACAAGCTTTATGTGATGGCCCCATTGGGTGAAATAACAGATTGGGAGGCATTTAATGCAGAGCTGACCCAGTTGAAGGAAAATGGAGTATATGCAATTACGACAGATATCTGGTGGGGATTGGTCGAGAGTAAAAAAGATAATCAGTTTGATTGGTCCTATTATAAAAAATATGCGGAAACCGTGAAAGCCTCCGGTTTAAAATGGGTGCCCATTTTGTCTACGCACCAATGCGGCGGTAATGTGGGGGATGATTGCAACTATCCCATACCAAGTTGGCTCTGGAATAAAGACACAGCCGAAAACATGGCTTTCAAGAGTGAAAGTGGTTTCTGGAATAAGGAAGTACTTGCTCCTTGGTGGGAAGGCACAGCCGATCAGTACAATGAATTGTACAAATCCTTTGCAGAGAACTTTGCTGATAAAAAGGGTTTAATAGCAAAGATATATCTAAGTGCAGGACCGGCAGGGGAATTAAGATATCCCTCCTACCAGAATGCCGATGGCTGGGATTATCCTGAGAGGGGACAGCTTCAAGTTTATACAGAAGGAGCAAAACGGGATTTCAGGCTTGCCATGCGAGAAAAATATTCCACGATAAAAAAATTAAATGCCGCTTGGGGCAAAACGTATAAAAACTGGAATGAGATTCAGCCGCCAGGAAATGGGGATGAATTTTTCACCAAGGGCGGAGCAATCGACACTAGATTTGGATACGATTTTATGCAGTGGTATCAAGGAGCACTCGAAAAGCATCTTGCAAAAATCTCGAAGTTTGCCCATAAACATTTTGATAAAGTCTTTGGCGTGCCAATTGGAGCTAAAATTTCAGGAGTCCATTGGAAAATGAATGATCCAGTAATGCCGCATTCAGCAGAGTATAGTGCTGGGTACCATAACTACTCCCAATTGTTGAATCAATTTAAGAAATCGAATATGGCCCTCACATTCACCTGTCTGGAAATGGGAGATCAAGACGCACATACTGCACCGTCCTATAGCGCTCCTAAGACTTTGGTGACTCATATTGCCTCTTTAGCTAATGAAAAAGGAATTTCTTTAAACGGAGAAAATGCACTCCCTCTGATCAATAATGAATGGGGCTTTGACAATGTAGCAGAAATGGTTTTTAACCATGGTTTTGAGGGATTTACATTGCTTAGGATGTCTTATTTATTCGACGATGAAGGAAATCCAACAAATGAGTTCAGGATGATGGCTGATAAATTGGAAGGCAAGTCGATTCCCGTTACATTCACAGTTGAAAATGTACCTGCCACACAGGGAGTTTACTTAATTGGGGACAGAGGGGAAATCGGTCGATGGAATCCTGAAGATTACGAATATAAACTCACTCAAAACACAGATGGCACCTGGAGTGGAACATTTCGTTTAGCTGCAGATCGATTCTATGAATTCAAGTTCGTCCTGAAGGATGAAAATGGCGCTATTACTTGGCAAGATGGGGAAAATAATAGTTATAAAACTCCTTTGAATGGAAAAGGAAACTATAAAACTTCATGGTAGATGGGTTTATAGGGCTATGATTTAAAATTCAGACGACAAAAGGTGGTTCGGAATGATCTCACAACCATGATTGGTAAACTTAATATCCTTCTGTTTTTTTTACTGCTTTGTATACATGAATTCCTGAATAGATTAAAGAAATTTTCGACGATCCTGCCGAGTAACTGTCTGCCAAGCCGCTTCGCTTTGATACGGCTTGGCAAACAGTTGGCGGAAAGGGAGCGGATTTCTGAAATCATCTAGAATATTTTTCGGTTTTAAAGCATGAAGAGGTAATCAACGTTCAAATTTTACAATATGACTAACTAAGCAGGATTTGTGGGAAGAATATAAGGTATGGAAAATCATCACAAGTTAGAGTATAAAAAATCCAATCCAACTGCACTGTATATTTGTACTGACCCCATTGAGGCAATATTTTTTAATACTTAAATGATATTAATTTACATTAAAAAGTAACAAGGGATATTTATAGAATAAAACAACACGAAAGGGAGGAATTGAAATATATGAAGACAATGATTACTTGGACAGGGGAACTGGCCTTTTCTGGCACAACTCCGTCGGGACATGAAATAAAGATGGATGCCGCCGAAGAAGCAGGAGGTAAAAATAGTGGAGCAAGACCCACAGAATTACTTTTACACTCTCTTGCCGGCTGTACAGGAATTGATATTGTCATGATTTTAAAGAAAATGCGATTTGAAACAAAGGCCTTTCAAATAGAAATAGAGGGGGTACGGTCAGAAAATCATCCTAAACGTTTTACCGATTTTCATATCCATTATTTATTAGAGGGAGATCTACCTGAAGATAAAGTCGTCCGTGCGATTCAATTATCCAAAAATACGTACTGTTCAGTGTATCACTCATTGAATGCCAACATTAAAATCAGCTATTCAATAAATGGTGTTAAAGGAAAACAAGACATATAATATGTAATTTAAAGGACTATTGTTTTATTAGCCGTATAATAAAAACAGCCCCATTTTTGAAAATGGGGCTGTTTTTACTGAAATGAACATACTCATTTCATGAATAATCATCTATTCCAAAACGTGCAAACCACAGAAAATAATCCCCCTCATGTTAATCCAAGGGGATTCTTTCGAAAATATCAATCTAAAATTGGTTTTCAAGGTTAATGAGCTCCATTTTACGGAAGGAAAGGGATAATTCAGTAAGCAAGTAATCAAAATGTAATGGTTTGTCATTGGAATGCCCTTGATGTTAGGAGTTTATCCATATAAACTTTAGATACTATTGAGGAGTGGTTAAGTTGAAAGAGATAACAATTGACAAATTAATTTTTAAAAATCATTTATCGATGATTGAACAATATTCATTGAAAGATTTCATGTTTAAGTGGCTCGGCAGCCCCGAAGAAGGTTTAGATGATCTTCTCCCGCTTACATACACAGATCAAGTTTTTGCAAAAATGGAAACGGCATCGGAGACTAAAATCAAGATTCATGGAGAAGAAACCTTCAGATATGTCACCATTACGGAAGATAATCAAATCGTAATAGTGGGCTTGGATCCGAATCAAGAGTTAAAGTTTAGAATTGTGTCCCTGGAAGAGCGTTTGAAAAGCTACTAAAACTGAATCAAATTTTCAAAAATAATTAAGGCCGTTCCTGTGGAATGGCCTTTTTAAGGTATTTTTTTTCATCACGTTAAGAGAGTCGTCAATATTACATGTTAACTGTAATCGAGAGTAATTGAAACCCTTATCTTATGAAAGTTAAGCGAATAACTCTTTAAACTCGCGATATTTTTGGATTAATTTAACAAAATATAAATGTTTATTGGTTTGTCTTAGTATATTATAGAGTAACGAAGTCGACTAAACATTTGGGGGGAATTGAGATGAGCGAGACGTTGGCAAGTTCAATAAAAACGCTTTTGAAGGAAACGTTTGAAGGACCGGGAAATGAAGGAAGCTATTATACTGAATCAAAACCGAATACCGGGGTTTTTGGTACACTTGATGGTTTAACTGCAATAGATGCTTCACGTTCCATAAACGGATCGACAATTGCGGCACACGCAGACCACACCCGGTATTATTTATGGGTGGTCCAATCGATGATCAATGGCACGAACTTTGAAAAAGATTGGGAAGAAAGCTGGACCATTACTACTGTTGATGAGGTGAAATGGGCTGAAATCAGAGAGGAATTACATAAAGAATATGTATCTCTTTTCGCAGAAATCGAAACAATCGATTTAGGAAAATGGCTGACAAATGTAAATGCGACCATTGCCCACTCAGCTTATCATCTTGGAGCGTTACGGCAAATGATAAAAAGCCTTGAAATAGAAAAATAATATAATATATTGAGAGTTTTTAAACTGATTGGAACGTATGGCATTCGCTTTCCGAAGGAAGTCCGCCCTTGGCACTCTTGCGCCTGGATTCTCCTTTCGACGTTTTTTCCGAGGGAGTCTGGTACACGCGTTCCAATCAACTTTGTTTGAAAACCCAGATAGATACCTTTTAGTCTTAGTCGATAAGAGGTGTTAAAATGATCTCATCCCTAAGTTGAGGATTTATAATATCTGATAGTTTATTTCCTTTTTCATATACTTGAATGAAGTCATAAAAAAATCCCCAGTAACACCCATACCTCTTCAACAATCAAAAGTGTCTCTTTTTTTAATACCATACATAATATCTGAGTTCAGATCTCAAGTAATATACTTCCATTCTCCGAATGAATCATCATAATCCCTGCCCAATCCGTCTAGTGAATCAAGGAATAATAAACGCCTTCAAGAATGATTAAGTGCATCACTGATATGGAAACCAATAAAACCCTTTTCCACTTTGCTTATCAATGAAGATATAATTCCAAAATACTCCTTTGCTGAAACACGAGCATATAAGAATCACTTTAACTAACGGGGCCAGTTTAGTTGTAAAAGGATTTAATAATATACTTGATGATATTAGAATAAAACAAATAAAGTGTGTCAATAATAAAATTGACAGGACACCAATCAGTGTCATATAATAAAAGACACCAATTGGTGTCCAATTAAAGGGTGGGTGATTTTGAACGAGAAAAATCAAGAACGTGATATTTATGTAGCCATCGCTGACCCAACAAGACGTAAATTGCTACGTTTGTTGGCGGACGTGGAGGAATTGCCACTAAATGAGTTGACCGTACATTTTGAAATGGGCCGTACTGCGGTTTCAAAGCATTTGGCAATCCTTAAAGAGGTAGGTCTAGTAATCAGCAGAAAAGTTGGCAGGGAAACCCGTTATCGACTGAATGCAGGTCCGTTGAGAGAAATTGAGGATTGGGTATCGTTTTACAGAAGATTCTGGAGTGAAAGAATATCACTTTTAAATCAAATATTAGAGGAGGAATAAAAATGAGTTTAACAGTAACACAAGATTTTAATTTTAAGAGCCCGATCGAGAAGGTATGGCTTGCCTTAACGGATGCAAATACTCTTGGGAAATGGGTAATGGCTAATGATATTAAACCTGTCGTCGGACATAAATTCCAGTTTCGGAATGAACAGTGGAATTTGATTATTGATTCCGAAGTTCTTGAAGTCGAGGAGCCTTATAAGTTATCTTACACCTGGGTAGGCGGCGGTATAAACACTACAGTTACATGGACCTTAAAGCACGAGGATGGAACAACCCACTTACATCTCGAACAAACAGGATTCGAAAAAGAAGATCAAGCGTTCAATGGTGCGAAATATGGTTGGGCGAAAATGGGCGAAGAACTTAATAACGTGTTAGAGGTATTGTAAGACCAAACCTCTGCCTTGTTTTTTAGTATTCAGCTAACGTAAAAGAAAAAAGCTAACTGCTCGGAAAAAGGAGTGTTCCGTGATGACAAAAAGTAGAACGAATCCTAAGGTTGATGAATTTTTAGGTAAAGCTAAAAAGTGGAAAGAAGAATATGAGACGTTAAGAAATATCGTTCTTGACTGTGAACTGGCCGAAGAATTTAAATGGATGCATCCCTGTTATACGTTTGAGAATAAAAACATCGTTTTAATACATGGATTTAAAGAATATTGTGCGCTTCTGTTTCACAAAGGTGCCTTGTTACAGGATGCCCACGGGCTTCTAATTCAACAAACCGAGAATGTACAGGGAGCGCGCCAGATTCGGTTCACTAATGTTCAAGAAATAGTTGCAACGGAATCCATTCTGAAAGCCTATATTCATGAAGCCATTGAAGTTGAAAAAGCCGGGTTGGAAGTGGAATTTAAAAAGAACGAAGAATTCATAATTCCTGAAGAACTTCACAATAAGTTCGATGACTTCCCTGCCTTGAAAACTGCTTTTGAAGCATTGACCCCAGGAAGGCAAAGAGCATACATCCTTTATTTTTCACAAGCCAAACAATCCAAAACCCGAGAGTCACGAATCGAAAAATGCATGCAGAAAATTCTCGATGGGAAGGGTTTAAAAGATTAATATATTTGATGAGAAAATATGTTTTAGATTTCACCCCACTTTGCGTTCATTCGAACTCCTTTTTGGAACGCAAGCAACCACTCAACCGAAGAATAAAATGGATAAAAACAAAAAAGTTATCCATAGAGTGTAAGCTATCTGCCGTGTAACAGGCCTGCTTGTTGCAGCTAATAAAATCAAAGCTTGAACTAACGAGTGTTATCTTGAACAAGTTTAAGTAATGATTCCAACATACCACTAATAAAATAGGGCACTTTTATGGAGTAGCAAAAAAGCCCAATTTCTCAATTTTATTACTGAGAAATTGGGCTTTTTTCGAATATTTCGATTCAGGAAAATGCTAACGACCATGGCCCACCTCACGTATCAATTTGGAACGTTACGACAAATGAAAAAACCCTTGAAATGGAAAAATAAGCTAACAATTTGATGGTTAACATGATTGGAAAACTGGGCAATCTTGTATTCTTGGACTCGCTTTTCCTGCAGGAATCTCACGCCTTCCGTTCCAATCAAATTTGTTTTATAAGATAGAACTCCTTTAGTACTATAATCCTTTTTGATGGAAGAAATTTGCGAAACTCCTGCCGAAAAACTGGCTAGCCGAGACCCCACAGACGCTTGCGTCGAGGAGGCTTGGCAGACAGCCGGCGGAAAGGGAGCGGATTTCTGAAATCAAGGGAAATTTTTTTGAGAAAAAAACCGCAGGGAAACGCGATTTCTTCGTACTTATCTAAAGACAAGAGTACCCCTCATGTTCTTTTACTGTAATACCTATTGGATGGATGAATTTTGCGAGAATCCTGCCAAATAATTGGCTTGACGAGACCCCACTGCCGCTTGCGGTGAGGAGGCTCGGCAGACAGTCGGCGAAAAAGGAGCGGATTTTTGAAATCAAGGGAAATTTTTTAAGAAAAAACCGCAGGGGAACGCGATTTCTTCGTACTTATCTAAAAAACAAGAATAGAGTAACCTTCATGTTTTTTACTGTAATCCTTATTGGATATGACAGCTTATGCATTCAGAAACACACTCTTTTGTAGGTTATTGTTATATTGTGTCAGATTATACTAAGAATTCTTTACATATTAAAGGGTTCAAGTCTTAATTGTAGAAGTATATAATCATGATGCTTTTAGCAAAGGATTACTGACCGCAAGGATTTTGACGTAGAAGGAGGGCTCTTAATTAAAAAGCAGCTGTTTAAACTAAGTATATTTTGCTTTATAATCTTTGTTCAAACATTATGGTCTCCCGCTGTTTTTGCTGAAGAAAAAACATTTATAATTGCTGGAGAAAGTGCCCTTCCACCATTTTCATTTGAAAATGAAGCTGGTGAACTGACAGGCATCAATATTGATCTAATGGAGGAAATAGCGAAATATAATGACGTAGATTTCAAATATATTCCGATGAGGATGGAAGATGCCGAAAAAGCCTTAAGTAAAGGAACAATTGATGCAATTGTTGGAAGTACCTATAATACCGAAAAAGAAAACCAATTTGATTTCACGCAATCCTATTTTACAATGTCCCAATCCATAATCATTCCTAGTAAAAGGAAACAGGATATTCATACGTTAACGGATCTACGTGATTCACATGTTGTCCTTGACCATAGCACACCAGTTATCAATACTTTTCTCAATATGAGGAATACAAACTTAACGACCGTTTCGAATCAATACTCCGGAATTTTAACATTATTGAACAACCGAGCCGATGTGTTCATCGGAAACAAATGGACTGCTGATTTCTATTTAAAAAAGTTCCGCCAAGAAAAGAATTACATCATTCTTGATGAAGTCATTGAACCTGCGGATTATACGATTGCAGTGAAAAAGGGAAATCAATCGCTTCTTTTCATGATGGACAATGCACTCACAGAACTTAAGGCAAACCGAAATATCAATGGGATAATCGATAAATGGGTAATGCCGCAATCCAATCAAAAAATTGCCAGACTCGAACAATTCATATTTTGGTTGATCATAATCTTAACTGCCGTGGCCCTTATCCTTCTAATCATTTACATATGGAATCAAAAGCTAAAAAAATCCGTACATAACCAGACTTTGAAATTACATTTATTAAATAAGGATTTAGAGAAACAACGGCAAAACATCGCCAATGCTGAAGCGTTCAAAGATCAAATCTTAAACAATATCCATAATGGCATCATAACATTCGATCTCGATTTCATGATTACTAGCTGCAATGCAAAGGCATCGGACATTCTTAACATTTCCAAGGAAATGATTCTGAATATTACGAATCATTCGCATTTAATGAAGAATTTCGAAGCTTTACACCAAGAACAAAATGAGAATAATCGTACGGGTTCTTTTCGAATCTTGGTCTTAAATGAGGAAAATGAACAAAAGGTGATTTCATATTCGATGCATAAGATGTTCAATTCTGAAGATAAACAAACCGGATACTTACTTTCCATGAATGACGAAACGGAAAAGAAAACATTGGAGAAAAAATTGGTCACACAAGAAAAGCTGCACGCCCTTGGTCAACTCGTTGCAGGTGTGGCACATGAAATAAGGAATCCTTTAACATCGATTAAAACGTTCATTGATTTACTTCCGAGTAAATATGATAATCCTCAATTCCGACAAGTTCTAATGGAACACTTGCCTACTGAAGTTAACCGCTTGAATGCGATTGTTACCGATTTAATTGAATATGCACGTCCGCGCCCGCCAAATATAACAAATTGCCACGCTCATGAGCTTATATCCTTACTTGCTTTTCATAAGGTGACAATGGAAAAAAAACAAATAAATTTCGAGCAGATGATTGAGGAGGACTTGATTTTTTATATAGATTTACAACAAATTCAACAAGTACTTCTTAACATGGTTTTGAATTCGATTCATGCCGTTGAAGAAACAAAGGAAAAGAATATTAAAATCACCATTGATAAAGTGAACGAAAAGACAGGGCGGATTGCCATATCGGATACGGGAAAAGGGATGAAGCAGGAAGAACTGAACCATATTTTTGAGCCTTTTTTCACGAATAAAGAAAAGGGCGTCGGTTTGGGACTTACGTTATCGTATAGTCTTATTAAAGAAAATAACGGAGATATCCATGTGAAAAGTTACCCTAATTCAGGAACGACATTCACCATTTTACTACCTATATATATTGAATAGAAGCCTGGAAAGAGGAGGAGTCATATGAAAATGCAAGTATTGGTGATTGATGATGAACCTGCTATTTGCACCGCTCTTAGCTTTGCATTGGAAGATTCTTATGATGTCATGACAACTACAGACCCGGATGAGGGTCTACGGAAAATCGACGATCAGCACCTTGATATTGTGTTACTTGATTTAAGAATAGGAAATAAAAGTGGACTTGATGTCCTACAGAAAATCAAACAAATATCACCTAACGTGACAGTCATCATGATGACTGCCTATTCATCCATTGAAACTTCCATTGAGGCCATAAAAAAAGGCGCCTACTACTATATTGAAAAGCCAATTAATATTGAAGAACTTTCTTTGCTGTTGATGAGGGCAGCCGAATTCAAACAGATGTCCAATCAATTGGAGTCATTACATGAAGAATTAGAGATTCAAAAGGGATTCGGTAACTTCTTTGGAAACAGCAAGGCGATGCAGCGTATTTTCTCAATGATCGAAAGAGTGAAAGATATTGATTCCAGTGTTCTCATCACGGGTGAAAGCGGTACTGGAAAGGAGCTTGTAGCCCGAAATATCCATACGATGGGGAGAAGGAAAAACAATCCAATGCAGATCGTCAACTGTGCGGCAATTCCTGAGATGCTGCTGGAATCTGAATTGTTCGGTTATGAGAAGGGAGCATTTTCCGGTGCAACTCAGAGGAAGGAAGGGAAATTCGTTGCTGCTAATGGAGGCATTCTTTTTCTTGATGAGATCAGTGAAATGCCCCTTCCACTTCAAGCCAAATTATTAAGGGTATTGCAGGAACGGGAGGTGACGCCTCTGGGATCCAATACAAAAATCTCATTGGACGTCCGTATTATAAGTGCAGCCAATAAAAACCTGGAACAAATGGTGATGGAAGGGGAATTTAGGGAGGACTTGTTTTTCAGGCTCAATGTCATTCCCATCTCGATGCCGCCTTTAAGAGATAGAAAAGAAGATTTACCGATCCTTATGGATTATTTTATAAAAAAACACGCGAAGGATATGAATCGTGAAGAAAAGATGTTCTCGGCAACAGCACGTCGAATTTTATTGGATTATCATTACCCTGGGAATGTTCGTGAGCTTGGTAACATTATAGAATATGCTGTTGCCCTATCAAACTCAAAAAAAATGGAAGATACCGACTTGCCGCAGTATGTTCAAGAACAGAAGTTCATTCTCCAGCCGGATGGCACTGCCGAAGATTTTAACAGTTTCAGGATTCCCATTGGCATTTCCATGAAAGAGATAGAAGAAAAAGTCATAACGGCCACTCTTCAATATTGTAATAATCATCGCCAAAAAACAGCCCAAATCCTAAAAATTTCTGAAAGGAGCCTTCGTGATAAAATCAAGCTCATTTCAAAAGAAGAATAAAGGATTCATCGTGTTAACCGGCAATTTTTTCTGGAAAACCGGAAAAAATTGCCGGTTTATCCTTTTATTATATTCAAGAAATCGGCAGGATTTGCGTTTTAAAGCAGAAAATCGACTTGGCATGGCATTTGCATCTAAATTCATTAAGAAAGGAGAATCACGATGAAAAATGGAGCACTCTTTATAAAAGTCGCTTTGTTATTTTGTTTCATGACAGGATGTTCTTTTATGAATGAGCAGCAGGAAATATCTAAACCTGCTACTACCTTGATACAGAGGCAACTAACTTCTGAAGGACAGGATTTAAATAACAGGATGTTAATCATTGGAACCGGAGATATGACAGGTGTTTACTTTTCATTGGGACAAAGCTTATCAAATATGTATGAAAAATACAACGGTGCTGTGTCAGGTACCCAGGTCACCGATGCTTCCATCGAAAATACTGAATTGGTTAGCCGTCATCGGGCAGAAATTGGTTTTACCTCAGTGGATGTACTGGATTTGCCTGAAACGGATAAATCCAAGTTAAGAGCTTTAACGGCCCTATATTCCAATTATGTTCAAATTGTTTCTACTAAACAAAATGATATTGATTCCTTGGACGATTTAGTGGGTAAACGCATTAGTGTAGGGACGGCTGGAAGCGGTACAAGGCTTATTGCAGAGCGGATACTGTTAGAATCCGATTTACCGACTGATCAATTGAATTTATCCTATCTTTCTTTTTCTCAATCTGCAGAAGCATTACGAAATGGTACCATTGATGCAGCTTTCTTTTCTTCGGGAATCCCTAATAATGAAATCGCTTTCATATCCAAGCAGACGGAACTAACTTTCATTCCAATACCGGGAGACATCATTGAACGCCTTCAAAAACAATATGGAGTTTATACTCATAATGAAATTCCCAAAGATACATACAGGGGGATGAAAAAAAATGTCCAAACGATTTCAATTAAAAATGTCCTGGTAACCTACAAGGAAATGTCCGATCCTCATGCTTACAATCTTGTGAAAACATTATATGAACATCTGCCTGAACTGCAGCATACACATCCAGCTGCTTCTGATATTTCAATAACGGAAGCAACTAAACAAGTTCCCTTGGATTTTCATCCAGGTGCCGTGAATTATTTCACCGAACAAGGAATTATTGGTAATCAATGAAAAACGGGAGGTAATGATTATGAAAAAGCTGATGAGTCTTTTATCAATAATAGTATTGATCGCTCTTGCGGGATGTGGTAATCCCACTCCGCAAAAACCGGGGGAATCCGTACAAACGGGTGCTGGTGAAAAAGGAGAGAAGAAAATAACGATAGCCGGTAATGGCGGTGTCATCGAAAGTGCCATCCGAGATGTGATTGCCCCGAAATTCAAAGAAGAAACGGGAATCACGGTTAATTATATTTCCGGTTTATCAGGTGAAATCCTATCCAAAGTGGAATTACAGAAGAATGCGCCGCAAATAGATGTTGCCCTTTTTGTACCGGTTGATGTTATACGCGCTAAGGAGAAGGAACTGATCGTACCAATTGATGAGTCCAATGTTCCCAATATGAAATCGGTGGATTCACGGTTCATTCCGGTTGAAAATGCGGCCGCTCCAGCATTTGGTTTAGTCATTGCACCAGCTTATAATACGGAAACCTTTAAAAAGGAAGGCTTAAAATCAATTGAATCATGGAATGATCTTGTCTCTCCTGATTACGAGGGTAAAACGGCATTTTCAGATATTACGAATGATTGGGGTTTCAATACCCTTAATGGTCTGGCCATTTCAAACGGCGGCAGTACGGAAGACATGGAACCAGGTCTCGAAAAGGCAAAAGATCTTGCAGCGTATTCCAATACATTTTATAAAAACTCAACGCAAATGATGCCAGCTATCCAACAAGGAGCTGCTGACGTAACGGTCATGGGAAGTTATTCCATAGGTGAATTGGCCGTTTCAGGTATTCCGATTAAGATGGCCGTGCCTAAAGAAGGCGTGCCGCTTCAAGCTTTCAGCGCTGGTCTAGTGAAAAATACGCCTAATAGCAAAGAAGCCCTAGAATTCATCAACTATGTAATCAGTGAAGAATCACAAGCATTAATTTCCGAAAAAGGATTTTATCCGACAGTGGAAGGCATGGAAATTCCAGAAAAATATGAAGAGTCAATCGGGCTTAAAGCAAGTGATAAAACATTTAAACCTGATTTCGCCAAGTTTGCCGAGATCCGTGCAGAGGTGTCAGACAGATGGGCGAAAGAGGTTACTCCTGAATTAGGGAAAAAACTCAAATAAAAAGGAGCGTGTTGATCACATGGAAGTATTAAAAAAAGATGTGGAAATTAATAGGCAACACCTGGAGGCAGTTCAGGGGGTTGGCTCAAATAAAAATGATGTAGAGATAAAAGGCGCGTTTAAACAATTTGGAGCGAATGTTGTCCTGAATGGCATTGATTTGGAGGTGAAACAAGGAGAGTTACTCACTCTTCTTGGACCTTCCGGGTGCGGAAAGTCCACAACCTTAAACCTCATTGCCGGGTTCCTCGATCCGGATCGGGGCGAGGTACATATTAAAGGCAATAATGTAACGAAGGTTCCGCCTTATAAGCGAGATTTAGGAATGGTTTTTCAAACCTATTCGCTTTTTCCCCATATGACAGTCTATGAAAATCTCAGTTTTGGCTTGAAACTGCGCAAAGTCGGTAAAGCAGAGCAAAAAAAGAAGATTAGTAAAGCGCTTGAATTAGTGAAAATGTCAGGATTGGAGAATCGTTATCCAAGGGAATTATCAGGTGGTCAGCGTCAGCGTGTTGCGATTTCAAGGGCACTTGTTGTTGAACCGGAGCTCCTTTTGCTTGACGAGCCGCTTTCAAACCTTGATGCAAAGCTGCGTCATGAACTCAGGGCCGAGATTAAGCGTTTACAAAAGGAAATTGGCGTAACGACCATTTTTGTGACCCATGATCAAGAAGAAGCTCTATCCATGTCCGATCGAGTCGTGGTCATGAATGCAGGGAAAATTGAACAAATCAGTACTCCGACCGAGATTTACAATCATCCGAAGACAGAGTTCGTCTTTCAATTCATCGGGAAATCGAATTGTTTTGAAGGGAGTGTGTCTGCTATCGATAAGCGGAAAGTTGCAGTCAAAATCGGTTCTGAAATCACTCATGTCGACACGAATAACGTCATGGGAAATGAAAGTGATCTGAAAACCGGGGATGAGGTAAAGCTTTATATTAGACCGGAAAAACTGCAAATTATTTCTCTTGATGAAAAATCTTCAGCTCCATTGGATTTCCATCGTGCCAAGATCAGCCAAATGAACTATCTTGGTACCTCATGGGAAATCAATGTTCTGTTACAGGGGAAAAGTATTCAAGTATTGACTTCCGCTTTCGATTCATCATGGCAAAATGGAAGTGAGGTGTTGATTGGATGGAGCCCATCAGAAGTTATGCTAGTCAAGAAATAGAACAGCAAACGAGTCCTATCGAACCGCAAAAGAAGCCTAAAAGCAAGAAAAGGAAAGTCTGGGTGCCGGGATTACTTCTTTTAACGCCGATTCTACTTTTCATATTTGGTTTCTTTGTCATACCGATGTTATACATTTTATATTTAAGCTTCATATCCACAGATAATCTTGGAGGAGCGGAGGCAGTATATAGCATAAAAAACTATACACAATTATTTTCCGATAGCTATTACTTATCTTCCTTATGGCTGACAGTGAAGATCAGTTTATATTCGGTCTTGGTTGCTTTATTACTTGGATATCCAGTAGCTTTGACAATGGCCAAAAGCTCAGCGCGGATCAGAGGGTATATCACTCTCTTGATCGTGTCACCGCTCTTGGTAAGTATAGTTGTCCGTAATTTTGGCTGGTACCTTTTGCTCTTGCCTAATGGAACGATTAATCAAACCTTGATGGCCCTTGGCATAATAGATGCACCATTGAAACTATTGTTTTCGGAGATAGGAGTTGTGATTGGGCTTTCCAATGCATATCTTCCTTTCATGATCCTATCCATCGTTGCAAGTCTTTATAATATCGATCCTTCTCTTGATAAGGCAGGAGCCATACTTGGGGCAAGCCCGTTCAGAAGGTTCTTTTCCATTACATTGCCGCTAAGCATCCCAGGTATCGTATCTGGCTGCATTCTCGTATTCAGTTTGTCAATGAGTGCTTATGTTACGCCTGCCCTAATGGGGGGAGCCAACGTGCCCGTGATGCCTGTTGTCATCTATGATCAAATTAATAACCTGCTGCATTGGACATTCGGATCTGCTCTTTCTTATATTCTATTAGCAACCACTGTCATATCGGTAGCCGTCTTTACCAGAGCGTTTGAAAAAGGGAAATTCAAGGAGGTATTCCGATGATGAAAACGTTTGGCGGCCTTCGGGTTGCAGTAGCCGTTTTGGCCATTATCTATATCTTGATCCCGCTCATTGTCGTTATTCCCGCTTCTTTTACAAGTGCCAATTATCCAAGTTTTCCGGCTGAAGGCTTTTCACTGCAATGGTATGCCAAGATCTTGGAGCGCCCTGAATTTTTGGAAGCATTTTTGAACAGTGCGAAGTTCGCAGCATTGGCTGCCCTTTTCTCCGTCATATTCGGTACTTTGGGTGCCCTTGGTATCGCAAAGTATGATATTCCGGGAAAATCGTATATTACGGCCCTTTTAACTTCTCCATTAAGTGTGCCGCAATTAGTCTTGGGGATCGCACTCTTAATGTACTTTACACCAATGATGCTTGCCGGTACGTCTACAGGATTTTTAATTGCCCATATCGTGATTTGCATACCATATGTCATGCGGCTCGTATTAACCGGTTTAAGTGGATTTGATTATAATCTCGAAAGGGCTGCGGCCATACTTGGAGCAAATCCACTAACGGTATTCATGAAAGTGACACTGCCGCTAATTGGATCCGCGGCCATCTCAGGGGGATTATTCGCATTTTTGACATCATTTGATAATGTAACGGTCTCTCTTTTTATGGTATCACCTGAAATGAGAACGCTGCCGATTGAGATTTTCTCGCAAATGCAGGATGCCTACAATCCAATCGTCGCATCCGTGTCGAGCGTGGTTATTTTCATATCAGTCCTTCTGATTGTCATACTTGAAAAAATTCAAGGTGTAGGCAAAGTTTTTGGCGGTTCGCATCATACAAACGGTTAAAAAACGGGTATATATGATGTGACATACGATCATGCTGGCAAAGTTATGATTTTTTCGAAGAAAACTCATGTGTACATTCCATTCAAATGGGCCAAACACCTTTTCGCAGCCAATAACGGCGCCGTTAGGACAGGGACAGAGGGATTAACCTGCTTTGCGATATGTTCCATACTATATTGTGAAAGCAAAATCACTTCTGTCTTTCCATCCAATTGTTCCACCATCTTTTTAACCCGATCGTCATGTTCCTTTCTTTTTCCTTGTGATAATAAATGGATGATTCCGGGATCGACCAATGACTCGATCATACAGTCCGGATTCTTATTTAAAAGGTAATTTTGAAGGGCGATCGGCGTTTCTTTTACGGTAGAAACCAGGCCAATGCGAGTATAGCTAAGAGCTTCATCAAGCATGGCCTCATCTGAACGAAATAACTTTACAGAGTATAAAGGCTGTAAAATTGCAGTGATGTCATTAAAGGCAGAGCAAGTAAGTTGGATGCATGAAACATCAGAATCATAAGCTAAATTCACTAATGCAGAAAAGCGGCGGATGATTTCAGGAGTTAACTTGCCGCTCTTTTCCATCAAGGAGAGAAGGGACGTGTCCATTAAATGAAGGAGTTCAATGTTCGGTGCAACCGTCTGAAAGGCAATTTCAATTGGTTTTAGCGCAGTGTGGTTGCATGAATCAGTGCGATTTTCAAAAAAACCCTCTTTTATTTCATCATTATACCTAGTAGAACTATTCCATTATATTACATACAGATAGACCTCTTACAAATTTCTATTAAGAAAGGAAGGGAGAAGCATGGAGAAAGAAGCCCTGGTCGATCTTCGACAGGTAATTCCAGATGAGAGAATGTTTCTAGATTTGGCAGAAAGGTATTGTTATAGCTACGACGCTTCTTTCGGGGAATATTTACCCGAAATCGTCATTCAGCCAAAAAACGCGGAGGAAATCAGTGCAGTGGTTAAATTGTCTAATACTCACAAAATACCTGTTTATCCTAGGGGATCAGGAACTTCGCTAAGCGGCGGCCCTTTACCTGTTAAAGGGGGGATGGTTCTTGATATGACCCTTTTGCGGGATAAATTGATCATTGATCGGGAAAATATGCTTGCCATAGTCTCTCCAGGTGTGATTACGGCAGATATTCATAAAAAGGCCGAAGAAGCCGGCTTATTCTATCCGCCGGATCCAAGCAGTTCCAATGTAGCCACTATAGGCGGGAATCTATTAGAAAACTCCAGCGGTCCAAAGGGATTGAAATACGGAACGACAAAAGAATACGTGATAGGTCTGGAGGTGGTCACCCCGACAGGAGAAATCATTCGAACTGGCGGAAAGACCGTAAAAAATGTAACTGGGTATGATTTGACCCGATTGATCGTAGGTTCGGAAGGTACCCTGGGCATCGTAACTGAGGCAATCATCCGCTTAATACCAAAACCTCAATCTAAACAAACATTTGTCGCCCACTTCAATCATTTGATAGACTCTGGCCATGCCATTACCAGCATTTTATCATCAGGAATTCTACCCTCTGCCCTGGAATTGATGGATAATGCGTGCATCCGTGCTGTTGAAAGCTACCGTCCTTCCGGTTTGCCTCTTCAGGCTGAAGCCATTCTGATCATAGAAATAGATGGACACCCATTGGCGATTGAGGAAGAAATCAATAAATGCGCCGATATATGCAGGGCAGAGGGTGCTTCCTACGTCAAGATAGCGGAGACAGAGGAAGAGCGCCAAACGATTTGGAGAGCGCGTAAATTGGTTTCCCCGGCCATTACACAAATGGGCCCTACAAAAATTTCTGAAGACGCGACCGTTCCACGCAGTCAAATACCTGCAATGATGGAGAGATTAAACAATATCCGGGAGAAGTACGGATTGAACTTGGTTGTATTCGGTCATGCAGGGGATGGGAATTTACATCCGAACATCATTACCGATAAAAGAAATATTACGGAAATGAAAAAAGTGGAGCTTGCTGTCAGTGAAATTTTTGAAGCAGCTATCGAATTAGGAGGAACACTTTCCGGGGAACATGGAATCGGTACTTTAAAGTCACCATATATGGAAATGGAATTAGGAATAACCGGAGTGAATATGATGAAAAAAATTAAAGAAGCATGGGATCCCAATAATATCCTGAATCCGGGGAAGATTTTTCCTGATAAGGGACAGACAAGGGTTGTGTTGGTTACATGAATCTACCCACCAAACCGAATGAGTCAAATGCTGCTGTCCAAAATTTATATTCAGATGCCTATGATTGGACAAACCAATGCGTAAAATGCGGATACTGTTTACCGGCATGCCCTACATATGAATCAATGGGTGTGGAATCCGCCTCTCCACGCGGTCGTATCAATCTAGTGAAAATGGCAGCCGAAGGAAAAATAGATTTCCAAAAAGATTTAGCTGAACCAATCGACTTATGCTTAGGCTGCCGTGCTTGTGAAACAGCATGTCCTGTTGGTGTGCCATACGGACATATACTGGAAGCGGCTAAAGAAGCCATTGAAAACTCCCCGTCAGCCAACAAAAAAAACAAAATGACAAGAATCAAAAAACTGGCATTGGTTCATCTTTTTCCATATCCAAAACGGATGAACAGGATTGGAAGTGCAGTGCAGCTCTATCAAAAAACCGGCTTATCCAAGCTTATCCGTTCATCAAATATATTGCAGAAGGTTTCCCCTGCCCTTGCACATTTAGAACAGGCACTTCCAGACATCGAGACTTCTTCCAAACGTATCCGGCAAGGTACGATTATGCCAGCAAAAGGGGAAACGAAATTAAAAGTTGCATTTTTTACTGGGTGTATCATGGATTCCATGATGTCACGAATTAACCGTCTTTCCATTGAGCTGCTTACCATAGCAGGGTGTGAGGTCATTCTCCCTGAAAACCAGAATTGCTGCGGTGCTCTCCATTCCCATCAAGGTGAAACAAAACAAGCGAAAGCATTGGCAAAGAGGAATATCCAAGCCTTCATGCAAACGGAGGCTGATGTAATCATAAATAACGCAGGAGGCTGCGGTGCTTCGCTTCTTGAATATGGACATCTATTGGCAGAGGATCAAGAATGGGCTGCGAAGGCAAGGGCTTTCTCGGAAAAATCAAAAGATATCAGTCAAATTCTTCATCAATTGGGGCCGCTACCTTTCACTGAAGAATGGCAAGGCATCGTTTCCTATCAAGATTCATGTCATTTACGCAATGTTCAAAAGGTCCAAAAGGAACCTCGTTTATTATTGCAATCCATACCAGGAGTTTTCTATGTCGAAATGGAAGGGTTTGACCGTTGCTGTGCATCCGGAGGCATTTACAATCTTCTCCACTTTGATGAATCCATGAAAATTCTTGATGAGAAAATGAAGAATCTTAAAGAAACGAAAGCAACTACCATTGTTACGGTTAACCCAGGATGCCAAATGCAAATGAGCATTGGCATCCAAAGGGAGGGAGCGGCAAACCAAATGAAAAGTTTGCACCTTGTTGAAGTACTTGCCAAGGCTTGCGGCTTGGATTGACAAAAAGGATATTGAAACTCCTTAAAGCATTACCCGTCAGCGTTTTCGCACTTATGTGAAGATGCTGACGGTTTTTTATTTTGGCTCTTTTCGTAAAGATTGTTGTTTTTAAAACGAAACGAATTATGGTTGATTGGAGCGGAAGTGCGATACTCCTTCGGGAGCAGCGAGACAGGTGAGACCCCACAGGCATTTACGCCGAGGAGGCTCACCGCCCGCCCCGCGGAAAGCGAGCATCTGGAGGGGAAATCAACCACACCGCATTACTTGGTAAATGGCAACAAATTATGCGAAAACAGCCTTTATTTTTCAATTAATTAATGACTATGTTGGGGAACTTAATGTAATAATGCAGTGCCGTATGTATAATTAAAAAGATATCGGTGCCGATTCGCAAATGAAAAAAACCGTTCAATTATCTGAACGGAATGTGTGAGTAAATGAATTTAAATTCCTGTTTTTATCCCAAAACCGATTAAAATTAAGCCAGTTGATTTTTGGAATGCTTTCTGGAATTTGGAATTGTTCATCCATTTTTTTGCGTAATCAATTAGATAAACAAGAAATAGAAACCACAGTACAGCGAGCAAGGTTAAGATGAAGGCTAATATAATCAATTGCTGGTTTACATTTCCGTTCAAATTGATAAATTGTGGCATGATTGTTATATAAACTAAAACGGTCTTTGGATTAAGAATATTATTAAGTAATGCTTGCATGAAGGAATCCTTATTGTGCCGGTTTGAATACTTAACAGGTGTATTTGCTTGTGCTTGAATTTCTTTTAAGGAAAAAACGCTTTTAGAAAAAAAACTTTTTATCCCTAAATAAATTAAATAGGCGGCTCCCAAATATTTGATTGTACTGAAAAGAATCACAGACTTTGCAATGACAACAGATAGTCCAAGAATGGCTATAAGCGTCCAAAAAGAAAGTCCCGTTGCCATTCCGAGAACGGTATAACGTCCCGCTTTCGGACCATGGCTAAGCGTGTTTTTCACTAAGAGCATTGTATCTGCTCCCGGTATAATAACCATCATTGCCACTATTGATATGTATGTAAGTAAGCTGTCCAAACTAATTCCCCCTCCCACTTTCATAGTGGTTACTAAAGTAACTACTTAGTAAGTATATTAGATGAAAATGGAAAACGTCAACAGATTTTGCTAAAATATTAGTTACAAAGGTAGCGACTACGGTTGTGTTGGAGGGTTTATGAAAGAAACCATTTTAGAAACATTAAAAAATCTGAATTTCACCGAATATGAAGCGAAAGCATATCTTGCCTTATTGGAAGAATCGCCATTAACAGGCTATGCAGTAGCAAAAAACTCCGGTGTACCACGTTCAAGAATATATGAAATTCTGGATAGTCTCGCCATACGCGGAGATATTCTGGTCAGTCCTGGAAACACACCACAGTATACTCCTGTTCCTGCAAAGGAGCTAATAAAAAACCGTCGGATGAAAGCGGAAGAGAATTTTGAACTGGCAGAAAAATCATTAGCGGAGTTCGAACGGTCTGCAAATGATCGTGAAAATATCTGGAATATCATGGGGCGTAATGAAATACTCGATAAGGTCAAAGCTTGTATATTATCTGCTAAAAAAAGAATACTCTTAGAGATTTGGGAAGACGAATTCGAAGAATTAGAACCTGAACTAAGACAGGCCGCAAATGGTGGAGTCAATGTAACAATTATTGCCTATGGGGAAATCGTCTGTGATTTTGCAAATGTTTACCTCCATTATATGGGTTATGAAATTACAGAAGAGTATGGTGGACGATGGCTTGTTATCAGTGGCGATGATTCTGAAGTAGTCGCAGGTATAGTCTCTCTTGGTAAAGATAGCCGTGCAGCATGGACCATGCATGTAGGTTTAGTGATGCCCATTACAGAAGTCATGATTCATGATTTGTATCTCATGGAAATCATGGGGAAACATAGGGAACTTTTAGAAGAAAGTTTTGGTGTAAACCTCGTCAATTTACGTAAAAAATTTTCTATTCATCCAGATAATAAAAAACATTACGTGGACTAGATTTGTACATGTTCAATAATAAAAGCATTTTCAAAGTGGCATGAATCCAGGCAGGATTTATGCCTTATAAAGTTGAAGTTGATAGGCGCAGGTAAATTGAAGACAGACAAAGCATCTCGTCCCGGAACCCGGGTGATTGACGATACGGCAGATAAATTTAACTATATTAAAATATGGAAAAGGGTATAATGAAGAAGGAATAAGCCATTTTGGTAATGGGATTATCATATCGGATTACATGTTTGATATCCGGATCACTAAGACAGAAGGAGAAATGATTCATTTGAATAACAAGGAAACAAAGGGTACCGAGTTACCTGCCAACTATGAGGAATTAAAAAAATCTGCCAATCGCAAATCTAATTGGAGAGAACGTTTAGATGCAATCGAAGAATTAGGTCAATCAAAAAATAAACAAGTAATCGACATTCTCACACATATCATGAATAATGATTCTGTATATAAAGTTCAAGAGGCAGCCTACCGTCAATTGAAAAGTTTAGGCGAAAATGTGCAAATGCCAGCAAGGAAAAAGGGCGAGTTGATCAAAGGTTTGACCAAAATCTTAGTGCGGATCAAGAAGAGTTTACCTGAAAATCACACATATCACGAATTCAAAGACAAACTCCAGAAAATGAGAATGGATATATATGATACATATGAGGGAGAAAAAGGAGCAGACTTTGATAAATGGCTTGAAAATACGTGGTCAGCTTTATCGAAAAGATAAAATAGAAAAATAAGTAATATGGATACAGGAGCAAAATTTTTGCTCCTTTTTCTTATATGTAAAACAAAGTTTTAGCTATAGTATGCTAATATATTTAAAAGAGGAAGTATTTGGCTGTTGCTTTAATTTTGAAAACCAATACCTACATGCGAATTCAGGGGAGAAAAGATGACAGATTATATTGAACTTTGGAAACAGGCAATGACAGATCATACTGGGAAGATACCTAACAGGCTAAAAGATGATGCTGCAGAAGAAGCTTTTTGGGCTTCCAAGGTTGCAGCGAAAAAACAACATAAAGTGGAACCTTATGCAAAAATTGTGCAGCAAGAGTTATTGGCATTATTAAAACAGGATGATCATGTATTGGAAATCGGCCCTGGATGGGGCAATTATACATTTGATATTGCAAAAGAAGTCAGGAAGCTAACTTGTATAGATAGTTCCAAAAGCATTATCAGTTTTTTGGAATCCCACGCAAACGAAAAAGGTTTCGAAAACATGGAGTTAATTCATGATAAGTGGGAAAGTGATAACAAAAAAGTCAAATATGATGTAGTATTTGGTTTTAATTGTTATTACCGAATGAGTGAAATCGGTCATACCTTATTAAAAATGAATGATTCTGCAGCTCGTTTAGCGATAGTAGGTATGACAACCGGACCAGAAAAACCTCATTATATGGAATTGAAGCAACGAGGATATACGATTAATTTAAGAAGACGGGATTACATACACATCTTGAATGTTTTGTATCAACTTGGAATACTGGCTGACTGTAAGATCGTTAAATTAAAAAGTAAAAAAATCTATTCAACCTATGAAGAAGTAATCCGAGATAATACAACAAAAATTCTTGATGAACATTTTTCCCATGATGAAGTAAAAACGATCCTAAATAAATATGTGGTGGAAAAAGAAGGAGTTTACGAATATGAATATCCGTTTCATGCAGCTTTGATGTATTGGAATCCAAGTTAAATTAACAATTTTAGTACCTTTTTCACTGGCCCTTCAGGAAAAAGGTATTTTTTCGGTTGGATATTCGCAAAATAATAGTAACAAGGCTACAAATACAATGAAAAAACGGAGTGAGAATGATAAATGAAAGAAATATCCGAAAAGAGATTTTGTGAAACTTGTAAAAAAGAGACAGTTCATACAGTAACTGAAGATGCATTGGAAATAGAATATTCATGTAATGAGTGCGGTAAGCACCAAGATATTTTCAAGACATTTTTTTAGAAAAATTTGAACCAATTTTAATTTCGTAATCGGAATTTTGTTGCAAGGTAGCAAGGTAAGTAGTTCGAACATGGTCATCTTTCCTTGGTATTTGGAAATGGCCTCCCCCTAAGGGAATCACTCTCATCGAAATTTTTTGCATCCCCCTTATTTAGAGCGGAACGAAATCAGCTGAATAATTAAAAGCCTGTCAAAACAAGTGGCCCCCCATCTAATACAATAGTGTCATTCCCGTTTTACGCCATGTATCTACCGAAAACGAACTGCTTTAAAAAAGCCCCTTCATCCGCACCCGCCTTGTTCCACCATAAAGTCGACAATCAACATAAAATTGTAAGTACTGCAGCTAAGACTTCATCATTCCCACCCATAGTTAACCAAACGAATAATTACAGTCGAACGGATTTCAAAAAATATTATCCTAGCATATAAAAAAACACAAACTTTATTTTAAATTTTCAGAAAATATTGAATTCTCTTTAATTTGTTTGTATAATTGAGCCGACAGTCGACAGTATTCTGAAAACGGGGGGTGCTTCATGGGTCTTATGAATAACGCATTATCTAAATCAATAGCGGAACATATCACAGAACAAATCATAACCGGTGTACTTAAACCAGGAGAAAAATTGGTGGAACTTATTTATGCAGAAGAATACGGAACGAGCAGAGCACCGGTTCGCGAGGCAATTTATTTGCTTGCAAAAGAAGGATTAGTAGAAAGAATTCCGCGTAAGGGCGCCATCGTAAAAGAATATACGGAAAATGAAATTTACGATTTGCTTGAAATTCGAAATATGTTGGAAAATATGGCGATGGAACGTATTAAAAAGCATGGAATAGACCAAATACTTCTTAAAGAAATGAAACAGCATCTTTCAGAAATGAAGAAAATAGAAGATATTCACTCCTATACCCAATTGAATCATTCCTTTCATACATGTCTTATCAAAATGAGTAAAAGTGAAACCATCAAAAACATGTACTCCCAACTTGGCTGGCCTTTGTTGAGAATTCAAAGCCTATCTTTTTCAAACGGGAACAACATTGAAAAATCTATTTCTGAGCATGAAATTATTTTCGAATTGTTGTTCGACCAAAACATGAATGAATTAACAGCAGTTTTACAAAAACACAATCTTGATGTGATTTCCAGCATTCAAAAAATGCTTAAATAGTCGTTCATGACATGAACGGAGGTGGAGTGTTGAAGGTTGCTTTTTTGTTTCCCGGTCAGGGTTCCCAGAAGCCAGGACTATTAAATGAACTGCCGGGCGACAACGCAGTCAAACAAGTGCTGGAAGCAGCAAGTGAAACACTGAATGAAAACGTATATAACCACCACTCAAAAGAATCACTATGCTCGACCAAGTCAGTACAGATTTCCCTTTTTACTGCTGGTATCGCAGGATTTAAAGCACTTGAAGCGGAAGGAATCATGCCAAATTTTGTCGCCGGACATTCAGTGGGCGGATTTAGTGCTGCAGTGGCTGCGGGCGTCATTGATTTTAAGGATGCTATAAATACCGTCAAGCTTCGGGCTGAACTAATGGAACGGGCATATCCTCAAGGATATGGCATGGGGGTTGTCATAGGCATGGCAGCAGATACACTACAATCACTTGTAAGCCAATATTTTGATGAAGAATTCCCAGTGTTTATGTCGAACAAAAATGCACCAGATCAAATAACTCTATCGGGAGCTTTGTCCGGTATAAACAGGATATTGAATGTAGCCAAAGAGAACGGGGCCCGCTGTGCTTCTTTGCTGAATGTCAGCACGCCATCCCACTGTCCACTTCTCTCATCTGTTTCACAAGAGCTCGGTGAAGCGCTTGACGATATTCCATTTCATCGTCCTTTGATTCCGTATGTAAGCAATCGGGGGGCACGGCTCCTGTTTAATCCGGGAGATATTCGACTGGACTTAGCTGAAAGCATCTCATCCCCTGTCCAGTGGCATGATGCTTCTACCGTTTTATACGAAAACGGAACAAGATTATTCATTGAAATGCCGCCAGGAAATGTATTGTCGCGTTTAGCAGCAAAAGGATTTCCGGATGCCAGAGTCATGTCAATATCCGAAAATGGCTATGATGATTGTCTGTATATAGCAAAGCGAGAAAAATCAAATGAATAAAGGAGGGCTGCCATGATGAAATCCGCGGGACAGGTAGTAAATCTAAATAGATCATGGACGAAACGCCTTGAAGAAAAGATAAAGCGTATGGACAGTGTGAAGGATCTCGTAAACGGGATGTTAATCCCTAATGATCGAATTGTGGACGTGATGGAAAAGGTTATTAGGCCTTATGATCGTGTAGTTCTTGAGGGAAATAATCAAAAGCAGGCCTCTTTTCTTTCAAAAGCGCTGGCACAGAGTGATCCAAAAAAATTGTTTGATTTGCATATGATAATGTCCAGTATTTCAAGACCGGAGCACTTGGATTTATTTGAATATGGCATTGCAAAAAAAATCGATTTTGCTTATGCTGGTCCGCAAAGTCTTCGCATGGCTCAAATGCTTGAAGATGGAAAGCTAACCATGGGAGAAATACACACATACATCGAACTTTATGGACGCCTTTTCATAGACCTGATTCCTTCAGTCGCACTGGTTGCTGCGGACAAGGCAGACCGACATGGGAATCTTTACACTGGCCCAAATACAGAAGAGACACCTACCATCATTGAAGCAGCCGCATTTCGTGATGGTATTGTCATCGTTCAGGTAAATGAACTGATTGATGAACTGCCACGTGTCGATATTCCCGCTTCTTGGATCGATTATATCGTTGTGGCAGATGAACCATATGAACTTGAACCCTTATTTACACGTGATCCCAGGCATATTACAGATATTCAGATATTACAGGCGATGATGGTCATTCGTGGTATTTATGAGAAACACGAAGTCCTATCGTTGAATCATGGTATCGGGTATAACACGGCAGCGATTGAACTGCTGCTTCCCACTTATGGAGAATCACTTGGATTAAGAGGGAAGATATGCAAACACTGGGCATTGAATCCCCATCCGACACTCATTCCCGCGATTGAAAGTGGCTGGATTGACAGCGTTCATTGTTTTGGCGGTGAAGTCGGTATGGAGAAGTATGTGGCGTCCCGCCGTGATATTTTTTTTACCGGACGCGATGGCACTTTGCGTTCGAACCGAACATTATCGCAGATGGCAGGGCAATATGCGGTCGATTTATTTATTGGGTCGACCCTGCAAATGGACAAGGATGGAAATTCTTCTACTGTAACCCGGGGAAGACTGGCCGGTTACGGCGGTGCGCCAAATATGGGTCATGACCCAGGGGGACGGCGACACTCAACTCCAGCGTGGTTAAATATGATGACGGCCGATGATCCGCTAGCTCGTGGAAAGAAATTGGTTGTTCAAGTTGTTGAGACCTTCCAAGCCGGTAATAAACCTATATTCGTAGAATCATTGGATGCTATAAAAGTCAAAGAAGATACAAGTTTCGCTATAGCACCCGTCATGATTTATGGGGATGATGTTACACACGTCGTTACCGAAGAAGGCATCGCTTATTTATACAAAGCGGACAGCATGGAAAAACGCAGAGAAGCGATTGCAGCAGTCGCAGGGGTAACTCCTGTTGGTCTAACACATGATCCGAAGAGAACTGATAGCCTGCGGCGTGAAGGATTGATCGCACTTCCAGAAGATTTGAACATCCGCCGGTCAGATGCAAAACGGTCTTTGCTGGCGGCTAAAAGTATAGAGGAAATCGTTCAGTGGTCGGATGGGTTATACGAACCGCCGGCAAAGTTTATTAGCTGGTAACCGGGAGGCGCAAAAATGAGTCATGCAAAAGAGACATTCAGCCGCAACGCAGCTGATTCAGCAGTTCATTCTTTAATAGAAGAAGTCGAACTGACACCGAAACCGGGCCTTGTTGATAGGGTCAATAACGGCGCCCACCTAGATTTGTCTATCGAACTCATGCGAAAATCCGCACGATCATTAAAGGAAACATTTGAACAAATTGCATTGATTAGCTACGGCAACAGTCCCTCACTTTCTTTAAGAGAAGAAATTGCGGCAATAGGCCGTAATGGAGAAAATAGAATGTTCGAAACTACCGGTGGCGTTAACACACATAAGGGCGCCATTTGGGCGATTGGTCTGCTGGTTGCAGCTGCAGCGATGGGAAAAGGCTGTTATGCAATAAAAGAAATTGTTTCACTGGCCGGTGAGACGGCCCGTTATCCAGATCGACATTGTCCTATTACCGCTACAAATGGCATGCTTGTTTCTGCAAAATACGGTGTAAATGGAGCAAGAGCAGAAGCGGAACAGGGGTTTCCTCATATTGTGCATGTTTCCATGCCAATGTTAAAGCAAGCAAGAGCATCCGGATTTTCGGAAAATGAAGCCCAACTATATTCACTGTTAGCCTTGATTGCTTCTTTGGATGATACATGCATTTTACATCGAGGCGGTCCTGAAGCACTTATATTCGCTAAAAGGCAAGCAGTTTCGGTGTTAACGAGTGGAAGTCTTGAAATGCTTAAAGCACTTGATGAAGAGTTTACGAGACTTAATATATCTCCAGGGGGCAGTGCGGACATGCTCGCTGCTACGCTTTTTTTGGATAAAATCCAAAGACATATAATCGGTGATGTAGTTCAAAAAGAAGTCGGGTCTATACATTAAGGGGGTACTTCATTTGGAAAGTTTCAAATACACATTTCCTGCAACACGAAAAATTGTCAATAAGGCGCACGTTGGCGTTGTTGGATCGGGTGATTTGGAAGTGATGATAGAGCCGTGCGAAGAATCACAGACCGTGGTGACCATCCGGACGGGAATCACCGGTTATAAAGACACATGGGAAGCAATAATTCAACGATTTTTCACACAGCATGATGTCGCTGCAAAAGTTACAATTAATGACTTTGGCGCAACACCTGGTGTTGTGACGATTCGCCTTGCACAAGCGCTGGAGGTGAGCTTTCTTGATTCAAACAAAAAGTAGTTTTGTAGAATGCAGTGGACGGGAAAGAGCGATGAATCTACTGGATGATGGAACATACAAAGAGCTTCTTGGTCCTTTTGATGGGCTGGAATCGCCTCACTTGGAACCTCAAGGAATCGTTCCGCAAAGTGACGATGGCGTCATTGTGGCTAAAGGTACAATTAATGGGGAACGGGCAGTCGTGATATCCATGGAGGGAAATTTTCAAGGCGGAGGTATCGGCGAAGTATCTGGTGCAAAAATCGCCGGTTCACTCGAAATGGCCTTAATAGATTGTGAAGCCGGAATAAAGACGATACCAATCATACTGTTTGATACAGGGGGAGTGAGGCTGCAGGAAGCCAATTATGGATTACTTTCCATTGCCGAAATTGGTTCAGCCATTGTGGCGCTTCGCCGCCATGTTCCTGTCATTGCTGTTATTCCAGGGAAGATCGGTGCATTTGGCGGTATGTCGATAACAGCCGGCCTTTGCAGTGCCATCATTATGACCAGAGAAGGCCGGTTGGGATTAAACGGACCTGAAGTGATTGAGCAGGAAGCCGGTATTCGCGAGTTTGATTCAAAAGACCGGCCACTGATTTGGGGTACACTTGGCGGAGAACAGCGAAGTTCGGCCGGTTTTGCGGATATATTAATTGAAGACGATACGGAGGCCGTAAAAACAGCCGTCTTTTCAATATTAAACGGTCACGTATCCTTTGAACCAAGATCAGAACAAATTAAGAGGTATGAGTCGTTTTTAAATGCAGCGAAACCGTTACAGCGGATAACGCCACAAAAAGTACGTAAGCTCTGGAATCAGTCTCGATATGATGTTATGCAAAAACAAAATGTTTCAAAAGGTGAAAAATATAATGGACGGGGACAGACCTGGTTTGATTTATTGAGTAATGGGATTCCTGAAATAGGCGATATTCCCTCCGTTCGAGTTGCTGATGCTTACTTGGGCAAGACGAAGGTGCGTTATATTGCTGTAGTACCCGATCCAAAGGGTCGCTTTCCAAGGGCAAGAAATGGGGAAGTAGGTTTACAGGAGGGTTGGTCAATTGCCAAGCATGTTAGGGAAGCGATTGAAGAAGATCGAAATGGTGAAAAACGCGCAATCGTGGCCATCGTCGATGTTCCGAGTCAGGCCTACGGTTATCACGAAGAACTGTTAGGCGTTCATCAGGCATGTGCAGCTGCCGTTTATGCATATGTCACCGCACGTTTGGAAGGTCATCCCGTTATTTCGTTCATACCGGGCAATGCCATTTCAGGTGCCTTTTTATCACATGGTATGCAAGCCCACCGGTTAATTGCACTTCGTGATCCCGGTGTGAATGTACATGTTATGTCAAAACAATCTGCTGCCCGAATTACACAAAGAAGTATAGAAGAATTAAAAGTCGCGGCGAAAAAAGTTCCAGCGATGGCATACGATATTGTATCATTCCAACAACTTGGCGCATTGCATTCGTTAGTAGATGGAGTAAATGCGGACAGGCCGGAACACAAGGACCGCGATGTTATTCATGAAGAAATAAAGGAAGCGATTTCTGACATAAAAATGACTGGTTCAGTAGATTTAAAAGTACGATTAACCTCTCCTTTTGCTGTATCAGGTGGACGTGCGGCTTCCATTTTAGTGAGGGAGAAGCTGAATGAACAATGGAACTAAGCCCACATGACTTGTTGAGGATTAAAGGCGCAGAAGAATTAATCAGCCATACCCCTATCCCGAATTGGGTGGAAGGATCTCTGGCAATTTCGCCATTTGTGGTAATCCGCCGTTCCCGTGCAGCAAAAGGACAGGTGGCGGTAGGTGTGCGAGGGACGGAAAGGAATAAAAGATTCGCAGCATTTTTACCAATTGATTCGATTCTCAGCAGGGTTTCTCCCGAACAGCTTGCACAGGAAAAAGGATGGCAGAACCATTCAAAAAAGATTTTTCATTGTTTAGATCGGATCAGTGACCTTTTGGATGTGGCTTCGCTAACGTGGGGGCCGACTGGAAGTGTTGGATTCGAACTCGCCACTGGACAAGAAGCAGTCACAGAAAAAAGTGATATTGATATTGTCATTCGAATTTCCGAAGAATTCACCATTACTATCGCTCAGAAAATTGAAAATGGACTGAAGAAACTTCCTTTTCGGATTGATATCCAACTGGAAACGAAAGAAGGTGCTTTTTCATTAAGTGAATATGTAAAGTCAGAAGGAAAGGAGGTATTATATCGGACGATGGATGGTCCCTTTTTAAAAGAAGTCACTCTTCGTTAATAGAGGACGCCTTGATCTGAAAGTGGTAATGTTTTTCTTCATCTCATTTTGGGTTTATTCATCTATTCAAAATAAGTAAAAACGTGTATTGGCAAGGAGTGATTGAGAAACTTTCTTTTAAGTAAAAAAACTTTTTCAACCATTATTTTTCAGAATAACCGCTTTATTAAAAGGGTTTTATATAAAACAACGGTCTTATGAAATATATGATCATTACATGATGAATTGATTTTACTCGATTAGTTTTTTTGAAAGGAGGTGATTCAAAAAGCCGTACGTTTTAATAGGGGGTTTTGGTTTTATTAGATTTCAACATGACAAAGTGCAAGCAATTCGAACAACATTATATGGTTGTCATTTAAAACGATTAAATTAGAAGGAGTGTTGGACAATGAAGCTGGGCCATTTTTTAAGCATGATTCCTTTTCTCGGAATGCTTTTTTCTCTTCCATTAGTTAATCGTGTAGAACCGTTTGTACTCGGATTGCCGTTTTTCATGTTTTGGATCGTTTTATGGGTTGTTTTAACGACATTAATTATGGCCATCGTTTTTAAACTTGACCCCGCCAATCAAGAAGGTGGTGATACGGAATGAATGCCTCACTCTTTGTGCTTTTCGGTTTTCTGCTGTTCATTATTTATACCGGAATAACTGCTAGAAAAGGTAAAGATATGAACCTGGAGCAATGGGCTGTTGGTGGAAGAGGGTTTGGAACGATTCTTGTTTTCCTTCTAATGGCAGGAGAATCGTATACAACATTTACTTTTCTAGGTGCAAGCTCTTGGGCTTATGGAAAGGGTGGACCTGCCTTTTATATAATCGCATATTTAAGTCTCATTTATTGTATTTTTTATTGGCTGTATCCAAACGTTTGGAAATATGCAAAAGATCACAGACTGGTGTCTCAATCCGATTTCTTTGCTAGTAAGTATAAAAGTCCATATTTAGGGGTTATCACTGCTCTTATTGGTGTCATTTCGATGATTCCTTACATCGTGCTTCAGTTAAAAGGTTTGGGCATCATTGTCTCTGAAGCGTCTTATGGTTTCATATCCCCTACTGTCGCAACTTGGATTGGAGTAATTTCGGTTACGGTTTACGTAATGATTTCTGGAATACATGGATCCGCTAAGACGGCTATAATCAAAGATATTCTAATATTTGGGGTGGTCGTATTTATCGGAATATATATTCCCTACCATTATTATGGTGGAATAGAGTCCATGTTCAGAGAGATTCAAGCTACCAATCCAGACTTTCTCAAGCTGCCTGATTTTGGCCTCGGAATCTCATGGTTTATTTCCACTGTCGTGATGACAAGCATTGGCGGATTAATGTGGCCCCACTTATTTGTAGCAACTTATTCGGCAACTGGGCCAAAAGCTATTCGAAAAAATGCCGTAATAACTCCGCTGTATACACTTATGTTATTGTTTATCTTTTTTGTCGGTTTTGCAGCGATTAAGCAAGTCCCTGGATTACAGGGTGCGGAAACTGACCTCGCATTACTGCGTATTTCCATACAAACGTTTGATCCTTGGTTTGTTGGGGTGATTGGTGCAGCCGGCTTATTGACTGCTTTAGTTCCAGGCTCAATGCTGTTGATGACAGCATCCGTAACACTATCCAAGAACGTATATAAAGTCATTATTCCAACAGCTTCAGAAAAACAAATATCAATGCTTTCTAAAATGTTGGTCCCTGTCATTTCGCTGATTTGCGTTTACTTTACATTTAACGGTGGCAATTCCATCGTAACCCTTCTCCTTATGGCATATAGCTTTATAACGCAATTATTCCCAGCAATACTGTTTAGCTTGGCGAAAAACAATGTAGTTACGAAACAAGGTGCAGCAGCTGGAATGATAGCTGGAGTCATCACAGTGGCGTATATAACGATCACAAATGCCTCCATTGGTACTATGCTGCCGGCCCTACCACAAGTATTGAAGGATTTGAATTCGGGTATTATTGCGTTGGGCGTAAACATAATCATCATGCTGATCGTAAGCACTTTCACCAAACAACTTCCAGTATCTTCAGAAGTGAAAAATTCCCACTTAATTTAATTCCCATTGTAAGAAAAATAGTAAATGGAAAGGACTATTCTTATGATGAAAACCTGCTTAATAGGTTCCAAGATTTACACCCTGACTAGAAATCCTCAGAGATCTTCATATGTACCCAGAACTACCCTTTCAAATGCCTATTATTTGTAAAGGAGTAACCGGAACATTTTTCTGGGTTGGAGGTAAGAACCCGGATAAAAATGCTATATATCCTCACCATCATCCAAAATTTGATGTAGATGAACAGTCCATGTTAATGATTGGAAAAATGTTCATTTCCATGTTTTTAGAGAAAACCACTACTATAAATTAGGTTGTCCAGTGAAACCAAAAGGAGGAGTTCAAATGAAAACTAGCAATATGATAGACCAAAAGGCAGGACATTCACTCAGAGAGCAAAAAGTGAAAGAAAGTATAAAAAACTCATTAAGAGATTTAACTGGCTTGGTAGGAGTTTCTGGTTCAGAACAAGAAGTTGTTAAATATATGAGGGACAATTTATTACCATATGCTGATGAGGTGGATGTAGATCGCAATGGCAATGTGATTGCGATAAAAAAAGGAAATGCCCCCGGGCCAAAATTGATGATATCCAGTCATTCGGATGAGGTTGGGTTTTGCGTAAAAAATATTTTACCCAATGGGTTTATCATGTTTGATAAGGTGGGAGGAGTTTCGGATCAATTATTGTTAGGGAGGAAAGTCTGGGTTACAACAAAAAAATTGCCTGGAATAATCGGGATCAAAGCTGGACACATGCAAACTCCCGAGGAAAGTAAGCGCGTTAAAACAACACGTGAATGTTACATAGATGTAGGGGCTTCCTCGAGAATGGAGGTTGAGGACCTGGGAATTAAAGTGGGGGATCCCATTGTATTCCAAAGTGATTTTATGGAAATGGTAAATAAAGATCTTGTATGTACAAAATCAGTGGATAATCGAATTCATTGTGCAATTTTAATAGAGTTATTTAAAGAATTACAAGGCGTTGAATTTGCCGGAACATTGTATGGTGTTGTAACTGTTCAAGAAGAGGTGGGACTACTAGGGGCCATTATGGTAGGAAATGCGATTGAACCTGATTATGCAATCGTCCTAGATACAATCCCAGCTGGTGATACACCTGATATCGATACGGAAATATCACTTCCCGTCTACCTAGGAAAAGGACCAGCTTGCCCTATTGCGGATGGGGTAAGAGGTACAATGGTATTCAACCACATCCACCCTAAAGTGAGAGAAATCATTGAAGAACAGGCAGCTAAAGCAAATGTATCCTTACAGATGATTACATTGGTCGGGGACGCCTATACAACTGATGCAGCCAGCTTGACTTCAGCGAATAAAGGGATACCGGTAGGAGTTCTTTCAACGCCGCGCAGATATTCCCACTCCCCGGTGGAATTAGTCAATCTCAATGATGCCGAAGGGGTATTGAAGATTGCAAAAGGAATCGTATTGGACAATGGAGGGAAAGATTTAGGTTTTATTTAACAGATTATTGTGTATAAAAAGAGTTAAGTTTCTTAAACTTTTCACTTTAGAAAATAACTAAAGGTTAGAAGGTGTTTTCCGCTTTCCAATGGCAAAAGAATATACCATACCGCCAATTACTTATCAATGATGGGAAAACTCAAATAAAAAGACAGCACTCTGGTTGTGAGTGTTGTCTTTTTTGTTACTAATTATTGTGTTTAAATTCTATTACTCATGGCTTATACACCGTCTAGATGTCTTACGCCATGTGGCGGTGCAATTATGTATCATTTTGAAATTTTCTGATTTTCATTTCAATGATATGCAATATGTGATATATTGCATATTATATATCTGTATTTAAAGGAGGTATAGCCGTTGAAGCAATCAAATTCTTCACAAAAAATTAAACGTACGTCTGTACGTGAAGAAGCATACATGATATTGCAGGATTGGATTGTCCAAGGGATCCTGACGCCAGGCCAAAAATTACGCGACAAAGAATTAGCCGAACAATTGGGAGTAAGCAGAACCCCTATTAGAGAAGCACTTTTAAGGCTTGAGGATGAGGGATTTGTCGAGACCAAGCCGAGCCGTTCAACCATTGTTTCCCCTATTTCATTCGAAGGGGTATTAAACATATATTCCCTTGTTTGGACACTGGAAAAGCTGGCTATGGAACAGGCTTTTGATTTCATTGAAGAAAGACACTTAATGGAGATGGAAGCCATCAATCATGAAGTGAAAAACGCAATCGACGAGAGAAATCAAATAGTTGCTGTCCAGAAGGATGATGACTTTCATTCCATTTACATCAATCTTTCTACAAATGATGAGTTGAAGCGGATTCTATCGGGACTCAAACAAAAACTTATACGAATGGAACTGTTTTATTTCAATCAGGTAAATGATGTTCACTTTTCCGTTGATGAGCATGATCAGATCATACAGACAATTAGGGGTGGGAACCTCACTATGGTGCTTAAGCAGATAGAAAAGAATTGGAAAGAGAGTTACTTTAGAATTCAAGCCCATACGGAACGTGTAATAAGTGGGGAAGAAAAGCATGAATAATGATACTTTAGTTGCTATATCACCTTCAAGAAATAAAGGGATTGCACTTGTACTGACTGGCGCTGCGTTATGGGGAGTGTCAGGAACGGCAGCTCAATATCTATTTCAGCAGCAAGGTTTCAGTCCTGAGTGGCTTACTGTTGTACGCTTGTTGCTTTCTGGAATCATCTTATTGGGGGTCGCTTATAAGAATGAACGACTGAAAGTATTTGAGATTTGGAAAACTAAAAATGATGCGCTTCAAATTATCCTTTTTGCCATTCTGGGAATGCTCGCTGTTCAATACACATATTTTGCAGCAATTAAACATGGCAACGCAGCCACTGCCACTGTCCTTCAATACTTGGCCCCGGCACTGATCACTTGTTATTTAGCCATTCGTTCCAAACGTTTTCCAAGCATTACGGTAAGCGTAGCTGTGATCATAGCGATTTTAGGCACTTTTTTGCTAGTAACGGGAGGAAGCATACGTACACTCTCCATTTCCGGGTGGGCAGTATTTTGGGGAGTAACATCAGCCTTTGCCTTGGCATTCTATACATTGCAGCCTTTTAAACTCCTTTCAAGATGGGGTTCAATGATTGTTGTGGGTTGGGGCATGTTGATTGGGGGCATATGCTTTAGCGTGATCCATCCCCCATGGGCATTTGAAGGCAAATGGACGTTATCTTCATTTTCAGCGGTTTTATTCATCATCATTTTCGGTACGATCATTGCTTTTTATTTTTATTTGGAAAGTACGAAATTCATCTCTGCTTCAGAGGTAAGTTTATTGGCTTCCGTTGAACCGTTATCCGCAACCTTAATATCCGTTTTCTGGTTGAATGTAACGTTCGGTTTTGCAGAGTGGCTCGGCACACTCTGCATTATAAGCACCATTACGATACTATCCATCGTAAAAAACAAGTAATGTCATTGGTAAACCGGGCAAAACCCTGCTGTAGTTATTTTTACTTGGCGATAAAAACCCATAGTCTACCCTGTAAGGGGAAGCTTAATTAGCATGAGTCATATTCATACACTTCTTTAAAAAAGCAATTACACTACATGTGAATTGCTTTTTTTGTTCTTACGGGTTTTACTCATACATTGAGCCATTCAAAAGTCGTTAATTAGACTGCTCAACATATATACAGCAACACTAATAGCCTATGTATTTCAACTAATAAAGGAGAAATGGCATGGAAATCGAAATATAAATACGAGTATGGCCGCAATTTTTCAATGAAGTGAAATCATGAATTAATTCAATGAATACAGAATGGGCTTATTAAATAGCAATTGATCTTAAGACTAAAATAGATCACAGCCTGTTCGATTCCAATCAGGCTGTGATCTATTTTATTAACCTGCGTCTTTATTCTATCTGTTATTGGAATGTTCCCAGTGAGAAAACTTTTATCGATTAAGGCTGTTGTCGAGATGGTCTTACAATAAACTCATTAACGGTAACATCTTCAGGTTGATTCAAAGCAAACAGAATCGTTTCCGCTATACGGGCAGGACTAATCGCAAAAGCATCATATAATTCTTCGAATGGACCTTTCAAGTCTGTATCAGTAATAGTTTGCGTTAATTCTGTTGCGATAGCTCCTGGAGAAACAATCGACACCCGAATATTACTTCCAGCCACAGCTTCCTCTTGACGTAACGTTTCACTAATCATATTTACCGCTGCTTTCGTTGCGCTATAAACAGCTCCACCAACATTGATTCCATGCGCTGCAATAGAGGAAATGTTAATGATGTGCCCTGCACTTTGTTTACGCATTTGTGGTAAGGCTGTAGCGATTCCGTTCAAGACACCTTTAATATTCACATCAATCATTTGATTCCATTCATCGGTGTGTAATTTATCCAGGGTCGATTGCGGCATTACGCCAGCATTATTCATCCAAGCATCAATACGTCCAAATGTATTCAAAGCCAGTTTTCCGAGGGCTTGAACATCTTCTAATGAAGTAACATCCGTCACTGCGTAAATACAATTTTGGCCGATACTTTCCTTAAGTTCTTTTAATCTATCATCGCGACGTGCCCCTAAAACAACTTTTGCACCATTTGCGGCTAACAATTTTGCAGTTGCTTCCCCAATACCACTAGATGCACCAGTAATTACAACAACTTTGCCTTCAATATTTGCCATTTTCTCATCCTCCAAATAAAAAATTTTATAATTGTTGATAATATTCTTCAGTCACGGGTTCTAACCAAATAGTTTCGCCCGGAGTTAAAGCTAGGTGGACAAACCAACTGTCTTTCACAGCACCATGCCAATGTTTGACATCTGCAGGGATATTTACAACATCCCCAGCCTTTAGAAGTTGTCCTGGTTTACCTTCTTCCTGATACCACCCTTCACCGGCAGTCACTAACAGGATTTGCCCTGCTGCATGTGTGTGCCAGTTATTGCGGGCACCAGGCTCGAATGTTACATTTCCGATTGGTGCATTCAAAGCTGAATCAGTTAAAAGCATTTCCAAGTATGCTGTTCCAAAGAAGTATTCATTTTCAATCGGTTCGCCAATTGGAAAAATTGCGTTTTTTTCAATAGATGCTATTTTTGTCATTGTTAGATCATCCTCCTAGTCTTGTACCACATGATTGCCCATTTTTGATACGATGTTCATTCTTTTCATTTACTTCAATTTCCTTTTTTCTTTTGATTAACGAAAGTATCAAATAAATCCTTATCCTGATGTTCGTTTAATAATTTCTGGTATTTTGAAATTTTATGATTCATCAGTTCAAGATTCTCTTCGTAAATCTTCAGTTGTGCTGCAACTTCGTCTCGATGCTTTACCAAGATTTCCATCAATTCTTGTGCATGTTTGTCACCATTTTCATCTTTACGCATTAAGGTATACTTCTTAATATCAACAAGGGCCATTCCTGTATTTTTCATATGGAGGATGAACTCGAGCCATTCTCTATCCTCTTCAGAATAAATACGATTCTTTCCTTTACGCAGCGGTACTACTAAACCTTCTTTTTCATAATAACGAAGCGTATGTTCACTAACACCCAATAGTTTGGAGAGTTCTCCAATTCGATACATGATTGATCACCTCCGTCATTACTCATACCACTTTACAACTTAGAGTCAACTCTAGGTCAAGCATTAAATTTATTGTTTACATCAGAGGAGGCAGCTAATGCAAAAAAGCACAAAAGATAACTGTTTACCCTTTGCAACGGATGACAAAGCTTCAAAGAAGGAAAAATCACCACAGAAAATTGAAAGATCTGGGTGGCTAGAAATGCTTAAGAAACCACCAAGATTAATTAAGATAGGGCAGGGGGAGAGGATAGTAATTTTAAAATACATATTTATATGTGCGAAACGTTATGTGAACCAAGTATGAACTTCTGCTTGTCGGTACAATGCTATGGAAGTTGCACAGCCAGAAGGAAAAAGTAATTCGATGATCAATCATACTGGAAATAGTTCACTCTCTTTCCATGGAAAAGGGGTAAGTTGTTCACATGGGGATGATGGCAAAGTGTGCAATGAAAAATATTCAATCTCTTAAACAAAGTAGAAATACAAAAAGAGCAACTCAGATTAAAGTTGCCCTTTCTATTTACTATTTATCTTACCTCTGTCTCATCTAAAAAAGAATGGGTGGAATGTAATTGAGATTGAGAAGGGTTACCGTATATCTATATAATGTTGCAGAACCTTTGACGGGAAGAATTTGAGGGGCAATGGTCGTAAGGATACGATAATGGCAGGGGGCATAGTTAAATTCCGTTGTGCTTGCTTTAAACAGTTGTACATCGCTTTACCGCCAACTGAATTGGCAGAGTGAATAGTAATCCGATTAGCAAATAGTTTTTCTTTCACCATCTTTTGAACAAGCATAGAACCATTCCTTGTTTTATTTAATAAATCATGGTCCAAAGAGAGATGTTCAATATCAAAGTTCTGCAATAGCTCTAAACATTCGTCAATAGTCTCGACTAACACATAGCCATCGGGTGCTTTCCGATAGTCATCCAAAAAAACGCTGATTTTTTCCATTTCCTTCACTCCTTTGCTTATGCCAAGTGTGACTAAGAAAAGTCAATTAAACCCAAGAAATTATGGTATTATCTATTAAGTCTAACACAACAAGGTAAGAAGGGGACATATTCGACGTTTAATACTACTATACGACAGCCTTTTTAGATCGTCGTGCTACTTCAACTAACGGACCTTTACTATAAAGAAGGAACTGTTACTGAGCAATCCCTTGTGAAATATAGTGCAAAACATCCACTTATAAGTTAATGATTGTAATAATTTGGGTAAAAGGTAATATCTTGACTAAAAGGAGAAGTGATATGTTACATCCAGACGAGATTTACCTTATACTAAGGGACAAAACGCTGCTGTTGGAGTTAAAGGAGCAAATTAATGACTATCATATTTCCTACTTATCGATGATTGATGAACAGCTTTCATTGATTGATAATGCTCTAAAAGTATGTAACATTGATTCCTTCACTATGTAAAAAGGATAAAACCAACATTTACTTATATAAGGGATCAATTTTTTAACTATAATTAAGCAGCTTAGCGCCCTCTGAGAAAGGCGCTTTTTTTATTGGGCAAAGTAGTGTCAATTAATAGGCCAAGCTTAAAAAATCACTTAGTTGATAATTCCAGAGGTTCAATTCCATAATCTGGTTAGTTGTATTGCAAGCGGAACTTTATTTTTCACCTACAGCATTGTGAGGCTGGTCTTTTTCATTTGGATAAGCAGCAATTTTGGGATCTTCTCCAATGCTTTCAAGTGTAGCCGCCGCCATCTGCTCTCTAATGCGAATGATATGGGCATTCATTAGTTGCTTGGCTTTGTCCGCGTCCTTTAATGCGATGGAATGGTAGATTTCTTTATGTTCTTGAAGCGTTTCTTGGAAATGACCTGGATTTGCGAAACGATGCCGTCTGGTGGCACGAATCGTATTTTTCATTTGGTCACTTAGAGTATGAACCAATCCAGCAAATATGGAATTATTGGTGGCTTGTGCAATACTATGGTGAAAAAGCAGATCTGCTCGCAAGCCTAATTCTTCATCATGTTCCGAACGTGCCATTTCTTCTAGAGCTTTAAGGATATTTTGTAAATCAAGAGAGTTTGCTCTTTGTGCAGCAAGAAAAGCACACTCCGTTTCAATTACTCGACGGACTTCAAGCATTTCATAGACCATGTTGTCCTCAGCCTTGATGATTGAGGTGGATAGCTGTTCGATCAGTGATTGAACATCAGATTGTCTGATAAATGTTCCATCTCCTGGTCTAATCTCGATTACTCCGTTAATCTCCAATACTCGAAGGGCTTCCCTGATTGATGTTCGACTCACTTTAAAACGGTTGGATAACTCGCGTTCAGGGGGTAACTTATCTCCAGGTTTCAATTCGCCGCTAATAAAAGATTCCTTAATTTGATTGAAGATGATTTCGTACACTTTGGGAGATTTAACTGGTATTGAATCCATTATTCTCTTCATCCTTCCATGACAACCCTAACAACATGCTGGTACGACTATTAGTGAAATCATTCTAACAAGCATTCATTTATGAAGCAAGGGGATAATCCGCAATATTAAAATTAAAATAAATAACTGTTGAAAAAATCTGTTATTTTAATTGGTTAGACCAATATTGTAAAAATATAATGGTCTAGATTCAGTCAAATTACGTTCACATGGTTATTGAAGGTCATTTGGGTTTTTGTTATAAGGATGGAAAATCAACTATAAATATTGATAATAAAGCATTTTTTTATGGTGAAAAGTATAAAATGGATAATTGTTGAAAAAGTCAAAAAATTTAGTATAATGAAAATTGGTTAGACCAATTATCCGATAAATGGAAGCAATATCATCTTAAGCTATTAAGGAGGGGGAAACCATCTCTTGATACTACAGTTGAAGAATTGAAAAAGAAACTAAATCTTGGTATATGTACGACCAAAGTTTTAGATATGACAAAGACGGATGTTATAGCAGAAAGAAGGAGAATAGAATGGAAATGGCTAGTGTAAATTTAATCAACGATTTAAAGCAAATCCTTCCTGAAAGTCAAGTAACGGAAAACCAGACAGTAAGAGAATTGCATGGTAGAGATGAATCCTATCATGCTGTAAGTCTTCCTGATATTGTTGTATTTCCGAAAACAGCACAGCAAGTCAGTGAAATTGTGAAATTGGCAAAAAAGCACAAAATTCCGATGGTTCCTTTTGGGTTGGGAACAAGCCTCGAGGGACATGTCATACCGTACAACCATGGCATAACTATTGATTTTTCACTAATGAATAAAATCCTGGAAGTGCGTGAAAACGATTTTCTGGTAAAAGTTCAGCCTGGTGTAACGCGTTCGCAACTAAACAAAGAATTGAAAAAATACGGTTTGTTTTTTTCCGTTGACCCGGGAGCTGATGCTACTCTTGGCGGAATGGCGGCAACAAATGCCAGTGGAACGACATCAGTTAAATATGGTGTGATGCGTGATCAAGTCCGTGATCTTGAAGTGGTACTTGCAGATGGTTCGATTATACATACTGGCAATTTGGCCGCTAAATCGTCATCAGGCTACCATCTAAACGGCCTATTTGTTGGATCAGAGGGAACGCTTGGCTGCTTTACGGAATTGACGTTAAGAGTATATGGAATTCCTGAGCACGTTATGGCGGCAAGAGCATCATTTCCGACATTGACCCATGCAGTGGAAGCTGTTGTATCCATTTTACAGTCAGGTGTTCCAATAGCAAGGGTGGAACTTGTCGATGAACCCTCAATGAAGCAGGTTAACCTTTATAGTGAGACAAGCTATAACGAAGCGCCTACACTATTTGTAGAGTTTCATGGCAATGAAGCCGGGTTGAAGCAAGACATAGAGTTCTCTAAGGAAATAGTAGCTGAACATAATTGTCTCGATATTGAATTTGAAACAGATAATGCTGCCAGGAACCGCCTATGGGAAGCTCGCCATAATCTTGCCTATGCTTATATTCATGGCAATCCTGGAAAAAAACTGATGGTGACTGATGTCTGCCTTCCGATTTCAGAGCTGTCCGGTGCCATTCACCATGCAAGGGAAGCTATTGATTTCCTGGGCCTTACCGGTGGGATCGTCGGCCATGTAGGCGACGGGAACTATCACGTACTTTTAATGATTGATAACAATAATCAAGAAGAGATTAAAAGAGCTGAACAGCTAAATGAACAAATTGTCCTGTATGCCCTAGAACGTAAGGGAACATGCACTGGCGAACATGGTGTTGGGGTCGGTAAACAAAAATATCAGGAAAAAGAACATGGGAACTCACTGTTTGTGATGGAAAAAATCAAATTAGCCCTTGATCCAGATAATTTATTAAATCCAAATAAAATATTAATGCTAGAAAGAGTGTGATGGAATGAAAGTATTGGAAGCATTAAGCGCTGTAGCCGGAAAATATTTTGCTGTTTGGGTTATCTTAATATCCGTCATTGCTTTTATTTTTCCTGCTCCATTTTTGGGTTTGGGGGGATTCATTACAATATTGCTTGGCGTTGTCATGTTTGGAATGGGGCTCACTTTGAAGGCAGTTGATTTTAAAATCATCATTACTAAACCACTGCCCGTGATAATTGGAGTTTGCGCCCAGTTTATCATTATGCCATCTGTAGCATTCCTTATTGCTAAACTCATGAATTTGCCAGCCGAATTAGCTGCAGGTCTGGTATTGCTTGGCTGTGTACCAGGCGGAACAGCCTCTAACGTGATGGTATATCTTGCAAAAGGAAATGTACCTTTATCGATAGCTATGACTTCGGTATCAACTTTACTGGCTCCAATCATGACACCGCTGCTTCTGCTTTTGCTGGCAGGACAATGGATGCCGGTTGATTTTTTTGATATGTTTAAGTCCATTGTACAAGTCATCCTTCTTCCGATTGTTTTAGGATTGGCCATTAAGCGGTTTTTCCCAGTAGCAGTTGAAAAAAGCTTGACCGTTTTACCACTTATTTCGGTAGCAGCCATCATTACTATCGTAAGCGCAGTAGTCTCAGGCAACGCAGCTAGCATTGCTGCTTCCGGGTTCCTTATTTTCACTGCCGTGATGCTTCATAACGGATTTGGACTGCTTTTTGGTTACTTAGCAGCAAAAGTGCTTGGACTTGATGAAGTGAACAGAAGAGCGATTTCGATTGAAGTGGGCATGCAGAACTCCGGGTTAGGTGTTGCGCTTGCCACTGCGCATTTCGGCCCGCTGGCAGCCCTTCCAAGCGTCCTGGCTGCTGCATGGCACAACATATCGGGACCAATTCTCGCGACTTACTGGTCAAAAAAACATGCAGGCGACAGTATAGAGGAACCGCCAGTTCATCCGGTGGAGACCAAGCTTTAATTATATGTTAAAAAAAAATCCCATGCTCCCAGCAGGGGTTTTTTTGTTATCTATAAACCCCAGCACTAAGTAACGTTTTAACCTTCCACTAACTGCTTTTTACCAATTCGCTTAAACGCCTTTTGAAATATTGAAGTAGGTCATAAGAAATGTACGACATCGTAATTATAAGGAGTGTCTCAAATAGTTTTAAGAATAGATTGTCAGATATATGATCCATTCTTAGTGCCGATATAATTAAATCAAAAATATCGATGAAGACTACATGAACAATGTATATACCCAGGGCTCTTCCTCCTACTTTAGTAATGAACAAATCCTTCCCCAATGTTTTATTATTTAATGCAAATAAAAAAAGAAATGCAGTTAAAAAGATGGTAGAAATAAAATATTCCCCATGACTTCCCGATAATATCTTTTCTAATAAGTATCCTTCTACCACTTGGATAGTAAAGAAGATAAAAATCACAAATAAATTGGTTTTCGCTGATATTGTTCCTGACTTTTTAAAGAATTTATCATCCGCAAAGAAGAATCCCAAAGTTGTATAAAAAAGACCAATGAATAAAGAATCCCGTGTACTCAGAGGAAGATCATAGAACATCGAATACGATTGACCGAAAAGGCCAAACAGGTTGAATATTAAGCTAATGGTTAAAAGAAGCCTTGCTTTTTTTAACTTAAAAAAACCGAATAGAATGATAACACTCCAAATTAATGCGGTTAAAAACCACAATTGGTATCCGCTAGTCCCAGTTCCGTAATATATAAGGTCAAGAAAAGAAAAATGATTAATGTATTGTGCAAATTCCTTTGGTACATCGGCAGCATCTTTATAAAGAATTAGAACATCATACATCATATAAAAGAAGAGCCAGCACAAATACAGTTTCAAGATTTTTATAATATACCTTTTAAAATAATCAAAGGAATCCCTTTTATGGATCATCTTTTGACCGAACAAATAACCAGATGCAGTAAAGAAGAATGGCACCGCAAACCTGGAGAAGTTATCGAGAATAAATAGACCAATTTGGCTATCCCTAGGGAACACATGAATGACTACAACAGATAATATGGCAAAAAATTTAATAAAGTCAATCGCGTTATTTCTTTCCATTTGTTCACCCTTTTCATAACACTTTTACTATCATTGGTTGTTCCCTATATTATGTACACCAAAGAAAAATTTATTTTTCTCTTTCTGAACCCAATTACGAGATACTGTAAGACTTAATTGATGAAGATCTAATCGTTCAGGAGGGTGGACTGTTTATAGTAGCGACTTCACTATACGGATAGTAATCATATGAATGCCTATGTTCTTATTAAAGCTCTACAGAAGAAACCCCTGTAATCAAGCCTTTTGACTAAGGGAAATGGTGGGGTTCCTGATTGAAACTTGCAATTGATATTTAATTTATCATTGCTTGAAGCACTGCACACATGCTGGACCATAAGTCGTGCTGATAATAAAAACATTTAATTTTTGCCTCTAGAAGAATGCTTAATAGTCTTGGTAAGACAATGGGATGAAGGGGGAGGGGCGTTCTTATTTTCTACTTTCTCTATTAACTTGCTCCCATATTAAATTCACTAATTCTTGCGTATCATTCCTGAATTTTCAAGTAATTTAAACATTAATTCATCATATTTCAAGCACCAATGCGACGTGTTTTGTCTGTGTATAAATATCATGATTGTTGACCTGATTTTATACAAAACAGCTTACATTGGAGGATGTAAGTCCATCTAATTCCAATATATATACATGGTAAGTACAAGTACTTGCAATTTTATGCATATAAAAATTGCCTATCAATAATAAAAAGCTGGAACAACCAGTGCATACGCTAACCGCAGGTAAACGTATTAGTTAATCTGAGGTAAACTTCGAAAATGAAATTCAGGAGACTTTGGATTGATCACGTATTGTGGACAAGTAATTATATAACAAGTGCAACAACCGCTGGAGTGGAGGATCAAACACAGGTACTGGCTAGACTTATGAAGAATCAGGATGATATCGGAAATGCTGTAAAGCCAGTTTACGGAGAGAAAGCTGGTAACAAACTTGCGGATCTGCTTAAGGAACATATTGTTATTGCGGGAAAGATTGTAGATGCGGCTAAAAGTGGAAATGATGCCTTGGTGAAACAGCTAAACAAAGAATGGTATAGAAATGCTGATGATTTAGCAGCTTTCCTTAGCGGTGCCAACCCCTATTTGAAAAATGAAGATCTAAAAAATTTGCTGTAAATGCACCTGAAATTAGTGACAAATGATTTATCTGCAAGCTTAGCAAAAGATTGGAACGCAAGAATCGTTGCAATAGACGAAGGGGTCACACATATAATCTTAATGGCAGATACTATCACTGCGGGAGTTATAAAGCAGTTTTCGGATAAGTTTAAATAATGATCTTAAGGATCCCCTAGCAACCTGTTGGAGGATTCTTTCATGTGAGAGATGCTTTGAAAATAAATTTTCTATGTCTGTTTCATGAGGTATCAGGAGTGCAACTAAGGTAGTAAAGCTACATCATGACAATATTCGACTTTTATTGATGCACTTACTATAAACATGGCTATTTGAACGCTTTGATGACACCTGAAGAATGGTAAATTCCACTTTTCGAACTATTAAGATCTTAGCTGATTGGGAGGGGGATTTTTCTTTTTAGTTAATATTCAGTGGAGTAGAAGCTAAAACAAATTAATAAAGTGGAATGATTTGAATGTTTGTTGAAGCAGGATTGAGACTTCGCTTAATATACCTGTTTAACCAAACCACCACGTTCTTTAGCTTCATAATTTTGCAAATCGGAAAAAGCCCACAACACAACATTTAGGTTGGGGCTCTTCTTGCTCCTATTTACTGACTTTGGCAGCTAGTTGGCGATTTTTGTGACTACTAATGAGGGATACCTATATGTTACATTGGCAGATGCAGTAATAACTCTAATACTTAGCCTATCGTTTGCGGATAATCGAAGTTGGATTGTTCTTCCTATCGTGTTTCTAGTTTCAACTGTCGATGGTTGCCCGCCTGGACCACCAGAAATACGATTAAAGGATTCAAAAGTACTTTCAAGAACTGGGGTTGTGTCATTGATGAATAACCTGAACTGCACTTCGGTATTAAACGTTAAGTTAGAAGCATTAATTAGTCTTGCTGTTAAATCCATGCTTATCTCATATACCCCAGCAGTCAGAACCTCAATATCAGTAAAAGGACCAGTACCAGGAGGAAAAGGAGCTGTTCCTAATAACGGACCAGGAGTTGTGAAAACAACCTTCTGCCCCAGAGTAGGGGGATTTACTGCAGCCACTGTGACAAAATTTCCAGACGGATCGTACAATGATCCATAAGCCAAAGCACCCCCTGGTCCTGGAGGTCCAGTTTCTCCCTGAGGTCCTGGAGGTCCTGGAAGTCCTTGAAATCCTTGAGGTCCTGAAGGTCCTTGAGGTCCTCGAGGACCTTGTTCACACTCCTTACATTTTTTATGATTGTTTTTATTAGGGGAATGCTCCTTTTTATTAGGGAAATCATCGTTTTTATTAAGGAAATCATCGTTTTTACACTTATATGTCGTGTCAACAAATCTACGACCTTGAATTGGCTTATCTATTTTACTCACCCTTTTTCCTCATTGTTCACTTTTTCCGAAAAGTCAAGCAATGATGCTTTTTTCTGTTTTTTCCGCTTCGCTTTCTGATTTATTAGTTTCTATTTCCTCTTTTGCAGACGATACGAGGGGTCCTATACGTTTTACAGTAAGTGACGGGGTTCTATAAGAAACATCTCCACTCACATTTTGAATAAACACAAACAAGTTTTCTCCTGTATTTAACTCCACTAGGACGGTCTTACCTATAGTGTTAAACCATGAAAGTTCTCCAGTTTGACATGTCAATCCTGTTACGATTTCGATAGAGGAACCTGGAATGGTCCCTATGACACTTCAGTTAATCATGAATAATGCCGTTTCAAGTTCATTAGTAACAACAACAAGGTCGGCACTTATTTCATAGACACCACTAAGAGAGACAGTGATCTCATTTGTTTCCGGATTCGGGATTGTATTTAAGCTGAATCCTGGGAAATCAAAATCTATATGACAAAATTCCCGGACGGATTGTACAATGATCCATAAGCCAAAGCACCCCCTGGTCCTTGAGGTCCTTTTTTTCGCAGTGTGATTCTTTGAAACAATTATTATCATGATCGGCCAAGTTAATCACTCCTTTCTACAACTATATATGCCTATATAAAAAAAAGGTTTGGATTTTTAGGTTTATTTTTTAAATCAGGATCTATTTAAAGTTATATTGATGCGTACAATTAAGAATGATAGCTGAATATCGTTTGGGCAAGTCGTTTTAAAGAAGAAGCAGGAATATCGATTTATCAACAACGTTATGTACACCTTACATAGAAGAAACTATTTTACAACTGAGGAGAATGTGCTTGTTGAACTACCATGAAAATTAACTTCTGCAGTTATGGGAAAAAGGCAATATTGAATAAGACGCAGCTCATTTGTAAAAGGGGAGACGTCTTATTTATTTATGGAATCGGATTGGTTATACAGAATAAGAAGCCTCCGGTTCTGACAATGTAACCGTGTAGCTTAAACTTTCAAGTCTTCCAAGTGAATTCCGAACAATGGATTGTTGCTTCTGAGTAATATGATTTTCGTAAAAAGAAGTATTGTCGAATCCCGTTGCGTGTGGAAAATAATGGATTTCTAAATCTAAATCACCCTGGGAATTTTTGAAAAGTATAGATTCATGAATAGAATACTTTGTAAATATTTGTGAATTATTTCGGGGATAAAGAAATGAATCAAATAATAAACGATTCAACAAGGATATTTATCAATTAGATAATGATTTTAAAAAGAAAGTCATGACAGGAATTTAGAATTTATCATAAACGGAAATAAGAGAAGCTAAAAATTCGTAAAAATGATTTTCTATTTGGATGTCTATATGTCAAGGATAGTCGTTGTTAAAAATGTCTTAATAGATGAGGGGCGGCAGACATTAATAGAAAGAATCATTTTTATTTTACATTTTCCTAGTTTACATAATATATATTATAGGAAGTTATATTTTTAATGTTTATTTTGTCTCATATCTTAAGAATACTTAACTTAGTGAGACGTGATACGGATTTTTAATATTTAATTTCATTGCCATTATCTATAATTTTTTTATTAATTAGTCATTGTTAACTTATACTTTTAAACTTAAATAAAAATTGTTCCAATTATAATGATTGATCTTCAATTAAAAATTCGGTCTAAATACGCAATAAGATTTCTTGGATTTAAGCTAATTTCACATCAGTTACGGTCATTTAAATCTTCTTGATTTATATATTGAATTTTAATTTATCTGCTAATTGTTAACATATTTCGTTTTCAATCATTTTTATACTATAGATCGGATTATTCAATTAGTATTTATCATCCTTAGTCATTTCACTCTAAGTATCTCCAGTTGCTTGGTTGTGGTAATCAAATCTATTTTATTATTTCCCTTCATGTATAAAACGGCCAATTCAGCATTTTTAGGTACAGGGAATTCATTTAAATCTTCTGTAGCTGTGTCTAAAGAAATAAAAATTGAGTAATAAATGATTACCCCTATTAAAAAAGCAGCTAGGGTAAGTGCACAACTAATCTTTTTCTTCATATTGCTTCCCCTTTCCTTTACTTTCCTAAAGACCTATTCAAAGAATAGTTATCTAATAACCTGTAGTAATCTAAATATCCCGGTTTTATTTACATTATTTATCATTTTTATTATTCTTATATATAAATTAAATGGCGAAATGAGAAAAATCACGGGTTAACACTCATGAAAAGTTATATAAATATAATTTACCTCAATGATAATTCAAAAGGTTTTTTATCATGCAAGTTCCGCTTTCTACCTGAAATTGATGATAGCTCCTCCATTTAGCCACATAATTACAATATAAGCTTTCATAATTAACCTCATAGCAGCCTTTAGCATGAATAACCTTTAAAAATTGTTTTAAACTTAATGATGCTCAAACCGCCATCGAGTTTTGATGTAAAATAACAAGCAGTGAATCAATAGGAAGATGCCAAGGATTATAAGGCAACCTTCAAATTAAATTTGTATAGAGCCACACTTACTTTCAGCAATCAGTTCTTGTTTATCATAAGTGAAATAAAATCGTAAAAGTCGATTTTTATATTTTTATAAAAAGATTTAAAAGTTTCAGGAATCAAAAATGCCAGAAGAAATTTGAATGGTTTTAAGATCTCAAGCTTTGTTTAATTTAGCTGAATAAATATGTTATGTAAACACTCACGAAATGTTAATTACCTTTTTCTTTGGTTTTTTTTACATGTGAAAGTCTTTATTAAGAAGTCGCTGAAAGTTAGTTAGCAAGTAACTGATGGGCTATCTAGTTTTTTTCTCTTGCATTGGCTTTTCGCGATACAGATATTAATCGGTCTTAAGTTATAAATAACGGTCATGCATTTTTGAAAAATCCTATTCTTGACTACCTATGGAACTTTATGTCTAATAGATAAAAAAAAGGAACACGAAATCACTATTGATCGCATGTTCCAGTTACGTTAATTATGTTCGAATGGATTCGATACGGCTTTGGATGAATTCGAACGAGGTTTTTGCTTCTTGGATGATTTGTTTGATCAGTTCATTGACGGTCAATATTTCTTTTATGAGTCCTACGGATTGTCCGCATGACCAGATACCTCCGTCTATATTTCCTTCAAAGTATACTTTCTTGCTTCTTTGTCCCGTAATTAGCGGAATCAATTCCTCTATAGTGGCACCTTCATTTTCAAGTTTGTCCACTTCTTTACTGACGGCATTTAATGCTACACGCGACGGACTGCCTATATTCCGTTGGATGACGACCGTATCCGTTTCATTGGCCGATACCATCCACTGCTTCACGTTTTCATGAATCGGTGCTTCTTGCGTTGCCATGAAGCGAGTCCCCATGACGATACCTTCAGCACCGAGTGATAAGGCGCTGATAAGGTCCCTCCCATCCGAAAATCCCCCTCCAGCTATTACTGGTATATTTACAGAGTCAACGGCTCTAGGGAGCATGACAAGCGTTCCTACATCCCCCATGCCTGGATGTCCGCCTGTTTCATTCCCGACAATAATAATCGCATCGACTCCTAATTTCTCTGCAGACACAGCGTTTTTGACGTTCGCTACCTTATGTAACACGGTAAAGCCGTGCTCTTTAAGTCTGGGCATTAAACTTTCTGGGCTTCGGCCACTCGTTTCAACAATTTTCACATCTTCCTCAATTAAAATATCGATGAACTCATCATTCGGGGTTGCCGTTTGACTTGGAAACAGGTTCAGGTTGACAGCAAAGGGTTTCTTGGTCAAAGTTTTCACTTTCCGTATTTCATCACGGAGGCCTTCCGGTGTCACCTGTGTTTTCGAAGTGATGATACCAAGTCCCCCCGCTTCTGAAACAGCGGCTGCAAGCGGGGCCCGGCCAACTTGAAACATCCCGCCGCAAATAATCGGATATTCAATCCCCAATAATTCAGTCATTCTCGTTTTCATTTGCCATACCCCTTTCATTTTTCATGGATTTCTATAAGTCTGCTTTTCTTAATAATGAACACACGCATGTCTATATACCATACTTATGGAGCCGCTTGTAAAAAGTACTTCTAGGTATATCCATCAACTTTGCTGCAGCAGTGACATTTCCTCTTGACTTTTGTAATGCCTCTATCATTAGATCCCGTTGAATTTTTTCACGGATCGTCAGTTCATTTCCCTTGATGCCTTTTTTAACACCAGGTTCCTCCCATGAAGGGAAATCATCATGCGGTGTAACCGGTTGGGAATGCATGGAATTCAACACTTTACCATAATCCAGAGGTCCTTCTGCAAGTAAGATGGTCAATCGCTGAAGTACATTCTGCAGTTCTCTAATATTGCCTGGCCAATGGTAATCCTTTAAACGAATCAACAATTCTTCTGTTAGCGGAATATTCCAATTATTCTTTGAACACAGGTAGTTGACTAGATATGGAATATCTTCAACCCTTTCCCTTAAGGGAGGTACATGAATGGGGTAAACGTTCAGCCGATAGTATAAATCCTTACGAAAGGACCCCTCATTGACAAGCTTTTCAAGATTACGGTGTGTTGCAGTGATAATGCGAATATCCAATGATACGCTTTTTGTGCCGCCAATCGGAACGATTTTTCTTTCCTGAAGAACACGCAGTAAGGCAACTTGCATCGCTGAAGGGATTTCACCGATTTCATCGAGAAAAATGGTTCCGCCATTTGCCTGCTCGAACTTCCCTTTGTGACCTTGCCGTTTAGCACCTGTAAAAGCGCCCTCAACATACCCGAATAGTTCACTTTCCATTAAATCCTTAGGTATGGCTCCGCAATTTATCGTGACGAACGGTCCCTTTTTGCGCATGCCATTATCATGAATAGCCTTGGCAATAAGCTCTTTCCCGACACCTGTTTCACCGGATATATACACATTTGCTTCTGTCGGTGCAACAAGCTTCACTTTACGTAATGTGTTATGAAAGGATTCACTAATCCCTCTTTCCCCTTCGAAGGCAAATCTTTCTGAAGGCATTGAAGCAGGAAAAAGCCTATTGGCTTCACGACCATGATTCTCCGATAAGAATAAACACTTACCGGAAACCTTATTATCCTCTTTGGATAGAAGCGGATTTTCCTTTACGATTCGATATCCATGATTTAACAGATCGACCAACGGCATACCAATGGTTTGAGGAATTTTTTTGCGAACCTGTTTACTGGCGGAGATTATCATTTGTTTATGATTACAAACGATAAAAGGCAAATCTGGATAGGTTTCTGCAAGTTCTATCGAGTGCTGGGTCAGTGCCAGCTCCCTTTTATAGGAACGCATCCCCATTTCCTGTTCGATCGTATACGCCAAATTGGCTACCATCCCCAGCATGGAGGGATGGAAATATTCTACTGGACATGATATATCCAAAACTCCCAATATCTCACCGTCTTCATTTAATATGGGCATGGCAGAGCAACTCCACTTGTGCGAGGCAATCGAATAGTGCTCGGTACCTTGGATCATTACGGCTTCACCCGTTTTCAATGCTGTTCCAATAGCGTTCGTTCCGACCTCACCCTCCGTCCAGCAAACGCCCTCCACAAAATTTATTTTTCCTGCCTCATCGAGGATTTTCTCGTTTCCGGAAAGTGATAGGACATATCCATCCGGATCGACCAATAAAGCCATCATTCCAGAATCCTTTATCGATTGATTCATCCTGGATAATTGGGGTGATGCCACTTCTAACAGGAAGGAGTTTTTTTCTCTTTGAATGTCCAATAATTCATCCGTCAAAATGTGTTTGCCTTTATTAAGGTATGGGTTGACTTGATCTTTTTTGCAGCGATACCAGGATTCCATTATTCGCTTGTTCAGACGATTTGAATCGAGAACCCCTTCACTGACAAAGCGTTCCCATGTACGTAGATAACAACTGGTGGATAGCATATAATCCTCCTCTAATCATTTGGCTTGAACCTTCATTTGACCAGTCAATCTAGAGGAAAAATACCATGGAGTAATAGAAATAGAATGTTATTCGAGGTCTTTTTAATTATAGTAGATTATGTATCCGCTTACAATATATAGAGTAAGTTAAAAAAAAGCATCATGTGTCATTCACATGATGCTTCTCCATCGAACCATTTACTGCGATAGTTTATGAAAAAATAACCCCTCCATCAATCATGATGGATTGCCCTGTCATATAATCCGAATCCGGTGAAGCAAGGTAAGAGACGAATTTCGCGACATCTTCTGGGGTTTCGGGGCGCCCCAGGGTTATGGAATCTGTGAACTTTTTAAATGTTTCCCCTTTAGCAAGATTCATATATGGACCCATTTTTTCATCGATTAAATCCCACATTTGCGTTCCGACAATTCCTGGACAGTATGCATTCACCGTAATGCCGAACTGGGCCAATTCCTGTGCTGCCGCTTGTGTAATGCCCCTAACGGCAAATTTTGTGGCCGAGTATGTACCAAGTAAGCTAAAACCTTTATAACTGGCGATGCTGGCAGCACTTATGATTTTCCCGCCTTCTTGCTTTTTCATTTGTTCTGCCGCGGCTTGAAGGCAAAAGAGGACACCATTTACATTTATATTGAAAATCTGTTCAAGATCTTCTTGAGTTACTTCCAATAGAGGCTTTATTTGCGCAATTCCTGCATTTGAAACCATGACATCCAGCTGTCCAAACCGTCCCACAACTTGATTCACCATTTCGAATACTTCCCGTCTATTGCTTACATCCGCTTTAACGGCGTAGCTTTCACGTCCAAGTTCCCTTATCTCATTCACGACCGATTCGGCCGTATCCAGATTGACGTCGTTAATGACCACATTCAATCCATCTTGAGCTAATCTTAATGCAATGGCACGTCCGATACCACGACCTGCACCAGTGACTATCGCCATCCGTTGACCGCTAGCCATACAAATACCCCCTTCAGTTTTAGCAATGCACAGCTTGACCTACAACATTTAAAAGAGCTTCATGTATGGATTCCGACAAGGTTGGATGCGCCGCCACTAAATCTTCCATCATATCTGCCGTTATTTCTGCATGCAGCATGATCGTTCCTTGTCCAATCAATTCTGTTGCATGCTGACCAACAATGGTAAAACCCAGAATTTCATTATATTGTGGATTCACTAGCACTTTGACCTTTCCTACCGGTTTATTGGAAAGGACAGCTTTCCCATTTGCCGAAAAAGCGAATTCACCTACTTTAATTTCACCATATTTTTGACGCGCTTCTTTTTCGGTCAAGCCTACACTGGCAATCTCGGGGGAGGTATAAATGCAGCGAGGGATTGCCCGGTAATTCACTTGTGCAAATTGACCGCAGGCATTCAGGGCCGCCACACGCCCTTCATGAAAAGCAACATGGGCAAGTTGGGTGCCCCCTATCACATCACCGCAAGCATAAATTGATGGATTGCTTGTTTGCATTCGATCATCCACCGAGATGCCACGTCGGGAAAAATCAATATCGTTTTCCTCTAAGCCTATTCCATTCACTCTTGGTCTTCTCCCTATTGATACGAGTACGTAATCAGAAATCATTTCTACCAATTTTCCATCGCCATTTTCCAAAAATACCGTTTTACTGGTTGAATCGATGTTTTTGACAGTTGTTGAGGTATGGATCGTAACGCCTTGGTTCATTAATTCGTCATGCAGTATGCTCGTGGTATCATCATCTTCCCCAGGAAGCAGCTTTTCCCCCATTTCGATAACGGTAACCTTGGTGCCCAACCTGCTATAAATGCTGGCAAATTCACATCCGATGACGCCGCCTCCGACAATTAGCAGTGAATCGGGAATGGCAGGAAGTGACATGGCATGACCACTGTGGATGATCCATTCACCATCAAACGGCGCAAAAGGGAGTGGAATCGGTTCAGAACCCGTTGAAATGATGATCTTACTTGCATCAATCACTTCATTTTTATTTCCGTTCTCGATCCGCAGTAGATTGCTTGAAAGGATAGAAGCCCTGCCCTGTATGATTTTTATTTTATTCTTACCCATTAAATATCGAATGCCGTTCACTAGATTAGATATGACCTCTCTTTTTCGCTCCTGTACGGTATCCCAATCGACTTCAATCGAATGGGGGTAAAGGCGAATTCCCATTTGCCCGGCATTTTTCACCAAGTCATACGTATCGGCACTTTTCAATAACGACTTCGTTGGCATGCAGCCTTCGTTTAAACAGGTTCCCCCCAATGGCCCATCGACTGCCAATATGACCTCCTTATCCTGCTGGGCAGCAGTGATTGCCGCTACATACCCTGCAGGACCTCCGCCTATAATAACTATACGATTCAAGGCTTTCCCTCCTATTCTATAAAATCACGGTGATCGGCTCTTCTAAATACCTTTTTAGTGTTTGTAAAAAGGCAGCAGCGGGTGCCCCGTCCAGTACACGGTGATCAAAAGTTAAACTTAGTGGCAAGATCGTTCTCCTCTCCAATTCTTCGCCAATATAAAGCGGGGTATCGTAAGCAGAGCCAATTCCGAGTATCCCCGTTTCCGGTGTATTGAGAATCGGCGTAAAATGCTCAACGCCATATGCCCCGAGGTTACTGATAGTAAAAGTGGAACCTTGCATGTCTTCAATTGGCAATTGACCGTCACGTGCACACCGGGCCAACTCCTTCCCCTTATTCGATAACTGTCTTAGGGTACAATTTTCGGCATTTCTTATGACGGGAACAACTAGTCCATTCTCCAAGGCCACCGCTAATCCAAGATGGATAGACTCATACAAAATGATGTTATCTTCAATATAGGCACTATTCATTTTAGGGTGCTCTTTAAGTGAAAGCACGACAGCCTTGGCAACAAAGTCCGTTATAGTCAATTTAGTTGATTCATATTTTTGCAGCGTTTCTGTAGCCTGTTTTTGCAAAATGACTAGATCAGTGACATCAACTTTCAGCGTTAGCGTTAATTGGGCACTGCTTTGCAAGCTCTCTTTCATTCGTTTGGCAATGATGTTCCTCATTCCCTTAACAGGAATCTGCTGCTGACGCTCTAAAGCTGGTTTTGGCGGAACTATTCTTTCTTCTGTATTTACCGGGATGGAATCCCTTTTCTCAATTACTTTCTGGACATCTTCTTTAGTGATTCTTCCTCCTGGCCCGGTGCCTTGAATCATCTCAATGTCAAGATTCGCTGCCTGTGCCATTTTTCGTGCAACCGGAGTGATCATCAATCGATCTCCCATTGGCAAAGTGGGGGACTCTTTTGTTTTCGTCTTTTCTTGTTCATCAATTTTCAACTGGGTCTCTACAGCAACAGGTTCATCGATCTTTATTTTTTCATTCGGATCTCCGATATGACAGATAACGGTTCCTGGAGGTACTCCTTGACCTTCTTGAACAGCTATATTCAGAATCGTACCTTCCGCTGGAGATTCAATATCCATTTCTATTTTCTCTGAATTGATGCTGGCTATTGCTTCACCTTTTTGGACTGGATCCCCAACAGCCTTACTCCATAACGAAACAGTGCCTTCTTTCATTGCCATACCCAATTTCGGCATTACCACTTCGACAGCCATATCTAATTTCTCCCTTCATAATGGTTTGTTTTATCCATCATTGTTTTTGTTGCTCCAACCTTTGCAGTTCTATGCGAAAAAGCTGGAGCATGCATCTGGATTTATTTACACCCCTAGAATGGAAGGTTCCCCTAATAATTCTGAAACGGCTTGTATCACTTTTTCTGATGTAGGAAGGTAAATATCTTCAAGCGGTGGAGAAAAAGGGACAGGTGTATGTGGTGCCGTAATCCTCTTGATTGGCGCATCGAGCGTATCAAACCCCTTATCCGCCACCAGTGCGGCAATATCCGTTGCGACACTGCATCTTGGGTTCGCTTCATCGATCACGATCAAACGATTTGTTTTTGCCACAGAGGAGAGAATCGATTCTTCATCCAGTGGTGACAAGCTCCGCGGGTCGACAATCTCAACTTCAATTCCTTTAGCTGTGAGTTTTTCAGCAGCCTCCATCGCGGTGTGAACTTGTTTACCGATGGCAACGATCGTCAAATCCGAGCCTTTCCTTTTCATTTCGGCTTTGCCGATTGGGATTGTATAGTAGCCTTCCGGAACCTCTCCAACCATGTTGTATAGTGTTTTATCTTCAAAAAAGATGACAGGGTCATTATCTTCAATGGCTGAAAGTAAAAGCCCTTTTGCGTCATAGGGGGATGAGGGAACGACGACCTTCAATCCTGGAATGCTGGTGAACAAGGCATAAAGGCTTTGTGAATGCTGAGCTGCAGCCCTGAACCCTGCACCATGCATCGTACGGATCGTCACGGGAACCTGTGCTTTACCGCCAAACATATAGCGGAATTTCGCACCTTGATTCAATACTTCATCCAAACAGCTGCCAATGAAATCGTTGAACATTAACTCGGCTATCGGTCGCAAGCCTGTCGAAGCGGCTGCCATTGCCGCTCCCATATATCCTGCTTCCGCAATGGGTGTGTCAAGAATTCTATCCCGGCCAAATTCTTGAACCAATCCTTTCGTGACACCTAAGACGCCACCCCATGCTTCGTCATCCTGCAAATGATCGACCTCTGCACCGCCGGCTACATCTTCTCCCATAAGGATGACATTTTCGTCTTTTCTCATTGCCATGGCCATTGCTTCATTTATTGCCTGCGACATACTGATTTTTCTACTCATTTCAATTCCTCCTTTTATGGTTTAATAAGATACATAAACATCGTTTAATAAATCGGACGCTTCTGGATATGGGCTCTCTTCACTGAACTTAACTGCTTGTTTAATAGATTCCTCAACGGCATTCTCAAGAGAAACCAGTTCTTTTTCCGCCAGCAGATTCTGATTCAGTAAGTAATTCCTGAATAGGGCAATCGCATCTTTCTCTTGTTTATGTTCCTTTTTTTCTTGTTCCTTTTTATATTTCTGTGCATCTCCCTCGAAGTGGCCATAATTACGATAAGTAACGCATTCGATCAATGATGGGCCTTCTCCCCTGCGAGCCCTCTGAACGGCTTCTTCAGCAGCCTTATACACGGCCAATACATCTTTCCCATCCACCCGGACACCCGGGATATTGTAGCTTATCGCACGATCGGCTATCGTTTTACAGCTAGAAGCATAGTTGAAAGGCGTGGCTTCCCCATACCCATTATTTTCAGCGATGAATATTACGGGCAGCTTCCAGATTGCCGCCAGATTTATCCCTTCATGGAATGTCCCATGATTATTGGCACCATCACCAAAAAAACAAACACTAACATGATCAGTCTTTTTATACTTGGCAGTTAATGCTGCACCGCATGCGAGCGGAAAGCCTCCGCCGACTATCCCGTTCGCACCTAACATCCCCTTATCCAAATCGGCAATATGCATCGAACCGCCTTTTCCTTTGCAAAGCCCAGTCACTTTCCCATAGATTTCAGCCATCATCCCGTTTAGGTCGCATTCTTTTGCAATACAGTGGCCATGCCCCCTGTGAGTGCTTGTAATGCTGTCCTTTTCGGATAGGTGGGCACATACACCAACAGCAACCGCTTCTTCCCCTGCATATAAATGGACAAACCCAGGTAAAATCCCTTTTGCAAAAGATTCATGAACTTGATCTTCGAATTTTCTGATCTCCAGCATTTTCTTGTACATCCAATAAGCCTTGTCCTGTGATAACTTTATTTCATTCGATTGAACCGTTTCCATTTTTCAGCCCCCAATCAGTAATAGCAAGTCAATCTTATATATTGCAATTGTCGTGCCAAAATGGGAGGCGGTAAAATTAGGAGTTTAACTATTTTCAGCAGAAACAAAACGAGACAAAATGAGATTGCTGTCTCGTTTTGTCTCGTTTTGTTTAAAATATACGATCCGAATTCACTTATAACTGAAGTTCAATGGGTTTGAATGTGGAAAGCAGCCTGCTCATGCTTGAGGAATAAGCTCATTATGCACCTTTTATTTAGGTTTCAGCACTTACTGACATGAATTTTGTTATATGGTTAGAGAGGAAGGACCTACTAGTAAACTTCAAGTTTAACGTAAATTTTTTAGTGCACCGCTCCATGCAATTGTTTGATCTAGCATTGCATGGACATTACCAAGGTGTAAATCAGCCGGTTTAAACGTTTTGAAGTTTTCAAAGTCTGTAAATAGCGATAATGTCGGATTTACACGAACGTCCGCAATTAGTAATTCCCCTAAGATGCCACGCAAATGTTCGGCTGCACGGGCTCCGCCAGTTGAACCATAGCTTACGATGCCCGCAGCTTTGTTGTTCCATTCATCACGTGCGGAATCAAGTGCGTTCTTTAATGCCCCTGTAATGCTGTGATTATATTCTTGTACGATAAACACAAAACCATCCAAGCTAGAGAGTTTTTCTGACCAAGCTAATAATCCTGGTTCTTTATCAGTGCCTTCTCCAAAAAACGGCAATTTGAAATCTGCGATATCGACGATTTCATAAGTTGCATCCTCACGTTTATCAGCTATTTCTTTAACCCAATTTCCCACTTGTGGACTTACGCGTCCTATTCGTGTGCTTCCTAAAATAATTCCAATCTTTAATTTTTCCAATGTTTTCTCCTCCTCGTAAAAACTGACTGGCAAATTAATTGTTTAAGAATATAACCTTTATAAGTTGATGGATTTACATATTTTCAATCTCTTCCACTAACGTGTAGTACCCACCTTCTGTATCTTCAATGAGATGGTTTATTTTATTAAGATGGTCTTTGAATTCACTTTTTTCTAACCAATTTTCATGAGAATCAATACTCTCAAAGGTCGTTACCATAATTGCCTTATCATCATCTACAGAACGATGCCAACGGCTGCTGATCCAACCGGGAACACCTTGTGATCCCTTCTTGAAATTGAGCAGTTCTTCAGCTTGGATAGCAACCAATTCATCAAGTTTGCCTGGTTTAGCTGTAAATACATTAATCCATACTATTGTGTTACTTGATTTCATATTCATAATCTCCTGTCATTTATTCTATTTTTTTAGTTATTAAAAATTGGCATTCCCTCCCATCACCTAGGTGCGTCAGTACTGACCGTCATTGTTCTTCATGAAAAGCTAGGGAGTCAAAGCCCTAGTAAATGTTTGCACACTCTCCATGATAAATGCCTCCAGGGACACGGTTGGATAGTTCTCATCGGCATCCAGATCGTTCATAAAGGCACCAAAATTCATCATCATGAACGACAACGCCTGAAGCTCTGGGTTTATGGGAATAAGTTTTCCTTTTTCATGCATCGTGTTAAAATAGTTTGTCAAAATTCCCAGTAACTGTCGGGGGTGCTTTTGTGTTTTTTCTCGAAAACCAGGTAAATTGCCTTCTTCCTTGATACTTATCATTATCATTTTCCGGTTACGATTCATGATTTCATGATATGTTCGACTGATCAGTTGTAAATCTGAATGCAAATCCCACACGATTTGCTCTTCATTAAAAAGTTTGGTCATCTCTTCAGCATAATGATATCGGTCAAATGCCGTTTCTAAAAGATTTTGCTTGCTTCCAAACCGACGGAATAGTGTTTTCTCACTAAAACCTGCAGAACCAGCAATTTCCTGAGTAGAAACACCATTGTACCCTTTCTCTGCAATTAGATCGATTGCCGCCAACAGCAGCTTATCATCGGTACTAAGCTTATTACTGCTATTCATGATCTCACTTCCTCCAAATGGACTGTCAGTACTTACTGACTTTCCATTTTATTCTATTCATCTGTTTTTTAATTGTCAAGAAAATATTTCCAATAGTATATATTTTTTTAAAGATGGCAGGCCAATCCAGAAGCGAACCTTACGGGGGATTTAACACCATGGACATTCAGGAAAAACAAATAAAAGACGGAGCTTTTAGACTCCGCCTGAATTCTAGAATATTTTTTTCTCATTCAACTCGAGTGCCAATTCTTTAAAAAACTGTAGTGATTCTGGATTTCCCATGGAGTCTGCATTCACTACTTTATCAAACTCGAAACCTAATAACACTTTACGTATCGGGACTTCCATCTTTTTTCCGTTCAACGTTTTAGGAATTTGTCCAACGACATGGATTTGGTCAGGGATAAAGCGAGGGGATAAATGCCCTCTGATTTGTTCCTTGATTTTTGCCGTCAATGCTGCATCCAGACTTTCCCCGGGCTTAAGGACTACGAACAACAGCAGTGAGGAACCGCGGCCAAGCACTTCCCTATCAATGACTAGGCTTTCCATCACCTCGTCTATCACTTCGACGACCCGGTAGATATCGCTAGTTCCCATCCGTACACCAGAACGGTTGATGGTCGAGTCGGAACGTCCATAAATGATACAGCTGCCCTTGTCGTCGATCTTTATCCAATCACCATGTTTCCATATGCCAGGATACGTATCGAAATAACTCTCATAGTATCTTGTCCCATCTTGATCATTCCAGAAATATAGCGGCATGGACGGCATCGGTTTGGTAATGACCAATTCACCAACTTCATTAATCAATGTTTGACCATGCTCATCAAAGGCTTCCGCACAAACGCCCAATGCCCTTCCTTGTATCTCTCCGATTCTCACGGGCAATGTTGGAACTCCGCCCACAAATCCGGCACATACATCGGTCCCGCCACTGGATGAACTTAGCCAGATATCCTTTTTGACATTTTCATACACCCATTTATAACCGTCTCCAGATAATGGAGCTCCAGTGGAAAAAAGAGCCTTCAATTTCGATAAATCATATTTTCCCAGAGGCTTGTTTCCTAACTTCATTGAATTCGTAAGGAATGGTGCACTTGTTCCAAAGAAAGTCATGCCTGTATCTTCCGCCAATTCCCAAAGAACCTCCATATTCGGAAAAGAAGGGCTGCCGTCATAAAGGACGATGGTCCCTTCATTAAGCAAACCACCCATAAGGAGATTCCACATCATCCAGCCTGTCGTCGTAAACCAGAATACGGTATCCTCGGAAGTCATGCCTTGATGGATTCGTGTTGATTTGAAATGCTCCAATAATATACCGCCATGCCCTTGTACAATCGGTTTTGGCATCCCGGTCGTACCTGATGAATAGAGAATCCAAAGCGGATGATCGAAAGGAACGCTTTCAAAAGTTAATTCTGCCTTTTCTTTTAATAGGTCATCCCAAGGAACTGTATCAGCCAGGTTCACTTCCAAAATCTTTTTTTCTATGTAAGGAACCAGCACGGTATGCTTGACAGTGACCAATTCCTGTTTAAGCTGGGAGACGACCGATGTTTTATCATATACATTTCCATTGTACTGATATCCATCAACCGCCAGTAATACAACTGGTTCAATCTGTTTAAAACGATCTATGACGCTTCTTGCCCCAAAGTCAGGTGAACAACTGGACCAGATGGCACCTATGCTCACTGTTGCCAAGAAAGCTATCACCGCTTCAGGTATGTTTGGCATATAGGCAACAACACGGTCACCTGATTTCACACCAAGTTTCCTTAATGATTGGGCGGCAGAGGCCACTTTTTCTTTCAGCTCTTTCCAGCTGACTTCCTGCTGCCTGATATGTTCGGAACGAAAAAATATCGCCGTTTTCTCTTCCTGATTATTCAATAATGCATTTTCAGCATAATTAAGCCTTGCCCCCTCGAACCATTTCGCACCTGGCATGGATTGCTCCGCTAAAACCCTGTCATATTTCCTGCCGGCTTTTACATCACAATAATCCCAAATTGAAGCCCAAAATTGCTCCAGTTCATCTACCGACCATTTCCATAATTCATGATAATCATGAAATGTTAAACCTTTCTTTTCTTTTAACCATTTCACATATTGCGTCAATACCGTTTGCTCGATTTGTTCCTTTGTCGGTTCCCAAATGATTTGTCCATCTGTAAGCGATTTCATTCAATCATCTCCCTTAGGTATCAAATGCGTCATTGAATTATTTCATAATAATTGGTAATTTAATTAAATTGTAATCTATGAGTTTTAAAACTGTCAATTTACACTTAACTCAAGCAGGCTCGTATTTATGTATGGGCAGGTTAATGGAGAAACATGTCCCTTTCCCTTGTACACTTGACACATGTACCGTACCATCCATGCTTTTGATAACGCTATATGAAACCATCATGCCCAATCCCGTCCCTTTATTTTTTGTCGTGAAGTAAGGCTCACCTAAACGATATATTTGTTCCTGTGTCATTCCAACTCCCTGATCTTGGATCTTGATTTGGATGGTGGAGGCAGCATGAATCAAATCTATGTATATTTTGCCATCATGGTCCATCGACTCTATGCCATTCTTTAAGATATTGAACAAACTCTGTTGGAATTTCTTCCTTTCCCCCATGATATAATAAGCTCCATCTTCGAATAAGGATAATTTCAATTCTGTTCCATTATTGTTAGCCAGGGGTTTTATGCTGTTAACGACATGCTGAATTTCCTCCGATACCCTTAATCGCTCCGTGTTTTCAGGGCTTATGGAAGCAAACGTCAAATAATCATTAATGACATCCGTGGCCCGATCCAATTCCTTCAGTGCAATATTTGCATATCTGACCTTAGTATGGGAAGAAACGTCTTCGCTTAACATTTGTATATAGCCCCTGGTGACTGTAAGGGGATTTCTGACTTCATGAGATATGCTTGCAGCCAGATGACTAACGATTTGCAATTTTTCCGCTTTCACTAATTTTTCGAGAACCTGAAAATTAGTGAGAATGACCTCCCATAGTAAGATTACAACAACAATTCCAATGACTTGGATCGTGAAGTATTGTTTCCATAGACTTATGCCGATAGTAAGTTCAAATACTACTGTTGAAATAAACTGCGTGAGAATATGGACAATGAAGATTAATGATATACCCATGAGAATTTTTTTGCTGACAGAGAGTTTCAAATAGTATTTAGATATAAAAAACAAGGAAACACCCACAAGTGGAAAAGTGATGCATGATATATAAAATCCATTATCACCCCCTGATAAATAGCGGATAACAAGAGTGGTGACTATCAATATGATTCCTAACCGATAGCCTCCATATAAACCGCCTAATAGAAAAGGGATCCATCTAAGATCCCAAACAAAATCTTCTTCTATAACAACGGGAAATAACATGCATAGAACAAGTGAAAGAATAGGGAAAATCGATAGGAAGGATCCTTTTAATGCATCTAAACGGTATACGTACTTCACTAGATAGCTCATTTGCAATAAAAAGATCGGAAAAAGGATAAGTAAAAAGTTAATCAGTAAATCTTTGGTCATAAGATTCATTTTTACACCGAACTTTCGATATTTTTCGAAGATTTAGACAGATATATCAATCATATCAAGATAGAGAATGATAAGCTAGTTAAATTAACATGGGGACTAAAAAAAGAGGCAGTTAGCGGGACCAACAAAGAAAGCGGATGATTGAGGGCTGAAATATGAACATGAAAAAAACACTGAAACGATCATTTCAGTGCCATCAAAAAAATATTTGAATAAGAATTTAATAAAGAGCTGATTTTGCGAGCATGGTGATTGTTGCATCATCCATCGGAGGATTATGGAGTCCTGCGCGTACATCCCTGTAGTAGCGTTGCAGGGGATTGTTTCGTTGTAAACTTTTGGCTCCGACGACTCTCATCGCTTTATCGACGATGGAAATCGATTTGTTGACGACCGATAACTTAACTGCCCCCAATTGCTTCGATAATTCATCATGATCTTCAGGCTGCCGCACCCATTTTTCTGCGACAGAGTAGAGGAAATGGTGTGCTTCACCCAATTCCAGTTCAATCTCCCCAATTGTACGTTGAACATTCGGAAGGTCCCTAATTGGTCCTGGTAAGCTATTCGGAGCATAGGTTTTCGCAAATTCGACTGCGTAATTTCTGGCAGCCACTGCGATTCCCAAGTAGCAAGCCGGTATATGTAATAGCCACGCTTCAGGTTTTCTTTTTTCGCCAGGATTGCTTTTCATGACATAATACTTTTCAGGGAGGCTGACATCATTTAACACCAAATCATGACTTCCTGTCCCCTGCATGGAAATCATATCCCAAGTTTCTTCTATACTTACACCCTTTACATCACGATGAACTAAAAATGTGCCAAGTCGCTCATCCTCGGGAACCCATGCCGTTACGAGAAAAATATCTAGGACGGGAGAGAGTGTAGTGAAAGTCTTTCTGCCATTCAAATTCCATTGATTCCCCTTTTTGATCGCAATGGTTTCCGGTCGGCCTCCGCGCGTCGGACTCCCCGTTCCAGCCTCAGAAGCTGCCGTATTGATTAGTGCACCTTTCGACACTTCATCATACAATTCTTTCATGACTCCTTTTTCCCAAGGTCTCTTCTCGGATAAGGAAAGTACCGTTCCGACATGCCAGCCTATTCCTAAGGCTGTTGGGCCGCAATATTGAGCTATTTTTTCTTGGCATAGGAGAAAATCATATAAGGAACCGCCATATCCGCCATGCTCTTTAGCTAAAGTTAATTGGGGGTATCCGAATTCCTTTAACTCCTGAATGTTTTCATAAGGAAATCCCTTTGAATCATCAAGTGCCTCAGATCGGCCGGTAAAGGACTGAATCGCCGCCTCTAATTTTTGTATATATTGTTTTTGCTTCTGTGATTGAAAAAACGACATGAAGATCATCCCTCCTCTAGTAAACAAAAATCTTAAACCATCCAGCAGCAGAACAGAACTGCTAACTCCACTTTATCATATCACCTTAGTGTAGTTTATGGTTCGAATCTGCACATTAAGAGTCAATGTCTTCATTTTTATATTCTTTGTTCGCGTTCTTGTAAGCCTCCTTCGCCTGATCAATATTTTTGTTTTCGAGAAAGTAAGCTATCGCGGCTTGCCCGATTCCATAAGTGACGGCGCCCGCTACCGCACCGGAAACGACTAGACCAGCTCCTGGGATGAAACGGACTGCAGCCCTGACACCTTCCCTGACAAGGAGCCCGATGCCAACATTGATTCCTAACGCTGCAATGAATTCACTTGCCGTTTTCGTATTGATTTCTTTATCCGCAATAAAACCTATCACCACAATCATCAAACCCTGAATGCCGGTCAAAATGGGAAAATCGGCAAAAGGTATTGGCTCTGCACCTATTAGACCTGCGATTGCCGTAAACGTTCCCACTATCGTCCGCGCGAATTTCTTCTTTACGAATTGGCTCTGCATCGCTTTGGCAGTCTTCAGCTTCGCTTCACTGGGTAAGGCCTCAATTAAGTAATCTGAAAGCAAATCTATGTTCCAACGCATATCATATTCAATATTTCCGCTTTCATCAAAGTCAATATACGAACAAGTAGGAATTATGTTCAAAAGTGGTATTTCACTATCTTTAAATCGTTTTGACATCAATGCGATGGCTTCATCAATATTCTTTTTTTTCTTAGGATTGGCATCAAAAGGTACTTGTTTATAATGTGGCGGATCTAATTCATCCACTTGTGTGACCACACAGATGACAGGTACATCATAATGGTGATTCTCTTTAACGATCTTGCGCAGCTTATTCAATTCTTGTAAATCTTCTTCAATACGTGAATCCGCTTCTTTTGCTTTAATTAAGAAAAGAAACACATCAGGTTGTTCTTCAGTCACCGCTTTTATCAATTCATCCAATGGTGTATCTTCTTCGAACTCTTCCGTAGGAGCTTCACTCTCACCCAGCCCCCGTGAGTCCAGTAAACGAATTTTGGGTTCGGCATCACTCGGGTACCATAACCATTTCCCCTTACCCGTTCCAGATTTAACGGAACTGACATATTGCCGTTCCTGACCAAACATCGCATTGATCAGTGAGGATTTTCCAGACCCTCTCCTTCCGACAAGAGCAATTCGGGGTTCCCTTGCATCAACAGTCATCGTTTTCAGCTTTAAGAGCTGGTCGAGCATTTTGGTCTTTTTCGATTGTGAAATTGGGAGCTTATCTACCTGGCCTTTAATGAAACTGAATATGCTTCCCCTTTCATCTTGTTTTTCCGCCATCACCCATTCCCCCTTTTTAAGAAGTGTCTTAAGTAACATTTACCCTTGAGCAATTTAATTTAAGCATGTAACTTCATTCTCCTTGCAAATTAAGGGGCTCCATTTCTCTAATCAATAACTCTTTTCTTTTAAGAACATAACGACACTGGCCATGTATTTTTGAATTTCCTGGACTTGAAAGGCCGCAGAATCCGCAATCTGTTTGTAATGATGCTGTCCTTCATCGGTTATTCGTAAATACCGTTTAGTTCGTTTTTCACTTTCCCACCTGCCGACAAGTAGGCCGTTCTCTTCCATTTCATGAGATAAATCGTATAAATAGCCATTTGAAGCGATCCAGCCGAACTGATTTTTAAGCAGATCGCCAATTTCCCCCATATAAATGGGTTTCTTAGTGAAAGCGGCTTTTAAAGTTACATAACGGACAAGGTCCTTCACCGATATTATTTTCGAGAAATAAGACCTGTATTCTTCTGGAAGCTCATTTACAACCGGTGGGTTTTCACCAGATCCCCTTAAATCGAACATGAAGCGATCAATGACCTTTTTCACTTCGGAAAACCGTTCCAGGAAATTTTCTTGATACCATATGTAAAGCTCTTTGCCTTTTTCCGTTATTTGATAATAATTTCTTCCCTTATTCGTATATAATGATAAATGATTGGATTCGACTAGCGTATTCGATATTTTACATAAATAGTCATAGCTATGCACTTTTCCAGTGAACGTATTTTTCAGGTCCTGGTGAATCGCCCTTGGATAATTCGCTTTTATCCTTAAAGAGTGAAGTAGGAAAATCGTTAAAAATTCGCGCTGGCTCAACCCAACGGTTTCAACCGTCGCAGACAGTTTCTCCCCTTTCTTCACAGTCATTCCCCCCTTAATACTGTATATAATTAAATATTTCTTCCTTCCCCTTATTATCCTGTGCTGCCACATAATAGTAAAGTTTTTAATGCCAAACTGCCTAGTACTAATTTTTTGGATTCGATCTATTGTGGGATGGGGAAATTCTGAATATTCTGTCGAGGTTTATTGTGAAATAGTTTAAAACACAAAAAGAAGGAACGGCCTATGATAAGGCCGTTCCTTCTTTTTGCTTACTGTTCCGTTAAAATGATCGGATCTTCTTTTGTAATGACGAGGGTATGTTCATATTGGGCGGAAAGCTTTCCATCTGCCGTTCTCGCCGTCCAGCCGTCTTGGTCCATTTTCATATGCCATGTGCCTGCATTCAGCATAGGCTCGATCGTGATGACCATGCCCTCTTTTAAACGGGCACCTTTACCTGGCTTACCATAATGTAGGACGGTAGGGTCCTCGTGCATGGTTTTGCCGATTCCGTGTCCTGTAAAATCGCGGACAACAGAAAACTTTTCACCTTCTGCATATGACTGGATTGCATGACCGATGTCCCCGAGACGGTTTCCTGCCCGTGCAACTTCAATGCCTCTGTATAAAGCATTCTTGGTTACATCCATTAAGCGCCGAGCTTCATCGGAAACTTCTCCGACTGCATATGTCCAAGCTGAATCCGCCAAACCGCCGTTAAGGTTCACCACCATATCGATCGTGACGATGTCTCCCTCTTTTAGGGCTTTCTTTTGCGGAAACCCGTGACAAATCACGTCATTCACTGAGGCACATGTTGCATATTTATAGCCGTTATAACCCTTTTGTTCAGGTGTAGCACCATGCTCTGCCAAGTATTGATCGACAAATTCCTCGATTTCCCAAGTCGTGATTCCCGGTTTTATCATTTTTGCAATTTCTCTATGCGTCGCAGCAAGAAGTTTGCCCGCTTCATGCATCAAATTTATTTCTCGTTCACTTTTAATGGTTATCATGTAAAATCCTCTTTCGTTTTATAACTTATCTGCTTGAGACTCCTTATTTATCATATGCCTTTTTTTATATAAAAAGCAACCAAAAACCCGGTAAAAATCACCGGGTTGATTAAGTCATGAAATTTTCTGTACCTGTAATTCTGATAAAATAAGCAAAATTACAAAAGCCTAAAAAGATCCAGCGATTACTTATTTACGCGATTGAATATTCCAGGGGTGAATGCCCTGGAACATGATAATTACCCTGTGACTTAAATCTTAATAATTCTATATAGGCCCGTGTGTATTAATTGGGTACAGTTTCCCATTCAATGCAAATGAAACTCTTCCTGTTTCCTCTGATACTACCAATACAAGGGCATCACTCCGTTCAGATAAACCCAAAGCAGAGCGGTGGCGAGTTCCCAGTTTTTTTCCCCCGGTTGACCTGTCCGAAAGCGGAAGGACATTTGCTGCGGAAACAATCTGGTTCTGACTAACCAAAACGGCTCCATCATGCAGTGGATTTCCAGGAAAAAAAATCGATTCCAATAAAGAATGGGTTAACTCCGCTCCTATTGAAATACCGGGTTGAATCAATGAACCAAGGGAATCTCCCCGTTGAATCACAATCAACCCGCCATGTCTCAAATTCGATAAATTTTGAACACAAGTTGATAATTCCGGATATTTGTCCGTAAACGGGGACAAATAACAGTTTAAATAAAATGTTGCTGCTTTCATATCAATGTATATGAATTTATCCTTTATTTTCTCAAAATTTCCAAGAAGACAATAATTTTCATCACCCATTGCTTCTAAGTTATCCTGTAATGCCGATATTACTTGACGTATCTCCTCTTTTAACGTTTGTTTCATTGGTGAAAAATCACAATGGCCATTATTCACAGGCATGCACCTCCCTTTAATGATTCGACTCTTTTTTTTCAATGGATTTTAATTCCCACTATAAGACCATTCTTATTTTCCCTAGCTCTATTTATCCCTTTTTACATTAATAATTATGAAGAATGTACTTAAAGTTTGTCTTCACGATAATTAATTATTCATCCTTACTATCAATCAGCAGTGACTTCACATTTTTTTATGTCATATGGACAAGGTAAAAGAATAGATATATTAATGACCTGTTGATGGATATCCTATAATAAGAGGTGGTATTAGATGCCTTATGTAACAGTATTTGACCAAGGAACGTTTGAAGTTGAAATGGGAAAAAAATTAGTATTGGCATTGGAAGATAACGGGATAAATATTCTCCACCGATGCGGTGGGAAAGCTAAGTGTACAACTTGCAGAGTGGAAATATTGGCAGGTGATTTTTTGGAGGTCACACATAAAGAAAAAAAGGTCTTTGAGGAAAAAGGAATGGAAGATCATTTGCGTTTATCTTGTCAAATTTACGTGAATGGAGACATAACAATTCGGCCGATCAAAACGGTTGAGAACTCTGGACTTCCTGCTGGGCCAAGGCCTGAAGGCTAAATAGTTTCATAAAGAGTGTTGTTTTATCGAAAAACATCAAAACGACTAAAAATATTTTTTCTAGTCGTTTTGATGTTTTTTATCTTTAGCTAAATGATTTACTTCTTTTCCATGACCGCAAAGTAATTATCTTCATTATCAGCAAAATTGAAGACTCTTCCAGAAGGCATATTTACAAGTTCTCCCACTTTGATATTCTTCTCCGAAAAGTCTTTATATAATTCATCAAGATTATCCGAGTAAAACATTAATGATGGTGTAGCTAGATTTAATTCAGGCTGCATTTTAGCAATGAATTCCTTATTATGCAGGATGATGCTCGTTTGTGCATCCTTTTGGTGCTATTTCAATCCATCTTAACCCTTGGCCGTTATCTTCTTCAGAAAGTACGCTAAATCCGAATTTTTCCGTCCAAAATTTCAATGACTCATCTTGGTTATTAACGTATAACATAATTTGACCGACTTTATTAATCATTGGCTTCTCTCCCTTTCTGCTGGTTCCGTTATTAATTGAATCGTTTATGTATAAGCATCTTGCTGGTTGGGAAAATATAACTGATTAAATCGTATAATAAATGAAAGTTTTAATCAATATTTACAAAAATTGAATTTTCCCTCTTTTGGGAATGTTCTTGAAAACAACTCAATTGTTTAAGGAAAGCAGATATCTATTACGAATTTCGCTTAATTGTTTCTTCTACATATTCCAAGAAATCTGTATGTGCCGGATTCCCTTCCAGATGTTGAGCTACCACATTCAATGGCATTATAACTCTATCTCTCTTTTTGGAGTAAAGAACAATCTCTGTTTTAATGCCCCTATTCACTTCATCAAGTGCAGAAGAAAAATGATATACAGAATCATATTCATACCTTTTATAATCTTGATTTATATTCCTTTTTATAACTTCTCCAATATACGCACCTATCCTCACCGCAAAATTATCAAAATGATTCTTTAAAAGTTCCCTACCCATTTGAGTAATGCTTAATCTTTTCGTATAAGCATCTATATGACGAATGCTTTCAATAGTAAAATCTAAATTTCTCTTTGTTAGGTTCTCTTGATCCCAAGTGTCTTCTGACACATCCTGAACATTAATTTCGCAATGCCTTTTAAATCATTTTTTATTAATTTAGTTTTATTTAAGGAACCGAACATATGACATTTCCCCTTTTTACTTTATCTATTGGTTAATTATACATTAATGGAATTGCTCCATTGTTTATTAAAAAAAGCTATGCATTCTTTATATTCAGGAATTTGCAGGACTTTTCGATTTTTCACAGAACTTTTATACAGAGTATTGATCAAAGGAGAGTGAAATGGTGGTTCTTTCGAAAGAGGATTTGTTAAATATATTGGAAGGCAACAGGAGATTGACGTTGCGGGTGGTTGAAGCTTTCCCTGAAAAGGAATTATTTCATTATACACCGGCCGGGAAGCTTCGCCCTTTCGCAGAAATGGTTAAAGAAGTCATGAACATTGAGACTGGATATATGCGTGGAATTGCACTGGGTATTTGGGAGTTTCCAGATTCCTTTTCGGTAATTTCCACCAAAGAAGACCTGATATCAGCATGCGAAGCAGTAAGGGTTGAGACGAGGAAATTGTGGGAGGAAATGACCGAGGAAACGCTTGGAGTCGTTGAAAAGGATCCTTTTTTCGGTCCCTCACAAAGCCACTTTGATAGACTTCAATATGCCCTGGAAAATGAGATCCACCATAGGGGACAAGGCTATATTTATCTTAGAACGCTTGGAATTGAACCACCTGAATTTTTCGTAAGATAATCATGCATTAAGTAATAAATTGGAGCAAAGAAAAATTAATAAGAAAATAGGAGTGAGACACATGACAGTTGATGCATATCTTAATTTTAATGGAAATTGTCGACAAGCGGTAGAGTTCTATGCGGAGATTTTTGGAACGGAACAACCGAATATCATGACCTTTGGTGAAACACCGCCTAATCCGGAATTTCCCCTTCCAGAAGAAGCGAAAGATTTAGTCATGCATACAAGGCTGACTATCAATGGAAGCAATATCATGTTTTCAGATACTTTTCCTGGTATGCCTTTTGTAGAAGGAAATAATATCAGCCTGGCATATGTCGGTAATGATGTGGAGGAAATTAAATCGATCTTTAACAAACTAAGTGAAGGCGGGACTGTTGGTGTAGAGCTGCAAGAAACATTCTGGAGTAAAATTTACGGTCAGTTAACCGATAGATTCGGAATCCAATGGCAATTTAACTTCGAAAGCTGAGAAACGAATTTTGGATATAGGACTTTTCACGGGTGAGAAGTTTCTATATCCTTTTGTATTTCCATCACCCTGAGGCAAGAATATTGTAACAAACAAACAAAGGATTAATGGGCTTAGTTTAATGATCGATTAAAATACACAAACGCACCCTAACCTTACACCATTTTCTTTGGTCATGATAATTGGTGTATAGTATATGTACCTTCAAGATGTTTAATCTTATTGAATAATCGTAATTCCTTGATAATGGCAAGTTTAGTTATCCTGGCTAACATGCAAACAATAAAGGAGAAAAATCATGAAAAACAAAATTCAAAAAATCACCACTAACCTTTGGTTTGATTCACAAGCCGAAGAAGCGGCGAAGTTCTACACATCCATCTTTGAAAATTCTGAGATCGGAAGAATCACTAGCTATGGAAATGAAGGAAATCAAATCCATGGAAAGACAATGGGTTCTGTGATGACCGTGGAATTTGAATTGGAAGGACAAAAATTCGTAGCATTAAATGGCGGTCCTCAATTCAAATTCACAGAGGCAATATCATTTATCATCCATTGCGAGGATCAAAAAGAATTGGACTATTATTGGGGAAAACTCTCGGCAGGCGGAGATGAAAAGGCGCAAGTGTGTGGTTGGCTGAAAGATCAATTTGGCGTGTCATGGCAAATCATCCCAGAAAGTCTAACCGAGATGGTGAACGACTCCAATCCTGAAAAATCGGAAAGAATGATGAAGGCGTTGCTCCAAATGAAGAAAATTGACATTAAAACTTTAGAGCAGGCGTATCAAGGATAAGTTCCAATAAACAACATTCAGATTAGGCAGAAGAGTGAACGATTTTGAAAATAGTTAAAGCCTAATCTCTCGGTACTTGTGAAATTAGGTTTTAATATTTACCAAAGTAAAAGAAACAAATGGCATAATGATCTAGATGGTTTTTAAGGGAGAAATAAAATGATGGACAATATATATACAACACCGCTTAAACTGGGCAATGAAATAATTGAAAGAAAAATCCGCTATGACTCTTTAATTGTAGAACATACCTGTATGCTATTAAACGCACAAAATCATCATGTCGTGCTATTTCATGAAATCATGGATGCGTTTACGATGAAAGCGGGTCCCATAGAATTAAACATACCCATTGGAAGTTATACGATAGCTTATTATTGGAAAGACCGCCCTTATAATTTATACCTTTGGAGAGATTTTGAAGGCAATTATTTAGGTTCCTATTTTAATATTGTAAAAAATACATATTTGGCGGATAAGTTGTTATCCTTTGAGGATTTGATCATTGATATCTTGGTGCTTCCGGATGGGTCACATTTTATTTTGGACGAGGAAGAGTTACCTGTGCCCTTAGAGCAATTTGAGAGTGGTTCTGTTAAACAAGCCTTAAACTCTTTACTTGATTCCATTGATATCCTTCTTTCACAAATCATTGAGGAATCCGGGAAACTCTATAAACATAACGACCTCCTTCCATGGTTGAACAATAAATGACAATCGTTTTAATTCTTTGAACTCCGCAAAAGAGGTAGCATTACCATGAACAAAAAGCCTACTTCATTCAGCAGGCTTTTTGTTCCCCTCACTCACCATCAGCTTGAGCCGATATACTGTTGTCAAGCTCCTCAATGTTTTTATATACCTTTGCACTGTATGAGTAGTCACCGTAGCAATATGGGTACCGAAAATTATCCTTGTCCCCGCCGCAATCATAAAGCTTGGGGTTCTTTTCGACCTGAAGCATGGAGAACTTCTTCGCAAGCTCTTCATTATGCTTGCCCCCTTCATTCGCCACGAAATCAATATAACCAATACCCATGTTATATGCTTGAATGATCGTGGCAAAATCCACACCCTTTTCATTGCCATATTCATTGATCCTCTTAAAATGTTTCACCCCATACTTAATGCTTTCCGTTGGATCTGTGATTGTATTTGGATCAAGACCCGCTGACTCAGATGCCTGCATTGGGTCACCGCCCCGTCCTCGGCTTTCCTGCTGCATCAAAGCAATCAATGTCGAAGTATGCTCCTCAAGTCCGTATTTAGCCAACTCCCCTTGAAGGAGTGAGCTATACTTTTTTACGTTCGCGAAAGAATCAAGCGTATTTACTGATGTGGAAACATTTTCGGAATAGGGGGTTTTCATGATCTCCTTAATGAGCAAAAATCCAAAAATCAGGATGAAAATGGTAAAAACTTTCTTTGATTTCTTACGTTTCTTCTTCTTCACATTCCCTCTCCGATATCTCTAAGTTAATATATTTATATCTTAACAAATAGTAAGACTAATAACTATTTAGAATACCCAATAAAACGTTTTGCAAATGAGATTACCATGCATATTTTATCGAACAATGAGGCACTCTATTGGTTGGAGGTGATATGTATGGAGAAGAAGAATGAAAAAGAAGAAATCCTTGATGATAAAAAAAAAAATTATAGAAACGAGTTTGGGGCAGATCCGGATGAACAGGAAATGAATGGTCTGTATGGTATGTTGGAAACTGAATATGAAGATAAGCTTCATGATAAAGAAAAGTAACGAATTGGTTTCTTTAATCTTTGTTAAGCACCTTATATGGCGTTTTTTTTATGAGTTCCGATACTATTCTAAAGGTTCGTTTTTTGTTTCATAACGTACTGATTTTTAAAATTTTAATTCATTTGGTCATTATCTAAAAGGATACGATTGAAAAGGGAGTGACCTAATACTGTCACTCCCTTTACACGTTTAGTATTGTGAAGATTGTCCGCCATCAATCGGAATGACTGCCCCGTTGATGAATTCCGATTCCCCTGATAATAGGAAGGCGACTAAACGGCCGACCTCTTCAGGTTTACCAAAACGTTTCTTAGGATTCACACTGACGAAATCCGCCATTGCTTCTTCCCAATTTTCCCCGCCTATTTGCCTGAATGAACCTTCTACCATTGCCGTTAAGATAACTCCTGGTGCAATGGCATTAATGCTGATTCCATATTGACCATATTCTATGGCAGCTGTTTTCGTTAAGCCTGCAACAGCATGCTTACTCGCAACGTATGCACTTTGGTTAAGTACAGCACGAATTCCACCTACGGAAGCCACGTTCACCACTGCCCCTGCCCCTTGTTCTTTCATGATTGGCAGAATGTATTTCATACCAAAGAATACACCATTGATATTGATGTCCGTTACTTTGTTGAAAACTTCGCTATCGTATTCAGCCATAGGGGCTTGTTTACCTTCGATACCCGCATTATTATAAAATGCATCGATTCTGCCATACTTGCTGACTGTTTGGTCTACATAGTTCTTTACTGCTTCTTCATCCGATACATCTGCAGTGACCAGAAGCACGTCCGATTTTGGTGCAATTTCCAAGATTAATTTTTTTGTCTCTTCCAAAGATGCATCGTTTAAATCAACTAATGAAAGTTTAGCCCCTTCTTTAGCCAATTCCAAAGCGGCTGCTTGTCCTAACCCTGATCCTGCCCCAGTAATGATTACAACTTTTCCATCGAATCGTTCGCTCATTTGTCAAAACTCCCTTTTTAAGTTATTTCGAAAATCCTTTAATTATAATTATCCTTTAAAGCTTAAGAATCCATCATCAACAGGGATGACTTGTCCGTTTATGGCATCTGCTTTTTCAGAGAACAAGAACGTTACAACTTCAGCAACTTTTTCTGGCTGAATCAATTTTTTCCTCATATGAAGTTGTGCCAAACTGTCCAGGAACTTTTGATCATCACCAATGATAGGCGTTTCGATGAAACCTGGTGCCACGCCGACAACTCGAATCCCATATTGCGCAAGTTCAATGGCACCGGATTTAGTCATCGCGATGACAGCGGCTTTTGCGGCATGGTAGTTAAAGCTGCCAATTGAAACCATTGTCCCATATATAGATGCTGTATTAACGATCGTTGCCCCAGTTACACCAAGCTCCACCATCTTCCTTGCCGCATAATACATGCCATAATATACACCGTGTTGGTCCACATCAACGACTCTGTGGTATGATTCTGGATCCATTTCCAAAAATGGTTTTACTAGTCCAATTCCAGCGTTGTTGAATATGCCATTGATGGTGCCATGATTGGCAATTGCTGCTTCGACCATCGCTTCCACTTCTTCCGCTTTAGCTACGTCCACTTTCACAAAAGATGCCGTGCCTCCCTTTTGTTGAATAGATTCAGCCGTTTCCTTAGCGGCAACATCATTATAATCAGCCGCTACGACAATAGCTCCCTGTTCAGCTAATTTATATGCCGTTTCCTTACCAATTCCACTGCCCGCTCCTGTAATTATTATGACTTTTCCTATTAAACTCATGTATGGGTCCCCCTTTAATAATGTTTTTTGCTAATCAGATTAAAATGGCCCCTCCATCGATTACAAGTTCTTGACCCGTAATATGGCTGGAAAGATCGGATACTAAGTACATCATTAGATTTGCAACTTCCTGAGGCTCAGCATACCGGCCATCCGGAGTAGTTGCTTCCAACTGTTTTCTAGCCGTTTCTGCTGCCGCGGAATCACCTTGACCAAATCCGCTTTCAATCGACCGCATCATAGCCGTGTTGACGACACCTGGGCAGACGGCATTCACCCGGACACCATGTGGAGCTACTTCGACACCAGCTGTTTTCGTCATTCCTAGAACCGCATGTTTACTAGCGCCATACGCCACCATGTTTGGCGTTGCCAGTAAACCAGCTCCAGAAGCTGTATTCACGACCGCCCCGCTTTTTTGTTCAATCATATGGGGCAATACATGTTTCATGCCCAAGAAAACACCTCGTACATTTATTGACATTAATTGATCGAAAACCTCAGCAGGATAGTCGATAAGCGGCATTATTTTGCCTTCCCAACCTGCATTATTCAAGAAAATATCGATTTTTCCATAGAAATCTATCGTTTTTTGAACATAATTTTTTATATCGTCTTCCTTTGTAACATCGGCTTTTACGAATTTCGCTTCGCCGCCGTTTTCTTTGATTTCATTTACCGTTAGCATGCCAGCCTCTTCGGAAAGGTCTACAACAACCACTTTGGCACCATTTTCTGAAAGTGTAATAGAAGCTGCCCGGCCGATACCCCCGCCGCCACCGGTAACAATTGCTACTTTTTCCGTAAAATCGAATGCTTGCATAATATTCTCCCTTTCTCCCTTTAATCTTGGTGAAGATATTCTTGTTTGAATACGATTACATCATAACATTCTTTTTGTCGATTGTCGACAATTTGGTTTTAGAGTCAAAGACTCTACATCACTCCACGATTCAAGGCTTCATGAATTTCATTTTTTGCTTTAACTAAATCATCTTCTAGAATGGCCTCAATAGACATCTTTAATCTGAAATGGAAACTTTCCATCGTTTCCGTATTCCATTGACTTTGGGCAAAAACCATGAGGATATGACTGGCTTCTTCAAAAAATCTTGCTAATGCTTTGTTATTGGCGATTGAAAAAATATATCGAAATATCTGTGTTGCCCTTTTTTGATACTCGATAACATTACCTTTTTCACACTCATCGGTTGCACTTTCCAAATGCCTTTGTAATGATTGCTTATTTTCTGAGTGCCAATTCCCTTGGGAAAATTCAATGCCCATCTGGATCAGTCCGATCGTAACATCATTATATTCAATGATTTCCCTTTGTGAAAATGGCTTGACGATCGTTCCCCGCCGCGGCATCCTCTCAACAATACCGTCAACCTGCAGTAAATAAAGGGCTTCGCGTACGGGTGCACGGCTAGTGTTCAATTCTTTGGAAATGTCTTCTTCGACGATTTTCTCTCCAGCTTCTATTTCACCTTCAATGATTTTTTTTAAAATGTGTTTAGCGATTTGTTGTGGTAACGATTCTCCAAAATAAATGCCATCTGTCAAATTGGAAGCATTTCCAAACATCTTTCAGCACTCCTATACTTCTATAATTAATTTTAGTTCTTCTAGTATAACATAAGGATAGGAATTAACTTCCTTTATAAATCACATCCATTAAGGAAAGCACATATAAAGAGCCCATTTAAAGAAAGGGCTCCATGAGGTACTTTTTTATTCGACTAGCCTCGGTTTCGCTGGATCGCAGTTTGGCTTTTCCATGTCTGTCGATTCAGCGAGTTTCGTTAAATAATAACATTCTTCACGCCACATATGATCGGCCATTAATGGCGCAAAAGTTCCAAGAGCCTGCGCACTGAGGTCAAGCTCTTCTAATTCAAGCAGGAAGTGCTGGAAGAATTTAATTTCCAATGTGACGTCCGCATTCATTTTTTCCAATGCTGGGAACGTTGACAGATTGGTTCGTAAAAATCCTGCCATTTCAACAGCTTTTAAATAAAAATCATTAAAATGTTTTTTATATTGCTCACTTTTCTCTTTTAATCTTTTTTCAACATCATCCATATTGGATGATATTGCACCTGCATGACCTGCTGCATCTAGCAGCCAAAGCAAATGATGATGAAGTTCATGAAAAACCGGCGGCATTTGATTTGAATTGAAATATTTCAATAATCTTAAATATTCTTCTAATTCGTTCACCATATGATTTATGAATGAAGGTGAAAGATGTATTTTAATTTTACCTACCAGATGCTCTTTTAAAAGACATAGCTTAAACTCCCGAAATCTTAATGTCTCTTGTTCTGCAATGGCAGTAAGCTGCGTAATCTCTTCAGAATTGGCTTTACCAAGGAGAGTATCAAAAATTTGAATGAATTCTGAGGCAATTTCAATGTATTCCACTTCGACCGGAGCTAAAGACTCATGGATGAACCTGGCATGGTCTCCTAAGATTTGCAGCCAAAACCGATGTTCGAATCTTGCTGTTTTCTCCAAAAACTCGTTCATTTGCTCTCCCCCATATTTTAAAGTATAAGAAACTCACTTATTATTTGTATTCTTAAACCTACAAACTTATTAAAATAAATTATATGGGGCGTAATAAAAAAAGAAACAGGGAGTGAACGTAAACCCAAGGGCCGCCCACCAGTTTAATTATTGGAAAAGGACTATCGCCTCTCAATCCCATTGATTTGTAATAAAAGTGATGAGAATCATATGTATAATGCATGAAAATGGATTCTATGCACAGCAACAAAAGGAAGACCGGGATGAAAGGCAGGCCAGTTCGAAGCATAGGATAAAGTAAAAATGGAAGACAATAATGTCACGATAATAGGGTTTTGCTCCAGGTGCATCCTTGGTCTTTAATAGTGCAAATAAACACAGGCACACACTTAAGGCGCCTGCCATTATAACTACGAGTACTCAAAAACCCCTACTTCATCACTTTGAACGTGAGCGCAGGGGTTCTAAACTTGGATTATACCTTCTCTGTTACTGCTGTGAACCGCTTTAAGAAGGAGAGTATTTTTTGATAGACGGCAATTTCATTTTCTTTTTTGGAAAATCCATGTCCTTCATTTTCTAGAAGCAGATAATCGACATCTCTTCCCTTATCCTTCAACGCTTGAACGATTTGATCCGATTCCTCTTTGACGACACGGGGATCGTTTGCTCCTTGTATGACAAGCATTGGCTTTATCATGGATTCCAGATAGGTAATAGGCGAAAACTCGATTAGTTTTTCTTTATCTTTTTCAGGGTTTCCTACCCATTGGTCCATGACTGGCTTCCAGTCTTCAGGTACGGAATTGATAAATGAGAATAGGTTGGATGGGCCGAAAATATCGACAACCGCTTTAAAATAATCCGCATGTCGCCCGTGCAGCAGAAGAGCCATATAGCCTCCGAAGCTTCCGCCCATCAAAAGAATGTTGCCTTTTTGTGCATGCCCTTGGTCTATCAGCCAATCAAGACCGGCTACATTATCAAGCCGCGGGCCATTTCCCCAATCTCCCTCTACCATTTTCATGAATTCCAAACCATAACCAGTTGAACCGCGGAAGTTTGGCGCGAAAATACTGTAACCGTTATTCAAGAAAAATTGAAATGAAGCTCTAAAAAACTTCCGTTCTGCCGCTTGAGGTCCTCCATGAGGCCAAAAAATGACTTCACCATTGTCATTTTCCTTTTTTGCCCTAAAAAATAACGATTCGATCTCCCGGCCATCAAAGGAAGGGTAGGTAATGATGTCCGGTTCAACCAATTCATTAGAATCGACGCAAGGAACAGTATATTTAGTTAATGATACCCACTCATCACCTGTATTTTTATAGATATTATGAGGCTTGGTTGCACTCATGCCAAATAGGTAAAGCGTGCCTGATGCAGCAACTTCAAGTTTATTAATGACACTGCATGGCACGGGGATGTTTCTCCAATTTTCATTTTGCAGATTGATTTCATATAATTTATCCTCTACACCCTTTTGACTGGTTAAATATAATAATTGATTCTCTTTACTATAAGTAATGGCAGTAAAACTCTCATTCTCCAATTCTTTAACTTTACAGAACTTGTTTGTTTCAAGGTTGTATGAAGCCAAATAGGTAAAGTCCGAATCATAATCAGTCAATAAATATATCATCGAATCCGAAACAAAAACCCCATCATTCACTGTGTGTTGTTTCTCTGTCGGCGGAGTGAGCAGGATATCTTCGTTCCCTTTTTTTGCATAGAGAAGAGTGTATGTATTAGCAAAATGTCTATAGTAAAGTAAGGTTTCTTCATCAGGGCTGAAGCCAAATAAATAGGTCGCTGCATCTTTCCCCTCCAGTACCAGTCTTTCCTGTCCTGATTCTAAATCCAAACAATAGGAATTTAGAAAGGAAGGATTTCCTCTGGATGTCGTGTAATAGAGCTTTTTCCTATCATTCGATAATTTTGGCATGAAATTTCGTGTATTTTCATGATTAACGATTTCCTTCAATGTACCTCCATTCAAAGAAACTCCGTAAAACTGGGTATTTTCATTACCGTCTTGATCGAAACCAGCAATGATAAACCGGCTCTTCTTATCATATATAAGCCCTTGGCAGCTTTGATCGATGGATGTTAGAGGATAAGGAAAGGAGTTTGGCAAATCCATTCCCCATAAATTATACTTGCCGCTCAAATTGGTACTGAAAACCAGATGTTTTTCATCTGGACTTACAGCAAAATCAGAAATGGAAAACGTTCGTAAAAATTGCTCAACATCAGGTTTTGGAAAAGTGATCATCATTGGCAACCCCTTACTTTTATAATATTGAGAAATATTTGTTAATAATTATACCATATTTTTCCTTATCGATACTAAGGAAATAGTTAATTAAGGTTTTAACTAGCGAAATATGGATAAAAATCATCCGGAAATATATTTTTTCTCATTTAATATTAACTAAACACTCTATAGGCATCCGGAACATCCAGGTTATGCAAAACTATTCCTTTTTAAAGACATCGGGGTCTCGATAGACTGAGAGAAGATCTGTTTAATATGAAAAAAACTTAAGAGCAATGAGCTCTTAAGCTTCCCCTTAAGATCAATCGATATATCTTCTTGCTCCGGCATATTCCTCTCCGTATCCCGATGTTTTTATTTCATCTACCCTTACATGTGTTGAGCTGTTAGGTGAATGGATCATTTTGCCGTCACCAATATACATTCCGACATGATGGACCTTTCCTTTCCCTTTATCATGGGCAAAAAATAGTAAGTCACCTGGTTGTAGATTTTCTTTTTCAACCTTTTTGCCATGCTGAGCCTGTATGGAAGAGTCCCTTGGGATCGTTATTCCATTAGCATGGTACATCGTATACGTAAATCCAGAACAGTCAAATCCAAAACCGGACATTCCAGCCCATAGGTAAGGTAGCCCCAAAAAACCTTTTCCTGATTCAACGATGTCCTTACCGGTTGGAGCCGGTATTTGATTTTCATTTTGATAGACTGACACTTCTTGCTTTTCCATCCATTTTGCCCCATTATCCGGTGTCATCACCTTCACTTTATCTTTTTTCACCTGCAATAGCGGAAGCCGGGTATTGAAGCTGACTTCCATGAATTCGGACCGAAGTTTCGAATCCGAATAAAGCCAGGTCTTCGGGGCATTTACAAGGGCAAATCCTCGTTTAAATTGCTTCTCAAAAGAATGTCCTTCTTTTAATTGTGCCTTTGGCATCCAACCTGGGTAACCAATATCATTGCGGGGTGTAGGCTGATTGGAAACGGCTACTTTCACCCATTCGCCACGTTCTTCAAGGATCGTCACTTTAGAACCATATAAAGCTTGTGTTTCCAGTTTTCCTACAAGCCACAGCTTGTCTTCATATTTCATCGAGCTGATCCATTCATTCAAATCAGCGGGATTCGATGCAGAAGGGGCATCGATTCCCCTTAACAATCCCGGCTCAGTCCAAAGAGTGGCCACGTTCACATCAACATAGGCATTTCTCTGCTTCTCCTTGGAACTAGCTTCATTGGGACTGAATACTAAAATACCAAAAGCCAATAATGATAACACAAAAACGGTTAACCTTTTCAATTCATTCACCCTTTCGAAATTTTTTATTGAGCAAAAGAGGATTTCCTCTTGACTCCCAGTCCAGGTTTATCGGAAATGAGAAGTTGATCTTTCATAAATTGAATGCCTTCAAATGGCTCATTCTTAATCCATAATGGGGCATCTAAATCAATCTTCGTTATATTTGGATGGGCGGTTGCCAGATGAGCGGCGGCCGCTACACTAACGGATGATTCCATCATACTCCCGATCATGCATTCCACCCCGGCTGCTTCTGCCATATCGGCGATTTGGAGTGCACGTCGAATCCCTCCAGTTTTCATTAATTTGATATTAAGGAAATCAACAGCATGTTCATTCAGGAGTCTCATGGCATCACGTGGGGAAAACAAACTTTCATCGGCCATGATCGGCACTTGGACAGAGCGTTTTATTTCTTTCAATCCTTCGATATCATGGGCTTGCACGGGCTGTTCCACCAAATCAACGTTCAGCTTTCTTTCTTCGATTTCATGAATGATGGAAATCGCTTGTTTTGTTGTCCACCCTTGATTTGCGTCAATCCTGATCATAACCTGTTCGCCAACAGCAGCACGAATGCAGGCAACGCGCTCCACGTCATTCTTCCAATCCTTCCCCAGTTTTATCTTCATCGTAGAGAATCCGCTTTCGATAATGGACAATGCTGCCTTTGCCATTTCTTCAGGTTCATCAACGCTGATTGTCATATCATTTTTCAGGACATTAGTTTCACCGCCAAGATATTGATATAATGGGAGCTGCCATCGTTTGCTGACTGCGTCGTACAAAGCGATTTCAATAGCAGCTTTTGCACTTGTATTACCTACACAGGATCGTTGGATCAGTTGAGACAATGCATTGATATTCTCGATGTCCCGGCCAATTAGATGTGGCGTGATTGCTTCTTCAATGACCGTCATGATTCCTTTTGTAGAATCACCTGTGATGGCAACCGTAGGGGCTGCAGCCCCCAAACCTTCCGTTCCATCCTCCAATTTTACGGAAACCATTATGTTTTCAATTTCCATTGCGGTGCGTAATGCAGTCTTGAATGGCTTGATAAGTGGCAAGGTTTCCACTGATACTTGTAAACTTTCAATCTTCATATTAACAACCCTTCCTTAAAAACTTGAGAGTATATATGATGTAAGAATTCCAAAATAGGTGCCCAGAAGACTGCCAAGTACTGCCATCAATATCCCGACCGGTATTAGCGCCCGGTTGAATGCACCTGCCAATATGGGGGCTGATGCCACGCCCCCTATGTTGGCCAAAGAGGCAACTCCCATTGTAAATAGATCCAACTTAAAGATTTTTGCCAAAATGACCATTATCAATCCGTGAAAGAATAGAATCATAAAGCCGGAAATAATATACACAGGTGCTTGAAACAGCTGTGAAAAATCGGCATGGGAAGCAATTAAACCAATGACGATATAAAGCATGACTTTGGAAATTTCCATGGAACCGGCAATACGCCCAACCTTCGTTACAGCCAGAATTAACCCTACGGTCGAAGCGATGATGATCGTCCAAGTGGTTCCATTCACCGCGGCACCGAGTACCGGCAGTCTCTCCCCAATTTTGGTTGCCCCTGCTGAAACAATTAAAGCCAGCGCCAAGAAACCGATCAATTCCACGAATCCAAATTCCGTCTTGGCGGTTTCCCCCGCTTCAAGCTCGGAAGTCATTTGATCAATGAAAGATGTATCCGCTTTCGTCCAAATATTGAATTTACCAGCAAGAGGCACCAGCCAAAACAAGAACATGACCCAAATGGAATAATTGACTGTATCCATGATCAATGCATAGCCAAAAATATTTTCAGGGACATCGAGTATCCCTTGCAAGATCACCATATTGGCAGAGCCCCCTGTCCAGCTTGCGCTTAAAGCCGAGAATGCCTTCCAAGTCCCTTCCGCATAAAAGCCGTTCATTAAAACGTAAGTAAGAGTGAACCCTCCAATAATGCTGAATGAAGCCGCAAAAAAAGTTAAAAGCATCTTTGGTCCAAGCCTGATGATTTTCCGCATATCGCATTGCAAAAGCATGAGCATCAACATGGCAGGCAGCAGGAGCCCCCGTATGGTGCTATATGCACTTTCGACTGACTCACTATCTGAAAAGACCCCGAATGTTTTCATCAGAGCCGCTCCAATATAGATAAGGACAATACCAGGAACATACTTGAAGAACTTTCCTCCAATCTTTTTTTCCATAACCGCAATCACGGCAGTAAATGCCAATAAAAAGCAGACAAACATCACACCATCTTGAATCATATTCCATACCTCCTTAAATTTTATAACAAAAGGTAATATCCATTTTTTCACACTAATCTATTGATTCTTACATGGCACTAAATAGAAAAATCCAGCTGTTAAAGAGCGCGTACGCACTCTTTAACAGCTGGATTTCAATTGCGACTGACAAAAGAAGCAGCTATAACTTATAAAGTTGCTGATATTTGATGCTGGCATTTCTTAGGGCGACGGTCAGTGCTTTCTGAGATGAACCAAAATACCGTTGCTCAATTTCTGTCTCCAATTCATCGGGCCGAAGAATGGATTTACCAACTAACATGGATTGAATGAAGCGTGATGTAATCGATATCGTGGTCGAACATTCCGCATCCACTATTTCATGCGTATCACGATTAATGACGAACCCGATAAAAAAGCAGTTGAATTGCTGTGTAATTGGATTATTGGACGGTGCCTTTGATTCGCCAACTATATATACTGTATTCTGTTGAAACATGATTGTTGTGCCTCCTGCCATTACAGACATCATAACAGGTATAATTAGGGTGACTATCTATATTATTACAATATGAAATGGTTATATATATTTTAATATATATAGCAAGCATTTGACAATATATTTTGTATATTAAGTCAATTCCCGATTCCTTCGGCCAGAGAATAGATAAGTTCTATAACTAATACGCCAATCAAACTGAAGAATCACGAAGAATAACCAGGTATTGTTAAAGAACTCGTTTCAGGGTCATTTTACGACCTATAACCGCACTTTATTGGACCTTCATTCGGACGACAATGGTTCGGGATCCAACACATCATTTCAGCCCTTCGTATGGTTCATATTTCGCATACATATCTTTTCGGCGGTTACGATCCTTGAAGGTGGTTGCTGCACCACTTTTTCGATTCTCATAAAGTTCGTCCATATCCACTGTACCGGTAATGATGGTATGTTCATTTATTACCGCCTCGGCTACTATTCCATTAGCAGGCCAAGCGCTGTCACAGGGGCTAAGGATACTGGCACGGCCATATCCGTTCGGCAAGGGTGATCCTGGTTCAGCAACTGTGGGGCAATGAACAAAATATACCTGATTTTCTATTGCACGTGCATGTGCGCAATGGCGAACTCGCCAAAAACCAGCCTCTGTAAATGTGTATGATGGGCAAAAAATGATGTCGGCACCGTTCACTGATAATATCCTTGAAATTTCAGGTATCTCCGCTTCATAACATACCGCTATTCCTATCTTAACCGGACCCACGGAATAAACCTCCAGTTCATCGCCTTCAGAAGTATGCCAATTCGCTTCAGCAGGAAAGATATGAGTTTTTTTATGCTCAACGACTGATCCGTCTTCATCAAAAATATAAGCAATATTGTAGTATTCATTTACGCGGCGTTCAAGATGAGTGCCCGCAATGATGACCTGTTTTCTTTTTCTTGAAAGTGACCTGAAAAGAGCTTTGTATTGATTGGTATATTCATCGATCCTGATAAAGGACGAGGCCTCCTGTTCTCCAAAGGCGGCTGATAACCCGATCGTTAACAGTTCAGGAAAAATGATATAATCTGAGTTTTCGGGAACTTGGCTGATCAAGTCTTCTACTTGTTCCTGAAATTCATGGAAAGTTGACACTTTTTCTACACGAAATTGACAAGCCGTTATTTTAATTTTCACAAAATCCCTCCCAAATCATGTTTTATCAGTTCTTCCAAACTTTAAAAGAAATCAGGATATCTTGTCCAAATCATTCATTTCGGTCTGTTGCCTGGAGATTTGTTTAGTCAGGGCACTTACAAGGAATGTTACTAGTATATTAATCAACAAAGCTATGACGCCTGTACTGATATCATTAATTACATGTGGGGTATTTGGCAGGAATGTAGCAACCTTCACATCTGAAATTGTCGCATATAAAACAATTAGGACACCTGCCAATATTCCAGCCATCGCACCATACTTATTGATTATATTGGTTTTTGGCAAACTCAAAAACAAGGACGGGGCCAGTTGCGTAATTAAACTGTAAGACATGATATTCAGGATGGCCAAAGCCTCGCCGCCTGAAACCGTTACAATTAAAGCAATGATTGAGATACCAATTATGATTATCCTTGAGACAATCAATTGATGTGTTTCAGTCGCAGCAGGGACCAGGACTTTGAAAAAGCTATTGGTCAGACCTACCGATGCAGCCATTAGCATGACTGAAGCCGGTACTAGGGCTGTCAATAAACCTGCAGCTCCGATAACCCCTATCACCCAAGGATCGAATGTTTGTATCGCCAGCCTTAAAAGTGAGAGATCACCATCAGCTCCTTGCAAACCCGGGATTTGCATGATGGCTGTAAACCCAATGAAAAAAACGAAAAGCAGCAACAATGTGTATAAAGGTAACGCAATTGCATTTTTGCGAAGTGTTTTTTCCCCATTGGACGATAAAACGACCATGAAAGTTTGTGGCAGCAAATAAAATCCTAGTGCATTCAGCAAAACGGTGGACACAAACCAGGACTGACTCAATCCCTGATCTGCCAAAACCAACATTTCCGGTTTGGCAGCTTGCACGGTCTCGAACATTGGCTGTATGCCTCCGAAGTAATGAACTGGAATGTAAATCCCTAAAAAGATGACGACCACCAAAATCATGAAATCTTTCAGTATGGCAGTCCATGCCGAACCATGAATGCCTGAAATCATAACATAGGTAGTTACAACCACAGCACCAATCACACTTGCAGCAACTGGTGAAATTGCTCCGTATGATGCTTCTGAAACAATGATACCCAATCCTTTAAGCTGTATGACTATGTACGGGACGAGGGCTAAGCTACCCAATACAGCAACGATCATCCCCATTGACCTGCTTTTATATTTAGATGCAAAATACTCGGGCTGAGAGATAATGGAATGTCGTTTTGAATATCTCCATATTTTAGGGACGAGCCAATAGGATAGGACATAAGCTAAGAAAATATAGGCGGGAACATAATAAGCAGCGGCACCTTTTGAGTATGCCCACCCACTTCCGCCCAGGAATGTAAAAGTTGTATAAATTTCACCTGCTATCAAGAGAAAAATGAAGAATGTACCGAAGCCCCTGCCCCCTACGGCAAATTGCTCCATATCCATATCTTTCCCTTTTCTTGCTTTAATCCCTAAATAAAGTGCTAGAACCAAGAAGATGGCAATGATGAGCAATGAAATATTCATTCAGCATCACTTCCTTTATTATCAGGATCGAACTTATAGACGATCATTAAGATAATCGATGCCATCACCATCCAAAATGCAACCCAAAATAACAAAAAAGGCATTCCCAATATGTACGGTTCTATTTTATTTGCATAGGGCAATAAACCTAAAAACCCTATAAATGGAACAAAAAGCAATAGCTTAATAGCGTCCAAATTATACCCTCCCCCTATTAGTTTTACTTACACGGATGCATAACCATCAGTCAAGCCGACTTCCATGCTGGACTGATGGTTTGATGGCACCCTTCGGTCCTATTTCCGCTTAGAATGACTGCATGGCAAGGACCGTTTCCAAAATTACATTGACGCCTTTTTCACAATCTTCCCAAGTAGTTAATTCCTCTTCACAATGACTTTTACCGTTGATGCTTGGGACGAAAACCATGGCAGTAGGTATATAACTGGCTATAAACTGTGCATCATGTCCTGCACCGCTTACCATTCTTTTATAAGGTAGTCCAAGTGATTTGCTCGATTGCTCTAGCAAATTGCAAATGGATTTGTCGAACCAAACGGTATCCCTGTCCCACAATTTTTTCGCTTGGATGTCGCAGCCACCTTCTGAACCTTTAGTTGTAAGACTTTTTATGACTTCCTCCACCTTTTCGATGACTTTGGAATCCTTATGTCTCGCTTCTAGCGAAAAAACCACTTTATTAGGAATGACCGTATGGATATTAGGAAACACATTTACCCTTCCCATCGTAAAAACCAAATCGTCATCAAGCATGCCTAACTTCTGACGGGCCTCCATAATCAAGCTATTCGCGGTGAAGAAAGCATCTTTTCTCATATTCATCGGGGTGGTTCCTGCATGATCGGACTCTCCTGTAACTTCTACCTCATAGCACACCATACCAAGTACACATTCAACGACACCGATCGTTAGTGATTCCCGTTCTAGAATGGGCCCTTGTTCAATATGCAACTCTAGAAATGCAGTCGCTTCTTTTAAACGAGACTCTTTATCCCCTGCATATCCAATGGCATTCAAAGCACTTTCAAAAGTGGTTCCTTCACTATCCGTCTTATGCAGCATGACGGATTTTTCGAATTTACCCGAAAGAACCCCCGAAGACATCATGGAAGGTTCGAATCTGGCCCCCTCTTCGTTCGTAAAATTGACGATCATTACCGGGATTTTAGGCTGGATATTATTATCGACCAGAGTACGCACGATTTCCAACCCTGCAGCTACACCCAAGATACCATCAAACCGCCCGCCCTTTTTTACTGTATCCATATGTGATCCCATTACAATAGGTGGTTTGTTTTCAAGTCCCGCCAAAGTGGCGTAAATATTCCCCATATCATCAACTTTTATGGTCATACCCAATTCTTTACAGCAAGCGCAAAAATAATCACGGACTAAGCGATCTTCTTCGGAAAGGGATAGCCGTGTGACCCCGTTGTTTTCTGTGCGTCCAAAATCAGCAAATTTCTCTAGCGTACGACTCAGCCTCTCACCATTAATTAATAATTTTTGCTTTTTCATAGCGAATATCCCCCTTTTAGATAACCTGCTAAATATCCTTGCGTTCGCTCAAGCTAAAAAAAGTAAGTGAAGGTCTTGTTGTTTTAGAGTAGTTACGCTAGATTATATTTCTACCAATGTTTCCCTATGATAAAGAATCTCCCCATTCAGAATCGTTGATTCAACTTTCAAATCCTTGATATTTTGGGAATCCACTTTCAATATACTATCATTCAATACTACTAGATCGGCCAGCTTACCTGCCTCCAGGCTGCCTTTGACATCTTCATCGAAACTCGCAAACGCGCCATTCCAAGTGTATAGTTTAATCGCTTCCAATACGCTAATCGATTGAACCGTACCTATTTTCGTTCCTGACCTGCTTGTTCTATTAACTGCAACGTGTATGCCTAATAAAGGGTCGTGATCAGTAACCGGAGCATCGGAACCGCCTGCGGCCAGGATACCATTATCAATAAAATCACGGGCGGCGTACATGTGGTTGACCCTATTACCGTAATGTTCAATATATATATCACCGAATTCATAAGGAAATGGAGGGTTGGGGATTGGGATGACACCAAGTTCTTTCATCCTCTTTTGTAAATCTGGCGAAGATATTCCAGCATGCTCGATCCTATGTCTATGATCTTTTCTTGGCGATTCATTCAAAGCCTTTTCCACGCAATTTAAATACATCTCTATCGCTTTGTCCCCTTGGGCATGGACTGTGATCTGATAGCCTTTTTTATGTGCCCGACCTAATACTTGATAGATTTCCTCTTCTTTATAATAAAGAATTCCGGAATAACCTGGATCACTCGAATAGGGCTCACGGGTGGCAATTGTCGGACCGGTACTGCTGCCATCCGTAAACAGTTTGGCTGGTCCAATTTTGAATCTTTCGTCCCCCGTTCCGGTTATCACTCCCGAATCCACCATTTTATTCACAAATTCATGAGAATTATTCAATGAACCGACCATCGCATAGATACGGACACGAATATCCTGATTTTTTATAGCCTGCTGCATTAATCGGAAACTTTCAGGACCATGAGCACCAGCTTCATGAATGCTTGTAATGCCTGCTGCGATGAAATGCTCCGACGCTATTTTGACTGCCTTCAACAGTTCACTTTCTGAATAGCTTGCTCTGTCGGCCATTATCATATTTGCTGTTTCAATGAGTTTGCCTGTTATCCTCCCCGCTTCATCCTTTTCAATGACCCCTCCAGTCGGATTCTTTGAGTTTTCATCAATTCGGGCAATCTCTAACGCCCTGCTATTCACCACGCTTATATGGCTGCATGTGCGGGTCACGATAATGGGATGGTCTGTTGAAATAGCATCCAATTCTGCTATTGTTGGATAACGTTTTTCTTTCACTGCGGTCTCATTGAAGCCCCAAGCACGGATCCATTCACCTTTAGGGATCGTCGAAGCTTTCTTCTTCAGATCGATAAACAAATCTTCTACAGATTTGATATGTTCCGCTTTACAGCTTACTGCCAATTGATTGACACCATACAATATAAGATGAATATGAGAATCTATAAACCCAGGAAGTAAGGACTTTCCCTGCAAATCAATCACCTTTGTTTCTTCTCCGATAAATACCTTGATTTCCTGATTCGTTCCGACTGCCGAGATACGGTCACCGTTAATTGCCAGGGCTTCCGCTACTTCATTTTTTTGATTTACGGTTATGACTTCACCGTTCATGAACACGATATCAGCTTTCAACCAACACACCCCTTCCTTTTTGTTTCACCCTCAGTTCTGTAACCTCTTCCTTTGCTGTCCCCGCCGCCATTTATCGGAATATTCCGTTTTCAACAGATTCATTATATCCACACCAGATTGTGAATTCATTAGACAAATAGTTAAAAATATCATCGTTTTTTTATACCTTTTATATAATTATGTCTAATCTATCTGGTTTGCTGACCCCAGTCTCCTCTATTCTTAAAGGGAATATAACCAATCAAAAAAAGGATAGATTCAGCTGCTTATTTGCTTATCTATCCCGCATTATTCAATTACAACCCATTGTTTCTCCCGATAATGCCAAGGGTCAAATACTGTTTGTTTTCTTGAAAATCCCATGGCCAGTATCGAAGGGTTAATTCGCTTTTATCCACTTTTTCAATAAACGTTTTTACCCCTATCAAGGCTGCCCCATATCCCACGTTCGAGGCCAATGCAAAGATGGCATTCAGCCCTTCATTCATGGTATCCATATACTCAGGTTCGATTTTTAAGATATCAGTCCATGTAATACAGAATCCATTTTGCTTGGTACATTTAGATATAGAGTGATTCACTGTACGAACGATCTCATCCCTTACATCCAAAATTTCATTCTTCATCTCTTCTGCATCTTTTTTCTGATAGTGGTTTGCATGATCGGAAAGCAACTCCATGGCCCAATTATAAAATAATTGAGTATAAATGGCGGAAGTTGCCACAATATCAAATTCATTATAATAATTAGCAAAAACACGTTCAGAAAGCTGACCTAACCGCTTTTCGGTATCCTTTAAGTATTGAATAATCCCCTCTGCCGCTTCACCACGATTCAGCATCGAAGATAGGTAGTGATCAAAATCCACTTTTTCGAGGCCTGTTACATCAATTTCAATAAGTTGAATTTTCTCCTGGGTCCGTTCAGGCAAATTTGCCGTACCCTTTTCCATACTTTCCATATCAATATCAAATAGGTATATGGAGTTGCATTTAGTTGCCAGATACTCTATATCCAAATCATCGCAATTGCCTGCTCCGACGATGGCCACTTTATCTACGAACGCTTTTTTCGAAAATACGGCATCGAATAAACCTGTAACTTGTATACGATGCTGTTTCCACCGCATCTTTCTGTATTCATCCCGATTATGGTTCATTTTTCTTTGATAGGTTTCCATGTGAATCTCTCCCTTTAGGGTACTAAGGATTTATTTATTGTAACAAAATTTCCGGTCTTTTGGAGGGCAGGTAATTTAGATTTCGCATTGGGGAAAAGATAGGCTCAATTTCTATAGTAAAATGAGCGATTAAGATGTTAGAATAATATGGGAATTATTTTGAAGTAGCAGTGATTACAGGAGGGTGTTCCTTGAGCAAAACAAAGAAGATTTCACTTACTTTATTAGGTGTTTTTTCAATCATCTTGGTCGGTGTGGTAATCCTTTTGTTTTCATTCACACAGAGCATGAAAGCAGATCCTGATGAAGAAAAGAAGATCCTGGATCAAGCTGAAAGATATTTAGAGGATACTTTTGATGAAGGAACCGAAATATATGATGTCCTATACGACAATATGGGAAACCGGGGCTATTTTGAATATGCAGCTAAAGTGAAACATAAAAAATTTGGTACGCATTTTCTCGTTTTCTTTAATGATGAAGCAGGGGAAATGGAGGATACATTCCTTTCTGATAAATGGCAAGATGATGCAGAGAAGGAAATCAGGCCATATGTTGAAAAAGAACTGGGTGAAGTGTTGATATCCAAGGAAATGGAAGATATTGCAGAAAGCGAAGATTGGGAGAAGATTCAAGAAGAAATAGGTGATTATAATCAATTACTCTTGGTCTTTGATGAGGGGATCGGGAAAGAATTGAACATTGATCCGAATAAGCCAGCCAGCTATAAAGATTACGATGTTTCTCCAACCATTCGAATTACCCTTTCACGTAAGAAACAGGAAACAGATGAAGACCGCTTTACCGAAATAATCTATGGCCTTAAAAAAGATAAAGTTCTTGAACATGGAAATATGATTGTAGAATATATTAGTACCAAAGGTGTGCCACTTGAAGATGACGAATGGCATAAAAAGTTTTAAAACCAACATATAGTTTTTAACAGGAAGGTAAAGAGCAGCAATTCAGCCTGCCGCTCTTTACCTTTTTTTGTTTACTTAAAATAAAATTTTCCATATAAATCTAGCAAACTACCCCATTTTTTGTAAGGAATCGTTTCCCGCGATTAACCAGATTGGAGAAAAAGTTCTTTATTTTCACGCCAAAAAAATTTTTTTAATATAAAAATGATAAATCCTTCCAGGCATTATAGGTAGAACTGCCCCATTTCCTGAATAAATGTATCTAGTAATTTATATTTAATATCTTCTGAATCACCCTTAATGAAAGATTCTGATTGGCAGCGCTATCACTTCCATTACTGGGATAAAAATATCAACAATTGCAGTTTTTACAAGGATTCTTCCATTATCCCTAATACCCCACGAGGTAATATATTATGTTCATGAAAATCAATAATAGGAATTTTAACCCAGGACCTTTACCCTTTTTTCAATCGTATAAATATTCAAAAAAATGTCGAGTTGAGTCATCACTCTTTTTACCCTTATACTAGGGTAGAAAAATCGAAGGAGGAATTACATATGAAAAAGGAAATTTCAATCATTGGTGTGCCAATGGATCTTGGTCAAACTAGAAGAGGAGTGGATATGGGGCCTAGTGCCATCAGATATGCAGGATTAAGTGAAAGACTTGAAAATATTGGCTATACTGTCCGTGATGAAGGTGATATTAAAGTAGAAATACAGGAAAGAGCACAAAGTGATAGTGACACAAATTTAAAGAATCTTCAGGATGTAGCAGAAGGAAATGAAAAATTGAGTCAAAAAGTGGATGAAGTCATCCAAGCGAATCGTTTTCCTTTAGTTTTAGGGGGAGATCATAGCATTGCTATCGGGACATTAGCCGGTTTAGCGAAGCATACTGAAAACTTAGGGGTAATATGGTATGATGCACATGGAGATTTAAATACTGCCGAAACATCCCCATCAGGAAACATACACGGTATGTCCCTAGCTGTAAGTTTGGGTCTTGGCCACCCTGCTCTGACTAACATCGGCGGATATTCTCCAAAGGTCAAACCGGAGAACATTGTCATCATTGGTGCCCGTTCTTTAGACCAAGGTGAGAAAGAGTTAATAAGGGAAAAAGGAATTAAAGTCTATACGATGCATGAGATTGATAGAATGGGTATGACAAAAGTGATGGAAGAATCGATCGCCTATCTGAAAGAACGTACGGATCTTGTACATTTATCACTTGACCTTGATGGTCTTGATCCAGATGATGCACCTGGGGTTGGTACGCCTGTAATGGGAGGCATTAGTTACCGTGAAAGCCATCTTGCCATGGAAATGCTGGCTGAAGCTAATATCATTACATCGGCAGAGTTTGTTGAGATAAACCCAATATTGGACGAGCATAATAAAACGGCTGAAGTTGCTGTCGCATTAATGGGCTCATTGCTTGGGGAAAAATTACTTTATGGAGCGGAAGAACATAACACTCCTGATTTATTGGCTCAAGTAAAATAATCGGACACTTTGTTTTTGATAGAAAGATAGAGAGTTCTTTAAAGTGATACTCCATAGGAAAAAGCCCATACTTGTTTATGAGCTTCTTCCTCCATTGGCGGATGATCGATTTGAATCAATTTACATCCCTAGTTTCCTGACGCTTGGCTTCCTTTTCTTTAATAAGCGGCGCTTTCGAAATTATTTCTGCAGTACCTATGTATATTGAATCATGCTTATTTAATGCAGAAGTAATCTCCTTTCGGAGGGAATTCGACATCATCTAAGAATCAGATTCTAAGCTATTAGACTTGTGAAAACAAAAATTCCCTAATAACGTCCATAAATGAAACCGTTTGCACCCATCAGGTAAAGGAGTTTTTCAATGAAAACAGCAGAAAATCAACCAAATGAATTAAAACGGAGCATGAAAGCAAGACATTTATTTATGATTTCAATAGGGGGATGTATTGGTACGGGCTTTTTCATCGGTTCGGGCTATACCATTCATGAAGCAGGAGCTTTCGGCGCTATCCTCTCTTACATAGTCGGCGGCTTCATCATGTATTTAACGATGCTATGTCTAGGTGAACTATCCGTTGCGATGCCTGTTTCCGGTTCGTTTCAGACATATGCGACAAAGTTCATCGGTCCTGGCACCGGGTTTGCCATTGGATGGCTTTACTGGTTAGGTTGGGCAGTTACAGTTGCCTTGGAGTTTCTGGCCGCAGGCCAGCTTATGCAAAGATGGTTCCCTGAATCACCCGTTTGGATGTGGTGTGCAATCTTTGCTTTTCTCATCTTTTCACTAAACGCCTTATCAGCAAAGGCATTTGGAGAATCGGAATTTGTTTTTTCCAGCATAAAAGTATTGGCCATCATTCTGTTCATCATCGTTGGCGGTGCTGCTATGTTTGGTTTGATTGATATGAAAGGTGGACAAGAGACTCCATTTTTCTCAAACTTTTTCGCTGAGGGTCTTTTCCCTAATGGGATATCAGCCCTGCTAATCACAATGATTACAGTGAACTTTTCCTTCCAGGGCACAGAGTTAATCGGAATTGCCGCTGGAGAAAGTGAAAACCCGGAAAAGGTCATACCAAAATCCATCAAACAAACGGTGTGGAGAACCCTTTTCTTCTTTGTTCTTTCGGTCACTGTACTTTCGGCGATGATTCCAAGGGAAAAAGCAGGTATCTCAGAAAGTCCATTCGTTGTTGTACTGGATAGTATCGGGGTTCCGTATGCAGCTGACATCATGAACTTCATCATTCTTACAGCACTATTGTCAGTGGCGAACTCCGGCCTTTATGCAGCCACACGTATGCTCTACTCGCTTTCAAGGGAAGGTATGGCAAGTCCGAAGCTTGGTTTGGTCAATAAGAGAGGAATTCCGCTTAATGCCCTGCTCATCACTCTGGCGATTGCCGGTTTGTCTTTACTTTCTAGTGTAGTAGCTGCAGACACAATATTTGTCTTTCTTCTCTCCCTTGCAGGATTAGGTGCACAAATTGGCTGGATTGCCATATCTGCTAGTCTTCTTGCTTTTAGAAGATCATATACCCGCCAAGGTGGAAAGATAGAAAATCTGAAATTCAAAGTTCCGCTATACCCATTCATCCCCATTCTTGCTTTAGTAACGAACTGCATCGTCATGATCAGTTTAGCATTTGTTCCTGAGCAGCGAATGGCCCTGTATTGCGGGGGAGCATTCTTCCTTGGATGTTATGCGGTTTATCACTTTAGAGTGAAGAAAAACAAGACCATAGAAACGCCTAAGCAGGAAGTTGAATTAAATGCCGGTAAAAAAATGGTCATTTAATCCAGAACGCCGCGAAGAATATAGTAAGTGGTGAAAAGCGATTTTTACAATCCATCAAGTTGCTTTTCAAAGAAGAAATACCCTGGATGTTACACACCCAGGGTATTTCTTTTATTCAGTCACCATTCCTGCCAGCTACCCAATGGTAAACCGCTTTCGGAGCTTTTTTAGCTCCCCTAACTACCCCTGTATATAAATAGGAAGTTAAATTCCCAGCTCCATCTGGGCAATAAAAACAAATATCAAAACAAAAAAATCATCTTAATCGATGATTTTATATTGTGCAAATTCCTTTAATTTAGGCAGGATTGGCTCTAAAATTTCCTTGGCTATGTAATCGGTATCCAATCCAATGAAGCGTTCGCTTTCCATGTCGACCGATCTCGCATTTTCCGGGTCATCACAAAAAATAAATGATATGATTCCGTTATCTTCCGTCATATCTACATAATTAAATGCAATGTCATGTTTCGTAAGACAACTTTCAAACGCAATGCACAATTCATCTATATTTGATTGACTAATAGATGTGAATTTCATATTGATCATCCCCTCTGCTAAAGGATAGCAAAATAAAGCATGAATTTCAAAGCGGAATTCATGTCCCATCCTTATGTTCTTCTGACACTTTCGACCAAAGGAACCATGGCAACAAAAAAGCCCTCGTTTGGAATATCACCGTATGATGCCTTTTGATGAATGTCATGGCTAATGATTTTCCCATTAGAAATGAATGTAACCTAATCGATTTCATTCCATTTCCCGTGCTTTCTCTGATTTAATTTTTTATCTTTCAACAGCGATTAGTAAGGATTGCCATAGGCTTAATCGCATTTTGTATCGCCGTGACCTGCAGTTCCTCATGAATATTCCATGGCATGTCTCATATCTTTATACAAACACCTTGTTAGGAGTGGACCAACATGAAATCTTTTTATAAAGGAACGCTCATCTTGATTGTCGCAGCGTTTTTTGGTGAATGTATCGAATTTTTAGTGAACATGCTCCTAGCCAGGGAATTACACGAAGAGGGCATGGGGCTTTATATGTCCATATTGCCAATTTTCTTTTTGATATATGTGATCGCCAGCCTTGAATTACATATTTCCATTTCAAAATTCGTTGCGGAAAATAAACAGGCCATGCATTATAATCTGATCATCCATGCACTTAAGATGGCTGCAGTCGTCGTATTGGTAATGTGTGTAGTCATGCCTTTCATACTTTCCTTCTCATCCATAATGGACAAATACCATCCCTATATTAAATGGCTGCTCATCACACTGATCCCAATAGTTGCCTTTTCGTCGATTGCAAGAGGCTATTTCATGGGTGTCCAGCAAATGGGGAAGATTGCCTTTTCCAACTTTTTAAAAGATATCATTCAATTCGGCTTGCTTTTCCTCATCTTTAATTTATTTCATTTTAACCAGGAAAAGTCATTATTAATGGCCTTTTTTGTTTTGATTGGCAGTGAGTTCCTCGTTTTTCTTTACTTGATCAACCTTTTGATTCTTCAAATGCGGATCATGAGGCGCGGTACGAACTCACGGACAACCGGTAAACATGCACGGCAAAAGTTATTGGCGGTTTCTCTGCCCACCATGGGGCTAAGGATCTTTCATGCGATAACAAATGCCATCCAACCTTTTTTGATCCACACTGCCCTTCTCTCGGCAGGATTCGGTCCGGTAGTGGCTACGGAGCATTTTGGGATGCTTACTGGAGTTGCAATGACGATCGGCTTCTTTCCAGCCTTTATCGCGCATTCCTTAATGATCATGCTCATTCCGAATGTTTCGAATGCTTACAAGAGGCAGGATAAAGAAAAATTGAGGGTTTTATTGCAAAAATCAATGTCTTTCACAGTAATGTATGGAGTTCCGGCTGTGATTTTCATTTATTTCTTTGCGGAACCTTTGACCTCCCTCTTTTTTTCTTCAACATCTGCCGCATACTATTTAAAATTATTATGTCCTTACTTCCTTTTTCATTTTTTTGTCATTCCCATGCAAGCCTATCTCATCGGCCTTGGTTTAGTGAAAGATGCTTTCATCCATACCGTATGGTCCCATATTGTTGCCTTTTTAATGATGTATATCCTAGGGTCTCAAGCTTCTCTTAATATGGGAGGAATCATTTTAGGAATGAACACTGGTGCGGTATTATTAACCTTCATGCACTACTTGACCATTTGCAAAAAAATCGGCATAAGCATCTTACTGACGAAATCAAGATCGATATCGATAAAGTGAAGCCAAAAGCAAGTTCCAAACGGCAAAAACCTTTCTGTTATTGGTTTATAAAGATTTAGATTAAAAATATTGAGCCTTTCCCTGTACATATCACCTTCATTACTGTATATTTCAACATACTTGGGTAATAATCAAGTAAAATGGTTTAAACTAACCATACAATAGTAATGGAGTGATTTCATGAGTAAAGCTAAGGCTAAGAGCGGAACTGGTAAAGGTACGGGCACAGGAACGGGCAAGAAGGGCTGGAATCGTTGGAAAACAAGTGCCAACAAGAAAAAAAGCGCCAAACCATATGTTAGTAAAGGCATCAAGCATTCCAGCGATTCAAAAACATCCGGTCATTCTACAGGTGACAAGACAGAAAAATAATGCTTGTCCTATAATCCATACAAAACATACAAAATTTATGTTTGTTCCATATTCTCATACAGGGTGTTAAGAGATCTGTATGAGAGAAGTGGGTCTTATAGATATTAACAACTGGCAATATCCAAATGAGGCATAAGAGTAAGGCTATTATACATACCATCAAAAAAGACACTCCAAAACCCGGCAGTGTCTTTCATTTTTTAATAATTTCTTTTTTATCTAATTTGGCTTTTGGGTTTGATAGCATTGATTTTTTTCGAGGAAAACTCTGTACGGAAGCCGTTAGTGGCTTTTTTAACAGAGTTTGTAACTGAATGTATCGCTTCACCAACGTCCTGGGCAGAATCCAATAATGGTTCGACCGTTTTCATTTTAGTTTTTACATCGTCGGTGATTTCATTTGCAGTTTGCAATAGTTGTTTCGATTCGCCGGACAAATCGTGGATGGCATTTCGCACCTCAACCAATGTTTGATTGGCTTCCCCTATCGTGACCATTCCCTTTTGGAGTGTACTTATCATAAATACAACCAACCAAATGAAGGCTAAAGCGATTGCAGCCACACTATATTGAATAATCAAAATAAAGCTCCCCCTCTGAATTAAATAGTAGGAACGATTGCTTTTAATAGGTTAGTGAATCCCGGGGTGCCTGTTTTTAAAGATAAATGATGATTCTATTTGAGTTTTATTTGAACCCCCCCAGCTTTAGTTCGAGTTGAAGGAGCTGACGGTGTGGATAAATCCTTGGGGCGGCCTTCCAAACTGGCTTCTTTCATGGTATTGGTTACATTATGAATCATTTCCCCAACATCTTGAGCGGATTCCAGCAATGGATCTACATTTTCCATCTTCCCTTTTACATCCGCTGTAATTTGATTGGCAGAGTGGATCAGTTGTTTGGACTCATGCGTCAATCCATGTACTGCATTTCTTACCTCTTCCAGTGTCTTATTTGTTTCTTCGAGCGTTCCCATTCCTTTACGCAGCGTCTGGTTTACATTATATATCAAATATACGACGGCTCCGGAGACACTGGCAACACTTAATTTAATGAACATTTTCATATATCCACTCCTTTCATTTAAATTTATGCATTGTCCCTTTCATTCATTCCCTATAGTCCATTACTTGTCCGATCAGTTTTAAAGAACCATTTACCTTTCCCCGAAAGAAGTTTAATGGATAGTTTAATGGATAAAAGTAAAGGAAGACCAGATTAGGAGGAGATTGTTCATGTCACATGAAAATTATTCATCTTTTATCCAAACTTTAAATGATTGTATCACTGCTTGTAATCATTGTTACGACGCATGCTTAAAAGAAGAACATGTAAACATGATGGTGGAATGCATTCGCTTGGATCGGGAATGTGCGGATATTTGCTCTTTCTTAGCACAGACGATAGGGAGAGGAACTCCGTTTATTTCAGAGTTGGCTGAAGTTTGTGCCAAGATTTGTGAAAGCTGCGGAAATGAATGTAAAAAACACGATCATCAACATTGTCAAAAATGTGCCGAGGCTTGTTTGAGATGCGCAGAAGAATGCAGAAAATTAGTCGCTTGATGTAAGGAATAGCATTAGCTATTCCTTTTATTATCCTTTCCGCTTACCTACCGACTACTTTTTGAACCTACTAAAGGATGATGATATTTCTTATATATTCTAGCGAGGTGTTTGTTGAAATTTATATATCAAAAAATTTTTCAAAATACGAAATACAGCTATTGAAAACCGCCCTTTTTAGGCACACTAGTATTAAAAACAGGAGGATATTATGACACCTCGGAATGTTCCTGCTAAAGATGATTTAGAAGTGAAAGATACCCCCGCTTCACCTGATAAGGAAAGTGAAACAGCTAAACTCAATCGATTATTAGGTGCGGTCATGCGATATTTATCAGATGATGAGCAAGAAGAAATAGATATAGAGTATCTTCTCGAAAACACCGAAGGGCTGAGGGATTGGTGGAGCGAATATAGGGAGCTTGACCGAAAACGGGTCGAAGAAGAAATTAAAAATTCCCTGACGGATCTATCCCTTGAAGAACTTGAAAACATCCGTGAACAAATCCGTACAAAGGCATAAAAAAAATCCCTGCATAGGGATTTCAGTTTGTAGAATGGGGTTCTGCCTAAAATTATAATTAAACTAGATTATCCTTCATGTTTTTACTGTAATCCTTATTGGACACTCCTGTCGAATTACTGGCTAGCCGCAACCGCTTTGATGTGGCTTGGCAGACAGTAGTCGGAAAGGGAATGGATTTCTGAAATCAACTAAAACGTTAATAAAAAAACGGCAGTCAAACTCGTTTTTTTTCAATTTGTCGTCTGAAATCCCTGCAGTGTGATTAACCAGATCATGCATGATTTTTATTCATACCCAAAGACTTTTGATGAATTTAACAATCATTCCCTTCATGCGGCACCATACATCCTCGTATTCAAACACCACACAAGGAACTTAGTTCTAGTTGATCGATCATGGAATCAACTAATGCATGCAATGGATTTAAAACTGTCTGTCCTGTCTGAAGTTCATATCTCCTTGCCGCTTCGACCATTGATAGTTGAGCTACAGACAGCCGTCTATTATCTTTTCTAAACTGGGATAGGTAATTCATGATTTCCTGATTATATTTTTCTCCCAATCCCTGCATAATGAATTCAAAGGCATCGTCGATAATGATGACTTCAAAATCCACAGTCCCATATTTTTCAGCATGTGCAGTTAAACGTTTGACCGTTCCTTCAACAGTGGCAGGGTTCGTGAATAATATCACTTGCGGTTGCTGCAATTGGCAAATTTGCTCAAAATATGGTTCATCGATTTTAATTATGGGCATGGGTAAAGATAGTTGTTCTTCGTTTAATAAAGCGATATAGTTTGTACAAGTTATCAGGATGGCATCCACTTTACATTCGGCAATCCATTCGACCTGTTGTTTAACCTTTTTTTGAGCATCCGAATAATTAAAATTTTCTTCCGTTGACACCCGTTGCATCAATCCTGGATCTACAAAATGAAGCCATTCAATATCGAATTTAGAGAATGCGTTTTCTATATATTCTATATTTGTATAGTGTGCATGCAAACAGCCTATCTTTTTTTTCATAAATCTCCCGCTTTCGTCAGTTAGTATTCTGATTATTCTAACACAAAAAACCGCGACACGTTGACCGATGGCAGCAAAAACGATGATTAACCATCTCCCTCCTGTTATATCGGGGTAAAAAGACTGCTTCTTTGAGCCAGATTGTTCAGTAGGTATGAATCGGGCTCTTGAGCATATATTTATCAAGGCGATAACAAGGGGGATCATCAAGAAACTGGAACATCAGTAACCAAATTGCTGCTCATTTAAAGTTTAAAGTAAAGTAAAGTAACGATTAAGAGAAACAAACCGAAGTCAGTTAAAAAACATTATATTAATTGCGATTCTTTTCCCTCCATTAGCGGTTTTATTGGCCGGTAAACCCATTCAGGCTGTGCTTAATTTGGTCCTCACACTATTTTTTTATGTCCCTGGATTAATTCATGCAATCCTAGTGGTGCATGACAAGAAAGCGGATAAACGAATGAAGCAGCAAGCAGCACTTATTGCTAAATCGAAACGAACGACTAAGTGATTTATGCAAACACCAATAACCCGAATGCAATTCGGGTTATTGTCAAAAGAATTCGTTTATTTGAATCTGTGCGTCTTTCTAACCCCTCTATGATAACAAGCGTCACATATTTGAAAACGTGAGTCATCAGGCAGCCTTTTTCCACAGCGCTTGCATTTTTTTTGATAATTCAACATTTCATCTTTTAACTGATCATGTACGCCATCACTGATTTCTTCACGGATACGCTCCCAATAAACAGCTTCCGTACGCTTACCCATCCGATATAAAAATAATAGATGAAGACCTATCGCCTTATAAGATAGCTCCAATTCCTCAAGATTCCTTGTCTTGATGACCGGTTCAGGAAGGTCACTGTTCTCGGCAATCGCTTCGACCGTTTCCAGCCACTGTCTGATCAGACTTGGTTCTTTTGCCGAAAAAGGAATATGCAGGAAACCATATAAATCCATCAAAGAAAAACGAGCTTCGATTTCTGTATCCCGTATTAGTTCGTAAAGCTCCCTTTCTTCCGATAGCGAAGCCTTTTTCGTGCCTTTAGGAGGCTCAAACCTCTCCCACATTTCGAAAAATGTCCCCAGGTCCCGGTAATATTTTTGAAAACGTTCAAATACAGCAGAGGTTGGGGCGATTGTAAAGGTTTGAACTGGCTCATCTACCTGTTCCAGCAACTTATTCATGATTTTGATTTCTGCTGTAAATGCTACCTTCCCAGTGTCATAAATCCCTTTTCTACCCGCTCTGCCTGCGATTTGCTTGATTTCTTGAGAAGTCAATCTTCTTCTTCGTGTCCCGTCGAATTTTTCATTTTCAAGAAAGACGATGCGGCGTATTGGCAAGTTCAATCCCATTCCAATCGCATCGGTGGCAACGACAACTGATGTTTGACCGCGGTTGAATAATTCTATTTGCCGTTTTCTATTTTCAGGAGGCATACTGCCGTATATCATGCTGACATTATGTCCACTCTCTTTAAGCCGGGATGCTGTTTCCAGAACCTGCCTCCTCGAAAAGCAAATGAGGGCATCCCCTTTTTTGGTATACTTCAGTCCAAACTCCTTTTGTTCCACCTCAAGCGGTATTTCCCGTCTGTATTCGTGAAGTTCTAAATCTGCTTCATTCAGAAGGTTCAGAAGCATCTTCTTGATATTATTGCTCCCAATTATGTGCACTTCTTTCGCATTAGCTTGCGTAATTGCCCTAAACCAAGAAAAGCCTCGATCTTTATCGGCAATCATTTGGGCTTCATCTATGACGATTACTTCATGGTAGTCTTTTTCATGAAACATTTCAACGGTACTGGAGACATGTTTAGCCCCCTCAATAGCCTTTTCTTCTTCACCGGTTTTTAATGAGCAGGGTACACCATCCGCATTTAATTTATCAAACACTTCAAGTGCAAGCAGTCTAAGTGGAGCCAGGTACATACCGCTTTCCGCTTGTTTCATTTTTTCCAGGGCCTTATGCGTCTTCCCTGTATTGGTCTCACCGATATGCAAAACATATCTAACCCTTTTTCCTAATGATGGAGTATAGGCCTTACCGATGATGTCATCGATCATCCTTTGTTCTTCTGCCCGCTTCCTGGCTTCTTCTGCCAATACTTCAGCTTTTCTTCTTTCTCTGTTCTCCACGTCTTTTTCAAAAATTTCTTCGTGCAATATTTCATTAAAAGGAATTCCTTCAAGCTTCAGTAAATCAGAAAGGTATTCTTCCTGAAGCTCATCAAAACAGGACTGAGACAAATCGGCCAATTCATCGCCTAATATACCTTGAAGGGAATCAATCGTCAGCCTTTCCCCATATGACTCCAAAAAATCATGATGCAGGGCGGCAGATAGATGGTTCAAGTATTTGTCAGGGGCTAATTTCATTATGAAATCCGAAACAAGCCTTTCATACCTGTAGTAGTAATTTTCATATTCATAACGGTTCCGGCCCCAACCGATTAACGAATGGATATCGCCTGTCAGCTCTTCGAAAAAGTCAGTGACCATTAGGTATTCGGCAGCTTGAAAGCCGCCCTCTTCAACCAATTGTTCTTCAAGCAAGTACGGATCGACATATTGGAATTTAGGCTTATTCTTAAGATCTTTTGCCAAAATACCGGCAATATAATACCTGACATGTAAATATAAAAGAAGGGAGTAATTTTCGAAAAATGAATTGGCCTCTTCTTGCAGCCTTGCGCGAATTTTCCAACGTTGCTTGGCAAGCCGCTGTTCTTCTTGTCTCCTAAAGAATTTCTCCCTTGCATTTTTATATCTCTTCTCCCAATCCTCTTGATTGTCGGCAAAGGTTTTTTTAATCCACGTTAAGCCATCAAATGGGCGATACTTCTTTAATTCGTTGCGGAACATGCTATTGATCAGCTTATGATCTGAACCTTCCGTTACAAATCCCCTTTCGCTTAAAAAAGCCTTTTTTTCCTTTCTGGGCACATCATTTGATGCTTTATTTATCCAAACATTAATCCAAATTTGCTCAATAAAAGTCGTCCTGTCTGATATATATGCTGAATAAGAAGGCATTGTCTCTTGATTCTCTAAATAAAAATCAATATCCTGGATGATTTTTTCTTTTGTATTCTCTATAGCAATAGGATATATACTTTCTAATTTTCCCATAGTGATCCCCTTTTGAATTATCCAATATGTACTTTATTACTTCCTTTTATCCTCCCCAAATTTTTGTTTAAAATGAGCTTGGTACATTCGTTTCATCATTTAAATTCATGAGCTCCGTTATCATGAGAGGCTGCAAAAATGTCAGGTTGCTTTACTTTCCAAGGTAAATATCAAAAATATGCCAAATATGCACATTAAAGTTACTCTCACCATTTCATTTACAGTATAATGCTATAAATACTGATTAGAATTTATGGATTATGAAGAGATACCCAGCCTTGGCCAGAATCGTTTTATAATCAGGAGAATTTAATGATATTAAAAAAAAGCCGAAAATAAAGTAAAGGTCCATTTTTCAACTTTCCCGATTACATGATTCATCCATAATACAATTCCAACCCCTTAATTGAGTTTAGAGGAAATCCCGGCAACTGTCACGATATTCAGATTACGCTTTTGTGTCTTTGCTTTGTGTATAAGGAATATCATTAGAAAACCTAAAAAGAATATAGATAAAAAAAGGAGCCTGAGAATGATTCAGCAAGATATCAACTATTATAAAAATTTTGATTCCTTCGCTAAAGAAGTATTAGCACTATTAGCTCAAACCATTGAGGTCAATACATTTTTCCTTTCTATAGTGACTCCCATCCAGAGTTTCATGATCAAGTCCTTCAATAGAAATGCAAAGTTAATTTGTGAAGGTGACATCCTTCCTTATAATATGGCTTATTGTAAATTAGTTGTTGAAAATGGCTTGGAACCACTCGTTATCCCGAATTTGGGGAAACATGAATTGACTAGCGGCCACCCTGCAACGAGGTTTATCGGGAATGGGTGTTTTATGGGAGCTCCCCTTATAAATGAGGGCGAAATCATTGGGACATTATGTGCATTCGACATTAATCCTTATGTTTTTAAAGAATATGACCTAACCTTCATTAAGTCTATGGCAGCTCTGATTAGTCATGCCATCAATCTTGAAAAAGGGATTATCAGGGATCCTTTATCAGGTCTTTATAATCGGAACTTCATTTATAATTATTTTGATTATCATCAAGATAAAACGAACGATGAAATGGCGATTCTTTACATCGATCTTGACCATTTTAAATTTTTCAATGATTCCTTTGGACATGATACTGGTGACGGCGTCATCAAAAAGGCTGCCGAATGTTTTTTGCAAACCGTCCCCGAAGGCAGTCAGGTTGCTCGAATCGGTGGTGATGAATTCATTGTATTATTAAATCCTTCGCATTGTGAGGATTTAATGAAAAGCACCCAGCAAAACGCTGAATTATTATTGAACAGTTTATCCACCATGCCCATTACCATTAATGGAAATGATCATTTTATATCAGCTAGCATAGGAATTAGCTTTTATCCTCATCATGGTACGGAAATGGACTCACTTTTGAAAAAGGCGGACCGTTCCATGTATATGGCCAAAGAGTCTGGACGGAAAAATATTCAATACTTCCCCCCTGAGTGATCATGTAAAAATAAAAAAACCAGTTCTCCTTTAGGAGACTGGCTTTCTTTCACCTTAAAAAAATCCAACGTTTCGCTTTCAGCCTTTGCAAAAGCTTGAGCAGGTCGGCATTTGCCTTATGTATCCGTTTCTCGGATGGTGAAGCGGAGGGGACCGGGATGTTAACTCTCTCGGGCTTTTTGTTCATATTCTGAAAGACCCTTCCTATTCTTTGATTTTGAATAGTATATGCGGGTTAACCATTAAATATCATAAGGAAAGGAAAAACCCCTTCCTTCTTATAAAACATTTTTTAACCGGCTGAAGCGTGCAGCTTTTTCTTTTTGTTTCAGGATAATGCTTTCGTTCTGTTTCATCACTTTTTTAGTGTGGGGACTTAAACCTACATCGGGTATTTTAACCTGTGGTTTGATTACGGCAACTGACACGTCGTTGCCGGCTTTATCATAAATGCTCATTTATCCTTCACCACCTGGTTTTTGTTTTATGACCATATCGAACATCATGATTAATAAAGCTATCAATAAACAATCGACTTCTGAAACGAAGCTTTCTGATTTAACGTCAAGGATATAGGGTTCCATCAAGATACTAACAGGCTGCAAAGCCATTTTTTCTTCGTCATTATAATACGTATCTTCTCTTTCCAATGTAGCACGGATGGTACTGCCATTCAAGTTCGGATGCCCATTTATCACCAATTGCTTGTCCTGTTCCGTTTTGAAAGGAAGGATTTTCACGTTCATCCCTTCCTTTGCTGCATACGCTTGAAGGAGAATGCTCAAATAAGCCAAGTATTCCTTATTCGATTGATAATACTCAGGTATTCCTTCCTTCTTTAGGAGATGAAACATATTTTTGACCTTTTCCCTATTATCCGTTAAAAGTTTGTCACTTTCCGCAACCGCTTTCGTTGCATAGGACAGCTCGTTATCGCCAATCTTCGATATATACATGCTCAAGAACACAAACATATCAATCAGAATGAATACGATAGCCATGATCAAGAAATTTTTCCACTCATTAAAAATGCTCATCGGATAGAAATTCCAATAAATCAGTGCTCCCAGTATAAAAATGATATACCAGGTTTTTCGAATCGCTTCAATCCTTTTACTAACCTTGTCTTTATATTTCCAAGAAAGAATGACATAGGCTAATAAAGCAATAAATACTACCCATACAAAGACTCTGAAAAACATTAACAATCGATTTATCACCCTACCCTTCGGCTGCTACATTCCTTATCCCGTCCTCTATATTATTCATTATATATACCTCTATTCCCTGCCTGAGACGGGCGAAACTTAAACATTTGCCATAAGAAGAACTCTCCACCCAATGTGATTTTACAGATATCTTTATCATTCATCTTGTGGGACATCATAGTAAATAACCGTATAAATTCTATGTTATGATATGTAATAATAAAAGCGATGATTACTATTGGAGGAAGCTATCATGATGAAAATTATTAAGATCCTCATTTCTACTTTTATACTCTTGTTACTTTTCCTTAACCTCTATCCTCCGCTTGGAAGACGGACAACCAAAGATAAAGTTAGAAGTTTCACTACTAAAGAGAATTTTGCCAAAGGGAAATTCCAAAATCAGATTCCTGCCAGTCAAGCGATGAGTCTTAAACATACGTGTTCCATTTTACGTGATTTCATAAAACCTAATCCAAAGAGGAAGCCCGACAGTCCCATTGTAATTGGAACAAAAGAACCCGCTTCTAAGAATTCCAATAAAATCACCTGGTTTGGTCATTCTGCATTCATGTTGGAATTAGATGGGAAAACCATTTTAGTGGACCCCATGTTTGGCAAAGCACCCACTCCCTTTCCATGGTTCGGGAACAAGCGCTTTAGCGGGGAGCTGCCTTTTGATATCGATATGCTTCCTCCTATCGATACCGTCCTGCTCTCACATGATCACTACGATCACTTGGATTATTACTCGATAAAGAAATTAAAAGATAAGGTCAGTCAGTTCATTGTCCCACTCGGTGTCGGTGGACATCTAGAAAAATGGGGCGTTAAACAAGAACTGATTCAGGAACATAATTGGTGGGATGAAGCTTCATTCAAGGACTTGGAATTTATTTGTACGCCTGCAAGGCATTTCTCTGGTAGAAGTTTAGGCGGTGGCAATACGACACTATGGTGTTCTTGGATAATTAAAGGAAAACAAGACAAGGTATATTTCAGCGGCGATAGTGGTTATGGTAGCCATTTTAAAGAAATCGGCGAAAAATACGGTCCTTTTGATATAACTTTAATGGAATGCGGCCAATATGATGAACGTTGGTCAACCATCCATATGATTCCGGAAGAAACTGTTCAAGCACACATCGATGTAAAAGGAAAACGGATGATCCCCATTCATTGGGCAGGTTTCACATTGTCTTTCCATGACTGGACAGATCCGATAGAACGGGTAACAAAAGCGGCCAATGACCTGGGTGTCCAGGTCTGCACACCCCAAATAGGCGAACCGGTAGTTCTTGGTTCAACGGATTTCCCTCAAACAAGATGGTGGAAATGAAAAAGGTCCATTCCTATTGGGATGGACCTTTTTCATTCATTTACAATTTCCCTTCATTATATTCAAGATTCACTTTTATTGAATGCTCTCTCTTCACTCCAAAATAATTCGTGCCTATTACACCTAAAATGATTAGTATCGAACCCAATATATCATAGATCGTAAGCTTTTCATTTAGAATGAGAGCTCCTGCCGCAATCGTGACAACAGTGGAAAGATTGGCAAACACACTCATTTGCGACGCTTTTATTTTTGATAAAATCGTATTGGATAATAATGAAGTGACCAATGAAGCCAATATTCCCAAATACAAAATGGAACTGATGAATTCCATGCTCGACCATGGTGTAAAGAATTCCGCCATCGTACCTTGTTTTAAATGGGTAACGAGTGCAGCTGCATTAAAAATGACAAAGCCTGTTCCCATCATGAAAAAGGACATTTCACCTGGTGTATGGTTCCTGGCAAGTGAACGGGTCATCGTTGTATAACAAGCAGTTGCAATACAGGATAGCAGGATCAACACCATCCCAAGCATGTCGGAAAAATTGATGGTGCTCCCTTTCATCACAAAAATAAAAATGACCCCAACTACCGACAAGACAATCGAAAGTTTTTGATATAAAGATGTTTTCTCCTTAAGGAAGTATCCAGCTATCATCAATGTTAGAATCGGGGTGACGGCAGACAGAATTCCAGCATCGGTGGATTGCGAATACTTAAGTCCGAAAGTTTGAAAGGCAAAGAAAAGAGTAGGGAATAATAGAGAAAGCGGTACAAGACTTTTAATCGACTCCCAAGAATAGTTCACCTTAATTACTTTTACGGCGACGAGCAACAAAATTATGGCGAAAGAAACCGTGAACCGGAACGCCAAAGTATCAAGCGGATTCGATTCAGCAATCGCCATTTTCGTGAATAAGAAAGATAGGCCGACAATACTTGAATGAAATAGCGCTAACATGTATGCAAATGTTCGGGATTTCATGACTGCAACTCCTCAACTAGATTACTATATTCCTATTTAGGTATAGTACCCTTTGCATCTGCATTGCAACCCAAGTTAGAGGTAAAAAAACTGGTCTTTTTCTGGATATTTAACGAATTTGAGCCTATTACAATAATGTATGGTTGAATTGAATCTGAATGCATCTTATCGTAAGCAATATTAATCGACAATGACAGAGTTTTTTGGATAGGTTTCTTCTAATTCAATACGATTGTAGGCAATTGGTTCTTCAAAAGCGGTCTGGGCTTTCTGTTTTCTTTTCAAATACATACTGATGGCATAAACAACTGTGAAGTTTATCAATAAAGCAATTAAGCCAATATTAATATTCAAGAAATTCATCTGAGCCAGATGCATTCCTATGGCGAACAGATCCCCTGCAATGAGGCCCGCTGCAATACCTGCAGGTCTTATGGAGCGGAAAAAGAAAATCGATAATAATCCAGGCAAGAATTGCCCAAAACCATAATAGGCGGTGTTGATCAAGTTCAGCATCAAGCTTGGTGTCAGCAATGTTAACCCCATCGAACACAACAGGTAGAGAAGAACAATAAATTGGACCCATTTTCTTTGGGATTTTTCAGGAACATTACTTAGTAAATTCCTGGAAACTAAACCTCCAACCGCCAAGCTAGTTACGGCAAGTACTAAAATACCCGAGAGAGCTGCACCAGCAGCCACTAAACCAACTGCCCAAGGAGGAAGGATACTTGTTACTGTTGCCATGAAGGCATGGTTTGGATTGTCTAAATCAGGGATTGAAACAAGAGCAAAATATGAAGCTAGTATGAGAAAGGGATACATCAACATGTACAAGGGCATAAATCTTTGCGTGCGCTTAATCGTACCTTCTGACTTACTAGTGAATACGACAGCAACGATGATCGGCATGCAATAGAATGCTAATGCTTGAAAAAATATAGTGGTCATGCTGAAAACGACATCTTCCGATTTATCTATCGTAACCATCGCTCCATGTTGCTTAGCCAAATTGAATAGGTTTGACACTCCGTTAATTTCTTTTATAACCACTAACCCGGTGATTATGATCGCTAGAAGCATGATTATATCTTTAAGGATAGAAATGAATGCTGGAGCTTTCACACCAGAAATCGATATATAAATAAAGGCTAAACACCCTGAAACAATGACTGACAGTGTCGGCGATAAATTAAACCCCAAGGCGTTAAGCGCAACGACGAGTCCCTCAAATTGCAGCTGTCCCCAAGGAATCATAAAGAGCAATGCGGAAATTGCCACTACCAGTTCCAATCCTCTATGGGAATAATGCCCTTTGAAAATATCCGGCAGTGTCATTGCCCCGTATTTTTTCCCGGCTCTCCACATTAAAGGGCCCATATAATATCCAATGGGGTAAGCAAGAAGTATATAACCTAGAAACCAGATGCCATATCCAGGACCTTTGGCGTAAATTCCTCCTGGAAATCCAATCATTGTCCCTATACTATAAATTTCACCTACTGCGAGGAAGAATAGTAATATTCCACTGAATGATCGGCCCCCGACTAAATATTCCTCAACACCAACTTTCCCTTTACCACCCCGACTGTTCAATGCTATTCCAATTGATAAGAGTATAATAGATCCAAACACAATCGCCGCCATTATCCATTCCTCCTCATCTACCCCATCTTTTCATTTTTATATTGATGACGATCATAAATATGCCAAGATATACAAAGACAAAGGCTAGTCAGCGGAAACCATAAAAAAACCCAAAAATAAAGGATAGGTATTCCTAGTACACTGAAATCAAGTTTCGCAATAAAAGGGATGATACCAACAATGGCTATAAATGGAATGATCACACCTATGAATATACCAACTAATTTTCGGCGGGACATATTTCTCCACCTTTCCTTTTATAAGGTTATGATGCGTTCCTATCACATAATTTTCCAAGTTTAACAACTTTTTTCAATATATTAAACTCCAATCCTTCTGGTATACAACCTGGCCACTCACGATAGTGGCGAGAACTGGAATATCCTTAATTTCCAATGGATCGACCTTCAATGGATCTTCTGAAAGAATAACGAAGTCCGCTCTCTTTCCGATTTCGATACTTCCCGTATTCTTTTCGTCAAAATTAAGTTCCGCCCCCCATATCGTCATTGAGCGCAGTGCACTCTCAACGTCTATCCTTTGTTCAGGCCCTAATACTTCCCCTCCCATCGTAATGCGATTAACTGCAGCCCAAACTGAAAATAACGGTGAGATAGGTGTTACTGGACAATCGGTATGCACAGTAAATAGCAAGTTATTTAGAAGTGCGTCTCTTAAGGGGTTTATACTGTTGGCTCTTTCAGGCCCAAGAAACAGTTTTTTATGCCTGTCCCCCCAATAATAAACATGATTAATGAAAAATGAACCTGCTACGCCAAGCTTTTTCATTCGTTCTAAATCGGATTTAGTCACGGTTTGCAAATGTTCAATACGGTGGCGGTGATTGACGCGTGGATTTTTTTTCAGTGCAAATTCATAAGCATCTAATATGGAGCCAATGGCCCTATCCCCGTTTCCATGCGTTGTTATGCGAAACCCCCTTTTGTTTAAATCAAGAATTTCTTCATTAAATTCATTTTGTTCGTGTAATAAGTCTCCGGAAACACCAGGATTACAATGGTATGGCTGCCGCAATGCCGCTGTTAATCCTTGAATTGACCCATCTTGAAACAACTTAGCACTATCAAGACGAGCACGACCGCAGGACTTTTCAATAATTTCCAGATTAAGTTCATTAGCAGTATAATTTCCTAATTCATTTCCTTCCCGCAGGAGATTGTGCATGACCATCAAGCGCATTCGCAATGGATTTTTTCTTTCCGCGATTGCTTTAAGATGAGCTTCCAGTTCAACTATACCCATATTCAACCCTACACCGGCGTCAGTATTTGTAGTGATCCCTGTTTCTAAGTAATCCTTCGAGCCTTCGCTTAATAATGAAACCAATAAATCCAAAGACGGTGCCGGAATCTTCTTTTCAACCATATTCATGGCAGGCAGCTCATATAAAATACCATTCAGTTGTCCTGAACCATCCCGGCCTAGATGTCCACCAGGAGGGTCAAAAACAGTTTCATCCATTCCTGCCATTTTAAGGGCTGCAGAATTAACCACGCCGAAGTGTGCGGATACATGCCTGATGAAAACGGGATGATCAGGTACAACTGCATCCAATTCAGCACGGGTTGGGTGCCTTTTTTCTTTTAAAAGAGTATCATCATACCCAAAACCCAAAATCCAATTCTCTTTTTCAGTTTGTTTAGCCATGGAAAGAAGGCGGGCTTGTATATCTTCAATGTTTTGGTTAAGAGGCGAACTGCAATTTGCTTGTTTTCGGAACTGGGAGTACATCAATAAATGGTTGTGGGTGTCGATAAAGCCCGGAAGCAATGTTGCGCCTTTTAAATCGATAACTTGTGTCCGGCTGTTATATTCAATGGACGCGCGAGGTGGTTCCGCTTCAGTCCAGATTCCAATGATGATTCCATTACTTACTGCTACAGAACCTCCAATGCGACTTTTTTCATCCAATGTCAAAATGTTTGCGTTCGTTATCAAGAGATCCACCTGAAGCATAAAAATGCCTCCTTTAATGAGTTATTTAAAAAATAAAATAGTGATTAAGAAGTACTGACGTTTCCACACTATTAACATATTTACACGCAAAATTTTCTCTTGTCTCTTTCGAACAATAGTTTATTAACGTCATCGGAAATCAGTTGTATGTTTTACCAATCCTCTATACGTAATGACACTTCCGCTATTTATTTACCCCCTTCTATTAGATTGAAGTTGTTTTTATTGCCTTTATACCAACTCATCACAACGTCAGTACCACTTAATAGTGAATGATACACACAGCGTTTTAAAAAGTCAATAAGAAGTCAGAATATTCAGCTATTCTTTTCATCATACTTAAATGAAATTAATGGAAGAATCATTTTCATGCCTTAACGTCGATGTCCAGTTAATTTACTAACAACACTGTAAAGTATGATCATTTACCGTTTCATCTATGATAAAATTTCAACGAGGAAGCGAGGTATACATATATGTTAGTTACTATTGTAATTTTCGTTATGGCTGGGCTGGCGGAAATTGGCGGCGGTTACCTTATTTGGCTTTGGTTAAGAGAAGGTAAATCCATTTTTCTAGGTTTAGCCGGAGGTTTCGGGTTGGTGTTATATGGCATCATTGCGACACTTCAAACGTTCCCTACCTTTGGACGTGTATATGCTGCATATGGCGGGGTTTTCATTGTATTATCTGTTTTATGGGGATGGGGCATCGATAAGAAAACCCCTGATTTATATGATTGGATTGGAGCTATAATCTGTTTGGTCGGGGTTTCAGTCATTATATGGGGCCCTAGATAGTAAAAAAATCAAAGGGCCTTATGCCCTTTAATTTTTTTACCATCACCTCCATTTGTTGTTTTGACCGATTTTCATTTGAATATTTACATACAGTGATCCAGCTTGGGTGTACATCATATCAATTTCTTTTCCTGCCTGTTTGCCGTCAAATTGCTGAAGTTATCCTGTATGAACCAAATCGCCATCGCTGCAATGATGCATGGTAGGGCAAAAAAAATTGACTTGCAATGACAACCTCATATCCAGCAGGACCCCATAGAAAGCAGGAGCGAGTATTCCGCCAATTCTGCCGATACCCAATGCCCAGCCAACACCTGTAGACCGGATTTCATTCGGATAATACTGGGATACATATGCATTCGTTACGCAATCAGTATATACAGCATGAACATGCTTGGCTAGAAGCTCAGCATCGTGAGGGTAATGAATCCAATGAGCAAGAAAGTAGCCAGAATCTTCTTGGACCTATATCTGTCTACAAGCTTCCCTCCAACGATCGCCCCAAAAACTGCACCAAGGTTCAATACGACCAAGAATGTCAGGCTTGAACCTAATTCATATCCTGCTCCTCCCATGATTTTTGGCAGCACTGTACTTAAACCATACATTACGAACAAACACATGAAAAATGCAATCTAGAACATGAGGGTGCTCAAAGTCCTGCCATTTTTGAACAACCGCTTAACTGGAGACCCCTTCATTTCACTTTTGAGTTGCTCCTGAAGGACAAAATGATCCTTCATGGTGTATTTCCCGTCTGCCTTCACTTGATTAAGAACGCTCACCAATTTGCTTTTCTTGTTTTTTGTCATGAAAAAATTTATTGACTCAGGCAGCAATTTATATAGTATGGGCATCAAGATTAATGGGAGTGCACCAAGCCAAACCACTGCCCGCCAACAAAGTTCGGAATCAGGTACATCGCACCCAATGAAGCGATCAAGGATGGCAGAAACGTCCCAAGCATGAACATATCATACCCGTCACAGATGATGATAAAGATACAACATAATAAAATTTGTAAATGTTCTGCTTATCCTTTTGACATAGTCTTAGGGAAGTCTCTATTTTTTTGGCCGAGCTAACATTTAATGACATCTGATATTGTAGCAAAAAGATAGATTATACATATATAGAACAAAGTTCACTATATATTAATTTAGTTTTTAGAATATTGTCAATAATTAAAGTCAATTAGCCATTTTATTCAACAAAAAAACCCTCTTATCAAAGAGGATTTCAGACTGTAGACAAACTCGATTTTCATCGAGTTTGTCTATTTTTATGGCTTGTACAATTTGGACGTTGATTTCCACTCCAGGCACTCGCTTTCCGCGGGCGGTCGGGGAGCCTCCTCGGCTTTCGCCTGCGGGGTCTCCCCTAGACGCGCATTTCCCGCAGGAGTCTCGTACCTTCCGTTCCAATCAACTTTGTCTTACCTTTTAGATAGAACCTTTTGCCTGGAGTCATTTTTGTTTTAAAATAGAAGTATTAAAACTTGAGGTGATGAGGATGCTTTCTAAACATGATTCTATTCAGCGAGATCAACTTGAAATGATTACTTTAGATCAACTGGTGCCACCGAACCATTTGGTTCGCAAAATAGAGGCTGCCATTGACTTCACTTTCATTTATGACTTGGTGAAAGATATGTATTCAGAGAGAGGACGCCCAAGTATAGATCCCATTATTTTAGTTAAACTGACTTTCATTCAATATACCTTCGGTATTCGTTCCATGCGTAAAACGATTGAAGAAGTTGAAACCAATATGGCTTACCGTTGGTTCTTAGGCTATGGTTTCCATGATAAAGTACCTCCTACTCCACATTCGGGAAAAATTATGAGCGACGCTTTAAAGATACAGACCTGTTTGAACAGATTTTCTATCGCATTTTAATGACAGCTGCTAATAAAAAGTTAATAAGTGCTGAACACGTTTTCGTGGATTCCACACATGTGAAGGCCAGTGCGAATAAGCGGAAATTTGAAAAGAAAATCGTTCGTAAAGAAACACGAGCGTATCAAGGACGTCTTCAAGAAGAAATCAATCAAGATCGTGAAAACCATGGAAAAAAGCCTTTTCCACCAGATAAATTTGATAAAGAAGAGACCAAAGAGATTAAAGAAAGTACAACGGATTCTGAGAGTGGCTACTATGTGAAAGATGAACGAACAAAACAGTTTGCCTATTCATTCCGCGCGGCCGCAGACCGTAACGGTTTTGTATTGGGAACGATTGTAACACCTGGAAATATACATGACAGCCAGATCTTAGAGCCACTAGTTGAACAAGTGATTGAGAAAGTTGGAAAACCGGAAGCCGTTGCCGCAGATGCAGCTTATAAAACACCAGCGATTACAAGCTACCTATTTAACAAAGAAATCATACCGGCTTTACCTTATATACGTCCTCGCACTAAAGAAGGATTTTTCCGCAAACAGGACTATGTATACGATGAACATTTTGATTGTTACCTTTGCCCTTCGGGCGAGCTATTAAAGTACTCAACAACAAATAAAGAGGGCTATCGCGAGTATAAATCCCCCAAACACATCTGTGCAACATGCTCATTTTTATCACGGTGTACAGAAAGCAAAGACGGTCAAAAAGTGGTGACACGGCATATCTGGCAAACACATGTGGAAGAAGCAGACCATCTGCGTCATCATCAAGATGTAAAACCTATATATGCGAAGCGTAAAGAAACGATTGAGCGTGTATTCGCAGATGCAAAAGAAAAGCATGGTATGCGTTGGACTACTTTAAGGGGACTTAAAAAATTGTCGATGCAGGCGATGCTTACTTTCGCTGCCATTAATTTAAAGAAGATGGCCAATTGGATGTGGCGAGGTCCAAAAATGGCCTAACATAGTGGCTCGAAGAGCCCAATCTCTTAACTCTAGGCAAAAATTTAAAGGGAATTTCAAAAGGGGTTCAGAATTTTTTTATTCCGAACCCCTTTTGTCTACAAACTGAAACCCTCTTATCAAAGAGGGTTTTTTATTGAATATAAGGATTAAGATTCCAAGGCTTCTTTACGCTTTCTTTTCCTTGATTCAGTTATAAGATCATAACCGAGATAAAGGATGATGGCTCCGCCTAACAATTTAACATATAACGGAATGTCCGCTACAAAGAAATAAATCATAGAGAATAATGTCCCTATAATGCATAACCAAAAAATTACATGTTTTAAAATCTTCAAAGTATTGACTCCTCACAAAAGATGAGATTAATTTCTAGTTCGCTCCACTTCAAGGGAGAATTAATTATCCGTACCATCATTCTAACATGTATTTCTTATATTAAAAGTGACTCATAATGCGAAATTATGAACATTTAAGCAACTTTTCTCAAAAGTAGGTCACGCCAAACAATTCCTGGAATACCTTTAAGCTATTTCTTGTTATTTTGCCATTTCATTACAACAAAAAAAGGAAAAATAAAACAAATAGGCATGAAATGAAGCGAGGGTATCCCAGCACTGCATTTCATGCATGTAGTTCACAAGACGTTCATTTTATTGGATTCTTCGACCATTTCTTCAGTTGGTTCCAAATGATCATGTTTATAATAAGCTATTTTCACTGGAACGAATGATAAGGCAACCGCAGCAATGAGACCCGGAATGGCGAAGGCAATAAAATTCAATTGGATGGGCAGCGAGATGGATAATAAAAATCCGCCGAGTATAGGCCCAAGCATACCGCCTATCCTTCCGATACCAGATGCCACCCCTAGTGCAGTCGATCTAATATTTGGCGGATAGTACTGGGAAACATAGGCTTGTACAAGGTTTTGGGCACCAATGGTACAGGCTCCTGCAATCGCTACCAATGTGTAAATCACAAATGAGCTTCCCCCCATTCCCAATAGCGTCAAACTTACAGCACCAAGCGCATACATCGGCACAAGCATTTTCTTGGAACCATAACGATCACAAAGTTTAGCGATGATAAGCGTGCCTACGATTGCGCCGCCTTGAAGGACGATCAAGAAACCTAAGCTTGAATTCAGAGCATACCCTGCCTCGATCATTAGCTTCGGAAGCCATGTATTCAACCCATATACCATCAACAAGCACATGAAAAAGGCGATCCAGAACATTAAAGTACTAAGAGCACGGGAATCCTTAAACAATCCAACAATCGGCATATCGGCTTCTGTTTTTTTCACTTCCACAAGTTCGTCCTTGATATCGAATTTACTTTCCGGACTTACCTTGGATAATATTCTGATCAGTTCTTCCTTTTTGTTAATTCTGATCAGATGGGTCGAAGCCTCTGGTAAACGTTTCATCATGAAGGGTAAAAATACCAAGGGTATTCCGGCAAACCAGAATATTGATTCCCAACCAAGTGTCGGCATAACCAGGATGCCCAGTATCGGCGCAAGCATCCCTCCGAATGAGTAACCGCACAAAACGATTGAAACGACCATGCTCCTCATCGTTTTCGGTGCATAATCCGTCAATAAGGCAATGACGTTCGGCATGATGCCCCCAAGCCCTAATCCCGCCAGGAATCGGAAAGTCGAAAACATCGTAGGCGTATCCGCAAATCCACATAAAAGCGTAAATAAACTAAATAAAATAAGTGTAATCGCGATTACGTTTTTTCTGCCAATCCGATCTGCTAATGTACCAAAGAAGATGGCCCCGAACAACATTCCAAATAGACCGTAGCTGCCCATAGCCCCTGCTTCCACGGAAGAAAGGTTCCATTCCTCGGTCAATAAGGGGACAACTGTTCCATAAACGACAAGGTCATAGCCGTCAAAAAGGATAATGATAAAACACCATGCCAGCAATCCGAAATGAAAGCGGTTAAATTTACTGTTGCTAATTACCTCGGTCGTATTAATTTTAGCCATAAAATTTTTCTCCTCTCTAGGTGCTGCAGTAATTTCATCCGAATGATAGCGCTTACTAAATACTCCAAAAAATATTTGACTCCATTTTTTATACAAATAGTGAACTAAGTTATCTAATTGTTATTATAAATGCTAATTATCTGATATTTCAATAAAAACTTTCACATATTATTCATAATTCGTGAAAACTTCACATAACCAGGTTATTTACTTGGTATTTGCGATTTCTGATAACTTCCTTTTTCATCCGCCCTTCAACGTTCCAAACCGTAAAACACAAAAAAACCAGTCCCTTAACGGAACTGGTTTCTAATTATTAATGTAGTAAGCCGCCATTGCCGTATTCAAGTAAGAAAGTTTTAAACCACCACTCCTCAAAGTGGGTGTTTGCAGAAGCATTCCTGTTGTCCAAGTCAGTGACGAGGCATAACATTCCTGTTTCAATATAAAACTCCCTATTACAGCTTAAAGGTTAAAACTTAATTATCATTACGAACAACGCAGCTTGTATAGTTATAATACCGAAATATCTTCAAACTTGCAAGTTTAATCATTCCCATGCAACAAAAAATTTTATCCGAACTTTAAGCTGTGTAGCCATGCCCAATACGTCAAATGGCACTCTGAATTCACTATCCGTCCCCAGCTTTCATTGATATCTTTTTAAGGAATATCATACTTGGGGAAGTAAATACTTTAAGATAGAGTGTGCAAGATAAAATGGTGACGGAATTGAAAGTGTTTGCCTTGCGAAGATCATCGGATGTTTAACATTATAATTTATCCTAAATACCATTTGCAAATACATGGAAGGAGTCTATAATATTAACTAATAGATTTGATTGGAGTGACTGATTATGCTTTCAAACATTGGTTTTCCCGGTTTAATTTTAATCCTTCTTTTAGCTTTAATCGTTTTTGGACCGAACAAGCTGCCTCAAATTGGACGGGCAGTCGGCACCTCGCTTAGGGAATTTAAAGATGCAACCAAGGGAATAACAGAAGAAATACAAGAGGAATTCAAAGATGACGTACAAGCTGCAAAAAAAGAATCGTTAAAATGAAAAAGACGCCTGCACGCAGCAGGCGTCTTTGATGCGTTTGTGGCGCAGAACCGTCAGGCCACATCCCGACGTTTAGCTAAAAGCTTGTTCTTCGACTTACACAAATTAGCTCATCGCTTTATTAATATAACATTAAACTTATATTTTATCAAGTGATTTATTGAGCAGCCCGTTAACGGCACCCATCGGGAAGTGATTTTAATCCCTTTTATAGTTTGTTCATATTCTATAGACCGCTTTGGGGGTTTTTAAAATATTCTATCGAGTTGTTTATTAAAATATAAACGAGCCCATAAAGCTGTTCTGTAAAACCATTCAACTTCATTACAAGTTCATCGTCAATTGAGTCAATTGGTCCGAGGAAACGGCCACTTGATTGAACGCTTCATTAATTTCATCGAATATTTCATTCAGCTCTGTCATTTCCTTGGTGATCTTAATATTCTGCTCTTTTACAGAAAGCATGGCCTTTGCTATATCAGTAAAAAATATGCCCGTTTCTTTTCCTTGTTTCGTACCTTTAGTAATTTCCCCGCTAACCATGGAAATTGACGTGTTCATGACGTTGGTAAAATGAGCGATTCCATTAACCAATTTCACTACTTCAGATACCGAGTCCTTGGTATTTTCCGATAGCTTCCTTACCTCACCAGCCACAACCGCAAATCCTTTACCATTTTCACCAGCTCTTGCCGCTTCGATCGCTGCGTTCAACGCCAACAAATTCGTTTGCTCGGCAATTGAAGTGATGATCGTGACAATTCGTTCAATTTCCTTTGAAGTATTGGAAAGCTGCTCCATATCTTTTGAAATGCTCGTCATTTGCTCCTGCGTTTTCACCAATCTTTTCTCTAATCCCTGTAACAGTTCGACTCCCTCATTTGACTTCCCCTCTGCATGTATGGCAATCTCGGACCCCTTTTGAGTGAAATCATGAATTTCCCCTACCTTATTTGCCATTAATTGAGTTGCTGAACTGGTCTCTTGACTGATTGCTGCCAGTTCCTCTGCATTATGATTGACCTGTAGTTTAATCGTCTCTTTTTCTGCTAAGTTTTTTTGGCGAATCTTCTCATTCTCAAGTTCATATGCCTCTAAAACTATTTGCTGCTCCAGATTAAAAATTTTAGTGACAGCCAGGATGTTATCTTGATATTGCTCAATATTTTTTATGTTGGAAATCACATGAATGATCAATGATTGCAATAAATCCTGAAATGCACTCATATACCATTTTGGCTGAAGTCCAATTCGCACATGTACTTGTGCGATAATATAACGCTGTTTAATATACGCATCATCGATGGTTCCGCTAAACATTTCGAACATATGACGATGCAGTGTCTTTTTCAACCTATCAACAGAACCATTGTCCTTAATGATTTTCACTAAAGAGGGTTCATTTTCTAGATTTTTATAAAAATTCCCTACAATTTGTGTCAAATGTTCCTTCACTTGTTCCTGTAAAGAACGAATTATGCACAAATCCTCGATGGTCAAATGAATCATGTCCACTTGATTCAATACGCTCGGATATTCCCTGATATTGATACCGACGTGTTCTTTATATTGCATATAGTCTATAGAATCTATCTTCTGTTTATTTCTCCATATTCTTTTCATGATTAAATTGCACCCCAATTTCTTAGTCCATATATACTATTTCGACATAAAGTCTGTTTATCTTAATTCACTTTGAGAAATTTTCTTCTTTCACACAATACTTATGAACTATTTATGTCCAAACAAAAAAAAGACACTCCAAAGAATGTCTCAGACCGTATACTTCTTTTCGGAGAGTATAGAAGATGAACGTTGATTTCCACTTCAGGCACCCGCTTTCCTCTCGCGGTCCGTGGAGCCTCCTCGGCGCTCTTGGCTCCTGTGGGGTCTCCAGGATTCTCGTACCTTCCGTTCCAATCAAACTGGAATATATTTTTAAGAAAAACTGTAGGCTTTACATATTTCGAACTCTTGAATAAGACTAGTTTATATTTTTTGTTTTTTTACATCTCTACGAAACCCTCACAAGATTTAAGAAATTCACGCCATCCAGATTAAAAACCTTATCCATGTATGACTCCCTAGCTGAATCATCAAGAATACACAAAAAACGATTGCCAGGCCAGGAACGAGCGGTACTGCCGGACAATAAAAAGCTCGCTTCATATCCGGTCTTGTTTTACGTAAAACGATGACCGCTACGGAAATCACTTTAATAACGACCATTATATTATTGATTCTGGTCGTTTGTTTCGTACCTACGGAAATCAAAAAGGTAATCGCCATGACGATCAAAAAGGCCGGCAAGTTCATATAAGTCGTGACTCCTTCAATCGAACCCGGTGCTGCCGTCAATTCTTTCGGAAAGTTAATTCCGAATCCACTTAAAAATGATTGGAAATAGCCCGACCACCCGGCCGATACCGCACTAACAGTCAATAAGTAATCAGAAATCAAATCCCATCCGATTATCCAAGCGGCGAATTCACCTAAAGTTGCATAAGCATACGTATAAGTCGAACCGGATACCGGCACGGAAGCTGCAAATTCCGCATTAGAAAGTGCAGCGAATAAACAGGCAAGCCCAGCAATGACGAAAGATTGAAAGTACAGAGCCAGCATTCACTGCACCAGTACCTGTTAATACAAATATGCCTGTCCCAATAATCGCTCCAATTCCTAGCATCGTTAAATCCCAAGCCCCTAGTTCCCGTTTCAATCCCTTACCGCCCTGCGTTTTTCAACAAGTCCTCAATGGACTTCTTCCTAAAAATACTCATGTACTTTCCTCCGTAAATTTTATAAACTATTCCGAAAACTACAGACAAATAAATTCACTTACCATTTATATCGAAGGAATTTCGACAAATTTCTACTTTTACTGAATTTTCCGACTTTCAAATTATACACATTACCCCTTCCTCCGTCAATGATTTATTATTGTAAAATTCTGTTTTTTTGAATTTCCTTTGGAAGGTAAGTCCTAATATTCAACAGGAGTCTCAATATTTAACGAAGAAGGATTAACAATTCATTATTTTAATATCATTAAAGTGAGCTATTGGAGTATTTCGATTAATTTTTCTTGTAAAAGTTCTAATTAATCCAATATTGGATCATTCTTTATTTTTGTATATGTATTATTAAGAAATAATACTCCAATATTATTCTGATCATTCATGCACCAATAGTTTGACGGAATCAAAGTACATCACTATACTTATTAAGTCTTAAAAAAAGTACGGGAATTATGCTTAATAATTGAAGAAGGTGACATTCATGGATTTTGCAATTACCTATCTGTCTTTTTATTTAATCCAAGTCGAAGGAAAAGGCGATCAGGCTGATAAGCGTTTTAAACATTTCCAAACTCTTGATACAGAAGAATACGAAGAAAGTCCTCTAAAGGATTTTTTGGATGGGGAATTGATGAAGATTTCCAAACGGAAAGTCGACCGTCATCCAAAAACTGAACAAATACCGACAAAAATTGGTTCTTTTATTGTTGAAGAAGGACATGCACTTGATTCCAACCCTAATTACAATGTATTTAACCGTGTTCGATATGCAAAAACAAAACAAGAATTCCAAGAGGAAAATGAACAATTCACGCGGTCTTATATTGATACAAGTGCCGTCCGTGGAGGTGTCTTCATAATCGCATCGGCAAAATTAACGAAATATCTTGATGAACCGTTCGTTTTCCTATTAAAATGTGATTTCGAGCCGAAAGTTGCTTCCATTTCAGATGAACGGACCTTGATTAGGCACGTTGAAATGGCTATCACCACTAAAAATATGAAATCCATCCAATACCCCTACATGCCCGAAGAAGGAATGGTCGAAGAAGGCGAACTGAAAATCCACCAAGCTTCACATGCCCGCTACTTTGAGGATTTCCTGAAGTTCGTCGAATATGGTGAATCGATGCCGGAAATCATGCGTAGTCAAATAGTCGGTATAGTGAGCGAACATGTGAACGTCAATTATGAGGCGGACAGCCCCGAAGTTGAGGAATTTCATGCGGATATCGAGCAGTGGGCGGTCAGTGAAAAACGCGAGTTGAGGGAACGTCTGGATACGCACCAAATCGTTGAGGCTGCGGCATCTATGGTCGAAATTACGCCGGACTTAGACCTGAAAATGAAGCTTGATCACGTCGGAGTTAACGCCCTACTTTCGGACTTCGGCGAGTCGGTCCACGTTGCGAAAATAAACGGTAAATATGTAACGATAATTGAGTCGGATTCAATCGTTTTTGAGAAGAGCGTAAGTCCAATCGAGTTTCTAAAACCCGACGAATTGGACGAGGTAATTGCCCGAGTACGCGCTAAAAACGGTGGTTAATATTAGGCAATAAAACACGGAAAAAGGGTCGGAGTCACACGTTTAGTGACCGTTTAGTGACCGCAAGTGTGACTCCTTAGTGACTCGTCAGTGACTACGTTCTATACCTGCGTTAGATTTCCTTATTACGGGCGGCCATTGCGGTCGCTTTTTCTAATTTCTAAGACTACGGTTATTCCCGTACCTCCAACCTTTTAATACTTACGATAACAATTATTAATCGCTTTACCTATGTCCAATAAAACTAGATTACCTTTCGCCAACTCATCTGCGTACCATTGCTTTCGTTCTTCTTCAGTTAGTTTCATAAGATCTGAATTAATTATAATGGTCGAATTCCCACTCTTCATCTTATATTCAAAAGGTTTCTTCTCGTCTTCCATGTTACTTCCTCCAATCACCGTTTCTTACAGCGTTTCTAAAGTGCAGAGAAAATAAACGTTAATTGGCTTGACCTTTCGTTCCCCAAGTAAATAGCGAATGGTACGGAAGTTTGCGTAGGTTAGCTTTAACAGCCGGCATGCACCGATTGCAATAGTAATTGACGTAATCCTTACCTTTTTCATATAACGGAGTTAAATTGCTAACTTCTTCCCACTTTGCACAATACATACACATCTTCTTTTCTCTCATAAGCGCCCCCTCCGATTCTATCATGCTTTTTCCTTACAGCTGACAGCTCCTCCGCCACCTTTTCGTACCCCTCCGTTCCACCTGCGTAGCTGCTCCGTCTAATGAATATGGCTAAGATAGGTAGTCTATAATACGAGTAGAGGTGAGATTAATTGAGTAGACCTGAAGGACTTACGATTTATATATACTTACGAAAATCACGTAAAGACATAGAAGAAGAACGAAAAGCCTCGGACTCAGTCGAATCCTTCGATACGCTCCAACGCCATCGAGACACGCTATTATCCGTCGCTAAAAAAGAATGCCACACAATCGCAGCTATATACGAAGAAGTCGTATCTGGAGAATCTGTAATGGAACGCCCCCGTATTCAAGAACTTCTCCGTGCTATTGAGGTACAGAACGTAGATGCTGTTCTCGTAATGGACCTAGACCGACTTGGACGCGGCGATATGCTCGACCAAGGCTTACTCGACCGTGCCTTCCGCTACTCCGGCACGCAGATTTTAACGCCTAATGAGGCCTATGATCCGTCATCGGAAACGTGGGAGCTCGTATTTGGGATTAAATCGCTCATAGCACGTGAGGAGCTTAAGTCTATTACCCGTCGGATGCAGCGTGGTCGTGTATCGTCAGCCAGCGAAGGTAAGTCTATTTCAAAAATTCCTCCGTATGGGTATACACGTAACGAAGACCTCCACTTGGAGCCAGACGTAGATACTGCATGGGTTGTTAAGAAGATGTTCGAAATGATGCGCGATGGACATGGCCGCCAAGCTATTGCGCAAGAATTGGACAGGCTCGGAATTAAGCCGCCAAATACACGCCGAGAAACTTGGTCGCCTAGCAGCATAACCGCGATCATTAAAAACGAAGTATATCTCGGCACGATTATATGGGGCCAGGTAAAATACGTTAAGCAAAACGGAAAGTATCAGAAGAAAAAGGTCCCTCGCGAGAACTGGACGATAAAGGAGAACGCACATGATCCGTTAGTTTCTACGGAGCTATTCGAAGCCGCTAATCGGGCGCACTCCGGAAGATGGCGTCCATCTACAGTAACTACGAAACGGCTGAGAAATCCGATGGCAGGCGTGCTGAAGTGTGAAGTCTGCGGATTCTCTATGCTGTACCAACCGCGCCCTAAACGTCCGAATGACGTAATCCGTTGCGTGCAGCCGAGTTGTAAAGGTGTGCAGAAAGGATCGTCAATAAACATCGTCGAGGCTCGCTTGCTCGAAGGGCTTGCGGCGCTGGTCAGTCAGTTAGAGGTGCAGGCGGAAGTCGTAGCGCCAAGTAATGCCGACGATATTTCGTACAAGCGTCTGCTCATCGATAAAAAGACGCAGGAGATTTCCGAACTAGATACGCAGAAAAGTAGACTGCACGATTTACTCGAGCGCGGGGTTTACGATATCGATACGTTCATGGAGCGCCAGAAGAATCTCACCGATCGCATTAACGGAGTTGAAGTCGAGATACGCAATTTACAGTCCGAAATTCAGAAGGATGACTTGCGGAATCAAAGTGTCGACGAATACCTGCCGAAGTTAAGGACCGTTATCGATGCGTACCAACATGCGGACATCGAACGGAAGAACGCCTTGTTGAAATCTGTATTGGTAAAAGCCACATATCTCCGGAAGAAAGAATGGACGAAGCAAGACGAATTCGTTCTGCAACTATATCCGAAGATTTGACCGTCCTAGCTGGCGGTCTTTATAGCTGCTCGTGCCAGACCTCTTTTACGTTAAGTATATACGAATATACGTTCGTTAGCAATCGCCAAACTGACGGTCATAGACTTTGTCTAATACTTGCTCCCTTTCGTTCTAAGTTAATACTTATTGACGTATATAATATCGAGGTGATAATAATGGCTGACGCAAATTCTTTTAAGACTGATGAGAAATACTCCCTTTTTGATTTCTTCTACGAGAAAAACATGATTATTTCAGTTACTTATTTAGTAGGAAACAAGTCTCGCGAAGTAGAGGGTTTGATTTCCGGCTATCATCCAGAATTAAATATGATTTCCGTGAAAAACAGAACGGAAGGCATGGACTTTTGTGTCCCGATTAGAAATATTGAAGAAATCGTTATTGTCGGTCCCTATTTTCCCTAGTCCGCGCTACCCGCGGGCTTTTTTGTTCGCCCATAATCGAACGAACGTTCTGGAATTACTCAAAGAAAAACCGACCGATTTGGCCGGTTATTTTCCTTGATAGCACGTTCCGCAATATATATTTCCGTACGCTTCATACGTTTCGTTATCGCTTAAAGTTTGACGGCATTCTGCACACTCGAAAGAATCACGCCCATTGTAGTCATACAGTGAACCGGAGTTACCCGTTTTGTAATCACTCATGCTGTCACTCTCCTAGGTGTCGTTCTCCGTATATGTCTATGCCTAATCCACCGCAATAATTACATAATAAAAGAGCCCGCCATTAGACGAACTCTACGAAACTAGGCAAGCGCAGCAAGCCCGCCTTAGTTAGATTACGATATTTAACTCGGCATTTAATCGGCGCAATGTACTCGTAGCGCTCCGATTCATCTATCGCCTGAGCCGCATAAACAGTGCGCTTAGCAACCGGAGGCACGCCAAGCTCCATAACGCCAGCATAGCGACCATCATCGAAATTAAGAAGCCAGCCGAACTCGCCTTTGCGACGGCCGACAACGAACACATCGGCGTACTGATAGTTAATCACCTTCAGCCAGCTGTATGAACGTTTACCGACTTCGTAGCACGAGTCCTTACGTTTCAGCACCACGCCTTCAAGCGCCTGTCCACAAACAGCATCGTAATAAGCTGCGCCGTGACCTTCGAGGAACTTCACATTCGAAAGTAGGGAGGAATCCTCCGGAACCAGGTCGGCGAGTATTTCCTTGCGATCGAGCAACGGAAGGCTAGTAACGGACTCACCTTCGTGTTGCAGGACGTCGAACGCGGCGAAAGTGATGGGCGTATTGGCGCGGTTACTTTGAAACCGGCTCATCATCGCTTCAAAGTCCGGCTTGCCGAGGGTGTCAGTTGAAATGAGCTCCCCGTCTAGCGTAGTGCCGGGCGGAATGCCAAGCGAATGAAGCTCCGGAAACTTGGCGGTGCACTCGTTATTGTGACGTGTATATAAGCGGACCTTACCGGCCGCATCAACGGAATATATTAAGCGGATGCCATCCAACTTCAGCTCCGTTAAATAATCGGAGTCGTCGAAGGGCGCATCGGATTTGTGTAATAGCATTGGCGATATGAACAACGTAATTCACCTCGTCTATAAGTTTAACATGGCGCAGTATTTTCGTAGGCTAGTAGATTAATGGAAAAACCCCGACCTAGTGGACGAGGTTAGTTAATTAAGCGCGATATTTCAGTAAATTGTTCCTTTGTGCACTGAATAAGGGTTTTGTGTTCCTCGCCTTCTTCGTCGAATAAATAAATGTAAGCGTTTGAAGTTTCTTTTTTCATTGCTCGGACTGCTATATCAGTGATTGCACCGACTGAACCTACAAGAGCAGTACTTAGAATCGTGCTGTTTTTGGATTTCCCGACGTTTCGACTTTCATTATGTTCCCACTCAATCCTGGAAAGTTTGAAGTATTTTTGTCCAAATGCAGTTGTAACCTTGACCTCACCTTGCTGCCCCCACTTCATTATAGTCATTCTGTTAACGCTTTTATTTCCTTCGACACCATCAGTTAATACGTGACCGCCTGCCAATACGCTGACTTGAATCCGAGGTTTAATAACCTGTCTCCAAAATCCCATAAAAGCACCGTCCCTTTTTATTTTGTCTTATAATTATATGTACGCATCCGCCTACGAATGGGTTCATTTTTTCGTAGGCTTCGCATTTATTTCGTTAACCGTTAAATGTCTTCGTGTTTCTTCGGAAAGAATGATCCCGTAATCTGACCGAAATTCATAACTAGCGCGCCGATAATAAGATTCCGCGTCTGCTCGTCGCCGTAAAACACAAATAAGGCCGCCGACAAAACGATCAGCAGCCCGAAGGAAAAGAGGTATTGGAATTTAATCCGCTTGATAATAGTCATCATTAGAACATCACCGCCCAAGTCTTCGCGCCAACGATGCCGTCAGCCGAAAGCTTTTTGCGTTTCTGATACGCCTTGACCGCAGCTGCCGTTCCTTTACCGTAAATACCGTCAGGCTTAACGCCGACCGCACGTTGAATCCGCTCAACGTCCTTGCCTTTCGAGCCGATGCCGATTACCTTGCCCGGATACTTAACGATAGGGGCTGGCGCCTTAGGGGCTTTCGGTTTGGCTACGGGTTTCGCCGCTGGCTTTGCGACCGACTCTTTCTTCGGCCCAGCTGCCGGACGTTTGCCCGCTTGCAAGTCCTTAATCGATAAGCCGAACGTCATTTGCAAATGCGGATAGTCTACGAAGCTTTTCCATTCGCCGCCCCATTCGAAGCCGAGCTTCTTCGCTTCCGCCGCAACCGTACGCCAGTCCTTATTGACGGACCATATCGCCTTGCCGTCGACCTTCAAGCAAAAGTCGATTGCCAGTCCGTAGTTGTGATACGAAGTGCCGCCGCGGGCATTCGTTACTTTCGGGCCCGCCGTCGTGCGTCCTTTCGCGTACAATGCGTTCTGCTCCGCAATGGAACGGTAAGCCTGCGCAATAATTATGTCGATTCCTTTCTCCTTACATACTGCGATTAGTTTCTCCGTGGCTTCGCGAACAATCGGATGTAAACCGTCTAAATTTGCCATTTTAGCATTCCTCCTAGTTTAATTTAGTAACGCAATGCCCAGCGTAATAAATAATCCAGCGACCGAGATAATCGTCGCCCAAACCCAACGCATTCCTGCCACGCGTTTGTTTTCCGCCCGCTCGGCATTCTCTTCGACTCGCTTAATATCATCCTTATTGTCCAACGCTAACTGCTTCGCTTCATCTGCCGTAGTTTTCGCATGATCCGCCACGTGCCTAACTTCGTTCAGATAATCGACCTTCGTATTAATTACGCCTAGCTCGACTTTGACTTCCGTAACTACATCGTAAAATTCCTTACTAGTTGGTTCCGCCATATGCCACACCTCTCTTCAATGGGTTTAAGACAACGCAAAAAAGCCGCTCTGTGATGGCGGGCGGCTTGGATACGTTTTTTAGTTATCACGCTGTTTGTTCCTATCGAGAATTAATTTAACACCCCCATATTTCGCAAAATCGAAATTAAGCTATTCAGCTTTTCTGTGTCAGTTGTACCTGACACTGTTTGTTTTGTTGTTCCGTAACTTCCAAAGAAGCCTAATGTATTACTAGTATTGCCGATAGCAACATCACCGGTTTCTGACTTAATTCTAGCCAAACTCCCAGACCAATCACCGTTTGAATTATAACTATCAAGAGTGGAATAGTTACCCGCAGCATCATAATATTCGCCAACTTTAAGCTTTGTAATGCCTGCGCGGTGAATGGAAATAACCGATTCATCCGTTTGACTAGAGGTACCAAACTGATTGTTAATCCCATCATGATGACTTAATTCATTAACATTTAGTTTTATTTTCTTGTTGTTACCAGAGATTGCGTAATTCAAATGATTAAATTGGACTTTCATATGCACCTCTATATTTTCATTAGATGTCCCACCTATAGAAACCCCATAACATTGAAAACCCGGCTCTCCAATTCTTTTATGGAAATCATTCGCCACACCATGAACAAAACAATGTTTTGAGTCGTAAATATGGACACCGTTCCAGTTGCTAGGTTGGACAGGAATAAATTCATGCGAGTATCCATTAGCATCAGCTAATACATTTGTTAGGGTAATATCTTGACATCCGCCTAACATGACCCCATGTTTATAGTTTTCCTGCGCTTCTAGATTCACACCTATAATGGAAGTTGCATCATTAAACCAAAATCCATATTCACGATTACCAAATGCTTTTAGATCGGATATGCGATAATTCCCTGTAAAGAATCTATAACCAGTTCCTTCATTCCAAAATGAGGTACATGACGATAAAATAGAATCTGACCCCCCAATATCAAAACCGTTTAAACGACTATCTCTTACAAAGATATTTGTATATTTCGCTTCTCGAACTTTTTCACCGGAATGGAGCCCGTGTCCTGCCGCGTCCCTAATAGTTACTTTGTCTATGGTAGGTGCTATATCTGGATTTTGACTAGCACCTGACCAGTTAGGTGACTCAAAGTGAACGGCGTTTCCAAACGAATTGTTTTGTTTATTACCGTTTATTGTAAGATTTTCAAGTCCACCACGTAATCCTTTACCTTCAGCAAAAATGATGAAATGATTATTTGTATGGTCAGCTAGTTTCATTGTTGTGGTATCACCTTGCCCGGACAAGGTGACGAAGTCACGAACTCTATAATATTGAGCAATGTAAGTATCAGCCCCTAATAATATTTTCCCTCCCCCATTTGAAGAAACAAAAAGGGAAGCTCTTTCTAATCGTCCTGTATCATCTACTTCTAGTGCTTGTCTTGGGAATTTATCTATGGATACTATTACACTTGCTATATCGGCCAACTGTACTGTAACCTCCGCCAACTTCTCGTCAATCTTTCCGAAGTTATCATTAAACTCCGCCCTTATAACTGCATCAGTCGGCGCCCACTTATGAAGTCCTAAATTCTTATGTTTTTCACTACTCATTTAATCCGCCCCTTTATATCAGTATATAAAAAAGCCGCTTCATAGTTGCGGGCGGCTTGTACTACGTTACTATTTAATCTTCTTTAATATCTTTCTGCGCAACAGTATAGCCAACATGTAATTCAATATCATTATCTTCTTCATTTCCCCGTTTTGCTTCTTAAAGTATATGCTTGGGTAATCCTAAGTAATAATCACTTGCATGTTTGATAAAAAGTGGAAAGTCTCCAGTTTTTTCGCTACTCATTTAATCCGCTCCTTTAGTCATGCCTCGTTTTGTGCTGTTGTAAGTATTCCTTCCGCTTCTTCGGCGGATATAAATTTCGGAACGTAGCTCCGTATCTGCGTTTCAGTAACCTTTCGTCTGGCCCACATACCGACCAAAAATGCGTACATATTCCGTACCTCCTTCGTCACTTAGCGCTATCCATGAGTATGATTAGCGCCTCCTCGACGATTTCGAGCCGCGATTTTAGCTCGCCGTTTTCTTGCTGAAGTGCCTCGATAGTTACTTCTGTTCCCTCCGTAGGTTCCACGCCAGTCCACGTCACATTGAACGTAGCCCAATCGATACCTCTTAAACTAACCTTTTCGCGCCCTTCCAAGTATCCCGTCAAACTGTCCACTGTTTTAACGAGTCTATCTACGGTGATATGATCGCCGGCTACAGTGATTTTTCCCATCAGTAGATATGCCCGCCGCTAACGGTTAGCTCTATCGTTGTGGCGTTTAGATTAATCGTGCCGACTTTGTGGACAATCGAGGAGGATACGCTTAGGCCAAAATCACTTTTCGAGGGTCCGTGAGCGTTATTATCAGACCAAACGACCTGCGAACCGCTCTGTGCTCGTAAACAAACATATTGACCCGTAAAGTAAGAGCTGTAAACGTTCCCTTTTGAAGCGTCGTAGAGAACACAACTTTTTCCGCCAGCTTTCGTATCACTGTCGAAACGACAATTATTAACTGCCCCGTACATACTCCGAGTGAATCGAAGGATTGCATTACGTGTAACATTTTGTGAGTTGTAAAAGTCGACGTCGTTGACTTGGATATAACACATGCAGTCTTCAGCTAGGATTGATAGCACGTTGAATCCTGTCGGCGCATCCTTCGCCAAAGGTGCCGAGCCGTCGTATTGGATTTTAAGGTTTCCGCCAAGAAGACCTTTAATTAGCACCTCTTCCGGATAAAATCCCGGAGCACAGGCGATTGTATAAGCGTGCATGTGTATATTTGGAATAACGTCGACTGCCCGCTGAATAGTTTTGTAAGGCTTCGCTCTTGTGCCGTCGCCAGTCGAATCATTTCCTGTGGAGACGTTGACGTATAAGAACTTTTCCGTGGCACTTTTCGGCAGCACATCGTCAGCTAGAACCGTTTGTCCTAGGCGAAGTAAGCCGTCCGTTCCTGGCATCGGAACAGCCTTGACTTGTTCTGCCGTTACTCCGTGTGGATTACTCTTATTTTCAAAGTGCGTTCCAACTTTTTCGTCAATCTTATCGATAAGTTCGTTATGCGCCACTCGTGACACGGTTTCATTTCCTAACGGCTTCGGTAATCCCAGCTTTGTTGTATATTCTGGCATTCTTCGCCACCTCCGATTTATTAAGGTTTATAAACTTCACGCTGATTGTACGTAAGTTTTTTCTCATCCAACGTATCCCAAGTCCATGCGAAAGAATCGTACTCATCCCACGACAAATAACGGTATCCGTATTCAACGACCAAATGGGCGGGCATAATCTCCGCCACCGCCTCTTTTAGATCGTCTATGTTCGAAGGTACGCCACGCTCACCTATGAACTGTATTATAACTTTGTGCGTTCCTGGCGATTCGGTAACAGTTACCTCGCCGCCCACATAAGATTCACATACGCTTTTCAGTAAATCCGCATTGACCGAACCGAATCCTCGAATACGGGATTTAATGGACGACTTTCTACTGGAACCGTCGATAATAAACGCATCCTCAAAGCTGCTCCAACTCATCGTCTCTAAGTCTTCAAACACCTTCCGACTATCTTCCAACGCATCCCATACGGAATAGTCAGCGCCAATTCTTATTCCGAGTAACGCTTCCCAATGCGCCAGTCCCCACGTCGCTGTATCTACGAACATTTGCGCCAATACGTCGTCAATATCGCGCATTAATTGAAGTTACGCATTTGCTTCCGCATTGATAATCGCACCAGACTCTCGAATATCTTCGTAATATTTCGGCAGGTAATCTAGCATGGCGCGCTTTATATCCCGTGTATTATTCACGCAAAACTCACCGTCCCTTTAACGGCAACCTTTCCGTCAGAAACTACGAGGTTACCCGTTCCTCCATTTACGGTCAGTCCGCTATAGTCGAGCACATTCGGTATGTCGAGTAGTAAGTTCGCGATTTGCGAGTATCTAATAACTGCATCCGTAAACGCTAACTCTTCGAGGTAATCGGTAAGTGCTTGCTCAAACTCCGCTTTAATTGCGAATAAGTCACCGCCTGATTGAAGCGTAAGAGTCGCTGATACGTTAATAGCCGTTTCTACTGCGCCTGCCACCGTCACCGTTGCGCCAAAGGGTCGAACCGATTCGATGTACGTTGTTGCTGCGTCCACCACCGATTGAGTTGGCGCTTTTTTATCAGCGCTTAGCAAAACGACTTTGACAGTGCCAGGTCCGTTCCACAACGGATATACCTTCGCATCACTAACTCCGACCACTTCCTTCGCCCATTGCAGATAGTGATTCGCATTTCCGCTGGTTGCCGGCTTCTGTACGCGATCCTTTAGCCGACTCTGTAGTTCCTCGTCCGTCTCTTCGTCTGCCCCGCCGTTAAATACCAGCGAATTTGTTGCCGTAACTACTCCGTATAAATCGCCTGGCGCTAAAGTCGTTATCCGGCCCGCCGATATGTTTCCGTCCGCTCCGCCTATCTGCGCCTCTGCTGCGACCGTAGCCGTCCCGCCCGTCAAAATAACTTCGTCTTTCGTCAGGAAATAAATCGGCTCCTCGTCGTCTGTCATCAATAACGTATCAACCGGCACTAGCGTATCAGCAGGTCCGGTTAGTGTGACGATCCCTTGTGCCTTTGCTGCGGGTTTACGCGTCACCCCGAATTCTCCCGCCCGTAAGTCAAGCCAGTAACCTTCCGTCGTATCAGCGAATCCAAGCATTAAAACTGCGTCCAACTCTACGTATGCCAGCGATAGCTCAATTGCCGCCGGGTATAGTAAATCGTAGGCGACCGAACCTTCTCGCTTGTCAATCGAATCATCGACGTCATCTAACAACGTCTCGATAATTGCTTCTGGCGTTTTATATTCATACATTCACTTCCACCTCCTCCGTAATTTCAACGTCGTTATCTGCGGGAACAACTGTCACGCTAAGGAACAACTTGTCGCCTTCCCGCGTAAATGTCGTCTGTACGTCGTCTATCCGCTCGTCATACGCTAGTGCTTCGTAAACAATCCTAGGGATTTCTGCGTCGAGTAAATCCTCCGTAACGACATCATCACCTATTAGCTCGTTTAATTCGCAGCCGTAGTCGTCCGAATAGATGGCGAACCTTGACCGCTCTGTCAAAATAGCCTTCCGGATATACTGGCGCAGCGCCTCGCCTTCATCGATAAACTTTCCGATGGTCCCTGTTTCGAAGTTCGAAGTTAATCGCCCATGTTTTCGACGGCTCAACGACGACCTCCGTTTCTTCCTGCTCGTCTAATATCTCCGAGTAATTTTCGGGAATTAACGCCATACTTACACCGCCTTATCTATAACGAAATATAGTTGCGTATCGTCGTCGCCAATAATGATGACGCGATCCCCTACCGCAAGACCAGCGTCAGCTGCCGTCTTCGAAACGATTAAGTCGTCCATGTCGAGGTCGATTTCGTCAACTCCGACGCGAATCTGAAGGTTAGGCATAGGCGCCAACACTTCGCCTAGCTCGATGGTGACATCCTTGTTGTGGCCGTGTTGGCGGATTAGTTGGACGAATTTCGATGCCGATGAGCCTTCGAGTCCAATGCGTTTATCCATCGTCAAATCACCCTCCTTATTTGCATGTAGTGACTGCCCCAGTAGCCCGTCGTATAGCTGTGTTCCTTGCAGCCAGACGAAGCTAAGCTGACGCAAAATCCTGGTCGCGTTACGATGCCGACGTGTGAAACTCCGCTTCGATACGTTCCTTGGAAGAACACTAAATCGCCAGCCCGAGCGTTGACCTTCGAAACTTGCGAGCCTTTTCGAATCTGCGCCGATGTTCCTTGACCGATATCCTTGCCGATGGCTTTCTTGAATACGTAGTTAGTAAATCCGGAACAATCGCCTGTACCACCTGGGATGTTCTTGCTTCCGAATACGTACCGGATTGATCCCTTAAAGCTACGCGCCAACTTAACGACGCTGGCCGCCTTATCCATTGCGGCACTTCCTGACTCGGCATTTGCTGCGAGTTTCTGCTTCCACTTGCTTTCGATGCTCGCCCATTTACCCGCCTTGCTCCGTGCGTCTGCCCGTCCTTTGCCTCGTTCAAGAATCGCAACTTGAACATTCTTTACTCCAAACGCTCTAGCTTTCGAAGCCACGACCGCGATGTCAATTTTCTTATTCTTGATAGCTCCGCCGGTATCTTCCGCAAGGTAAAGTCCGCTGTATTCGTTGGCACTCGGTACGTAAACCGCAACGACTGAGCCGAGTGGAATTACGTTAGGGTCGACGGCGATGGTACGACCTTCGACTACCTTAGTGCTACTGGCCGTTAAGCCCGTGCCGCTTCCGTTTATGCCACCGAGCGATGGCGCATAGGCTGTTGCGATGTAGCCCGTCGTATACGAGATACCTTTGATTTTCGAACCGTCGATAGACATTGCTGGACCAGCTGTTACCTTAGCCGGCTCTTCCGGAGGCTCGTATTCTAGCTCGTTAAGTTCAAGCGTTTTCGAAACGGTAAGGTCCATCGAATGAAGTCCGTTAGGCTCAAACTTGTGCGAATCGGTAATAACGTAAAAGCCTCCGCTAATGCCCGTCATCTTTTCGCTGACCTGGACCATCTTGCCGGAGATAATCGACTTGTCTCCGAGAGCCTCTACGCTGGATTCCTTCGCCACCTTGTTGAGTTCCTTCAGCAATGCATTGGCAATCGGCTTGAGTTGTGCGTCCGTCTTCTCGCTTTCGTGATCCTTCTCGCGCATCAGACCGTATTTCTTGATGGAGTCCGAATCGCTGACCGCAACACCTTTCGATTCCTCGCCGTTCTTACCCGTCAGCCGGACCGAGTTGCGAAGGTCTTCGATTGATTCCGAGTAATTGGCGCTAAGTAAATTCGAGCCGTCCTTTATAATCAAGCGCTTTACCTGCGACTTCTTTTCATGAAGCACAAGCTTTCCGCCTTCATTCCCAAGCATAAAAACCCTGCCGGTCTTCTTTCGAGTTTCCGTCAAGGCTATCGTAATCATGTCGTATATGGATTTATTGCGCAGGATTAGCTTCGGAATTACGTAGCCTGTATCGTCAATATCTCCGTAAGGAATATCGAACTTCTTACAGATCGTGCGGATGATTTGCGAAGCCTTCTGCTTAACGAACTTGATGGAGTCCGAGTTTTTCGTAAGGTAGTAGTTATAGTCGTACGCAGTGAAACTGAAGCTTCCGTCGCTAGCTATTTCCGTATTGAAGATAACGCCGCGGAATACTTCGGTTCCATCTACGTAAAACCGGATGTCCTTGCCGACTTCAACGTCAACCGCCTTAGTCGTCCCGTTTACCGTATTGTTCAACGATACATCGCACGTTCGGCTTGCCTGCGTTGTTTCCCCTGACCATTCTATCGACGTAACTAAATCCGTCAGTTTAACGTAACTGGTCGAGCTATTGTAGTACCGAAGTGAAATACTCATTTCGGAATCACCAGCCGTTGCTTCGGATAAATTAGATTCGGATTCTTGCCGATGAGTTTCTTATTCGCGTTGTATATCTTACGCCACTTCATCGCATCTCCGTATATGGACCGCTTCTTTGCGATATTCCACAGGCAGTCGTCTTTCTTGACTACGTAGATTTTCTTCGGAGCTGGCTTCGGCTTTGGTGGGCGTGGTTTCGGCTTCGGTTTCTTAATCGTAACCCGCTCGACTTTAACCTCGCGCCATTCCTTTAAAGACAACGAAAAATAAACGTCGCCAGGCGAGCCGGCACGCTCAGCTTCGACCTCAAAGTCGCGGATTGTTACTTCCACATTTACCGCCGCAGCTCCCGTCACGATATAGCGAATAGGCTGCCGCTTATTGCGCCAGCTTTCGATTTTCTTTACGAATGAAGTAGGGGAGATGAAGTTAGAGTATCCGCAGTATGTCGGATTGTACATCGAAGGCCAGAACGTCGAGATTTCAAATTCCTTTAGCCCACGCTTTTTTGCTACTGTAATTTCGCCAAGACCTTCGACCTCTACGTCGTCATATAAAAATGGCGAACTATATGCGTTTGACTCCGGATTAACGGGCAGACGCAACTTTTCTTTACCGCTGATTAACCAATATTGAACCGCCATTATGCGCCTGCACCTCCCGCAGCTTCGACTTTCTTAACGAATAAATCGAACAACCTATCCGCATCTTTCTCCGTAGAGCCTGTTCCGTGTAAATGAATACCGCCGAAATTGTACGTATTTCCGCCACCTTTTCCGGACGAATACTCTTTGTTCTCTTGCTTCGTAAGTACGCGTTCTCCTCGGTGAGCGTTGATAATAGTGCCGTCGCGTGGTACGTAGGATAATCCGCCGGCTGCCGATATTTGTCTTCCTTGGCCCGTCGATTTGCTATATTGAGGAGCACTTGTAACGTTGCCCCATGATACACGAGGTACAATTGGAATATTTACGCCAGGTATTTTGTTAAGGACGCCAATCATGCTGTTTACCTTAGAAATTACCGTGTTGACCATCGTACCTGCTTTCGATGCGATAGTGTCGAAGTTTTTCCATATGGCGACGCCTGCTGAGACGATTGAACCGAACGGCCCTAACAAAGCGAGTACTCCGTATTTAAGGACGCCAAGCTTATTCCATAGCTCGATAGTTTTCGATTTGACCGTATCCCAGTTTCGATACAAGAAAACTCCCGCCGCAACTAACGCCGCAATCGCTGCAATTACAAGCCCGATAGGGTTAGCGAAAAGCGCTGTGTTTAGTCCAAGTTGAGCTGCAGTTGCCAAAAGCGTTCCGGCTCTATATGCGATCATCAGTTGATTTATCGTGCTAACGATCATCATTCCGAGCATTGCGGCCCTTAACGTAACAAGTCCGGCACTAATCGCGATAACAACTTCGCCAATCATCGGCCAGTTAAGGATGATGTAATCTCCGACTTTTTTAGCGAAATCGTAAACTAGCGAAATAGCTGCGCCTAGTGGGGCGAAAGCATCCTTCGTGGCTGCGATGTTTTGTTGAATCGTTGGCCAGTTCGTTTTAATGTACTCTCCGAATTTAGCAGCCTCCGAACCTAGGAAAGCAAACGCCTGACTCATCGAATTGAAGAATCCGTCCAGTTTACCTGCGCTTACAGCCTTATCGATATCCTCTAGCATCGGCTTAAGGTGTGCGAGTGCCTGGAACCCCATATCGCGGAGTTTAACTTGCAAGGCTTCTTTAATACGATTTATAATTCCGAGTGATGCGTTACCCATCTCTTCGACCAAGTCTTTAGTCATGTTCATTTTGTTGAATAACTTATCCAATTCCGCGAGCTGTTCTTTTAACGGAAGATTCTTAATATCGTTTAAGGCTCCTCGGGGAAGTTCGAATCTCTCAACTAATGACTGCGTATCTCCCGAAAATAATTCACGTAAGGCCAATACCGCCCCCTCTACGCCTTGAACCGGATCCACCGCAACCAAACGCTCAGATAAGTCCCACATTTTTTCTAGTTCTTTTAAGTCGGTGCTTGCCGCTAAAAACGATTTACTGTTCGAATACATAGCCTGCGTATCTAATACTGGGGAATCAATCGCAAACTTATCGATCATTTGCATGTACTGCTTCGATAAACTCTTATCGTCGATCATCGCTTCGATAACGATTTGCGACTGCTCCATTTTCATTGCGGCGCCCACCGTTGCATTTAGCGTTTTTTGAATGCCGATTACCGCCCCGATTCCTGCAGCAACTCCCGCAAGGCTTGCCGTGTAATTGCGTGAACTCGCAGTCATAGTGCCGAACGATTTGGAAACCCGACTCCCTGAGCTGACAAATCTTCCTTGCTCATCGCGCAATCGCCCGTTAGCGTCCCGCGTACCGTTTGTCGTTTTTCTGAACGACTCCATTTGTTTCGATATACTCCGCAAAGGCTTCGTCATTTTATCAACTAGCGACAACCTGGCCGTTAAGTCGAAAGCCATAAGTTACCCCCTTTCTCGTTCCTTCCGCTGCTTCTCCTCTTCCTCGAATGCGAGGTCCATAGACGCAAACATAAATAGCTGGTGGCGCCTATCCATCTGATACACTTCGTCAGGTCGTATATTGTGCCGTTGGAATATAGCGTGCAATAAGAACGCCTCACCACCGGCATTAATTAGTTTTTTATTTCTTCGATTTGCTCCTCGGGATCGCCGAATCCGGAAATGTCCAGGATTGCTCCAGTAATGGTTGCGATTTCACCTGCAAGTAACGCCTTCTGTACGCAATCGCCCGCGTCTGAAGCTCCATATTTTTCAAGCAATTTCGAATCGCCGAAGTTAAGGTTTACGGATGAAGCAGCGATGATATTTCCTCCGTACTTTTGCTCGTCGATATGCGCTTGGCGTTTCGCGCCTTTTCCTGTGTAATGCGTAGCCTGTTCGCTAATTCTGCCGATTGTTTTTCCGTCGAGTGCCTTTACGATTAAGTCAACGCCTAAACGTTTTAAGGGAACCGCCTTCTCGACCTTAATGTCTGCGCCAAGTAGCGCCGCTAATGGATCCTTCGTTTGTTTCGCCATCTATAAAAACCTCCTAGGTAATTTTCGAATTTAAAGCGAGCCACCCGAAGGAGCCCGCTAATTGTTACCGCTTTTTGATTTCGTCAAGTAATTCGTAATTGCTAAATGTAAACGGGAGTTCTTCTTCAACGATTGTTTTAACTTCGAAAGTGCTCAACGGAATACGGTCAAACTGTACACCTTTTAAGCGAATACGTTCTGCGCCGAAAGCTTCCGGGTCATCTAGTTTATAAATAAGCTCCGTTACGAAAGGTTTACCGCGATCTTTTGCGATTGAACCAATCCGCTTAATAAACTCCGAAGTAACCTTATAGCCTTTGATATTTCCCGTACCAGTTAGTCCGGTCGCTTTATGTCCAGTCCATCGTGTCCCAGATAAATTGATTTCTTCTTTGTTGATTTCGACGAGCGCTTCTGCGGATGTAACGTTAGTCAGCCACACACCGTCGCTCCATACTTCGCCGTACGAACCGTTAATTACGCGAGTTGCGTCCATAGCCATTTATATATCGTCCCTTCTTCGTCAATTAGACGTTAATTGTTAAGAAAATACGCTCCATCGAATCAATCTCGCGATAAGAAATCTGCATGAAGACCGTATCGCCAACGCTTGGATTCTGCGCATCTAGTGCGACCACGATATCTGTTAGTACGTTGTTGCTTTCGAGGGATTCGAGATAAGCTTTGATTGCGCTAATAAGAGCCGCTTGCCCATCCGCACTATTGTCGAGCTTGCCGATGTAGTTGTCGCGAGCCGTCTTTTCAACGTCCGTAGCAACCGCTTGGCGTGCGCGAGTGGAGCGAATCTTAGTTCCGCCCGTCGTAATGCCTTGCTCGATTTTCACCTTTTCGCCGTCATTGACGAGAACGAGTGAGCCCGCTTGTAAGGCCGTAATGATTTCGCTGTTACGTAGGCGTTTCGTCACATCGTCGACCGCTACTTCCGTAAAAGTAATGGAGCGATTAATTGCCGTACCTGCGATTAAGCCTGCAATATGAGCCGCATACTTTCCACTTGAATACGAAACGTCTCCGATAGTTACGCCTGTAATCAGGTTCACTACGTAGTCGTCTAGCAACGCCGCTGAGCGAGTGTTTCCTGTCGCTGGATTTGCGTCATCTGCCGCAGTTCCGCCCGTAACGAACATGAAGTGCTTGCGTTCTGCGCGGTTTGCGACTACCCATGCCAACGTATTAGTTCGTTCGGTTGCGCTTGGCTCTCCGTCGAATACAAAAACATTGAACGGACGTGCTTCGAATGCATTGCGCATGTCTACGAAGTCCGCAGTTGCTGGCGTTGCTGGCATCGTATAAACGAGCACCTCTTTCGCGCCGCCTTGTAGAGCGAATTTAATCGATTGGATGTTAGCAGCTCCGAAGAGTTCCACCGCACCCGTTTCGTCGCTCACCGTGTAAAATTGTTTCGCCGTAGCTGATCCGCCTGTATACGTGTTTAACGGGATTGCTACGATTCCCCTTGCGCCGCCCGTGATTTGTCCCTCCGCTGCATTTACGAAATTCGTATATAAGCCGGGGCGAATCGGTAGGTCCGCGGGATCCCATTGAGTAATTGACATCTATTTGTCCTCCTCCGAAATTACTGTTGTGTCTGTTTCTAAGTTGTTGATTGGTTCGTATGTTTCTTGCGTCCGTGATTCGCGTAGCTCCGCTTCTAACATGCCGATGACCGCATAAACCCCTGTTGTCTCCGTCTTGAACGATTGCGACAAAGAAAAAGACCCGATACGTATGTACCGAGCCGTGCTTCCTAACGGAATTATTTGTTTATCGTTCATCTGGCGTTCGACCGCCTGCATTTTCGTTAAGCAATCGAGCTGGCTAGTTCCGAAGTAAACGAGCTGATACGTCTGATCGATGCGATAACTGGACGCTGTTTCTGTATTCGTCGTACTTCTGACGAGCTCAATCGCAAGCTCTGCCACCTTGTATGTGTCTGGCATATTCTGCAACTTAAACGTGGCGCCCGGTAGCTCAGGCGCAACAAAATCGCGAATACTTTGAATCTCCGTTTTAATGTCCGCCAAACTACCACCCCGCTCCTTTAAGTGCTTCCGATATCTCTTCTTCGAGCATACGTTTAAATCTCGCCCCATCCGCCGATTCATCGAGGAACTTCTTCACGGTGCCTGGCGTCCTGAGCGACTTACCGCCGGCATTTTCTTCGTGAATATAATAACCGTAGTTAAATCCTTTTTGCTTTGCGTTAGCTGTAACGATAACCTTCGAATTGAGTTCCTGCCCTTCGACGTCACCCGCTATCTGCCTGCGTAAATTGCCAGTATCTAACGGAGCAATGTCGCGAGCTCCACGAACCCAGTCGTCCTTGATATCGTCCGTCGCCTGCTTAGCTCCGCGTCCAGCCGCTTCCGGTGACTTTTCGATTAACTTGCGCAGTGGTCCGAGGTCTAGTTCGAAGTCTCTCGCCATTATAAAAGCACCGCCGTTAGCGTAGGCTTTCCGTTAATCATGCGGATGGGTTCAATCTTTATTGGAGTACGTTGGATCTTCACGCCTAATTCGTTCGTGTATTCGATTACGTCGTCGTAACGTACGTCCGGTAATTTGTTGAACAATATTTCCATTCCGCTGACCACTTCTTCGCCTAGCTGATTTTGTACGACTTGCGTTATCTCGTCTACGCGACATTTTAACGTGAAGCTAGTCGGTACGCCGCCTTCGCCCCATTCGTCCGGCTCGCCTTTACGTTGAATGGTTACGGTTTGTTTCATCGGGATCATCGCCATTACCGTACCGACCTCCCCCAACGCGGTTTAGTCAAATTTACTCCACCGTTAGCTTCGCTGATTATGGCGATTGCGCTTGGAGGAATAATCGTCGATAAATCTACTTCCGAATTTCTAAAGGAGAACGCTATCCCTTTAACAGAAAAACTCTGCACGCCGTATTGTTGCATTTTGTACGTATCGTTAAAGACCGTCGCTAGTTTAGGAACAAACTCGTAAACTGCCTCGTCTGGAATTACGTAGTTTTTGTAAAGATTGAATAACGCCCTATTTGCTACGTTTATTAAACGCTGCTTTCGTTCATCATCCGAATCATCCCAATCCTCGACGTCAATAACGTTCTGAGAAATATAATCGTCAGCTTCGAAAATAGATAAAGCCATCTAAAGCACCTCCGTTTTATTTTTCAGAGGGTTTAGCTTTCTTCGGCTTTTCCTCCGCCCGTTTCGGTTCTTTTACTTTGGGTGCTTCTTGCACTCCCCGTTTTTCTTCATGCCGCCTTAGTAACATCAAAATCACCCCTTATTTATTAAGCTTTTGTTTGTAATTTAACTACTTTTGAATCGTCTTCAAGAGCAGCTACGTAATGTTCGTGAGCAGCGATAACAGTCGATCTTGTAAGGACATCGCGGTCATCTTCGACTACTACATCTCTCTTAAGGTAAATTGCAAGGGCGCCCGGTTTAACGATAAAATTTGTGTATACACCAGCATTGTTAGGGACTTTATTTGAAGCTACTACTTGGCAACCTGCGATTTCGCCGACTGTGCCAGTCATGAAAGCGTTAGGAACATTTGAAATGAAGTTAGGATCTTTACGTAAAGTTCCTTTTTGAAGTGGGTGAATGAACAAGATTTTTTGTTCGTCATCTTCCTCTTGGAATTTATCGATTGCATCAACAATTGAATTGTAAGAAATAACAACAGTGGAAGCGTTTTGTAGTAATGTTGCTCCGTTCAGTGCAGTTACCATGTCTTTATCTACTTTTGCTGCAATAGAATCCTCTAATTGACGACCTGCTTCTCCAACAGGATCGCCGTAACCAGCAAGTACCGCTTTGTCCGTAATTTCAACTGCTTTACCAGCCTCTTTAATTGTTACTGATTGAGTAGTTGTAGTAAGTACAACCGTGCCCATTGCTACCCCTTCTGTAAGGTCGTCTGCATCTCCGATATAACCGTATTTAGGAATCGTTACCGAATCACCGGCTTGACCGACTAAAGTTGTATCGATTCTTGCTAAAGGTGAGAATTTAATTTTGCTCGGTAGAGCTGCTGAAATCATGTCTGCCATTACCTGCGGATTTACTAAGTTCGTTAATTTTGTTTGTGCCATTTTGAAAACACTCCTCGTTTTATATTTTGTTAATAAAAAAAAGCAGTTAGCTCTAAGGGCTACCTACTTAATTGCTTAATCTTTTATATAAGTCTGGATTGGTTGAATAAAGATTCGTTCTCTCGCTGTAACTCATTTTCTTAAATTGTTCTTTTGTAATTGCTGTTTTTTCGCTTCCGTTCGTTTGCTCGCCGACCGGTTGCTGTGGTGCTTTGCTGAATAAGCCTTTCGTTTCTGCTTTGTTAATCCATTCAAGTTTCAACTCAGGCGTAAGATTTTCCGGTATTAAATCGCGGAAATTCTCCGGAATTGCTTGCAGTTTCGTTTCGAGTAATCCGTTAATGACTCCTTCGAGCTGCTTATTTCGGTCCTCAACGCTTGTAAACTGGGCCTTAAACTCAGAAAATTCCTTTGAAGTTGTTTCGTATAACGACTTAAACTCTCCTGATTCTTCCTTTGCTCTACGATCCGCGGACTGCTTCTCGACTTGGAACTCATCTAGCTTCGCCTGCGCATCCTTGTATTTCTGATTAATCTCGTCGAAACGGCTTTTCGGAATCATTACTGCCTTTTCCGCTTCGTTTGGAGTCCCCGCTTGTTCTTCCGTATTTTCCGCCCCGTCAGGCGAGCCAGCGTTTTCCTCCGCAAAGAATTGTAAATCTAAATTTAGTAAGTCATTTTTAATCATGTTTTTTGCTCCTTTCGTTTTTAACGTGCAACGACACGAATTTACGTCTTTTTATGACTTCCGCAAGGTCAAATATTAAACTCGTTCGGGCTTGCGTTTGGGCGTTATAAGATGCCGGCAGAATGGGTGGAAAATCTCGTTTTTCGGAAGGTCGCCGATAAATACGTAATCGCCCGGTGCTCCTCGCGTAAACTTTACGACCTTGCCCTCCCATTTGGCGCAGGCATCTTTCGCTCCGTGCTTACTAATAATGCCGTAAAGTACGTCCCTGCTGAGCGCTTCGTTTATGGTCGCCTCTTTGTGCGCTTCCATCATTTTCGAACGTACTAAAACATTTACGTATTTTACCGGCCTCCACTTGCGGCCCGCAGCATCGATTATTCCGGTATTAACCGCTTCTCCTAGTTGCTTTCGTAACTCTGCGGTGATGTCGCGTCGTAGCGTTGCAGTTGAGTTAATGCCTCGCGTTAGATTGTTCCGCATGACTTGCGCGCTAACTTTCCGTACGGTTGCCCGGACTTTCTTGTCTACGTTTTGTGTAACGGCCAGTAGGTCCGATTGAGTATCCGCGATTGCCGCTTTAACAAGCTCTTTATTTACTCGGTTAAAAGCGACTATCTGCTCGGCTTCAGCGACAGTGTCGACGACTCCAAGCGATAGGATTGCGTTGATTACTCCGTCCTTCGCCGCCTTTTCAATACTTAGCTTCGCAAGTTCGCCAGCTTCTTTGTTTAGCCCGTTCAATATTTCACCGACGGACTTTAATGTTGCTAATTGATTAGCCCGACTAAACTCTGATAAGTCCATGCGCTCTAGTTCTCGTAAGATGTCGTCGATTGCTTTTTGGTACGCTTTTACTAACACTTCGGAATCGTAATCGTAATTAAGCGTTACTTCTGGCATTAGTTATCGCCTCCGCCTCCGTTAAAAACGGTAGTATCGACGAAACTTTCGGCTTCTTCTTCTTTGCGAATTCTCTCGAGCTCAATTTCGGCCTGCTCTTCTGTGTATCCGTGAACTTCCATAATTGCGCTAATCTGTGATTGAGTTGCTTTTCCTGAAGTACGGACTTGCGCTATTTGTGCTTGCTCCATCTCGTCGTCAGGTAATCCGTCCTTGAATTTAATTTTCGGTACGGTAATTTCGTATTCTGGCTTCGTGATCGACTTCGCATGCTCCAAAAGTTGCGCGAGAAGTAAGACGTGTTTTAAAGCTTTGTTGTAATACTGGCGTTTCCGGTTTATCTTCGAAAGCAATGGATTCATGCGCCACTTAACGGCTAATCCCGATGCTCCTGACGTACCGCTATCGGTCTTACCCAATGCGACGGGAGGTATTTCAGAAACAATCAATAGGTGTTCGAGCAATATTTCGAGTTGCTTAAAGGCTGCATCGAGTTGCCCGTTCCACACTACATATTGCGGTATAATCTCGCTCTTATCTAACACTTCGACGACCTTGTGCTCGCTCGTTTTAAATGTTGGATTACCTAGCGCATCCTCGCCCAGTGTTCCAGCCGGCACTACTAGCAATGGATCCGAATGCTTATCAAGAATTTCTGCTATTCTACTGAGGCGATTGTCAATTTCTGCGAATATAGATTCGTTCTCGCTGATGTCATCAATCCCTTGCCAATCGTCATCCGTCGAAAAATTAGGTGCGTGAACAACTAACGGAAAAGGTACGCCCGTCAATACTTCCTTACGTCCGCTTACGATTTCGTCGATAATCTTCCACTCAACAACTGCGTTTTCAAACTTAGAATTCCGAAAAGGGTTAATTCGGTATTTCGAATACTTAATAGTTCCGGGGTAATGCGATTCAACGTTCAATATCCAATCTTGATCGCCCGTTCCATCTACGACTGTCGGTACCGCAATATGAAAAGCGTAAACTGATGTATCGTCACCGTCTAAGACTTCCGGAAATACGTACTCAGCTTTTTGTGCTTCGATAAACACTCTAAATGGGTCTACATCTTCGTTTAGCAGTCCTCCGTATCTTTGGCCCCATCGTATCTTATAAAAGGAATCCCCTCGATAAGAGTTCGATAAAGCTGATTCATAGTTAGTTATGTGTAAATCGTTATCCTCGACTAATCGCTCGATTGCCTTTTGTTCGTTCGAATTTGAATCCTTACCAGCGCTGAAAACAGGCGTTTCCCCGAAAAGAAAATCTGCCGACTTTTTAGCAATAGTTCCCGGTAAGTTTGAAGCAATAAAAACAAGGCTAGTCTGTTCTCCGGTTAAAATGTCATTATTGAACAAGTTGTGATTCCCTTTAAAGATCATTTTATTTTTCCGATACCGTTCTACTCGTTCTTGATGAGATTCCGGCGGAAAATACTCGCCGATATTAAAGAAGCTCAAATAACGTACCCCCTCTTATCTATGTTCCTGCAGGCTTCGTTCGGTATGTCCTGCGCACCCTTCCTCCGCCGATTACGTTAATGACTCCAGCTAAGCTATCCGGAAGATCGTCATGCTGGCCTGTCGGGAATTGTTCAAGTTGCTCTAAAAGTAAGCTGTGATGCTTATTGAAACGCAAAAAGCCACTTTCACAAAGAGGCTCCAATGCTTCTATACGTTTTTCTTTCTGCGCTCCGTGATGTGCAATGGGCTTAAGTTTAGTACGGATGTAAATACGTTCCTTAGCCAATCTTTCGCTTAATTGACGGTGCATGTCGTGACCAACGCCGATCGTCTCAACGGCAAAAACTACGTGTTCGAATTCCTTTATTTTCTCTACTGCCTTATCAAGCGCAACGTGAGCGAGGCATTTCTGCGCCCATGCGTCCACAATAAAAATAATGCCGGTTACTCGATTTTGTGCTATCGTAACAATTGCATTATAATCCGCGCGTGATGTCCTGCCAGCGGCTACGTCCCAATATGCGTAATAGTCTAACGGCATCGGGCGACCTCGATCATCGTATAAGTCGGACTCGTCGTAATAACGGAACATGTTCGGATTAAATATTTGCGATTCTTCGTCCCGCGGCTCGTTCTGATATTCTGTATTAAATGCCTTTGAGCCATTTGACCATTTCCACGTTAATAGCTTCCATATAGACTGTACTTCAGGCCATAGCACGACCGACCCTTCGTCCATTTCCGCCTTGTTTTTCTCGTAGAATTCGCGGGCTTTTGGCTCTCGTTCGTTGATTGGAATAGTATCGCTTAGATATATGGCTTTGCACTCGTCCCAAAGGTCCATTCTGTCCGGATCCTTTATGAGCGCCCGATACTTCTTCGATTTAAAGTCCGCTCGATTATGCAATAATTCGTTAAGTAATGAGTTTTCATGTACGACCGTTCCCATTACGATAAAAGCCGTCTTCTCACCTTTCGCGTCTCCTAACGGCATTACCGTTTGAGCCATCCAATCCTTAAGCTTCTCGCGTTGCTCTTTCGTTGCTGCGTTTGTTTTAATATCTTCGAGATCATCCCCGATTACCAAGTCCGGGCGTACGCCATTCCAATTTCTACCGCGAAGCGCTTGCCCCGTCGAAGCCGCTTGAACCATCGTTAGTAACTTAGGCGTGTCGTCCCCCTGCGGCTCCCATGCGATAAAGGAAGTCTTGTTATCCTTCGGGTTTAATTGTTGCTTCGGAGATAGTAAAGGTCCGAAATCACCTCGAAGCTTTTCGTTATTTTTAAGCTGCGTAGCAAGCCACTCAAGATTCGGCTCGGATACGGAGGGAGTTTCGGAAATCAATATAATGTACTTACGTTTACGAAAACACGTTTCCCTCAGTGGGGCGGCCTTACTTAAGTACGAACTTTTTCCGTGAGATCTAGGCGCTGCCCTTACGATTTTGGCGTTCTTAGCAACGTTCGAAACTTCGTCAATACTGCCGCATATTTCCCGATGGAATTCAGGCCCCTCTTCCGCAGAACCGAGTTCAAATCCGTCCCAATTTCCGTTATTCCCCGGATTAAACGCTTCGCTAAAGTATTCGAGTGCGAAGTAAAGCAAATCATCCTCTGCGCGATGAATTCGTTTAAGTCGCTCTAGTTCGTCCATAAAGCCGGCTAGTTCTTCGTAGTCGGAAGGAGCCAGGTCGCCATCCAATTCCTTTTCGAGCATGATATCGATTAACTCCGCCGTGCTATCGATTAATTCTTGGCGTTCTATGCGCCCGATCCATTTTCCGTTAATCCATGCGATAGCGACCGCCTCCTTTCCGTATTTTAGGCATCAAAAAAAGACAACCGATTAAATCGATTGTCCTTATGTACTAATTGTATTTTTTTATCAATTGGTCAATATACCGTTCGCCTTTTGGAGTTATTTCAGCAGTATTCAGAAACGCATTTAACGCTTTGCCACTTCCATCTCTACTATACCCAACTTTATCGATGAGGTTATCGTTATCCATATCTTCAACGATTGTTATGAATTCCTCATGTGAAACGCCGCATTTTTCGTGATCAGCGTGTTCATTCTCCATAATGCAGTTAAAAATCACCAATCTAGCCTTTAATACTTTTGATTTATCAATCATTTGTGAACCTCTCTAACTAACGAAGACCAGTCAGATGTTATTTCGCCATTCTTAACCGAGTAGGATGTTATAAGAATATCCGAAAATCTTGCGGAAGGGTTACTATCAATATATCGAAGTCCGTTACTCCATAACCATTCAAGTGCATTCTCTTCTGTTACACCGGAATATGCGTCTGCTATAGCAGTACCAGAAACCTTAATATCTAGTATTAAATTTCCGTCTTTGCGTATAACCAACCTCCTATGATCTCCCGTCGGCCCTTCATTCCATCCTTGTAGTCCGTTTTCTTCAAATAACAATTCATTCACAAACATTTAATCATCCCCTTTAATCCATAAATTCGACAAGGAAGAAGATTATTCCTTTATTTGGAAATCTAAAAATGATACGCGGATTAATTCTGCACTAATCCTAGGAAATCGGGAGGCCTGACCCCCTTGCGACCCCCATAATATTAGTTAACCTGTTCAATTGTTATACATTCCGTGCATAATGTTTGCAAATATAGTTTACATAATCACCATTTGCGGTAGTTCTATGTTTGCACAAACGCTGTTATACCGGCATTCACCGAGTGCATGCGTACTATCGTTTATACGCGAATTTATACATCGTTGATATACCGGCGTTCCTAGCGTTGGTGTTCGCATTGATCTGGCGATACCACTGCATAAACAAACGCTGAAAGATTTTCGAGGCCGACGTCCGCCAGGCATGCGCAACCGATGTAATCGCTGGAATCATTGTGGCTTTACACAACGTTTCACATGCGCTGAGACGAGTTTCTTCATATTATATAGGCGCTAATTAATCCGTTGTGGTGCCGTTACGATACGAGGCTATCTTCGCTTTGATTGAATCGATGTCCTTAGTCGTTGATACTTCCGCATTTACTTCGACTCGATCCGTAAGCATGTCGTTAGCTGTAAGGATTAGTTTTGCGGCTGCTGCGTTCTTATCATCGATAGCTGCGTCGACCATTGCGTCAAGCATTTCGGATAATCTTCCTTGAGTGCCGCTAACTACCTCACGTTTAAACTCTCGCTCGAATAGTGGGTCTTTACGCCAGTTAAGTAGTGTATTCGGATGCACGTCGCATTCCTTCGCAATCTGTTCGTAAGTTAGTCCACCACGTTTAGGTGCAGCCAGTAGTGCCATTGCTTTATAATGCTCGGGGCCGAGTTGTGATAATGTCATTGTGATTCCTCCTTTTGCCTAATTCCCGCTAATGGGAGTCGGGCCAATCTATTATTCTTATTTAAGTTCTTTTACGTCTAGGTACTATAAATAACTTATTCGTAGGTATGGTGGCGTCTCGTTCTTTGAGGCGCAATTATTATTCTTATTAATTCGTTATTATTAATTCGTTATTATTATATTCCCGCTAACAGGACTCGATTGATTCCCACTAACAGGAGTTGATTACCCCCCACTAACAGGAATCGCTTTAGCTAGACGCAGTATCTCGTAAGTATAACGGCAAGTACATCTTCTTCGTATGTCCGTACCAAGGAATTCTCCGCACCTTCATCACGCCCTCACTTATGAGGATATCGATAAGCTTCTTGACGCGATCCTTGTGAATACCGGTATCATCGACAATTTGGTTGACGGTTGGGTACGCCCACATATAAACGTCCTTCTCGCTCTCGCCGTTCACAAACGCCTGCATATACCCGTAAAGTAAAACGCAATCACGTGCGGTTTGACCGTTATATTTCTCTTTCAGCTCCGGCAACAGTTTGCGGTAAATGTCATGCGGAATAGGTGCATAGCCGATACGGTTTTCTTTAGATAATATAAACTTCTTTTGGCGCAAAGCCTGCTGAGTCAATTCGCTTGTTTCCATGAAAACATCTCCTTTAAATTAACATGCTTAAATTATCGTATTGCTTATTTAACGGCCGGCTTGCCTGCGCCGTACTCGGTCAGCAGGGCATTCAAGTCATCCGTTCTGTTATATAAGTAGAATTTACGGTGTGTGGTTTCGTGTAGGCCCGCGCAAATATAGCGATGACCATTTCGACGTAAGAAATCGTGTAGATTAGTTGAGTAGCAGTAGAAAAAGTTATTCATTATCGGTCGCCTCCGTTTAGTTAAATTAATAGAAAAGAAAAGCGCCAGATTAAACTAGCGCAATCACTTCGGCGTCCATATCGCTATAATTAAGCGCTAACTCTTCGGCCTTTTCTTCCGTATCGTAAATAGCGTAAGTAGCGCCATCTTCATTGAGTAAATAGTGAGTATCATTAAGTAAAACTGCATAATTCATGTTATCTTCCCCTTTTCATTTAAAAGTTAGCTTCAAATACATCAGGGATTTGCGCCAATCTGCCGCGACTTTAAATATATTATTTGATTCGCCGTTGACGCGTTTTTCAGGGCTAAGTGCCCCTTCCCTTATAGACACCCTATTTCCACATGAAACATGCGTTCTTACCTGAATTCTCCCTTGGTAAACAAGATAAAATTAACTGGTCCGGTGCGCCCTCTCTTCTTCCAAGCCGTGTACTTTGCAGCGCACATGGACTTTGATTTCCCGCGGTAATCAACGTTGTCAATGAATCGTCTGGAGGCCAAGGAAAAACGCAAATACTCATCTAAATAGCACGTATAAGACTTCCCGTTAGTGTAGTCGAGGTAAAACCGGCCACAAACTACGCAACATTTCCAACGATTTTCCTTGATCCAAGTGAAATCCCGCCATGTTAGACCTAAGTCCGGAGCAATATCGTCCAAAATGCGGTCCAAGGTCGCTCTATAATCGTTTAGATCACTTCGAAATGCCGAAAACTCGTCCTTGAAGTCTTGCAAACTGTCAAACCTATCGCCAAGCAATCCGTAAAAAGATGCAGTAAGGTCAGCGTAAAAAGCCCGCTGATCCTCTGCGTCAAAGTGTCCCATACGCGCAATACTAGGTGATTTCGGCATATAATCCCCCCTCAATATTTATAAATCTTCGCTTTTACCACTCTCGGACCAAAGCTTCCTTTTTGCGTAGTCTCGTCAAAATCGTCATCATAAAACGCTGCCTTCCGGCTTCCGACAACTGTCCGGCCGAGCGCAATCTTATCTATTTCCGTCTTGGACAAGAAAGTCACGTTTAAATTGCGATCCATATTCTTAAACTGCTGATCCGTATAGAACGGGTAGTCCTCTACGCAGTATGGCTTAGGCTCAACTAACGGCGGACCTTCCACACGTTGCCTCAACGTTTCTACCGCCAACTGATCACCTTTTTCGGCGAGCGCATGTAGCATCCCAGTATTGGCATCATTAGGGATACGGTAAATTGGCGATTCCCCTTTTCCGACGGACTCAATCCAACTCTCAAACGTATGTTGTTTCGGCACGTAGCTCGGCAGATTCCCCGCCCCATAGCCCATTAAAATTGCGCCAATCTTCTCGATAGCTTCGGCGATTGCGTCGATAATTTCGTGCGTCTTTACTCCGATCATCCTAGCGGCTTGCCTAATATCGAGCTGCGCAAAATAAACTAGGGATAACGCTTGGCGTTCGTGGGGCGTAAATATATCCTTGTCCAGTGCCGATTCTAGGTCAATTATGAGCGTTGACGCTGACTGGTCGAATTGATACCTGCTTTTTTCGTGCATTATATAGTAGGAGCGTAGCAATCGCTCTATTCCATGTGAGTCGCGCAAATATGAATTCTCTATTGTGTCATTTTTTGTATGAACATCTGAACCTGATCCCATCCTAATTCCCCCCTAAAAATTTTGTATTGATAAAAAACGGGGAACACGCTATAATATAATTGGATAACTATAAACGCATTCTCATTTATGTTTAATTTGATAAGCTTGATGTTGGCGCATCAGGCTTTTCGTGGTTTAAAGCGTATCATTAATTGGCATTATCCCCCTTTCGATTAGAATTGCATGGATAAACACCCTTCCTTTTTGCGTCCATTTTGTGCAGTGCGCAGCACAGTTATTTCCATATTTAACCGTTTCTGTCTTGGTTAGACCCTTACCTTTATGTCTCTGTAAAAGTAGCCATTGCTTTCCAACATAACGTTGAACTTTCTCCTCTTTTAAAATTCTATTTAGAGCTTGTGGGCTCAGCCCGTAGTCCTCAGCAATTTGAGAAATGTTAACTGCATTTGTCGTCGATAAAATTGTGTCATAATATGTTATCTTTGGTTCGTCCGCCTCCACTTTACTCTCTAACTCTTTTACCCTCTGTTTTTCCTCCTTCAAATTTTCGAGTAGCCCAATCATGAAGTCCGGATTTCCTATCGCGTTTTCCAGTACGTTGTCGGTCATATATGCGCCGTGCTTTCGTATTGACGGTAAGACTTCGTGTGTTACCCAGCGTTTAAATTGACGAGCTTCTGGTTTTCGACTACCCAACACTAACGTATATAACCCCGGCTCATTTATAAGATTAACTTCTCCGGCTAAGCCCCCTAGGTTGAATCTAGTCACCTCGTCGGAATCGAGTCGTTTTAAAGCATCCGTTGTATTTCTTATCTCTAAAACATCGCAAACATCTTTAGCCACAAAGTAGACTTCCGAATTCAGAATAACCGTGCGTACTGCGTTTTCCTCATAATTAAACATTTCTTGTACTAATTCCATTTAAAATTCCCCCTTAGTTTTTAACTACCGTTATTAGCACTCTTATCGTTAATAGTTTTTCTTCCGTAAGTTCAAAAGCGCTTATAATTCGCTGCTCAACTCTTTTTGTTAGCCGGCGATCACCTCCCTCAATACGTGAGACTAACGAAAAACTCACGTCTATTTTCTTAGCAAACTCTCGTATTGAAAGGTCGTGGGTTTTTCTGATAAACCGCATTAATTCTACGTTCATCTTAGTATTGCCTCCTACTATGTTTAGTGTGTTAACGTTGACTTTTTCTTGGTGCGAAGTCGATAAACACTTCAGGAAATGCGAAATCGTAACAACTGCAAGTTCCCATTAAAATCACTGCCTGTTTCTGTTCTAAGTCCCAAAAATCAACCTCACTATCAACGAATAATTGCATCAATTCATCCTCAGTCAACTCTTTAGCTACTGGAGGGAAATCCGGATTTTCATAAATTAACTTTGTCGGTGAACCGTTTTCCATTACGAGAAATGCATTACCAGCTCCTTTGTATTGATCTTCTACTAGCGTGTTTATTAGTTTGATATGATCCATTAAAATCTCTCCCTTTTAATTTGATTTATTTACCTTTCTGCCCTTACCTATAATGCCGCCGAGCTGAATGGTTTCGGACACTTTCGCCGTAAATTATAAGGCACTTATCCTATAATAGGCATGAGAACATAAAACCGCGCACCCTCCCTCTTCATGTATGTCGCATGACTTTCCGTTTTCGGACACTTTTTCTACGAGAAACTTGTTTCTAATCTGTATGTCGCGTGAGCTATTGAATCTGCGCACCTATACGGAAAATAAACTGTTCCTACTACTAATGCCGCCCGACTTCCAGCTTTCGCGCACTTTCTTGCGCCTTACTATATATGACGCGTTAGTTTCCGTTTTCGGACACTTCCTTACCATATATGACGCATGAGGTTGACGAAACCGCGCACGTTTATTAACCGTCCTTACTAAATAATAGGCGCGACCTTTCTTCTTCGGACATTTTTTCTCTAAGTTTTTTCCTCCTAACCTATAATAAGAATGAGAATCGAAAACCGCGCACATCTGAGTCTCACAGGTTTTAACTTCGTGTAATTTTACAAAAAAAAATAACGATACCGAAATGGCACCGTTACCTAGCTTATTTCAAAATTATATAATCCCGATAATTAGCTTAAATGGCGATTTCCTCCACCGCCACCGCCACCAGGGCCCGCAATAGTAACTCCTTTGTCTGATACCTTTTCGTACTGCGATAATCCTGCTACTGCTAATACCGTCAATAACATTACAGCAATAAGTCTCTTCATTAGTTTTCACCTCCCCTCAAGCGATTTGAATGTTACTAATTATGTTTGCCGAAACGATGAACGCCGGATGATTGGCGAGCTCACGTTTAGGAAACTCTGCGAAAAACTTGCATCCATTCTCGATAAACTTTGCCATCGATTTAAGTAATATTTCTGGATCGTTCTTTGCCATGCCGAGGTAACATATAGCAAAAGCGCATTCTTCGTGTCCCTTACACATCGCCTCGACTGCTTCAATATTGCCCTGTTTCGCAAAGTAGTGGGCCTTTTCGATTCTCACTGGACTGTCAGCGTCCGTAACGCCTTCTTTACCCCATAAAATATCTGCGAAGTATATATCGCGGTCATCTACTTCGTCGGCTCTATCGTAACGTCCGAAGCCTTCTAACTTATCGCGGTATTGCTCAAACCATTTAACACTTTCGGCATGGTTTTCGAATAAATACGACGTACCTAGAAGGTGCAGCGTATGTACTTTGAACGCTTCGCCTAAATACTTCGAGTTTAGTACGTTATTAGCGTAATACCGCGCCTTTTTCACGTCATTCTTTAAGAATAAATATCCCTGCGCCAATACTTCCGATATCCTTGCCATATAGCTATCTTGTAAATAAGGATTTTTAACCTTCGAAAGTTGGTTATAAATGCTATGGCCGATCCGAAAAAGCGTTTTGAATTCTTTTAAAGCGTAAAGGACATGTGCCTTTAAAACGTTGGCAAATATTTGACCTTCTACTGTCTTCGTTTGGATGGCTTCTAAATCGAAAAGTAAGTCTTCGTTCGGGGTATTTCTTTGCTGATACCGTGAGGATATTTCGTAAAGCTGTGCAAAATCCCTATTTACGGCTATATATGAACCTTGTAAGGCATTAATCAAATTCCCCAAAAGGCTGAATTTTCTATGCGTTGAAGCGTATTCGCACAATGTCCGTATATTTCGTTTGTCGTCGTTTCTTATCATTATTTCAGAAAGTGTTTCGACCAATTCGTCCTCTTTTTCCGGTTTTAAAAAACGGATGATTAGGATCCATTGTTGAAATGAAAGCTCGCACCTACCTTCGAAAAAGCCGTAAAGTAAATTACCCGAACACCCGATAGCTCTCGCGATTTCTTTGCAATTGAAGTCTTTTTCCTTGCCTTCCATTAATCCCTCTAATAGTTTTCTTGTCGGCATATAATTGGCCCCCTATTTTAGTAAATTAACGGCGATACATTGTGACGAAATTCTGCGAAACCAGAAAGCTTGCCGGCTTTTTACCTTCGCAGTACCTCGGCGATCGTTTAAGGCTACTTGCTCCTACGCCTATGCCCTTGACGTAGGAACGTAATAGCTCCCGTTATGCGGTTTATCTTGCGAATTTCTCTAATACATCCAGAAACGTTGCTTCGCGTAACCACTCTAAATCCGGCACTCCTTCATCCCAAACAATCTGAAACCTTGCACATACTCCGATATCCAGGACGGGTATGCCATTAGCTAGCTTGCCGGTAAGTTTTTTAAAAATAAGAAGACCTTCCTGTACTTCGACTGTCCAATTGTCGCCAAACAACGGATAGTCAGCTATTTCGTTCTCCCAGTCAGGATCGCCAGTTGCTTTTACATAGACCTTCATTTTGCTTACCTCTCTTCTTGGTATGACTTGGCGAGTCATACCTTCTAAGTTAATAATATAACGCACTGAGTCATACGTCAAGAGGTTTACGAAAAAAGTTTTTTAAAGTATAATGGGATTGAGGTGAGGGGATTGTCAGCAAATAAAAAACTACTTACTCCTATGGTCGATAATGGGTTTGTTTCATCGTTAGAGGCCACTTTAAAGGAGTTAGATATAACGAAGAACGCTCTAGCAGTCGAAGCTAAGGTGAGGCCAGCAACCATTAATGACCTAGTAACGGGTAATGCAAAACAGGTTAATTTTGAGACATTGAAGGCAGTTATCGACGCGCTTAATCGTAAATCCCTGGAGAACGGGGCAGTAAAAAGGTTTTCTATCGAGGATGTTTTTATTTATAACCCAAACAAAAAGGACTCCGAATAACGGGTCCCTTTTTTATTTAACAACGAACGGCGTACTTACCGGCGCTGGCTCGCTCCTTTTTACTTAGCTTCCTCTATAATATCGGCTACTATTTGCGGAGTGCCGTCGTCAGCTTTCCCGCCTAAAACCGATCCGTATACCCGGTAAGTCTTGCCTATTTCTACCATACCCGAAGGTGTGAAAACCGTGTACATTCCCGAACCATCGCTCTCTTCCGTTGTAATCGAGCAGATCGGTCCTAAGTCTGATTCGCCAGTAAACGTTACTTCGCCGGTCAAGAATACCTCCTTACCTAATGGCGGAGTATCTACGTTCAGCTCCACGAAATCAGCTTCGACCGCATTTTCCTTTAATTCGGCATCTTTATCGGCTTGCATTGACTCTGCCGGCTCCGCAGGCTCTTTAGACTCCGTTTGCTCGACTTCTTTTACTACCTCTTCGTCATTCCCGCAGCCTGCTAATAATCCACCTACGATAATAACTACACCTAATAAGAAATTCCTCATTTATTTCTCCCCCTTTAATTGCTTTCTGATTAACATTAGAATATCACGTTTTTTGGTAAATTAAGTTAAAAACGTAAAGTTTATCGAATCATAAGCCTCTAATTACGCAAATTCCGTATATAACTGTTGCTATAGAGGACCATTTAGCAAGGTTCTTACTAAGCATCCTAGCAAGAAAGTAAACGCCAGCGCCAACAACGGCGACGAAAGGGAATGAAAAAGCCAAATCCGAAATAAAATCAATGCTACCGTTAACGGTAACTTCCGCCACTTTTTCATGTAACCACTCCCATACGCTAAATTTAGGTATATCTCCTACTCCGTCAGCAACTCGACCATTTGCCAGAAACCGCTCAAATAAACTTAAATCGCCCGCATTACTCACAACCTTTTCGGCGATGGGCGAAGGATCCAACCAACCGCCCGCCGCATCCTTCATTCCGATGTGTAGATGCTCAGCCGTTGAGTGGCCGGTGTTTCCGCTAAGTCCAACGACATGCCCATCGTTTATATGTTCGCCTACCTTAACGCTTACCTCCTTCATATGCCCGTATATAACCCGCGTCCCGTCTTCGAATTGTACCGATAAGCCTCGGCCGATATTATCAGAGCCGTCAAATACTCGGTCGACTACTCCTTCACCTACCGACCTAAGCGTTGTTCCTTCTGGCATGGCGAAGTCGATTCCGGTATGGGGCGTTTTGTGGACCGCATCGACCGCGCCTCCATTTCGAGGTGAATTGCTTCAAGCGCCAACAACGCCTCGTCAGCGTTCTTTGCAACGATATTAACCTGTTTACAGTTTGCGAACCGGCTAAAAGCCAGACCGCCTTTAAGGTCGATTAGTGTGAATTTTACATTGTCAGGTTCGTTATGAATAAGCGTTGTGATGGCGTTTTTTAGGAAAACCGTCTTGCCATAACGCGTCATGCCGGCCACTACAAGCATCTGAAGCTTTTCGAAATCATGCCGGATAATTTCCCGCAAAGTAACTCCGATAGGTATAACCCAATTCGAAACTTTCGCCAGGAGCTCGTCGGTATACGGGAGGTCCTTACCTAGCCCTTCGTTGTACACTCGAAAAATTAACATTCCATCGTATTCGATCTCGATTTCCTTATTTAGCTGGATGCGATTATTTAAGATTTTTTGTATTTGCTTTAATAGCGTACGATTAAATTTTAGCCCTTTAAATTGCTTTAACTCAATCCGGCGCATACTCCGATTGTTTAATCCATCTTTAAACTTTCCGTATTTATCCTGGAAATCGTGAAGCTCTAGCCCTAACGGAATTTTAAACACATACTCGACGTAACTAGGATTATTCTTCTTATTAGTATTTCGGCGGTACAAGCGCAACTTTTCGCCGTTTTTACTTAGGCCGCAATTCTCCGCAATTTTAAGAATCTTATCGCCATCCTCAATGTAATTTGTCTTATAATAGAAACTAGCTCCCCAAACACCGAGCATACTAGCGGTTGTAATCGTTTCAAATAACAAATCAACACGCCTCCTTTCAAATCACTGAGTGATAGTTGCTCTATTTACGAAGTTAATAACGAAGGAATTAATCACAATAGACATAAGAATTTTGATGAGATTTAATCCGTTCGTGTTATCATAATTCAACCGATTTGTTTTGCGTATAGTTAAGTGTATGTAACCCCGTATGTCCATCTTTACAACTTTTGTTTAAAAACTTTCAAAGTAGACTTGTATAATTGTCCATATAGGAGATGAAATAAATGTATGGAAAACCACGTTCGAAGCTCGGCGAATGGTTAGACTCAAGAGGTATAAGCCAGGAGTGGCTTTCGGTTAAAACAAAGATTAGCAGAAATACTATTAGCAAGCTTGCTTCAGATAAGGACTACTCTCCGACACTAACAACTATTAAAAAGATAATGAATGCTCTAAGAGAAGTAGATCCTACTCTTCGTAGCGATGATTTTTTTTGATATTAAAATTCGCCCCTTAATTTTACAATCTAATCTAAATTGTAAAATTAATCGAATCATGCAATCAGTTATTTTAGATTTTGATCCCTTATAATCCAATTGTTAGTTATAATTAAGAATGGAAAGATTTCACATACAAAAGGGGTAGATAATTTATAATGTAGTGTATGTAGTTGGTATATTTATGTTTATATCAAAATATTTTGAGGGGTTGTTAAGCGGATGCAGTGGTTAATAGACAATAAAGAATGGGTTTTCAGTGGAATAGGGTTACCTATCTGTGCGTGGATTATAACCATGATAGTTAAAAAGAAGAATGCTCCTAAGATACCTGTAACTGAGCAATCACAAACAAGTGGAAACAATTCTACTAATATTCAAGGCGGGAATGATGTCAATATTTCCATAGGTGAAAAAAAATGCTAAGAAATAAACAAGAACAACATGCTGGAGATTACTCAACAAATGTACAAGCTGGTAATGATGTTAATTTACATCAAAATAACTATGGGCTGTCTTACAGAGAGGTTAAAGAAGTAGCTTTAGATGTATTTGAAGTGAACTTTTCCAAGCTTTCATTAGCTGCACAGAAAGTAGCGAAAGAACGGGCTGAAGAAATTACAACTGCTTTTTTAAGTCAACTTCAAAAAAAGAATCCAGAAGCACTTGAAACAATGAAAGAGCCTGATATGCAGTATGCATTGCTTATGGCTCAAAAAGAGTACGCAAGAACCGGAGATGAAAATCTTTCCGAAGTTCTTGTAGATATCTTGGTCGAAAGATCAAAAATACAGGAAAGATCATTAATGCAAGTTGTGTTAAATGAGTCTCTGGAAGTCGTTCCTAAATTAACAAATGGTCAACTTAACATTTTAAGTCTGATTTTTATTATTAAATATACAATAAACAACAATGTTCGTTCTATTGACTCCCTTAAAACCTACCTTAAAAACTGGATTGCTCCATATATGGATGGCTTAACAAAAAGACACTCCCATTATCAGCACTTAGAATATACAGGATGTGGAACAGTAGGTATAGGGGAAACTCATATTATTACTGTTTTCACTAGTAATTATGGGGGTTTGTTTTCAAAAGGATTTTCACTGGAGCAATTTAATGATGACTTTAACGAAGATTCTCCTGCTCGAAATTTATTATTTCCTTGCCTGCATGACTCGTCTTTATTTCAAATGAATGCTATTAATGAACAAGTTTTAAAAGAACATTATACGCCTCTTTCTTTAAAAGAAGAACAAAATTTACGGATAGGAGCTTTACATTCCAAAAGTCTGATGTCTGAAGAAGAAATTTGGAATTTTCTTGTGGGGTTATGTCCTGAAATCAACGATCTATTAGACATCTGGAGTGATTCATCAATTAAAAATATGACATTAACTAGTGTCGGAGTAGCATTAGCTCATGCAAATATTCGAAGAAAAACAAACGAAGAATTGGATCTGTCAAATTGGATATAGTTTAATAAATAAAGATGCCCATATTGATACCACAAGCACCCAAAAGGTGCTTTATTTGTTAGGTATTAACAATGTTATAAAACTAACCTGAAGTTAAACTAAAAAGTTTGCATGATATGATAATATAATATTAAGGAAATCTGCGCAGGTATAGAAAGATTATTAATAGGAGGTCTTTCTAACTGTGACAGTAAAATTGAACAAGAAAACAGGAAAGTGGGAATTCTGCTTCAATGCAGGAGTAAACCCACTCACCGGAAAACGTAAACAAATTAGGCGTAGAGGTTTTGAAACTAAGGGCGAGGCGATTGACGCGTACGCTATTGCTAAATCGGAAACACTTGAAAACAGTTTTCTCGATATATCGAATATGACTTACAGTATTTTTATGGAGAATTACTTTAAGGAGCGCCAAGTCGTTTTGCAACGCTCTACATTCGAAACTCACGTTCTATTTTATACAAACAATATTAAGCCCCGCTTCGGTAAGATGAAAATCCAGGAAGTGTCTCACCTACACGTCCAGACATTTATTAACGGTCTAGTCGCGGATGGATACTCGTCTCATACTGTTCATTCAATTTTTCGTGTACTATACGGATCATTTAAGAAGGCGCAGCTAATGAAAATCGTAAGAGAAAACCCCTGCCAGGGCGCATCCCTTCCGAAGCGCGGCCGCCGAGAAATGAACATATGGTCGCTTGAGCAAGTAAATTACTTCTTACAAGAAGCGCCGCACATTATGAGAGTAACACGCTGCCTAATCGGATTCCAACTCGGCTTGCTCGCAGGTCTTCGTCAAGGTGAAATCTTAGGGTTGCGTTGGAAGGATATCGATTTTGCAAACCGGACTATCTACGTACGGCAAACGGTAACTCAAGCGGGCGAAATAAAAGACGGCGCTAAAAATGATTCTAGTGTTCGATCACTAACAATACCTGAGCGCTTGACGGAGGAATTGCAGAAGCATCGGAAGCATATCGAATTGGAAAAGTCGCGCTGTCGGACAGGATACCGCGATAATAACCTTGTACTTCCAACTCGCGACGGCTCGCCCATGAATCCGCGAAACTTCCGCAAAGAATTCTACAACCTTACGGAGTACCTTGATTTGCCGAAGATTCGCTTCCATGACACCCGCCATACGCACGCAACGCTACTTATCGAGCAGAACGTAAACGTTAAACTTATCGCCGAACGGTTAGGCCATACGGACATACAAACTACGTTGAATACTTATTCGCATGTCCTGCCGAATATGCAAAAAGTAGTGAGCGATAAACTGGACGCAATTCTCGATTTTTAGGCGTAGCTCGTCCGATTTAGTGACCGCACATGTGACCGCACAATTATGCGATACAGATAACGGTTGATATGACGAGGTTTATACGTTATAGCGCCCTACATGCCCGAAGAAGGAATGGTCGAAGAAGGCGAACTGAAAATCCACCAAGCTTCACATGCCCGCTACTTTGAGGATTTCCTGAAGTTCGTCGAATATGGTGAATCGATGCCGGAAATCATGAAAAACCAGGTCATCCACATGGTCCATGAACATGTATCCGCACAATTCGAAGAAAACAGTGACGAACTGCAAAAATTCGAACAGGACCTGGAAATCTGGGAAACCAGTGAAAAGCGGGAAATCCAGGAACGCCTTGAAACCCACCAGGTCGTCGAAGCCACAGCCCAGATTGTCGAGCATACACCTGAAGCCGAAATGCGAATGAAGCTAGGCAGTACATCCGTCAAAGGACTGTTAGCCGATTTTGGAGAAAGCATCCATTTAGGAAAGATTAATGGGAAGTATGTATTAATGATAGAATCCAATACGATAGAGTTCGATAAAGGTGTTTCGCCGATTGAGTTTCATAAGCCGGATGATTTGATGGAGATTGTGGAGAAGATTAGTAGGAAGGTTTGAGATAATCATCTAAAATCATTGATGTACAAGCATTTTCAACATATTTGTGAGCAAAAATGTGAGCAGTTATGTGATCAATATTCGACCTTAAAATACTATTAATACTCTTATATCTAGCTACTAACTTACGTTAGTAGTTTTATTTTTTTCTCAGTTTAAGCAAGCGGATATTTTTTCTCTGTAAATTATAAAAACCCCACTCGTTTAGAATGGAGTCATAACCTTTCATCTTTTCGCCTACTTTTAAATGTTACCAAACCGCAAGGTTTTATTAAATATTGAAGTGTAATCCATGTAGTCATCTGCTTCATCGAATACTGAGATATCTTCGCATTTGTGATTCCAATTGTTTAAATAAGTACTATTTGATTTATACAAAAAGCTCGGTTAGTCAAAAAGCCGAGCTTTTGTTACACTATTTTTTCCATTTTTTAAAGCATTCATAATAACATTCGTAAATATTTTTCGAAGTTAACTCCTTCTACTTTAGGAATTTGCTCCAAGGAGGAATCATTGATAGCCTCTGTCAGGAATGCCACTGCGAGCTGTACGGATTTTTCTAGGTTCTCTCCACCCATCATGCTTCCCATAATCACAGATGCAAATAAATCACCAGTACCTGAATAGCTTTCACCGTTATACTGCGTCGCACTATAAAAGGTTCTACTTCCGTCCAAATACATATTTCCGATAAACTGCTTCTCTGAATCTGCTGACGGTGGATTCATTCCAGTGATGATAACCTGAGCTCCCGTTTCTTGCAGCAACATATTCCCTGCTTCTTCTATCGCTTTAATATAGTCCTCTTCGTTTGAATAGCTATCCAGCTTTTCATAAGATAATCCGGTTAATAAACAGCACTCTGTAACATTTGGTGTAATGACATCTGCACGCTTCACCAGTTCTCTCATAAGTACCAGTAATTCATCGGTAAAAAGTTTATAGACTTCTCCTATATCCCCCATTACTGGATCAACAAGTAAAATGGTTTCTTTTGTATAAAATTTATCTAAAAAATGGAAAATATTATTAATTTGCTCTTCACCAGTAACGAAGCCGGTATAGATTCCATCAAAGGTTACATTAAGCTTGCTCCATTCTTCTATGAAGTATTTCATTTTGGATGTAAAATCTTCACAAAAAAAACTTGGATATCCGGTTTGCGCAGTCAATATGGCCGTTGGTAAAGGGCATGCCTGCACGCCCATGACCGAAAGAACCGGAATTGCAGCTGTTAATGAACATTTTCCAAAAGATGATAAATCCTGTAGTACAGCAACTTTTTTCATAATAACCTCCATATGGCCTATCCACTTTAAACTTTATTTATCTTATCATAAATCAGCTAAAAACAGTCATCTCCTCTCTCTTTTCAATACGTATAATATCTGTATTTTTTTCAACTGACCTCATAGTTTTTTAATAAATTGACACTTTTATAGACACCAGTCTTTTGCTAAAATCAAAGGAAAATTCTAGTTAGGAAGGTTTACAGATATGCAAAATACACAAAGTTATTCAAGGTCAAGTCAAAAAACTATGGATTTAATTATTACCGCAATGTTGATTGCACTTGTGTTCCTATCTACTTTCTTTTTGAATATTAAACTGCCAATTGCCGCAAATGGAGGGTTAGTTCATCTAGGAACAGCTATGCTTTTTATTGCATCTATTTTATTTGGTCCTAAAAAAGCAGCTCTTGCTGGTGCGATAGGAATGGGGTTATTTGATATAGTTGGAGGGTGGACATTGTGGGCCCCTATCACCATTGTGGCGCGTGGTTTGCAAGGATATATAGTTGGTAAAATCGTTTGGTCAAAGGGTCGCAACGGTACTAGCATTGCTTTCAATGTAATAGCAACAATCGTTTCCATTCCATTTATGATAGCTGTTTATTATATTGGTGAAGGGATTCTATACGGTAATTGGATTGCACCTTTAGCTTCGATACCTGGAGATCTCGTTCAAAATATATTAGGAATTATCGTTGCCGTTCCAGTTTGTGTGGCTTTGAAAAAGGTTCCTTATTTTAAGTAAATTCGCTATAAAGGAAAACGTCAAGTAGCCCCCAAATACTACATGAATGGTGTATTTGGGGGCTATGTTTTGTTTGCTTCCCTTTTTATCGGTACTCTGCATGCAGAGGGTAAACTAGATGACCACGACAAGACTTTATCTATTTCATTTTTTCATTCTTAAGTCTTTTAACGTGAGCTCTCAGCCTAATTTGTCGAATTCTACATCTCCAGATCCACCTTTAGTAAAACTAAAGTATAGTTCCGTAAACGCCTTAGCCATTAATTCGTAGTTAGGTTCATTTACAAAATAGCCATTTCCTCGCAGTTTTTTCTTGGTTTACTCTTTTTCACATTAGAATAGTCCTTTCAATTAAACTATTTATTCTTTTCCTTATACAAAAACAGCCTACTTTCTTCTTTGGCTATACACTCGAAAAGCTTCCTTCTAAAATATTCATTAATATCGATATTAACCGCTGAAATAACTTCTAGATCGGTCATATCGGCATCATTAAGATTAATTTTCTTTGACTTTTTATCCAATCAATATCACTCTCCTGTCCTACATGATAATCTCCAAACAAAATATCTTATATTCACATTTCACTAAATTATCTATGAAAATATTTATTTAAATTTTAATAATGTTCTACTGGTGCTCCTAAATTATCCAAGTCTTGTGAGATATTTAGAATGATTAAATATCTCCACTCGTTTTTAATTTTTCCTAAGGCCACAACCTGGTGAACCTCTACTTCATCATTTTCATACTCTTTACTAGTCCCGCAAATCTCAGATAAACTTTCTACTAACTCTGTATTATCCCAATTCCTTACATCTAACTGTACGAACTTTTGGCTTTTTTTTATTTTCATTTTCTTCACTCCTAGTTTTTAAAGGATAAGGAATATTGAGTACTCCTAGTTGATTTAGTTGTGTTCATTACAACCCTATGGTTTTTTGTTGATGTATCCTTAGTGCTAATATTAGAATCATAACTCTTAGCATAGTGTACCTGAACTTGACCCGAATTGTCCTTAGTTGTCCACTTATTATCATAGTTGGCCATTGTATCTTCTCTTAATTTTTTCACAATAACATCTTTCCATATTGAGTAGCCTTAGCTGATGATTTTACCTTAGATTAATATTCGGGCTTAATAATGCATAAGAATCGACATATGTTATATTACCGTTAATATTTTTACTATTAATTTACATACATATTTGTTCCATCTTCATACATTGATCCTTTTCGAATTCAGCTGCTCTTGAAGTACATCTAATCCATAAAATTTAATGGTATCTAATAATTTCAATCTCTCAAACTCTGCCCAATCCCAATCTGTTTCTTCTCCATAGGAAATATTAATACTCTAAACATGAACACCCTTACAAATAAAAGTAGAACTAAAAAACGATTAGCACTTTTGTCCATCTCCCTTTGAAACTTAAATTGGCAACAAGTACAATTTATACTACAAAATAATAATTATGTATTTTTTCACTCATCACCCATCGCACCGCACCATTACCATGCTCTATTACCTCACCACACTTACTGCATAGCTTAAGTAGTTGCATACACATCATGTCCTTAACTTCTTAGTCCTACATACACTTTAACTATCGATCCGTACATCCGTACATTTCAGCCAATAGTAATTATGATTAACCATAACCACCAATACTCAATTAGTCTCTCTTTCTGTCATACGGATCATCTCATGTATGAATAGATTCATGGTTAACACATCCTTATTAGACAAATAAAAAAGCCTGAGCATTGCGCCCAGACTCCTATACAGAAATCACTTTTGGTATGTTGGTTTTTTAACTACTATCAAAATCCAAAAGACCATGATTATTGGAATAAAAAATAAATTTAAATTAATTCTTTTATCAACGATAATTGAAAAAACATCGTTGATAATTAAACAAACTAAGCTTAATACAATGCATAAAAGCAAAGAATGTAATGATAATTTCAGCATTTTTATTCTCGAAAAGTCAGGTATGTCAAACAATGTGTTTCCCCCTTAGTTTCGGATATTTTACCAGTATCCTAGTGCTTTACAAGCCTTTTTAACTTTAGGCTTCTTTTTACCCCATTTGTGGCAAGCGGAATAAGCTCCTAATTTATACAAGTCTTGAACTATTAAAGTAGCAACAGTCATCCCAACAACAGCCCCTAATACTTAAAGCCTTTTCGAATCCTGAAGGCAGTCATTATTGGGGACTTTATTAATTCTGTTTTTAATTAAATCCAAACTATGTACGTGATTAATTCTTTTCTTAAAAGTTCTAGTGTCAGTTATCCTTAGAAAGTTCATTAAAAGTACGATGATCTAATTGCAGGATATTACCCTTATCCTCCGGGTTTCTATAGCTTCCTGTGTGGTTAACATTAATGAATATCTCTCTTCTTGAACCGCCCACCCCGTACTTCCGCAATATTTGCCATTGCTAAGAAAGATGAAGGGTCGATTTCTTCAACAATTGTAGTTAATTTGGATTCTTCAAGTCTGGTAATTACACAAAAGATAACCTTTTTGTCCTCTCCAGTAAAAGCACCCTCACCATGTAAGTATGTTACACCCCGTCCTAAGCGGCTATTGATTGCATCACCCATCTCTTTTGCTTCATCGCTAATTATCCACACTGACTTTGTTTCTTCCATTCCAGTAATAACAATGTCAATGGCTTTAGCAGCTATTACATAAGCTAAGATTGAATACATAGCTCTATCCCATGTGTAAACGAATCCGGCAGAACCAAGTATAAATAGATTGATGAACATAACAATTTCGCCAACAGAAAAAGGCACTTTTTTACTTATTACAATCGAAAGTATTTCTGTACCATCAAGAGCACCACCGTTACGAATTACTATTCCCACACCTATACCTAAAAAAATACCGCCAAAAATTGTAGCAAGAAGGATATCTTCGGTGAAGGGCGGGATAGGATGAAAATATGTCGCAAAAATGGAAAGCATTATAATCCCATATACAGTAGATATAGCAAAAGTTTTTCCAAACTGTTTATATCCCAGAAATACAAATGGTAGGTTCAAAAGGAATAGAAAGATTCCCAGTTTTATACCGGTAATGTGAGAAAGCATAATGGAAATACCTGTAATGCCTCCATCAATTACATGATTGGGAATTAAAAAGATTTCCAATCCAGTGGCCATTAGCAAAGCACCAATTGTAATAAGAATGATCCGTTGGATAATTATCAAACGGGGTAACTTTCTATGCTGCTTTTTTTGTGCTTCCGTCAGAAAAATCACACCTTTTTATTATTCATTTATTACTATTATATTCTAATATTAAATCAGGAAAAATAACTTTGAATATAGAAGTTCCAACTTGATTACATCTTCCTAATTTAGCCAAAATAAAACCGCCGCTATTCTTGTTAGCGTTTGATTGTTGTTATTGGTTTTCACATCGTTACACAAGCAACAGTTTTTCTAAGTTCTGAGAATTCCATTCCCTCTAAAAGTAGAATCATCTGCACAATCGTTAGGTGCTGTAGCAAAGTTATCTGATAGATCCACTAACCAATCAGATGAATACTGACGAAGCATTGATAGGAATCACATATGCTGAAGCGTAACATCCTGAAATAGCTCCTGTACCTGATTTTACAGTTTGAATACAATACAGAACTGAACCTGTCTCTAAAATAACATTGATAATGGCATTCTTCTGAATGTATACTTAGTAGGAGATATGCATATCCCTGCATTGACAGGGTTTAGAATGATTCCGCCTTTTATATTAATACGGGATGAGAGTGAGCCAAAATTCCCACCAGCTAACATCCAATAATCGCACCTAAGATATTCAAAAACCTAACGGTATATATACAATATGGTTCAAAATTTATGTAATACCTTCAGAAGAAAATGGAAGTGAATTGATTTCTAATGAAAGGTAGATAGAATACGTCTCCTACTTTACATTTAAACCTATGACTTTATCACTTTTGAACCTAATTCAATGTGGTCACGATCACTCCATCCATATTATCACCAGATATTTCATACTGTTCATTCGCTGGTACTTCAACTTCAATTGTCCCTTTTTGAGAAATGGGATAATATGAAATTGTATATTTTTTCCCTTCAACACTAATAGAAATGCTCTTTTCATCTTTTAAATAATCCAAATATTCTTCCAAAGCTAAATTCATTTCCTGCATAATCGCACTGTGAGGCAAGCCGACATAGCGAATATGCCATGGTTCATATTGAATTCCTGTAATATCCGTTTTATTCGCGGGATAGCGTAAGATAAAGCCGTTTTTCCAAGCATTTTCTTCTATCCACTCTCCTTCAGGTGCTTCTTTCATCTTCATTTGAGTAGCCCCTACATCGAGTGCTAATCCTAAATTGTGTTCGCTATGCCCGGCAGGCAAAGCATAGTCAGCCCCCATCTCCTTGTACAATCTGCTTTGCTCATTAAAGTCTCGATAACCACTGCTAATTAAGAAATTACTAACCCCATCCTCTTCAGCCGCAGCTATCATCTCCGAAAATTTTTCAGCTATTTCTTCTGATAATTTTATTTCATTATTAAGTAGTTGGTACCCGATTGTTGATTCTTTGTTTGTAAATAAATTTATGATAACCGATTGTATACCAGCTTGTTCAACAGCATATTCACTGTTAACCAAAAGCAGATTCCCTTGATGGATCTGCTCTTCTGTAATCTCAATCTTTTGGGAATTTTCAATAGCTGTATTATCATTCCGCAAGTGATTTAATACGCACTATATTTGAAGTTCGATTACCAATGGCGGATTCTTGAGAAGATTAATAATAAAATCCAAGTGAAAATTTAAGGAAAATTTAATGTTTACCCCACTTTTCCCATTGTGTTGCTCTACAATATTCTTCGCAATGAATAAACCGAGACCTGTACTATTTTCTTGATGAGTTCGTGCTTTGTCACCAGTATACAGCATATCAAAAATATGAGGCAGTTCATCTGGAGGAATGGCGTCCCCATAATTGATAACTTGAATAACCACTTCCTCTGAATCAATATAACCGTTGATATCCACATACTGCCCCTCATACCCATAGCGATTTGCATTAATCAGAAGATTTTCAAACACACGTGCCAATAACTCTCCATCACCCATAATAGATAAAGGGGAAGTAATATTCATTCTTGCCATCAAATCGTTTTTCTCGAAGACAGGATACAATTCCTCTTTCAATTGAACAAGGAGCTCACTTAAATCGATTTGTTTCTTTTCAACTGGTAACATCCCATAATTCATCCTAGTTATTTCGAATAATTCATCAATTAACCTTTCCAAGCGTTGAGATTTGGTAAAGGCAATCGTTAAATAATGCCTGATCTGTTTTTCAGTCAAATTACCATCCTTAAGGATTAAATCCAAATAACCTAACACGGAAGTAAGAGGTGTGCGCAAATCATGAGCCAAATTAACTACTAACTGCTCTTTACTACTTTCCGAAAAGTCACCCCTTTCTATGGCTTGTTCCAATTTTTCACTTGCCAAATTAATGCCTTGTGCAATATCACTAAATTCATCATTTGACAATATTTGAACTCGATGCTTAAAGTCACCCTGAGCGAGATAATGAATTCCTTTTGAAATCTCATTGAAATAGGCAGAATAGGGTTTTGTAAGTAAAAAGAAAAAGAATATCGAAAGCGTGATAAATAAAAGCAAAAAGACGTTTAGGTCCCCAATATTTTGGATGATTTTGCGAAAGTAAGCTAGTGTATCTCCATGATTAACATTCGTATAATAATACAATTGGAGTACTTTAAAGAGGAAATATGTTATGACGCTAGACAACAACATGCTTAAACCTAACAATATGATCATTTTTGAACGAAACCCTCGTAGAATATTACCCATTGAATTTATAACCTACCCCCCATACAGTTTTTATCAATTTGTTTTTTCGTTTATCCTCTTCAAGTTTTTTCCGCAAAGTACGAATATGAACCATAACGGTATTCCCACCTTCATAGTATGCATCCCCCCATACCTTCTGAAAAATATCTTCTGCATTATAGACTTTATTGGGATTGCTGGCTAATAAATATAAAATTTTAAACTCTTTCGGTGTTAACTCAATATTCTTACCATATAGAGTAACTGTACGTTGTTCAGGAGAAATCGTTAATCCTCCAAATTCCAGGTTTGGATTCTGTTTATAATTAGGTTGATTCAATTTCATAAAGCGCCGCAGCTGTGCATTTACCCGAGCTACCAATTCAATGGGTATAAATGGTTTCGTCATATAATCGTCTGCTCCAATCACGAGACCCTGCACTTTATCAAAATCAGACGTTTTAGCGCTCAAAAAAATAATGGGCATATTATGTTTTTCGCGAATGCGACGGGTAACTTCATATCCATCCATTTTCGGCATCATAATATCCAAAATCAGTAAATCAATTGGTTGAGTCTGGATAACATCAATGGTTTCTTGTCCATCCGATACCTTAATGACACGATACCCTTCTTTCTCTAAATGGATAGCAACCAAATCAGCAATCTCAACAACATCATCAGCTATTAAAATTTTTATATTTTCCATGTATTCCACCCCTACAAAAAGTTATCATTAATCGTCTAAATGTGTTAAGAAGTTGTATCATAAAAAAATCAGCTGTTTTTGAAGAGTTCAATTATCACTTGTTTATTCCACAAGCTTCCCGATTATTGAATATAAGTCTTTGTAGTTCGTAACGCAATACCTCAAGTTTAGTATCCGCCTACCTATTCAGAAAAAAAGGCTGCGAATACTTAATAATAGAGGGTGTATCATTTTCACGAAAGGTCCCAAAACGGGGTGATCCATCATTAACGTATTTATTAAAAAACGTAACATCACGCATTAAGGTAAAAATGTTACAGCTCTAATATCCAAGATTAAAGTGAATGTAAGATTCTAACCCTCCTTCTCCTTTCCTTCAAATATTACTTATACAGCTTTACCTATCTTTAGCATTTGCATAGATGGTACTACTCGGGGCACCTGTCATTTTCACAATATCATTAACACTGATTTTATTTTCTTCTCGATTACCAAAGTGATCTAATGCACGTTCTAAGTTTTTCCTTGGTTGACCTTGTCTTCCCATATGTTTCCCTTGTCTTTCTGCTGTTCTTTCGTTCATAAATTCACACAATTTCTTCTAGCATTGTGAACATTAGTTTCCTTGATGGAGTTGAGAAATCTATTTGCTCTTTTAAGAAAACAAGACCAATGCCTCTTTCCTCTAATTGGCTAGCATTGTTATGTAGGTCTTTGACTGAGGAGCAAGTCTATCTATTTTAGTTACAATTAGCTTATCTCCTTCTCGCAAATACTCTAATGCTCCATGAAGAGCTATTCGATTTGATTTTGCTCCAGATTGTTTTTCTTAAGTATTTTATACAGCCATTTCCCTGAAGTGATTCAATTTGATTTTCAAGTGTTTGTCCAACTGTTGAAACTACCCAATTAAAGCCTTTTAAAGCACCTCTGTCTAAAAGACTAATATGTTTTATTCATTTAAATCATATACTAACTTTAAGACACTTTACATAAACATTTAGATTAACATTAATAGTAAAATCAACATAAAAGTTATTATACTTTTAGACAGTTGTATAAAATTTAATTGCATTTTCTATTGACTAAACGTTCATTCAATAATAAAATGAATCTGAAAATTCAGTAATAAAAAAGGAGAGGTTGCATTGGATTTACATTTCGAGGTAAATGGCAAGGGTCTTCCTGTTGTTCTTATTCATGGTGGTGGAGTTGATTTGAGGCAATGGACATTCTTAGCATCTCTTTTAACTGAAAATTACCAAGTGATCGCTTTTGATGGCCGTGGTGCCGGTAAATCACCATCCCCCGTAAAACATGCAAACTATGTTGACGATGTATTGGCACTAATGGATTACCTGGAACTTAATCAGGCAACGATTATAGGTCATTCCATGGGCGGGCAGATTGCAACTGATTTCGCCCTTAATCACCCAGAAAGGGTATCGAAACTTGTATTAATTGCTCCTTCTTTAACTGGTTTTCCCTATTCAAAGGATTTTGAACAATATCATAACAAGATATTGGAAAGTGCACCCAATATAGATAAGATGTTAGAGCTTGCCCTTCATTCACCAACATATCAAGTTGTTATCGATAGTCCGCACAAAGATCTCACTGTCCAAATGCTCAGGCATCATTTCGGGCGCATGCTTAAGTGGCCCGCTGATTTCTGCATGATATGGCCACAGCCTCCAGCAATGGATCGATTAGAAGAATTGAACCCCGAAACTTTATTTTTTATCGGCAAAAAGGACTTGGCAGATAATTTCCGGGTTGCCGATTGTTTCCGAAAGGTTCCAAACATCCGTTTCATCGAAATAGAGGATGCCGATCATATGCTGCCCCTCACCCATTCTGAAGTTTTATATCAAGAATTCACTGCTTTTATGGAGGATTGAAGATAAAATGCCACGTACACCCGAAGAGAATGACCGTATTCGCCAAGCATCCAAAGAAAAAATTCGCACTGCAGCCATGGAGTTATTTATGAAACAAGGCTATTACGCTACTTCCATAAGCGATATAGCCAAGCAGGCGGGCATTTCGAAAGGGTTACTCTATAACTATTATAAAGGGAAAGAAGAACTTCTTTCTGAAATGGTCGAGGCCAGAATCAGGGAAGTGGTGGAAGTCATGGAAGAAGCGTTCGCCTTAAATACACCTCGTGAACAGCTTGAATATATAATCAATGGTGCCATTGATAATATCCACCAAAAGCCAGAAGTCCATCGGTTCTATCTACACCTTCAAACTCAGCCAGAGTCAGATGAAGAGTTGATAAAATACAGTCAACTCATAATTGAAGAAAATGCTAGACAATTTGAGTTTCAATGTAAAATATTTGAAAATATGGGTGAAATGGATCCTAGGAAACGATCGTTATATTTTTCATCTGTCCTACAAGGAATTATGTTGATGATATCCACCTATCATCAGGAATTTCCGATAGAAGAAATAAAGAACCAGATCATAAGGGAGTTTTGTAACTAGTCTAGACATATCTTGAATGAAGATTTAAAAAGGAGCTTCCTCAGCTAAAATGGAGAAAAAAAAAGATCGTCATTGACGTTCTCTTTTATGAGAAGAACTATTTATTAATACATTATCTCGAACATCATCAAGCCGTCAGAACCTACTTCATCGGTATTCGTTCCATGCGTAAAACGATTGAAGAAGTTGAAACCAATATGGCTTACCGTTGGTTCTTAGGCAATGGTTTCCATGATAAAGTACCTCATACTCCACGTTCGGGAAAAATTATGAGCGACGTTTTAAAGATAGGTATATTAAATGAAAGTCAGTTTAATTAAAATAACTGGATCAATACTTGGGCGTCCTACATTTGAATACATATCTTCACCAAGTCATAAATGAAATGAAAGTAAAGTCAATGGCAGCCTCCATTTTCGAACCAAATGATTCGGTGGCACCAGTTGATATAAAGTAATCATTTCAAGTTGATCTCGCTGAATAGGATCATGTTTAGAAAGCATCCTCATCACCTCAGGTTTTAATACTTCTATTTTAAAACAAAAATGACTCTAGTTAAAAATGTTCTATCTAAAAGGTAAAACAAAGTTGATTGGAACGGTAGGTACGAGACTCCTGCTTAGAAAAGCGCGTCTAGGGGAAACCCCACAGGCGAAAGCCGAGAAGGCTCCCCGACCGACCGCGGATAGCGAGTGCCCTAAGTTCCAATCAACGTCCAAATTGTACAAGCCATAAAAATAGACAAACTCGTATTTTCATTGAGTTTGTCTACAGTCTGAAATCTCTTCAGTAACCTAACTGAAGAGATTTTTTTTGACCCGCTTGAACTAAAACGATAAATGAAGACGTTAATCTCTGACCATCTATTCTATTAACAGAATACCGTCGGCTATCGGGCGTTCACCTGCTGCATCAGATGGTCTTGTGACTCGGTCATCCCCAACTGTCATGGTCGTCGATCCGCCGCCATCAAGATTGATGGCATCGACTGCCCCTAATGACTTCATGACTTTCGCACTTTCTTCAAAATTAGCTCCCACGCTCCATCCGGGTGCGCGTCCATCTATGGTGACAAATAATAGATTGCCATTCTCTTTGATTCCTGCAAGCGTTCTAGGATTACGACGTTCCCCAAAACGATAATAAAATCCTGGATCTTCTTCCCAGTGAAAGCCTTCCTCTACGGCATTAATGGAAATTTCTCCGTTTTCCAATAATCGAGGACCTCCATTAAGCATACTTGTGGTTTGGTCTAATTTTAATAGCTTTCCATCCCCGATGATTTTACTTTTCACTTGAATCTTCATTCCTAGCCGAGCATGGTCTCGAAGCCACTCTGCCGCCTCCCCCGTTCCCGCAAGAACAAAACCACCGCTCGGAATGGCTCCCCCACGCTTGTTACGAATTTCCGCCACTACCCCGGCATGATTTACTACCACTTCCATACCGACGCCCGATTCAGTCTTTCCCCCAAATACGGACGTATATTGGATAAGTTCGCTTTCATCCTTACAAGTGTAATCATGTTTTGCCCGTTCTGTTGTCGTATCTCCTCCAACACCGCCACAATTGCGGATCAATCCTGGCTTCCGATTTAATCCATCCACTTCCCTAACTGCCCCATCAGTTGAAGTAGCCTGAATTGACGTGGACACGGATGCAATGTTTGCCTTCTCTTCAACAGAAGATAAAATCAGAGCTGAACGGCCATTTATAGCTTCACTGACAAGTTGACCTTTGCTTGCGAATATACCGGCAAGATCGCCTGGTGTTCCATCCTTCTCTCCCATAACAAAGTATCCAGCATTAACTCCTGCAATGGCATCATTTCTATCTGCGATTTGGGTCAATGTTTCTTTTCCTGCCACTGCACCATTAGCTAATTCAGGCACCACATGCCCATGAAATCGATCCTGATCCACTTCAAGGACGTTCACTACCCATGGTCCTGTTGTTTTCTCTCCGTCTTCACCCGTATACACAGTCCGAAGTCCCGAATATCCCTTTTCAGATAACTTGTTTTTCAATTCGGCTGCATCTGCTTCCAGCTGATATTGACCGATGCGAACAATGTACCCAAGCGGTCCCTTTTTCCGGTCATCCACGGCCCGATCCGTTTCTTTTATGATATGAGCATTTTTGAAACCATCTTTCTTTAAGTTTTCCAACAATTTCTTTGCCTGCTTTTGTGTTTCTACAAATGCCACATCCACTGTGTAAAAATCTTTAGAAGATGTTTCACCACGATTGATTTTGGTATACTTCACTCCTGGTGCTAGATTCATGGAAGTTCTTTCCTCGTGCAAATTTGGCGTTCCAAGCGGAAGCAAATGATTTTTCATTTGCACCTGTGACGGAACATTCAATTTTGCTTGAACTGGAGTTTCGGGAATGGCATTTACAAACATCACAGATGCCAGACTAATAGAGGCGATAGGCAAAATGGGCTTTTTCCATATTTTTTTCATTTTTCTCCTCCAATAAAGTTATGTCCTCCTTTAACTTTATTGTCTAAATATGATGGAAAATTAAAAAAACCATTATATTTCAGTCAATTTTAAGTGAACAAAATTGAGCATAAATACTCGGTAAATATTACAATTCTTATTTGTGGATGGATAAATTTTGAGTATTTTGTCTTTGTTTACAGTTAATCAAAAGTTTTGCTGGATAATCGTGAATATTATAAGATATGTGTGGGGTTATCTCCTAGGAGGCGAAATTTATGGAGACAGTAAAAAAGAACTTGTTGTTAATACCAACCATTTTGTCGGTTATCAATGTTATCTGCCTTGCTTCATTCCTTATTGGACTTAGTGTTATGAACCACCCAATTTCAAGCATTTTAACTGATCTAGGCTTGTTATGCCCATTGATTGCAACTTCATCATTCTTCTATTTAGTGATTAAAGTCAAAAAGCATTCCGCATTAAAGTACTTTCATTTAGTTAATGCGGTTACATTTCTTGTCCCGATATGTATTTTTACGTTTCTTATACTTCGATTCCTAAACGACTGGGATATTTACTTTTAAAATGACTGCTATTCTAAAATATTTTTTCATTCATACAAAAAAAGCCCTCATAGGGCTTTTTTGCTAAGCTAATTTTAAGCAATATAGTTCTATTCCATTTCAAATATCATCCAAATAGTTTTGCAAAGGTATTTTCACCGGCGATGCCGTCTGCAGATAATCCATTGGCCCTTTGAAATGCCTTCACAGTTATTTCCGTTCCGCTTCCAAAGATACCATCCATACCATGTGGATTATGTCCTTCCAAATAAAGTGCAGCTTGAAGGATATAGGTGATATTTCCTTCCGCCCCTTCCCTAACATTAGGTGAAGCCGCTTTTGTTTGGGGGCCCCATATTCCATCAACCTTAATCTTTGCACCATATTGTTTATTCAATTCGGTTTGAAAACCCTTGATCAGCGCTTTTTTAGTATTGGGACCATAATATCCATCAACATCTATTTTTGTATTATATCTGCTATTTAATGTCTTCTGAATGGACTTGATAGTTTGGTTGCCGCTGTCCTTTACTGGTGTATCTTTTACAATGACTTCGGATTCAACTTGTGTAGCTGGTGGAGTGGTTCCATTCACTTTTGATATCAGTCTAGGCTTTGTTCCCGTATTTAACTGAGAATAAGTCAGTCCCCCCGTCATATCAAAGTGTGGATAATCTTTAAAGCTTGACCAATCCCCGCCCCATGCAAAGCCCAAGGATTTACCAATAGCCGCTACACGTCTCCATTTTGCATCAACTGTCCATATGGCATTCTTTCCATCATCGCTGACTATGAAATAATCAATGGCTAGTCCATAGTTATGGTAAGATTGACCTGGCATCGCGTTGGTCACTCTTGGCTTCGATAAATCACTATAGTTTTTACCATCGTATATATAACCTAGGCGACCTTGACCATATAGCTTTGCTTGCTCTTCCATAGACCGATAACCTGCGCTGATTTGCACGAAAATGCCTTCTTGGTATGCCCGTTTAACCATTTCCAAAGCTGATTCTTTTACGACTGGATGAATTCCGCTGCCCATATTCTTTTCTGAACGATCCAATAAAGTTTCTAATTTAACTGTCAATTCAATCACCTCCTAATATGTTATGGTGCTAATTAGGAAATGCTTGTACACCTACCTTGACGTTACAAAAAAAGCGCCCATTTTATGTGCAACTAGTATGCTTTCATCCTTCTTAAATAAAAAAAGCACACCCCTTAATGGAATTGTGCTTTTTTAAAATTATAGTGGCTTAGTTTGATTCTTTATCTTTTCCAATGACTTTTATCAATTCATCCAGCTTTTCATTTCTTTCTTGATCTAATCTTGCCTTTGCATTGATGAATTTTATGATCTTAATTATGAAATAAACACTTAAAACAATAAGTCCCAAATAAAACAAAATCGGTATGATTGCAAAAAGCCCTATTAAACTGCTGGCTTGGTCCATGAATGATTCCTCCTATTGTAAAATATAGTATTATTATACAAGAAAAACAAACAAGGCGTCCGATATCGATTATTATTCAAAATTATTTTGCTTAAAAAAACTGAAGCCAGCTATTAATTGTCCCAATTAGTCATCAGATAGGGTAAAACAAAATTCAAGGATTTGGGTCAGAAAATGGCAGAAATTTAAGTACCCATAATAATAGTCCCTATTTTTTCTATTAAAATATAACCATATATTTCTTAGCGATCTAATCAAAAAAACCTCGCAGTTCTTCAATACATGATTCCTTTTTATAATAAGACTATCCAAAGACTAATTATCAAGGAACGTTATCGCCATTTCCGGGTATAATAGGTTCGTGTATACGTAAGACCAAGAGTTTCCAAAAGTCTTGAAACTCCGCCAAGTGTATAGTTCTCTCCTCATTCCTGTTCAAGTTCAAGCAATTTTAAGAATATCCTGAGGAAGTTTTGGGTATTTCTCTGATTCAGTTCTTAAGTGTAATTCTTTAATTCGAATAAGGTTAGTGTTAACATATAGTAAGTATATCTTTTTAGAAGGAGCCAATCATGAATTCCAATATTTTATTGCGTAATAATGTAAAGATAAGAGGAAGAGGTACACGACCAATGATATTTGCACCAGGTTTTGGTTGTGATCAAAATGTCTGGCAATCAATTGCAAAAGATTTCGAAGATGAATACCATATTATTCTATTTGACTATGTTGGGTCAGGTAATTCAGATATACAGGCATATAATGTGGAAAGATACAGTACTCTTGATGGGTATGCACAAGACGTACTTGATGTTTGTTCCGCATTAGACCTAAAAGATGCTATATTTGTTGGACACTCTGTTGGATGTGTGATTGGGATGCTGGCATCCATTAAACATCCTGAATATTTTTCTAAACTTGTCCTGGTTGGTCCTTCCCCTTGCTACCTGAATCTCCCTACTGATTATTACGGGGGATTCGAGAAAGAACAACTTTTAGGATTGCTTGATATGATGGACAAAAATTACATAGGCTGGGCATCCGCTTTTGCGGGAACGGTCATGAGTAATCCAGATCGCCCAGAGCTTAAACGGGATTTAGAGAATCGTTTTTGTTCTACTGATCCCATTATCGCACGACAATTTGCGGAGGTTACCTTTTTTGCAGACAACCGTAAAGACTTAGCAAAAGTAAAAGTACCATCACTCATTTTGCAATGTTCCAAAGATGTTATTGCTCCGTCAGCAGTAGGTGAATATATTCATAAGCATCTTCCCGATAGTACATTGAAAATGATGAAAGCAACAGGACACTGTCCTCATATGAGTCATCCTGAAGAGACGATATTCTTAATGAGACAGTTTTTGGATGAACTTCCGACAAACGATTTATAGATATAGATGGGTGTGAATTTTTGTGAATGAACAACTAAATGAGGCACCCTGCGGATATTTAACTTTATCAGAAGAAGATGATATTTTATCCGTTAATCAAACCTTACTTAAATTATTGGGGTATAATCTCGATCAATTGCAAGGGCAGCCTATTAATTTTATCCTTCCGGCTTCAGCTATACTCTTTCATCAGCTTTATCTCGTTCCTCTGATAAAGTTAGAAAATCAGATTGAGGAAATATATATATCCTTAAAGTCTGTAGATGATGAAGAAATACCTGTGTTACTCAACGCTGTTCAAAGAGAGCGAGATGGACGAACCATTATTGAGTGTGTGGTGATTCCAATGCGAAAAAGAAACGAATTAGAAAATGAGCTTCTTATGGCGAAAAAAGAGGCAGAGACCGCACTAAATGCTAGGAATAAGGCTTATGCTGAATTAGAGATTGCTCATGAAACGATGAAAATGCAAAAGAATAAGCTGATTGAACTGAACGAAAAAAATGAAAAATACAAAGTGGATACAGAAAGAGAACTCGGTCTTGCCAAAAAAATACAAGAGACACTATTACCAGTTCCTATTATAAATGAACATCTTGAAATCCAAGCGTATTATAAAGGCTCCAATCAATTATCGGGTGATATATATGGTTTTTACCAAATTGATGCCCAACGGTATGGCCTTATCCTACTTGATGTGATGGGGCACGGACTTTCTTCTGCCCTAATAACCATGTCACTACATTCCATATTTGAAAGATTAATTTTAAAAGGTACAGAAGTGAAAACGGTGATGAAGGAATTAGATGACCATCTTCATTCTTTATTCAAAAACACAAGTAAATCTTCTCATTACTGCACTGCCGTCTACCTTTTAATCGATACTGATAAGAGAGAAATTAATTATATCAATGCAGGCCATCCATCCGTTCTTTTACAGGATATAAACGGAAAACAATATGAGTTGCGTTCTAATCGGCCACCACTCGGGATGTTTGAAGATATAATTTTTAAAACAAATACCCTTACATACAATAAGGAAAGTATGCTGTGCCTTTATACAGATGGAGTTGAAGAACCTTTAGGTTCAGACCGTTTATGCTCATTGTTAAAGACCTATTCCGCTGCCCCTTTATCTACACTTAAGGAAGAAGTTATACAATCGCTTAGATATGAAGAGGACACTCTCCAACGTAAAGATGACCAATGTCTTATTTTAGTTAAACTAAAATAAGACACCGGGGCTGTTCTAACTGCTACATAATTAATCCAAGTTACTGTTCAATTTCTTGGGAGTTCGTATAGTGGAAACTATGATCGAAACGCCCTTCTATTTAGGGATTAACTTTAGTTCAATGAACTTTAATTTTCTATCACCCATGCTTAAAAACACTCTGCCATAGTGGTTGAGTGTTTTTTCATCTTTATCTATCAGCACAATTCCACTAATATATACCACGCATGTCCAAATAAAAAGGCAGCCACTAGGCCTGCCTCTGTTGAACAACTCATGTCCAGTCATTCAGTTAGTGATTAATGAAAACGGCGCTTGTTTTTTTTGCATTTGCACTTACATTTACAACGCTTTCCAGGAAACCATACTGTACTTGGGTCATTGTTCTCAAAACATTTTTCTTCATAACAACAGTTTATCTCCATCCTAACACCCTCCTTACTATTGTATATGCATGGACTGTTGGAAGGTGTGGACAAGTTGCTAAAAGTTTAGACTGAATGCAAATCAATTCATCTTCCATGATTCTGGACAATCTCCAAAGTATGGAAGCAAACTAAAATCTCCCCAAGTTTTATGGCCAGGAATAAACGATCTTCGCATCATTATTTTCGTTCAAACATATATGATTTCTCAACGATTAAACCATAATATAGTTATGTAAACAAATATTCTTATAAATTTTAAAAAGATCCAATCTGAAGTCCTCAACATCAAGTATTTAACGACGTATGCAGAAAAATGATGACGCGAACCTAGCCATTTTATCCCTCTTCTTAGGATGCGGCATTCGGTTGAATGTGCTATCCACCTTTAACTACTAGACTTGGTTTACGAGAAAACACAATACTAGCAGGGGTGAAGGTTTAGTCACGGAGTTTAGCAATCTGGCGAAAGTTATTGACAATGATTATCATTCCTATTAATATGTTGATGTAGTAAATGAAAATGAATATCATTATTAATTAGTTTTAACCTATACTATATCAGTAAGGAGAAAATCAAAATGAAAAAGCTATTCATACCCTTTCTGCTCTTGTTCGTACTTAGTGCCTGTGGGAACAACGAGAAAGCGAACGAAAATAATGATTCCAAGACAAAATCAGAAACAATTACATATCAATCAGAAACTGGCCCTATTGAGATTCCTAAAAACCCAAAAAGAATAATTGCTCTCTCCAATGGACCTAATGTATTGGCTTTGGAAGGTAATATTGTTGGAATAGATCAATGGACTAATATGAATCCCCTTTTTCAAGATAGACTTAAGGGCGTGGAAGTCGTTTCAGAAGAAGACCTGGAGAAAATCATTGAACTGGAACCGGACCTCATCATAGCGGGATCCGAGATGAAAAATATCGGAAAGCTAAATGAAATTGCTCCGACTGTTGTATTCACTTGGGGAAAATTAGATTATTTATCACAGCAGATAGAAATCGGAAAACTTTTAAACAAAGAAAAGGAAGCAAAAGAATGGGTTAAAGATTTCGAAACGCGTGCAGAAACAGCAGGAAAAGCGATACGTGCAAAAATTGGTGAAGATGCAACCGTTTCTGTCATTGAAAATGATGCTAAAGAGTTTTATGTATTTGGAAATAATTATGCACGCGGAACAGAAATATTGTATCAAGCAATGGACTTGAAAATGCCTGAAAAAGTAAAAGAAAAGGCACTTAAATCCGGCATTTATGTCCTCTCATCTGAAGTGCTTCCTGAGTATACTGGAGATTATATTATCTTTAGTAAAAACCCGGATGTAGTTAATTCATTTGTGGAGACTGAAACGTGGAAAAATATACCCGCAGTTAAGAACGATCGTATATTTGAAATAAATAGTAAAGCATCCACCTACAGTGATCCAATCACTCTGGAACATCTTCTGGAATTTTTCGAAAAATCATTTCTTAACAAATAGTATGCAAAGAAGGAATTCTTTAAATGAGAATTCCTTCTTTAATGTAATGTGTTTTACACTTTAATTTCTTCTCAGGAAAACAAAAAGCACTAATTTTGCCTAAAAGGCAATCAAGTGTTAAATCTAACTGATAAAAGACCTTAACTTTACCGTTAAGGTCATACAGAAAAACAAGCTTTTCTTGTCCTCCATTATTCTTTTTTAAGGTATTCTTCTAAAATACTCTTATCATATTCAGATTCAGGTAATAGGCCTAAACGATTATATTCCCAAATAACCGTTCTTTCGTGATCATCTGCATCTGATAGATCTTCATAATCATAGTCAACCTTAAATTTACCGGTACTTTCTAAAGTAAAAGTTAAATTGGTCCATTGTTCTTGATTATTATCTTTAAATTCATCTGATAATTCTTTTAAAACCTTCATTAACCTCCGCCATGTATCTCTATACTCTATTCTACTAATACTATGTAATTCAGGGATATCGTGACTATATATGAGTTTATCATTAATATTAGACTGATAGAAAAAGAACGCGCCCTGTCCCCTCATTAACTTCTCCATACAAAATTACTTTACTCCATTCTTCTGGAATCATCTCATTTACAGTTTGAGCTATTTTCTGATAATATTCATTTAGTTTTGATTCATTCATTTTTTATACCCCCTGCTCTATTTTCAATTTTTCTTAACATTCCCAGGTTCACCTAAAAAGTATTGTTAAGTAAAAAAACCTTCTCCCTTAGGAAGAAGGTCTATTTTATGTTTTTAGAACAACGGTAAACTACCCCTTTTTATATAATTATAGTTTTCAATATTATGGTTTAATGAGTAGTTTTCCAATAAGTATTTTTTTACATTATTTAGACTTTCAATATTAAAATAACCAGATTCAATTGCATTTTCACCTAGTATTCTTAACGTTTCATCATCAATCACTTCAATCACAAAGTCTCTTTTTTCCTTTTTATATGCTTGATAAGTTGTATAAGAAACTGCATCTAAAACTGAATACCATGCATATTGTTTTTGTACATCCTTTTCTTTATTTGCAAACTCAGCTACATCTACATCTTCGCTATCTATGTAGTTACACAAATCATCCGCATCGATTTTTTCACCTTCAAGCCATTTCCAACAGAAATCTAGAGCTTCTCTACCAGTTTTATATCCGGGTTCGTCCATACTAATTATGTTATACATTTTTTCAGCTATTACCAATCCTATTGCAACCTTAGCCGCTGCGTTTAGATTATTGATAAAATCCATAATTATCATTCCCTACTTATTTTCTTATTTTAACCACATTTTTTCTGGCAACCCATTTATCACCTCAAAGGACAATGTATCCCTTGGATAAGGTAAATTTGGATTTATTTCAGTCGATACCTTAATTTTTAAATTAGGATACATATCAGTCATTTGCTTAAATATTCCCCTTTCATCATCTGGAACAGGATCAAACAAACCCTTTGTACATTTATTACAAATTCCGTTTGGATTAGACTGATGAATATATAGTGTTCCCTTCATATCTTCTGGTTTGAGTCGTGCTTTTTTAACAGCATCCTCAAATTCAGCTATTATACCTTCTTCTGCATGATCCATGAACTGGGCATGGCCTCTTATTGCTCTATTATAAGGAGCTTTAATTTCACGACCGGGATATAGTTCATCCAAACTTGGTAAACCTGCTTCTTTTCTAACTTTGGGTGAGCCACCCTCAAATATTTTACCTTCTAAACCTTTTACATCTGTTTTTCCAATAGCAATTGTTTGAGTTTCAGGAACACCTCTTTCCCTATGTTAATACCCGGTTTACTCAAAGTTCCATTTAAACCCTTACCACCATCCACTCTTCACCGCAAACTTCTGCACGATATCCTTAATCGTCGTTTTATCAAAAGTGACATGTTTATAGTTGTTTCCATACACCGTCGCTAATTCTTCGACCCTAATACGGAGAGGTACTTCCACCTTGCCGATTTCCCTGCCGAAGGCTTTTGAACCTTCTGAACCTGCTTTTGCGCAAATTCCTTGCTGTAAGGGACGAACTTTGTACCATTCGCTACTTTATCAGCGACCTTCGCCGCACCTGCCACACCGCCGATTCCAAGTGCCATCAATAGTCCGTTCTGGCGCTGTTCCTCGGTTAGCTGGTTGCCGAACATGTCTTTGTCGGTTGCCGCTTCCCCGTTACAGATAATAACAATTTAACACTTAGGGGTATTATAAAAATTATGTGCTCTTTTAATTTTTAACGCTAAAAAGCACTCGTTGCCTTTAGTAGACAATCAAGCGCTTTAAGTATTTTCTAAATAAATCATTAAGTTTCATGTTTTAATGTTGACAGTATGACATCTATGAGGGGGCCTATCTATTTAAATGTTATCCCGCTCTATTTTCGTTCTTATTACCTAATATTAAAATTACATCGACACAACTTGAAGGTACAACCTTAATGAGTCATGAATTCAAATTAGAGCGTATCTTCGAGTGTAAACAATTTAAAGGTTGTTATTTTTTAACGCCTCAAACCACTCATTAGCAATATGATGGGCCATTTTAATATCGTCATTAGCATATACTAAATCATACTTGTATTCAGCTTTGAAGTTCCCACTCTTAACATCATATATTAATTTCATCTCAGTGGGCATATCTCTTTCATATTCTTTGCACAATACTTTTATTTTTTCAGTATTTTCATTGATAATATCAAGTACCATAAACCCTCGTTCTGTAGACACATCGTATCTTTCTTCCCCATTTTCCAATGCATCATTCAATTTATGAGACTTTACATACTTATTGTTAATCAAATAAAAGAAACTGCTCGAAATAATTCCTTCTTCACATGAAGCATAAACATATACTTTATCAGCTCTATCTTCAACATATTCCATACATATGGATATCATATCTGCTTGCAATTCACTAAACTTATCTTCAAATTCTCTCATACTACTTTTTCACTCCTTTGATTAATTTTTATATTGCTTCAAATTAACATCAGATAATTGCGAAACCAAATTATCAATTTTAGGTGAGCCTCCAAACCTATCACCTGCCAAATGCCCTGCATGGTCCTGACCTTTTACTTTACCAGGTGTGTTTTTTCTGTGTGACAATCTATCTGTTCTCGTTGTTAATTGTAGTAAATTTTCTGTTTCAAATTTTACAATCCTATCTACATTATCTGTTTCATAAAAGTAATCATACTCTCCAGTTTTATACCTAATATCAGGCTTTAACCTATTTTTTCTACCATTTGTAAACTGTTGCCCTTTGTCGATAAATGTTTTGACTTCACTTACTCCTGAATTATCTTTACGCGTACCCTTAGGCGCGCTCTCCCCTGAAACACCCTCTACTTTTCTATCCTTCACCGTGAATTTCTGATAGGCTTCCTTAATTGTCTGTTTTTCCATTACAATTTGGGGCAGGATTGGTCCTCCTGCGAGTGAAACTTGTTCCACACTTATTCGTTTAAGTATTTCTTTTCTAGTTCGTCACCTATATTTTTTAACGTGGTTTTTCCAGATCTCGCTATGTCTGTTATTGTAGCTTGAACCTTATGAACCTGCTTTTTCGCAAATTCCTTGCTGTAAGGGATGAACTTTGTACCACTTGCTACTTTATCGGCGACCTTCGCCGCACCTGCCACACCGCCGATTCCGAGTGCCATCAACAGGCCGTTCTGGCGCTGTTCCTCGGTTAGCTGGTTGCTGAACATGTCTTTGTCGGTTGCCGCTTCACCGAGGCCGTTGGCAGCGAGGAGCCCGTATATCCCGTATTCGGTTTTCTGGAGGAGGCTAAAGCCTTTTGTCGTTTTATAGGCATCGAGCGCGTGGTCCGCTGCGTTAAGTCCTTTGGCCGCTTTGTATAGGGCGCTTCCGCCTTTGATGGCCCGGCCGGCCCAGCTGACGACGGGGATGAATCCAGCGGCGGCCATGGCGCCGGCGGCGATTCGTTCGGCGGCGATTCGTTCGGCATCGGACAGCTTGCGGCCCGTTACTGGATCGACTCCGGTTGAGGCCCTGATAGAATCATAATATCCCGTGAATTCCCCTGTAAAGGTTTTTGTCGTATCCCAGGCTTTTTCATACCATGGGCGGTTTTCTAGGCTTAGCTTTATATTTTTTCTATTAATCTTAGGAAAAAAAGTATTAGACATCGACATTCAGAAATTAATTAAGGCAGAGTAGCCTTACGGCATAGTAAAAAAGGTATATTGTACATACGATTTAACTTTAAGTACGGCTTTATATCTTCTTAAAATGCTGTGTAGGTCTAACAATAGGTCAATCTCAATACTATAAAAAAGAATTCGGCTCTCCCTTCAAATAATAAAACCTTAGAGATTTTTGATATCTCTAAGGTTTTATTATTTATTCCTGTGTTAGGGTTGTAATATAACAATTATCTATTAAAACTCTTTTAAAAAAGTCCATAACCTCTTGAGTTACAACTAACTCACCTTTTGGTGATAAACAGAAGTGATGTCCTGACCAATTTTTGAAGTTCTCTCCTTCTACTTCAACTCTACCAAGCGGAATAAATCTGCTGAATTTAGGTAATTCCTTATTTGGATACATTTCTTTAAATTCATCAGATGTAGTAATTAAACACTTTTCTAATTTGTAATCTTTAAATTCACTATTTTTTAATTCTGTTTCAAGTTTACTTGACACAATAAAGGCTGGTGTTGACTCTAACAGGTCATCTCCTAGCCATCCTTCAAACTCATAATGTAAATATTTTACCTTTCCTGAAATACCTTCATTTGCAATATCTTCTTCTGTTCCATAAATGGTATGTTCACCATGACCACCTGATACTTCTGGTTCTAAAAAATATAATTTCATTAGTAACATCCTTCCTATCACATTCTCACCTTTTCACTGGCGGATTAAAATTTTCACCATATTTTTGATCTAACTCAATCATATAGCCTATTACTTCCTCTTTTGTGGGATTAGGGTTATTTCTATAAAATCTATTCCAATCTATTCTTATTTTTGATAAATGTATATCACTGTTTACTTCTTTTGGTATACCTCTCAGGTTTTCTAGAGCATGTATTTCCTCAAGTGAAAATAAATTCGGGTGCCTTTTTAAAATTTGTTGCTCTATAGCATGATGAACTACTACACTACCTTTAAGGTCTGGGTATTCATCAAAGAATGTCTTTTTATAGTCCTTAATATTTTTGCCTTTTTCTATACCCTTAGGAACATTCTCCCTTGAAACACCCTCTACTTTTCTATCCTTCACCGTAAATTTCTGATAGGCTTCCTTAATTGTCTGTTATTGTAGCTTGAACCTTCTGAACCGCTTTTGCGCAAATTCCTTGCTGTAAGGGACGAACTTTGTACCACTTTAGACCTGACGGACTTTTATCTGAGGTACCCATAGGGCTTAAATAGGGTACCTGTTTTTAAAGTTGTTTTTATGTACGATAAATTTTTGTCAAACATTATTTATAACTAATAAGTGTTATCTCTACTCTCTTAGTACCAAACTATTTATTCGGCACTAGGTAGCTCCCAAAAAAAGAAACCTTGAAATGCATTTAGCCAATCAAGGGGTTTCATTCTATATAATGTATTACTTTAGATATTCAGCTTCCCATTTATCTTGTTTTTCTACTGGGCTAAGTTCTGAAATATCCTCATATCCATAATTTATTTTCATTTTTCCTGTGTTATCTAAAATGAAAGTTAGGTTTGTCCATAGTTCCTGTTCTTGCTTCTTAAATTCTTCACGCAATCTTGAAAAATAATTATACAAATCATCATCAAGCCCATCAAACTCTTCCTCATCAACATTAAATAAATCTGTTATATCCAGACTATATACTGGTTCCCCTCCAGTTTCAGGGTAATAATAGAAAAAAACTTTTTTATAACCTTCTCTAAATTCAGCGTATAAAAAGATTTGTTTCCAATCCTCTGGAATTATATTAATTAATGTATTCGCAATTTGTTGATATGTCTGCTCCATTATTTTGGTTTCCATCTACTTACCTCCTAAATAATTAGTTAATCTATCTGAATATTTTTTACCATCTATTACATAGTTGATTTTAAACTCACTTGGTCTAGCTGATTGTGCCTCATATATGGGTTTTACTTTAATGGTTACTTCTTTACCCTCTACTAAAGCCTTCTTCCATGTATTCTCTAGAGTCTTATATTCACTCCTATTTAAAGTAGCATTCATGGGTACTAAGTTATCTATTTCACCAGAACCTTTAAAGATACTTGCAATTAAATGTCCACCATCATCGTTTGATAGTCTATCGTCTCCTCCAACCTTTCTTTGGGCATAAGGATTTCGTTTTGCTTTACCCAATTCTAATTTAGCTTCAGCAATCGCAATACGTCCGTTATCATCAGTGGTATATTTATATCCTTCTTTTGTTGTATACTCTACATTGGGTTTTATGGTCTTCTTACGATTTACTTTCGTGTATTGTTCACCATATCTAACGTTATCTATATCCTTAGGAACACTCTCCCCTGAAACACCCTCTACTTTTTTATCCTTCACCGTGAATTTCTGATAGGCTTCCTTAATTGTCTGCTTTTCCATTACAATTTGGGGAAGGTTTGGTCCTCCTGCGAGGGAAACTTGTTCCAAAATTATTTGTTTAGGAATTTCTTTTTTGCCTAGTTCTTCACCTATATTTTTTAATGTGGTTTTTCCAGATCTCGCTATGTCTGTTATTGTAGCTTGAACCTTCTGAACCTGTTTTTGCGCAAATTCCTTGCTGTAAGGGATGAAATTTGTACCACTCGCTAATTTTTTCCTATGCCACCTTGCCTGAAGTAATTCTATATGATTTTAAGTCCTCACGGCCTATTATCTGAGAACCGATAGATGATACATATTCTATTTCAACAATGAAAAGACCTTAACTTTTGTGTTAAGGCCATAAAAGAACAAGCTTTACTTATCCTCCATTATTCTTTCTTGAGGTATTCTTCTAAAATCCTCTTATCATATTCAGATTCGGGTAAAAGGCCTAAACGAGTATATTCCCAAATAACCCTTCTTTCGTGATCATCTGCATTGGATAAATCCTCATAATCATAGTCAACCTTAAATTTACCGGTACTTTCTAAAGTAAAAGTTAAATTGGTCCATTGTTCTTGATTATTATTTTTAAATTCATCTGATAATAATTTTAATTCATCTAATAATTGATACCATAATTTATCATATTCTTCTTCGTTTAAACTATATATTTCAGGTATATCATGACTATAAATAGGCAATTCACTATTAGGATTATAATAAAAAAAGAAAGCCGTACCGGTACCGTCAGCAATTTCACCGTACATTAATACCTTTGACCATTCCTCTGGTATAGTTTCATTAATAGTTTGAGCTATTTGTTGATAAATACTATTAAGTTTAATTTCATTCATACTTACCTACCTCCTGATCTATTTTCAAAAATCCTTCTCTCCCAACGACTATTATCAATCTTATAATTTATTCTAAAACTAGCGGGCCGCTTCGAGTCTCCTTTATAAACTGGAGTGATTTTCACTTCAACTGTTTTAGGAGGATTACTGTCTAAAGCTTTAGCCCATGATATTTCTAGTTTTTTCCATTCCCCCATGTTCAGGTTTGCATTCATTGGGACAAGGTTATCTAGTTGACCAGACCCTTTAAAAATGCTTGCAATTAAATGACCCCCTTGATCATCTGGCAATCGATCATCTCTTCCAGCAATTCGCTGTGCATAATTGTTTCTTTTTCCATTGCCTAAATCAAGAGAACCTTCGACACTTGTTATCCGACCCTTTTCGTCCGTTTTATATACATGACCACCAGGGGATGTATATTCAATATTCGGTTTTAAAACTTTCTTCATTCGCTCTCTTGTATAGTGCTTTCCATACGCCACTTTTGTAATTTCATTGGATCCTTTTGCTAGCACTACTTTGCCTGTAACCTTCCTACCTTCACTCTTCACTGCAAACTTCTGTACTATATCCTTAATAGTCGTTTTATCAAAAGTGACATGCTTGTAGTTGTTTCCATACGCCGTGGCTAACTCTTCGACCCTGATACGAAGAGGTACTTCCACATTACCGATTTGCCGGCCGAATGCTTTTGCCTTCTGAACCTGATTTTGCGCAAATTCCTTGCTGTAAGGGATGAACTTTGTACCACTCGCTACTTTATCAGCGACCTTCGCCGCACCTGCCATACCGCCGATGCCAACTGCCATCAACAGGCCGTTCTGGCGCTGTTCCTCGGTTAGCTGGTTGCCGAACATGTCTTTGCCAGTGGCCGCTTCACCGAGGCCGTTGACTGCGAGGAGTCCGTATATCCCGTATTCGGTTTTCTGGAGGAGGCTAAAGCCTTTAGTCGTTTTATAGGCATCGAGCGCGTGGTCCGCTGCGTTGAGTCCTTTGGCCGTTTTATATAGGGCGCTGCCGCCTTTGATGGCCCGGCCGGCCCAGCCGACGACGGGGATGAATCCAGCGGCTGCCATGGCGCCGGCGGCGATTCGTTCGGCATCGGACAGCTTGCGCCCCGTTACTGGATCGACTCCGGTTGAGGCCCTGATAGAATCATAATATCCTGTGAATTCCCCTGTAAAGGTTTTTGTCGTATCCCAGGCTTTTTCGTACCATGGACGGTTTTCAAGTTCTTCCATTTCCTGTTCGATTTTCCGGGCTTCGGCTTGCTGCTTTTTGAAGGTTTGATAGTCTTTCATCTGACCGGCGACTTCATCCTTCACTTGATAGACGTCACTATTCTTGAATGCCGATTGATCGAACGTCATCGGCGAAACGTGCCCGTCCTGTTTGGTGGCATCAAGCAAGGCACGGAAAAGGCCAACGGCCACGTTTTCCTGCCCGACGGACAAATCATATTCCTCGACCAATTGCCGGTCGACATTCTCGACCTTTGTCACGGTGTCATCCAGCCTGTGCCCGGCCAGCGTGATTTTTTCATTAAAGTCCTTTTGATCGAACATATCAAGAGGCAGGATATCGTCAATGCTGTTCAGGATTCTTTGGAGATCATTCGCTTGTTCATCGACAAGCGATTTCGCTTGGTTGATGCCGTTCGACACTTCGCCGTCTAAAAAGGGAACCTCGACCACCGTATTTCCCGAGAGGTCCGCCTCTTCCAGACTGGCCGGTATGCCTTCCAAAAAACTGATCTGGGTCGTGAATAGTTCCATCCAGGCGTCCGCCACCTCGATTTGCGCTTCATAGAAGCTTTTGATGGCGGTAGCACCGGCTCCCTGAAACTCGTTATCAAGGCCGACAATGCCCTGAAATTCCTTTTTCAGGGCTGCGACTTCCTTCTTAAGGTCTTCATATTGCTTGGCACGCGACTTAGTTGCGGCCGTCAATGTATCGGCTTCAAATATTTTCATCTCACAGGATACCCAGGTGAAGACGTATGGGCGATGGCTTCATCCTGTTCTTTTAATAAGTTAATGTTGGCACGGGTATCTTCCACATTTTTCTGGACGATTTTGATATATTGCTCGAAGACCTTCTCCAGGTTCGTTTCGCGATCGATCCATTTCGAAGTGAATTCCAATTTATTGTTGCCAAGCTCGCCTGCCGGCAAACTTCCAAGCGTGACTGTACCAAGTGCCGTCTTCACTTGATCGACTTGTTTCGTTACGGCAGGATGATTCAGTTTGATTGTCGTCATTAAAACAACCGCCTTTTTAAATCGGATATTTTACTTTCCAGCTGCTCAAACGCCTCTTCGCCTTTGTTCAAAAGGGAGTCGGCTTCTTGGGCTATATTCCCCGCTATGCTCAGAAGCGTATTCTCTGCATTCAGCTTTGTAATCATCGCTTCGATTTTCCATTGGTAATCATCATAATCGTCATGAATGATACTAAACATCACATTATAAGCATCATGACGTGCATCCTGAAAGTGATCCGAACGGTTCCCTGTCCAGCTGGCACCAAGCTCAGGCTCTTTTATTTTCCTAATCTCGTTAAGACACATGCTCTGTTCTTTTATAATATCGTTTTTTGCATTTTCTAATCGTTCAATTTTCACATTTAAATCAGCTTTTTTACTGGAGATAGCAGAGTGTATATTACTCAAAATATCTGCATATACCATGAAACTCACCTCAGAAACAGTATTATCCTACACTAACTGTCATATTTTTCTTATTTAACATTATAAGGATTAAAGTCCGAGAGTTAAATAGGGAGAAATATGCTATTTTGTCAGTTGAAAGAGAAGTTTGGCATATAAAAGTTCCTACATACCATATTCTTTATACCCGGCATTTTACCAATTTTAAACAAGTAAACCCCTTGAATTCTCTATAAAAATTTTCAACACTTCATTCAAACTGTCCTTGACTATATCTATGCAGCAAGTCATCCCGAACAAATTCCCTGCAAGAGGAAGATAAATGTGACCGCTCGGGATGTATCAAATCGCCAAAAGGCAAATCACCGACAAATTTAACTTCACCTTCAAAATCCTGTCCGGATTCAGCATCAAAACCGATGACCTTCACAAAGCATGTTTTGTGTCCGGTTTTCATAAAATCAATTACCGTTAACACATGATTATGTACATCATTCATTCTTTTTCCTCCAACCATGAAAGCATTAAGTAAAGATAAGATCACACTAATATTTTTTACTAACCTTATAAATAAAGAAACCGATCAAAACAATCATGGCTAAGATCGCTAAAGGCATTATAATATTGGAAATCAGGTACACCTACTTTCAATGAAATCTCTTATTTTTTATTTTTCTATGTATTTTGTTGATCTGCTTCACCATTTATTAACTATAACCTGTTTAACTGACGATGCATGTCTGACTTCTCATTATTTACTTATGCTTTTTATGATTTCCCATTACTTCCACCGAAGGTCAATCTGGCAGCCTCGAGGACCTTCCCTCTTCTATATAGATTTATAACCTGCTATAATCTAAGGATTGGAGGTGTGAGAAATGAAAGAAATCATCCAGATATTAGCTGAGATCGTCAATAATCTTCACGATTTCATCCTATTATTTGTAAGTGACACATTAAATTCAAATGCAACCGACAAAGATTTGCATTTTTGGATAATGGGAATCATCGGTATCATCATATTTTTGTTCGTGTTATTTTTATCTAATTTAATTGCCCGGATGCGTTTTGGTATAACGATACTCTCTTTCCTTTATACCTTTACAGTCATGGTTGTTTTAGTATTTGCCATTGAGATACAGCAAGCCCTTACCAGCAGAGGAAATATGGAGTTTCAAGATGCGGCGATAGGCCTATGGGGGTTCATCGTATTTTTCATGGTTTTTGCTGTACTATCATCCCTATTCCTATTGGTGAAGAATTTTTTCAAGCAAGCAAAATAAAGGTAACGATAGGTCACCTTGCTTAAAACATTCCTAATGCCTTTCAATAACTGAAAATCGGATTTTGTATTGGCGGGAATGATAAATTCTCTGTAGCATCAGCTTAAATCGAAAGCAAGGTTACAGAGAAGCAAATATGATTCGGGGAATTACTTCGATTCATTTTCATTGAATAAATCAATGCTGAACAGATTAAAAGAATCGTCGTCATTAATGCGTTCCTGATCATTTCCTGTTATATCGGGACTATTTTCCCTGCGGCGGCGATTTACTTCCCTTAATTCCGCTTCCAGAAATTCCGCTTGTTCGTGGGAAAGCTTGATCGTGATTTCATTATTTTGATCATCTGCAGCTTTCAAGAGGACATAGCTATCCGCAGCATTACGTAAAGTCACATTGCTTACTGTTAAGTTCATGTTCGCTAGTTCATATCTTGCCTTCATAATGTAAAAAGAACCTCCATCGGAAAATACCGGATAAAATAAAGTATATTAAATATACTCTACTTCAAGATATTTAAATATACAAATTCTTTGTTTGGAAAGGCCTTGAAACCTAAAAAGATTTCCGACAATAAATGAAAAATTGGTGTGCCGCATCATTAAAGCTTCGTTCTTGAATAAGGGTACAGAAGGGGTTCTTCCCTTGAAACTCCAGAAGTTCTGGAACCAATTTAGCAATTGAATGCGAATTCGTCCCTTACTTAAAAAATAACTTGATTGAATTCAGATTGACTATAAACAATGGAACCCTCCATTAGTGGAAAGGTTCCATTTATTTTTATATTTCTTTCTCGATCGCCCTGGTAATATGATATGGACCCATGCCTTTATTTGAAGTAATGACGGTTCTCAATCGCTTTACCGGATATACTGCAGAATTGAAACTTACACCCGGGTCATACCCCATAAGATGGTATTTGAAAATCTCGTCATTTTTTTTACGGATCCATATACCATAGCCATAGTATTCCCCTTCATCTTCTGTAGCAATATGGGTTTCCAATAAGAGATTGGTATATTCTTGATTCAGTAAACGATTGGAAAATAACCCATCCCAAAACCTGAACATATCTGATGTGGTAATATACGCCCCTCCATCCGCACTGCCTTTGATTGGAAGGGAATAAACGTTGGTTCTCCATGCTCCATTTTCTTCGTCTATGTACCCTAATGCAGTATTTTTAGGTAGCTGATCCATGGAAAAATAACCGGAATTTTTCATTTCACAAGGCAGAAAGATGTTCTTGTCGATATATTCGGTAAATTCAAGTCCGGTTAGTTCCTCAACAATCAATCCTAATAAAATATAGCCTGAATTATTGTAATGAAACCTTTCCCCGGGTTGAAACATCATCACCTCATCTTGAAACATTGGCAGGAAATCTTTTAATCCTTTTACATGGTACATCGGGTTATTCTGCCATAGCTCCTCAAAATCATCCATCACTTCTTCATCAAAGTAATCAGGGATGCCCGAAGTGTGTGTTAAGAGGTGATGTATGGTCACATTTTGATTGAAATTAGGAAACACGATCCGAACACAGTCTTTAAGCTTAGAATCGAACCTAAGTTTTCCTTTTAGTATTAACTGGCAAATGGCTATCGCGGTAAACAGTTTACAACCGGAAGCAATACCGAACCTTGTTTCGGTCGTATTCATGATTTCATCCGCTCGATTGGAATAGCCATGTGCTGAACTATGGATCAGATCATCTCCCGCTTTCACACCGATTACACCCGAGAATTCAATTTCCTTGCTCGTTGCTTCAATTTTCCTGGATAAATCCATATGGAGAGTCGACATTTCGTTTTCCCCTTTGCCGGTAAAGTTTTCTTTACTGATGTGTTGGCCAAGGTGCTTGTTAGGTCTTGCAAAAAAACCCGCATCTTATGTGATGCGGGATAACTTATCTTAGATTATTTCCACCAAGTATCATAAACATTAATGGCTTCATTGCGTTTATGTTCGGTTTTAGTGTACCATCCTTCGATGATTTCGGCTGCTTCCGTTCTGATTTCCTTGCCTTCTAGGTAATCATCGATTTCATCATAGCTAACTCCTAAAGCCACTTCATCAGGAAGTAACGGCTTGTCATCTTCTAAATCGGCAGTGGGTATTTTCGTATAAAGGCGCTCAGGAGCACCGACGAATTTCAGGATTTCTTTTCCTTGCCTTTTATTTAAGCGGTATAAAGGAATGATATCCGCTGCACCATCACCATGTTTCGTAAAGAAACCTGTTATGGCTTCAGCTGCATGATCCGTACCAAGCACAACGCCTTTATACAGCCCGGCTAAATCATATTGCACCTTCATTCGCTCTCGTGCTTTGACATTTCCCCTTAAGAAATTCGATAGCTTTTCAGAAACTGCTTCTTCCACAGCTTTGATAGATGCATCCACCGCTTCCTTGATGTTGACTGTAACCGTTTGGCTTGGCTTAATGAATTTTAAAGCCAGCTGCCTGTCTTCTTCATCTGCCTGTACTCCATATGGCAAGCTTACAGCAACAAACTTATAGTCGCTGCCATTCGTTTCTTCATTTAATTCATTGACGGCGGTTTGGGCAATATAGCCAGCCAGTGTTGAATCTTGACCTCCGGAAATTCCAAGTACGAAGCTTTTCAGAAACGTATTTTTCTTCATATACCCTTTTAATAGATCAACACTTTTCCTGAATTCGGCTTCGGGATCGATCGTTGGTTGGACAAGTAATTTTTTTACGATTTCTTTTTGTAATGGACGCATTGGCATTTCCCCGCTTTCTAATAAAATAGATAGGTCATTTCGTTAGCATTCTTTCTACTTTGGCTTTAACTTCATCTATATTCCTCATTTTATTATCCCAACAATCCTGGCTTAGATCTACCGGATATTCTTCAGGATTAAGGGCACGAAGGTACTCCGGCCATAATACTTGGAGATTTTTTTGCGTGAAGGCCTTGATTTCATCTATGGTCGGCAATTCATAAATCAAACTTCCATCCTTGAAAATATCCACATGCAGATCAACCGCATCGAAATCCGTGACGAATTTACTTAGGAATGTATGGACAGGATGAAACATTTTTAATTTTTCCTGTTCCTGCGGCTTCTCATATTCCATCGCCAAATAATCACCTTCAGCATGATGGTTCACTTTATTGATGATTCGATATACTCGTTTTAAGCCAGGTGTCGTAACCTTTTCAGGGTTAGAAGAAATTTTGATGGTATCTCTCATATTCCCATCTTCGCCCTCTATTGAAACCATTTTATAAACAGCACCTAGCGCTGGCTGGTCATAAGCCGTAATCAATTTGGTTCCGATGCCCCAAATGTCAATTCTTGCTCCTTGTTGTTTCAGATTGATGATTGTATATTCATCCAGGTCATTGGAAGCGACAATCTTCGCATCATGGAATCCTGCAGCATCTAGCATACGTCTTGCCTCTTTCGATAAGTAAGCTAAATCACCACTGTCAAGACGGACGCCAATGAAATTGATTTTATCACCCAATTCCTTGGCAACACGGATTGCATTTGGGATGCCGGAACGCAATGTATCATACGTATCAACCAAGAATACACAGTCTTTATGGGAAACAGCATATTTATGAAAAGCCGTATATTCATCTTTATAAGCTTGGATCATGGAATGTGCATGCGTCCCTGAAACCGGAATGCCGAATAGCTTTCCAGCACGTACATTACTAGTGGAATCAAAGCCAGCAATATAGGCCGCTCTCGCTCCCCAAATTGCGGCATCCATTTCTTGCGCCCGCCTTGAACCGAATTCTAGGGCAGATTCTTCACCGATGACCTGCTTGATGCGTGATGCCTTTGTTGCCACGAGTGTGTGATAGTTCACAATGTTAAGCAACGCAGTTTCAATGAGTTGAGCCTCACCAAGCGGTGCTTCCACCCGTAATATCGGTTCATTGCCGAAGACGAGCTCTCCCTCTTTCATACAGCGGATTTCTCCCGTGAAACGAATGTTCTTCAAATATTTCAAAAATTCTTCATCATAGTGGAGATCATTTTTTAAATAGTCGATATCACTTTCCGAGAAGGAAAAGTTTTGAAGGTAATGGACAATTTTTTCAAGTCCCGCAAAGATTGCATATCCGCTATTAAATGGAAGCTTTCTGAAAAATATCTCAAAAACTGCTTTGCGGTTATGTGTTTTGTCCTGCCAATAAGTTTGGGCCATATTAATTTGGTATAGGTCAGTGTGTAATGCGTAACTGTCATCGTTGTATTTTTTTTCCATGGATAGTTCCTCCCAAAAAGAGAAGCATTCGCTTCCCTTCTATTCTGTTGCTTGAATCGATATTATAGAATGGTTGCTCCTAGAGATCCTTTAAAATGTCCAAGCGCCCAATGGTGACCGGCATCATTGAACGAGGCCACTGCATGTTCATATACAAAAATTTTATAGCCTAAATTATAAGCGTCGATTGCCGTATGCAAAATGCAAATATCTGTACAAACTCCGACTAAATATACATCGGTAATGTGACGTTCCCGCAGGCGGATATCAAGGTCCGTTCCTGCAAAGGCCGAATAACGCGTTTTATCTATATAATGAACATTCTTTTGATTTTTATTTGTTTCATATTCCTCTTTTAACGCCCCGTATAGATCTCTACCCATTGTACCGCTAATATTATGCGGTGGAAACAAATTCGATTCGGGATGTAAGCGGTCTCCTTCTTCATGTAAATCAATCGCGAATACCGTATATTCGCCTTGTTTGATAAATTCCTTGGTTATACTGACAAGTTCCTTCTCGATATCCTGACCTGGCTTCCCGCAGGTCAATGAACCCCCGTCTGCCACGAAGTCATACGTATAATCTATATTGATCAATGCCTTTTTTCCCATTTCACCAATTCCCCCTTAATAGTAAATAGAGTCCATGACAACCTCTGCATTAAACCGGTAAAGCTGTGAAGGCCGATAAGAATTACGTTTCGTTTTCTTTTGCATTCCCTTTTCATCCAATACTTTCTCCAAAAACGGAAGTTTCGGGGCTTTTGCATAGAAAAGTGAGTCTGCACTGATTTTTGCATCATCTCTGGCTGTCAGCAAAACCCGTTGCAGTTCAGAAAGTGTAAATTCATCCGGCAGGAATTTTTGGGCTATCGTCGTTTGCACCATTTCTTTTTTCAATACATTCATCGCATCGTTAATAATTGTATAATGATCAAAGGCAAGATCTAATTGTAAGGCTTCCTGAATCGTGAACAATTCAACCTCAGCTGCGTCATCATTCGCTTTTCTTTGATGAAGAAACTCTTCCTGGACAATTGCATAAAAAGCATTGGATATGATCCATCCCCTGGGATCGCGCCCTGGGCGGTCATAAACCCCGAAATGCTTGACATGGAATCCTGCTACGCCCGTTTCTTCTTTCAATTCTCGTTTGGCTGCTTCATAGGCAGTCTCGGAGGCATTGACAAAGCCTCCGGGTAAAGCCCATTTATCTCCTTCAACATTGGGGCTTCCTTCCTTATCTTTTGAGGCACGTTTGATCAATAATAGCTTCAAAAACATTTCAGGAGGTGCTTTGTCTGCCGTTTTCTTTGTAGTAATAGTAAAAATTGCAATATCTGCTGTGTATCCATCTGGAGTAATATATTTCTTTATTTCCTGCTGACCCATGGCAACTCTCACTTTCTTTCACTAAGTATGGAATTAAGTAATTAGTAAATCTTTAATTACTAATTATAGTACTCTTCCTTGTGTGATTTAGCAACTCTAAAACAGAAAAATTTTCTAATTATTTAAATTATCATTCATTTTATTCCATGGAAAAAGCCCGGTCATGATGAACCGGGCTTTTTCCATGGAATACTTTATACGGGATAGACCCCATGCTTACGATCGGTAAATGTCAATTGCTTACTGCTATACGCTTCAAACCGCGCGCTCAATTCATCACGCAGGTCATTCGGCTGGATGATGCCATCGACGATCATTTCAGAGGCTAAGCGGTAAATATCGATATCTTCATTATACTCATTGCGCTTCTGTTCAATGAATTCAGGGCGCTCTTCTGGTTCCATCGCATTGATTTTATTGGCATAGACTGCATTGACCGCAGCTTCAGCTCCCATGACCGCTATCAATGCCGTCGGTAAGGCAAGAACGCAGTCCGGTTCAAAGGCGGGACCGGCCATCGCATATAGTCCGGCACCATAAGCTTTACGGACGATGACGGAAATCTTGGGAACAGTGGCTTCACTCATGGCCGAGATCATTTTCGCACCATGGCGAATGATTCCTGCCCGTTCGACCTTCGTCCCAATCATGAATCCTGGAATATCCACCAGGAATAACAGCGGTATATGGAAAGCATCACATAAGTTGATGAACTTCGCAGCCTTATCAGCTGAATCATGGAACAGGACGCCGCCCTTGACTCGCGGCTGATTGGCTATGATCCCTATCGTTTGTCCATTTAGCCTTGCAAGCCCAGTGATTAATTCAGGAGCAAATAGCTTCTTGATTTCACAAAATGATTGCCTGTCTATAACCCTATCGATCAGGTCGTACATATTGAAGGCTGCATTCTGATTTTTAGGAATCAGTTCTTCCAAAGTTTTTTCGAAATCCGCAGGCAGCTCAGGTTTTACGCTTTTAGGTCTTTCTTGATAATTTCCTGGAAAATAGCTTAAGTACCTGCGCGCAAACGCGATCGATTCTTCTTCTGACTTGACAAGCACATCGCCGCATCCTGAAACGGAACAATGCATTTTCGCCCCGCCCATTTCCTCCTCGCTCACCTTTTCGCCAATGACCATTTCTGCCATTCTCGGTGAACCTAAATACATGGATGCATTGCCATCAACCATTACGACAATATCACAAAAAGCTGGAATATATGCCCCGCCGGCGGCAGACGGACCGAACAATAGACAAATTTGCGGGACTTTTCCTGATAGCTTCACTTGGTTGTAAAAGATGCGGCCCGCTCCGCGGCGGCCCGGAAACATTTCTACTTGATCCGTAATTCGCGCCCCGGCAGAATCGACTAAATAAAGAAGTGGCAGCTGTAACTTTTCGGCTGTTTCCTGAATGCGAATGATTTTCTCGACGGTCCTAGCTCCCCAGGATCCAGCTTTTACAGTCGAATCATTGGCCATGACACAGACCCTTTGACCATTGATTTTTCCGATGCCCGTAACCACACCATCAGCAGGCAGACCAACACTTGCACAATTGGCAAAGAAAGCGTCCTCTATTTCTACCCCTTCATCGAAAAGCAGCTCTAGACGTTCACGTACGAAAAGCTTTCCTTTTTCAGCGTTTTTTTGATGATACTTTTCTAAACCGCCTTTTTTAATCGTTTCAACCGTTTCGGTTAGTTTATCCGTCGTCACCATCCCTGTTCCTCCTTCAATAGAAATCATTGGCCTTTATATACCGGTTTGCGTTTTTCCTTGAATGCTGACAGACCCTCCAGTCGGTCAAGGGTTTTTAAAGTTGTCTGATAGCAGTCATTTTCAATTTGCAATCCTGTTTTCAAGTCGGTCTCAGCCCCTTGATTGATCGCCGCTTTTGCAGCCCTGAGTGCTAATGGGGCATTGACCGCAATCTCCTTAGCCAATTTTTTCGCTTCCTCAATTAAATGTTGTGGTGAATATACATGACTGATGATTTTCAAGACATGTGCCGTTTTTGCATCCAATCTCCTTGCCGTATAAATCAGTTCTTTCGCTGTCGGCATTCCGACTATCCGGGGCAGTCGCTGTGTACCGCCTGCACCAGGGATGATGCCTAATGACGTTTCAGTCAGCCCCACCTTTGCCGTTTCCGATGCGATGCGTATGTCACAAGCGAGTGCCAATTCCAGCCCACCGCCAAAAGCAGAACCGTTGATCGCAGCGATGACCGGTACTGGGAGGTTTTCTACAGCCGTAATCGTGTCTCCGATCAACTTGACTGTCTCCTTGACTTTATCATCATTCATACCCGCTCTTTCCTTAAGATCCGCACCTGCACAAAACGCCTTTTCACCTGCTCCCGTTATAATGACTGTTCGTAGATTGGAATCTCTCTTCAATTCATCCAGCCCTTCGATTAAGCAATGAAGCAATTCTGTGGATAAAGCATTAGCAGCATCCGGCCGATTCAATGTCACGAAGGCAATTCCCTTTTCTTCATACTTTATATCAACTAATGAAGTCATACATTCACCTCGATTTCGCTTATTGTGCGTTATTTACAGCCATCTGATGGCTAGGCAATGGTTTTTCCAAAAAGCTTTGCACCATGGCCGCTGCCTTCAATAGCTTTTCGGGATTGATTCCTGTGTGAATCCCCATTTTATGTAGCATATGAACCAGGTCATCCGTAGCCACATTTCCGCTCGCGCCTGGTGCATACGGGCATCCCCCTAAACCTCCGAGCGAAGAGTCGAAAGTGTCAATACCATAATTCAGTGATTCAAGTATATTTGCGAGTGCCATTCCCCTTGTATCATGAAAATGGAGGGCAATTTGGCTTGTATCATATCTTTTTACAGCCTGTTCAAGGAACAGTGCAACCTGTCTTGGAGACGCGACCCCAATGGTATCACCCAACGAGACTTCATCGATGCCATATTCAAAAAGTTGATCACAAACACGGAAAACCTGATCAGTCGAAACCTCCCCTTCATACGGACAGCCGAAAACGGTTGAAACATAGCCCCTGACCGTTTTACCGCTATTTGCTGCTGTCCTGATGACATCCTTCAATATTGGAAAGGTATCGGAAATCGACTTATTGATATTTTTTAGATTATGCGTTTCACTGGATGACATGAACACGGAAATATCATCGATATTGGCTTCAAGGGCAGACTCCAGTCCCCTTTGATTCGGTACAAGGGCCGCATAAGTGATACCAGGCTTGCGCTTTATTCCCTTAGCCACCAGGACGGCATCACTCAATTGGGGAATCCACTTTGGGTGTACGAAAGAAGTCACTTCTATATAAGATAATCCTGTATCTGAGAGCTGATCGATCCACTCCATTTTGCTTTGTGCAGGTATTATGACCTTTTCATTTTGCAGCCCGTCACGGGGTCCAACTTCCTTAATTGTCACTTTTTCAGGCCAATTCATCATACCCCTCCGTCCCTTTATTCAATGACGGCCAAAACGTCGCCTTCATTTACGAAATCCCCTTCATTCACTTTTAGTTCTTTAATGGTGCCAGCTTCCTCGGCTGCAATGGGGATTTCCATTTTCATCGATTCCAAGATAATGATATCCTGTCCATCGGTTACACTTTGCCCCTCATTTGCTACGATTTTCCAAACACTTCCTGCCATGCTTGCCTTTAATTCTGCCATTTTATTTTCCTCCCGAACATTATGTTTTAAGTTATACTGTCAATTTTTGAATATATTTCGCAATGAAATCCGTAGTCGTATCTCCTTTGGAAAAAGCTTCATGAGAAATTATTTCCATCAGCAGAGGAAGGTTTGTTTTAATTCCTTCTATTTTATAGCTTGCCAGCGCTTCGCTTAATCTTTCAATCGCATTATCCCTCGAGTCGCCGCTCACCACCAATTTGGCGATCATCGGATCATAAAAGTGGGATACGACCGAAGTTCCATGAACCGCCAATTCATGACGGATCCCTTCACCTTCCGGAAGTTCCATGGTGGTGATTCTCCCCGGTGCTGGATAAAAGGTTTTCGGATCTTCAGCATAAATTCGCACTTCAATGGAATGTCCGTCCTGTTTAATCTCACTTTGGGTGAAATCCAATTTGTTGCCCGATGCAATTTTAATTTGCTGTTCGACTAAGTCCAGTCCCGTAATTTCTTCAGTGACAGGATGCTCTACCTGAAGGCGTGTATTCATTTCCAGGAAATAAAAGTTTTTATCTGCATCTACTAAAAATTCGAGTGTGCCCGCATTGCTATAACCGATGGATTTTACCGCTTTCACTGCAGCCATTCCCATCCTGTTTCTTGTTTCTTCGTCAAGGAAAGAAGATGGAGCCTCTTCCACGACCTTCTGGTGGCGCCTTTGAACGGAGCATTCCCTTTCCCATAAGTAAACAGCATTCCCAAAGGAATCCGCCAATACCTGAATTTCGATATGACGAGGCTTCTCAATCAATTTTTCTATGAACATATCTCCATTGCCAAAAAATAATTGGGCACGTTTTTGATTCCCTTCGAAGGCTTTGGTTAGTTCATCTTCATTAGCAACGGCCTGCATGCCGATTCCCCCGCCGCCTGCTGCTGCTTTTAACATGACTGGATAGCCAATCTTTTCGGCAACGGCTGCCGCTTCTGCACTATCAATTAACGGACGTGAAAATCCAGGCACCAATGGAAGTCCTGCTTGCTCCATCTTTTTCCTCGCCTCGACTTTATTGCCCATTTGCTGGATGATCTCTGGTTTGGGACCAATGAATATCAAGCCGGCTTCTTCGCATGAACGTGCGAAGTCTGCATTTTCACTAAGAAAACCATATCCAGGATGAATGGCCTCCACTCCGGTTTCCTTTGCTATTTCCAAAATCTTATTGACGTTTAAATAGCTTTCCTGTACTCTCGGACCACCCAATAAATATGCCTCATCCGCCAATCCCACAAAAGGCGAATCAGAATCTGCTTCAGAATGGACAGCGACAGTAAGTATTCCCAGCTTCTTGCATGTACGAATAATGCGTGATGCTATTTCTCCCCTGTTTGCGATAAGAATTTTTCGAATCATTCGATATCCTCCTTAATTAGTGCGTTCCGTTAGTAGGTCAAGAGTTTGTTGCCGAAGCTTATACTTTTGGATTTTTCCTGATGCAGTCATTGGATAAGCATCGGTAAATTGAATGTAACGCGGAATTTTATGAAAAGATATTTTCCCTTTGCAATACTCTATCAATTCTTTCTCCGTAAGGGTTTCTCCTGCTTTCAAAATGATCCATGCGGCTACCTCTTCCCCATACTTCTGATCTGGAACGCCGAGTATCTGAACATCGACAATTGCAGGATGTTGATAGATGAATTCTTCAATCTCACGGGGATAAATATTTTCCCCTCCACGAATGATCATATCTTTCAGCCGGCCAGTGATCTTGCAATAACCTCTCTCATCCATCACCGCCAAATCCCCCGTATGAAGCCAGCCTTCCGTGTCAATCGCCTGCTCAGTGGCTTCCGGGTTATTATAATAACCCTTCATTACATGGTACCCCCTCGAACAGAGTTCGCCCTGCATGCCCCGCGGGACTTCCTCCCCTGTAGCCGGATCGACAATTTTCACTTCCACTTTCGGCAAAGCCCTTCCCACTGAAGAAACACGAAGTTCGATCGGATCGTCCGTTCTTGTCATCGTAATTCCAGGAGAAGATTCCGTTTGTCCATAAGTAATCGTGATTTCCGTGATGCCCATTTTATTCACCACGCTTTTCATGACTTCAATCGGACATGTCGAACCTGCCATGATACCAGTCCGTAACGAGCTTAAATCATACTGGTCAAAGTCATCGAGATTAAGTTCAGCAATGAACATCGTCGGTACACCATGAAGCCCCGTACATTTTTCGGCTTCAACTGTCTGAAGGACAACGCGTGGATTAAATTCCACGACCGGCACCATTGTTGCCCCAACTGAAACAGATGCCATCGTACCAAGGGAACAGCCGAAACAATGAAAAAACGGAACCGGGATGCATAGCCTGTCAGCTTCGGTCAGCTTCATGCATTCCGCGACATTCAATCCATTATTGACTAAGTTGGAATGCGTCAGCATCACTCCTTTTGGAAATCCTGTCGTCCCTGATGTATATTGCATATTGATCACATCACTTGGAGTTAATTCCTCCATCCTCATGTCGAGTGATTCCTCCGAAACGGATTCGCTCCCGCTAATGACTTCATCCCACGAAAAAGTTCCGGGATAACGTTTTTCACCTAAAACGATGATATTTTTTAATTTTGGCAGTTTCTCAGATTGTAATTTTCCTGGTTCTGCATTTTTCAGTTCAGGTACGATTTCATACAGCGTATCTATATAAGAATGATCCTTATATTGTTCCATCAGGATGATCGTCGTCGAATCTGATTGCTTTAGCAGGTATTCCAGTTCACTTGTGCGGTAATTTGTATTGACCGTCACCAGCACCCCGCCCATTTTTGCGGTGGAAAATTGGGATATAAGCCATTCCGGTTTATTGGATGCCCATATGGCGATATGTTCCCCTTTTTTAATCCCCAGTGACATGAACCCCCTGGCAGCCCTTCGGCAAATCTTTTCAAATTCGCGATAAGAATGACGCAGGCCTAGTTCATGGTACACAACCGCTTCATTATCACCATATTGTCCAGCTGTCCTTTCAAGCAGTTTCCCGATAGTAATATCTAGCAAATCAGACATCAAACTCCTCCTAATCTAAAAAAAGTAAGAATGAACGCTTTTTGCTGTATAGATAACATCTGCTTTTCACCCAAATGAACCCCAAGCATCAAGTTCATTTTACGTTCCGTAAAGATTAACAGCCTAATTGCCTGGCGATAACGAGTCTTTGAATTTCGGATGTGCCTTCACCAATTTCCAATAACTTAGCATCTCTTAAATAGCGTTCCACTTCATATTCACGCATGTAACCAGAGCCGCCGTGTATTTGAATCGCTTGATTGCTGGCGCGGAACGAGGTCTCACTAGCAAAGAGCTTGGCGTATGCCGCTTCCTTTGCAAAAGGTTTTTTATTGTCTTTTAACCATGCAGCCTTATATACCATATTCCTCGCCAATTCGATCTCCATCGCCATGTCTGCAAGCTTGAATTGAATGGCCTGGAAATTTGATATGGTTTTACCGAATTGGATGCGCTCTTTTGAAAAAGCTAAAGCCCTGTCAAAGGCAGCCTGAGCGATTCCGACGGCCAAAGCTGCAATGGAAATCCGTCCTCCATCAAGCGTGAATAGGAATTGTTTGAACCCTTTGTCCGGATCTCCCAATAAATTTTCCTTTGGCACCCGAACATTATCCAGAATGATTTCACAAGTATTGGAGGCCCTGACTCCCATTTTTTCATAATTGCTATTGATCGTCAGCCCTTGGGTATCGGTTGGCACGATGAATGCCGAGATGATGTTTTTGCCCTTTGAATCTTTTCCCGATACAGCAGTGACGGTAACCGTTCTTGAATAGCTGGCATTTGTTATCCATGTTTTTTCCCCATTAATCACATATTCATCACCATCCAACACGGCAGTCGTTCTCGTACCGCCAGCATCGGAACCCGCATTAGGCTCTGTCAACCCGAAAGCTGCCAGGGTTTCACCGGTCGTGATTGGAACTAGATATTTTTGCTTCTGTTCTTCGGTTCCAAAATAGTAAATCGGACTTGCCCCGAGCGAAACGGCTGCGGCATAACTTAAGCCGGTTCCCCCGCACGCCTTGCCAATCTCTTCAACGGCAATGGCATACGAAATCGTATCCCCGCCCGAACCGCCATATTCTTCAGGAAACGGAATTCCAAGCAACCCGAGTTTTCCCATTTTTTTGAATACATCCTCCGCGAACATGGACTTAGCGTCCAACTCTATCGCAATCGGTTTAATTTCCTTTTCAGAAAATTCCCTTACCATTTCCTTAATCATCTGCTGTTCTTTTGTAAGTGAAAAATCCATATGTTCATTCCCCTTTCTATTGAGACCGACTAGTTGGTCTGTACAAATCAAGTTGATTGTTCAATCCACAACAACTTGGTTCTTCAGTAAAAATGGCTGGGTGATTTCCGCTTCTTTTTGTTTATCTATCAATAGGGCATTCAGAATTAAATCCACGTAAATATCACCGATTTCATCGATCGTTTTTCCGCCGTCCCTTTTGTACCATTTATAGGACCAGTTCACCATGCCTAGAATTGACATTCCGGTAATTTCCACTGGCAATTCGCTTCGGAACACTCCCTTGTCAATACCTTCTTTGATAACGGAAAAAATGATTTCTTTATACGTTTGACGCTTTTTTTTGATTGCTTCAACATAAGGTGGTTTTAAGTAAATGCTTTCTTGATAGAAAACTGAGATGTGTGGTTTATAGAGGTCAAAAACTTTAACAAATGATTGAATGATCTTTTGCATTTTTTCTGTTGGATGGGTACTTTCTGAAATGGCTTCCTGTGCTTTTATTAAAACATATGAAATAAAGTAATCATGGATGACAAATAAGAGTTCATCTTTGGAAGAGAAATGGTGATAAAAACCACCTTTGCTAGTTCCGCATGCCTTAACGATTTCGTTGACGGAGACACCATGAAAACCATGCTGATCGAAGAGCGTCAACGATGTTTCAATTATTTTTTCTTTTAACTCCGTAAGACTGCACCCCCTTTGTATCCGCTTACATTCCATCCAGAATAAAAAGCTTGATTATGTATAAACTGGATTTATTTAGATTTTACCAAATAATTAAAAATTGTCAATTTTTAATTATCAACAAAAAAAACAGCCCTCAAAACCAAGAGCTGTCAATCCAGTTTATTTAAGAAGCAGTCGATACCATGTCATTTACTAGCCTTGACCGGTTTAACTTGGGCTTTTACAAGCTGCCATCCATTATTATATTTCCATACTGATTTGATTTCCATTATCGGATCACGCTCATCGGACCCTTTTACATTTTGTATTCCGATAAGCGCTTTTCCTTTTCCAAAAACGGTCTTGAAATCCAGTGAAGAGTAAGGATCAACCAAAAGCTCTGTCGGTTCATTTAGTTTTCCATTTTGATAAATGCCCAATTTATCATAAGCTTGTTTTCTGGAACTGACATCCATAACCACAGGTTTTTGACCTTCTATAATGATTTCCGCTTTGTATCCGTCAAGAAATTGTGCCATTACAGGAACGGATGGCGGTACTTCCAGCTCCTTCACTTTTCCATCCTTGAATGTATAGGCGTAACTGGATATCAACCGCTCTCTACCTTCCATCAAAACCGTAACCAATACATCCTGGACCCCATCATCATTCAAGTCGGCCACCTTTAGATCTGGATTATACCCAGCATTAAGCGCGACGTCGATTGTACGGCGATTGCTTTCCACACTTAACTCAATTTTCTTCAGAAACTTGCTGCCTTCCTCATAAGGCAGTCCCTGAACCTGGATAATGTCTATTTTCTGGTCACCTGTTACATCTCTTTTTGTTGATATATATGTGCCATCCACCTGAAAATTTTTATCATGCGCTTCAACCGCTTGATAGCTCAAAAATAGTGAGATGACTAAAACCGCATATTTTAGCAGATCTAACTTTTTCATAGTGATAACCTCTCTTTTCAAAGATGAACTAATTTGACATTTGTCGCCGTTTGAACTTTCGACGCTGATCTTTCATGAAAATGGACCAGAAATAATAGAACCCTGGGACTAATATCGCAAAGCCCACGATATACGTGGCAAAGACGGCCCGGAATGAGGTTGGATCGGTAAATCCTGAAATAATCGTGACATTTGGATAGATGATATAAGGTAAATGGGCGATACCATAAACATAACTGCCGATTAAATACTGTATAATAATCGCAATGACAGCGAGGCGTGGCATCCCTTTAACCTCCTGCTTAGAAAAATAGGGTAGGTACAATGCTATCCCGCTAATGATGAAAAAAATGAGCGAGACGAATAACAATGCAGAGTTTTTCATCATTCCTTGGTAAATCCAATTCGCTTCGTTTCTTAACGTGAGCATGACCAACAGAGCCATGACCAACATAAGCGGTCCCGTTATCATCGCATCCCTGCGATATATTTTATATGCTTTCATTTCGTCGGCCTGTTTTGAGTAATCGGACAGGAGCAAAGATGATAAAAAAAGCGTGCTCATTATTCCGAACCCGACAAATGCATACTCATTCGGACTCGTGAAAAGTTTAGATAAATTCAATTCTTCATTTCCTCTCACGCCCTCGACAAACCCAAGATGAGTGATTGGCAATACGCTGATTAATAGCCCCGGTATGATCAATCCTGTCAATCCTGATATATACGTTAACGCTTTTTCATATTTGTCAACGCTATGCGAGAAAACCAAGAAAGCACTCCTAATACATAGAAGAACCAATATCAGGCTCGCGGGAACGATCAATGCTACCCCAATCGGGAATACCGCACCTGGAAATAAACTGTAAATCGCAATGACAAGACCAACCACAAATGTATTCGTCACTTCCCAAGTTGGTGATAAATAGCTATTCGCTATCTTGGTAGCATTCGTCTCTTCCTTTTTAATGTAAGTCATTGCCCAAAAGCCCGCCCCGAAATCCATAGAGGCCATGATGGCATAAAGAAAAATAAAGCCCCAGACCAGTGTTATTGCAAGAAGAGCATCACTCATGCGCCTTCCCCCCTTTTATGAATTCGAATCGAAAAGTCTTACATCTTTCTGTTCGGCCTTATATATATCATCCATTACGGAATGACGTTTGAAATAATACAAAAGTGTAAACACGACAGAAACGCATAAAATGATATATACAATAATGAACATCGTGAATAAGAATCCAAGGTTTTCGTACGAAGTAACAGAATCCTCCGTTGTCAGCATCCTGTATATCGTCCATGGCTGTCTGCCGGTACAGGCAAAAATCCAACCGCATTCTATGGAAATCACCGAAAGCGGCCCTGATGCAACAAACAGCCAAAGAATCCATTTCGGATATGTCTCCTTTTTCAGCCATTTATTCCATACCAATGCAAACAGTGCCAACGCGATTAAGCCTGAACCAATCATGACCATGGCGTTGAATAAGATATGGACATAAAGCGGCGGCCAATACTCTTCCGGAAAATCGTTCAAACCGGTCACAACCGTATCGAAACTATTACCAGAAAGAAAGCTTAATAACCATGGAAATTCAATCCCATACTTCACTTCCTGGGCTTCCCTATCGGTATAACCGAACAAGGTAAGTCCGGCATGGTCCTGTGTTTCAAACAACCCTTCTGCCGCCGCCAGTTTTTCCGGCTGTTCCCTATATAAATGCTGTGTTGTCGCATGACCGTTCAATGCCGTCAAAAACGAAAAAACCAAGCCCAAGACAATACTGAGCCTCAGTGCTTTTTGGTGAAAATTAAATTCAGCAGTGCCATATTTATTTTTCAGCATCTTATAGGCTGCAACTGACGCTACGACAAAAGCGCCTGTAGTATATGCAGTCAGCGCCGTATGGCCTGCCGTCACCAAAAAACTTGGGTTGAAAAATGCCGCCCAAGGGTCGACATCGACGATTTCCCCATTTTCAAACCGGAACCCAGCAGGTGTCCCTTCAAAAGCATGGACATTCGAAATCAAAACAGCCGAAGCCAATGCTCCGAATGCAACAAAGAATAAACTCACGATTCGGGCCCATGGCTTGATTTTTTCAGCAGCATACACATAGATTGACATGAACAGTGCTTCAACCATGAATGCATAAATCTCGATCTGGAATGGAAGCGCCATGACGCGTCCAATCACTTCCATGAATCCAGGCCATAATAGTGAAAGCTGCACACCCGCAATCGTACCAGTCGGAATCCCGACCCCAAGTAAAACCCCTAAGGTTTTGGTCCAGCGTTTAGCCATGACGACATACTGTAAATCCTTTGTCCTTTGATACATCAATTCCGCTGCCAACATCATCATCGGCAACCCGACACCGATTGTTGCAAATATGATATGTACAGCCATATTCGTCCCGAACATTGCGCGGGCCATTTGTATATGATCCATACTGTCTTCCTTTCTACCCTTTGTCTCTTGGTAGTATCTCCTCTATAAAGGAAAATATTTAATAATATTCCACAAACTAAGTTTTCATAGGTTTTACAGAAAGTCAGCATTTTACTTAACGATGTTTTTGGTTCATTTATCATCAAATATTCTATCGAGGTTATTTTTGATATATATAAATTCATTGGATTTTAAGATTTCACAAAGCACTTAGATGAGAAATTATAGAAGATTCTTCATAAAAGGTGACCCTAGAGGAATATGATAGCGTAAATCCCTTATAGAAAGTGTAACAAGAGAGGAGAAAAACACTTTGTCCTTTACCAAAGATCCGCTATCTCCAGATCAAATGCTTGCTGTGATCAGAAATGGCCTGGGGCCTTCCCCAATCCCCAAAAAAATCATTATCCTTGGTGCCGGCATGTCTGGTTTGGTTGCAGCATCCCTTTTAAAACAAGCGGGGCACGATGTTACGATATTGGAAGCAACCGGGAGAGTCGGAGGGCGTGTTTTGACGATACGGGAGCCGTTTTCTGAGGGTTCCTACCTTGAAGCCGGTGCCATGCGCATTCCGAATTATCATTATTTAGTTGCTGAATACATCAAGAAGTATGGTTTACAAGTCAATACATTTGTGAATGCGACTCCTAATGACCCCATTTATGCCAATGGAATCAAGACGACCTCTACCATATATCAACGGAACCCGGATATACTGAGGTACCCTGTAGCTCCCCAAGAAAGAGGTAAAACCGCTGAAGAATTACTCAACATGGCCATTAAGCCTGTGACTGACTTCATCATTCAAAACCCACGTAGAAATTGGGAAATAGTCATTAAAGAGTTTGATAAATACTCCATGAGCTTTTTTTTACAGTATAATCCAGTTGGGATCAGTCTATCTACAGGGGCGATTGAAAGCATCAAAGTCCTAATGGGTTTAGAAGGATTCCCGGAACTTTCTTTTCCGGCCATACTTCGGGAGCTTATGCCGCTCTTTAATCCAGACGTGAATTTTTTTGCAATCGATGGTGGAAACGACCGGCTTCCATATGCTTTTCTGCCGGAATTGAAGGATAATCTTAACTTCAGATATGAAGTGACAAAAATCATCCAACATGATAATCAAGTCACCATCCATTCCAAACATACTCAAAGCCAAAACCCCTTAACGGTTACCGGTGACCTTGCCATCGTGACGATTCCTCTTCAATTGCTGCAATTTATAGATATTGAACCCCGGAATTCCTTTTCCCATAATAAATGGAAGGCAATAAGGGAACTACATTATGCTGCTTCCACTAAAATTGGACTTCAGTTCACTCATAGGTTTTGGGAAAAGGAAGGTATCTTCGGCGGTAAATTGACGACCGATTTACCCATTAGATTTTCTTATTATCCCAGCCAAACGAGCAACCAGAGTGAATCCGGTCTCATCTTAGCAAGTTATACATGGGAAGACGACGCCACCTTATGGGATATTCTCCCAGAGAATGATCGTATTCAACATGCATTGAAAAATTTGGCAGTGATTCATGGGAAACAAGTATATGATCATTTTTTATCAGGAGCTTCCTATAGCTGGACACTGAATCAGTATGCCTACGGCGCTTTCTCCATGTTTAAACCTGGTCAGGAGACTGACTTGTTTCCATACATCCCAACCCCTGAAGGAAGGGTCCACTTCGCTGGCGAGCATACATCAACCGTACCTGCCTGGATTGAAGGAGCCATTCAATCCGGCATCAGGGTTGCACATGAAGTGACGAACCTGCCTAGGACATTCAGTGGGCCTTGAATGGACCATTTCCTTGGTTATGTAACTCAAAGGCAAAAGGAGCTTTTTTCAAATTATTAAACATGGTTGATTGGAGCAGGTGTGCGAGACTCCTGCGGGAATAGCGAGTCCAAGGTAGACCCCCACATGCGCAATGCGCCGAGGGCGGACTGTACGCTGGGAAAAGCGAGTGCCCTACGTTCCAATCAACGTCCAAATTTGTTCAAGCAAAAAAATGTAGACAAACTCGATCTTCATCAATTTTGTATACATTCTGATACCCTCCAATCGGAAGGTTCTTCTTATGATTATTCACTTTATCCCTCCTTTTGAACCAAAGTCTACAATCCTTATGTCCACTTCATAATTAATATCTGCTTCACTGAAAACTTCGTCCCATTTCTGCTTATTTTTCTCCCAAAACTTTGGATGCTGATTTTCCACATAACGATACAATCCCGCTACTCCTGTTTTATATTCATGCTGTAATTTGTATGCGATTTTCTTGACATCCTTTTTCACTTCATCCTCGGCAATACGATCAATCTCTTTTAAATAGGCTTTTTCAAAAGAATTCTCCTTACCATACCAGTCTTCCGAAAGTCTTCCTGTGTACCCGACCTTTATATTGATCGTCAAATGATCACCGTTCAATTCAGTCGTGATTTTCCTCCTTGTCCTATTGATCACTTCAACACTTAAAGGCTCACCGTTTTGGGCCGCTTCGATTACTCCGCCCTTTACCTCTCCGTTCAACCAATTTAATGCAGCAATATCCTCATCATTCATGACCGCGACCAACTTTGAATTGTTGATCACCCCTGCACCCTCCAAAATTAATTTCTTACCTTTGATATCAACGGCCTGAATGGCAAAACTCCCATCTGACTGCAAATTTGAGGATGCTTTGCCCAGTGTTAAAGGCGGAAGAATCTTATTCGTTCTGTTCTCATTATCTTTCAAATCATAGATTACATTCGAAGGAATTTCCCCATCGTCAGATAGTCCCAAAATTTCTTTCGTCGGTCTCTTCGTTAAATAAACATGACAGCTTCTCCTTGTATTATTATCGCGAATTGACTGATTAATGATCGCTTCCATCGGGAATTTCCTTAATACATCTTCATTAATGAGGATGATACGCTGATGATTGGTTAATACCGTATTGGTTATGAGTAAAGAATCCCTAATTGCTTCATGCAGCGTTTTTGCACTGACGGTAACATTTTTATATTTCAGTTGAGCCTGATTCTCCTGAACACTATTTCCTGGAGGCACCAGAATTTGCTGTGTTAACATGATTTCGTCATCCTTTTTGCCTTTATCGATCCCCACTCCCACCACAAGGGATAATTCTTCTATATTTTCACTGTCCCAACAGCCTGTAAGCAAAGGAATAAGCAAGATCAACCATAATATTTTCATCCGCTTTTTCTGCTCCTTTTCACTTGAACGATTATGAATGTAATAATTGGCAAGCCAATCAATATAACCGGAAATAGATATCCAAGTAAATCGCTCATTTTAAAAATGTCAATTATATCTTTAGGGATTTTGGCCAGAAAAAAAACGACAGGAACCAAAACTATGAGGTTCGTTGTATATGAATTGCTAAATATTTTAGTCATCCCTTCTGCTGCGAAGAAATAGTAAATCGCATGTGTTAAAAAAAACTGAAGAATCCAGGTGATCAAGAGAAATAGCTCCATACGCTCTAAAAATATCCCTGTTACTTCAAAGGACTGAATAAAGGAAATGGTTGGCCAAGTAACTGCTTTGACTTCCGGGACAGTCAGTGTAGCCACTACCAATACATATGTAATCACATATAAAATCAGCGGGATGAAAAAACCGATTAAAACGCCATTTCTTATCTTGTTTTGATTTTTAACGACGCCAAACAAAAAGATGAAAAGTTCAATTCCAAAAAAAGACAAAGTTCCGGAACCCATTCCCTTAATGACAGGGAGAATTCCTTTCGCGAGAACAGGCTGTAGGTTTCTTATCTCGACTACCCTAAGACTGAACAAATAAATGAGCAAGACGATGACGATTGTCAAAGGAAGAAAGAAGACACATGCCTTTGCTATAGCTTTTATTTTGCCTGTCAAGAGATGGACACTCGCTAAAATCATGGTAAGAATCACGATCTCAACCGGGGTTTCCTCCAACAAATAAAAGCGGACCATTTCACTCATCGCAAGAACTTCAAAGCTGGCCACGCCTATAAAGTACACCACCACGACCAACCCAATAAGTTTGGAGAGCCATTTTCCATAGGCCTCCTCCATGTATGTGTAATAGTCAGCCACCTTATGTTTTTTTAACAGAACAACCAATAAGCATAACAAAAGGGCTATAGCGATCCCAGTTAAAATCAAGACGATCCATCCATCTGTCGAATGGATTTTTTCCGTTATCGTCCTTGGAAGCGTCAGCATGCCAATTCCTAGCATGCTGCATGAAATGATCGCTGCCAATTCGCCACTAAGGATTTTGCCTTCGGATTGACCCAAGAGAATTCCCCCCCTTTTTCCGTTTCGGTAACCGTATGAAAGCATCCTTCCAAGTTTTTTTACCGAAAAAATCCATTGGTTGAAAATAAGATTCTTGAAAGCTGGTCAATTTTGATAAATGGCTGATAACGATTATAAAGAATAGGGTGGTTCCGTATAAACCTAAAACGGCTGCAAAAATCATCGCCCCGAACCTTAAAGCCCTGAATGCCAATCCAAAGCTATATTGTGGGACCGTAAAAGAGGTAATCGTCGTGATCGAAACGATAATGACCATAAGGGAACTTACAATATTCGCTTGAACGGCTGCTTGGCCAATTATGACTCCGCCCACCAATCCAACCGTTTGACCAATGGGCGATGGTAGCCGAATGCCTGCTTCGCGAAGCAGCTCAATCGTTACTTCCATGATGATAGCTTCAACAAACGGCGGAAATGGCACGTTCTCCCTCGTACCAGCGATGGTCATCGCTAATTCCGATGGCAGCAAACCAGGATTGAATGAAACCAAGGATATATAAATCCCAGAAAGAAAAACTGTAACAAATAAAGAAAAGTAGCGAAGTATACGCAAAAAAGTTCCTGCAACCCATCTTTCATAATAGTCATCCGGTGACTGCAGCAGCATCGTGATCGTCGTTGGTGCCATCAAAGCAAATGGCGATCCGTCAACCATGATGACCACCCTTCCCTCCTGCAATGCAGCCAATACTTTATCTGGACGCTCCGTATTTTGGATCTGTGGGAAAGGGGTTAACGCTGTATCTTCAATTAATTCCTCGAGCATCCCCGAGTCTTGGAGATCAGTAGCTTTCACTTCATTAATCCGTTTATTCACTTCTTTTAGCAAAGAATCGCTCGCTTTTCCTTCATAATAGATCAATGCAACTTCCCGTTTTTCCATCGTCCCGAATTTCTGTTGTTGGACGATAAGGCTGGGATGGTTTGAATATTGCCTTATCAAGCCGATATTTTCCTGAAGACTTTCGATAAAGCCCATTTTCGGTCCCCGGACAACCCTCTCTGTAGAAGGTTCACTAAACGTTCGGTTTTTTTCCTTTACCAGGTTCAAGACATACCCTTTTACCATCCCATCTATAAATAAAAGCGTTTTTCCGTCAAAAATATGCTCTTTGGCTGTTTCATATGTTTCAACATCCTGTTCCCTGACTGAACATATTTTGGAAATGACCAGCTGTTCGATAGAAACCCGATGCCTGGTTTCAACCTGGGCAGCCGATAGATCAAGGACAATCTCATTGAATGCAGGATAATCCATCGTTCCATTGACAAATACGAATAATCCCGAAACTTCGTAACCGGGAATGAATATCCGTTTAAATACTACATCATCCTGCATATCCAATTCAGATTTCAATTCTTCCTGCTTTTGATCCAATTTAATATGCAAGGGTTTACTTTTCATGGTGAACTCCTTTGGTTAAATGGGTTTTTATATTCTCAGTTTCCTCTATTTACAATTTTTTTATGCGACAGGAAATGAAGGCAGCTTTTAACACCAATTTATTTAATGAATTTCCTTTCTGATGCGAGCTTCATTAGCATCCAAAATGGTTAATTTGTAATTAAATTGCAAATGCTAGGATAACTAGCTTTAGTTTAGAGGTGACAGCATTGTTTAACCGCAGAACATTCAAAAAAAAACCCAATCAACCCAACGAAAAAAATGATGAATTAAATAAGGTTTCAGAAGTAAGGGATCTATTCAATACCCTTTCTTCATCCAATGATTTCATAAACCATCAAGGAACATATAATGGTGTAGGCTATTGGGTATCTTTTTATCGCTCTTTAATTGATGCACAGGAACTTCATGAAAGTGTTCTTTCTGTCATACCTACTCTGGAAACGATAAATTTGGAGCAAATTAAAGAGAACGTTCCTATAGCAAATACACTAATCACCAGTACCAAGGTTGTAATCGAAGATAGGATCATGAGAGGCGAAATTGCACTTCGTTTAGATGGAAATCTTGATGAATGCCTATTAATCAATGTTGCGGCCCAACAAGGAAGGCAAGTTAATAAACCTGAACTTGAATTTGGAATCATAAGTGCACAAGAAGCTTTTGTCGAGGATATTGATATCAATCTTAATTTAGTCAGAAAAAGGCTGCCTATCCCTGGGTTGCAAGTAAGTGAAATGACTGTGGGGTCCTTGTCTAAAACTAAAGTGGCAATTTTATCGATAGAAGGGATCGTTGATCAGGAAAATGTTGACAATGTTATACAAAGGATCAATGACGTAGAATTTGATGAAATATTGGACGGGTCATATCTCGCTCAAATGCTTTATGATAATTCAAATACCTTATTTCCCCTTTTTCTAAATACGGAAAGGCCTGATCGCATCGCAAGTGCATTGGCTGAAGGCAAGGTAGCCTTGTTAATCGATAGGTCGTCCTCTGCACTTATTACACCAACCATTTTGCTGGAATACTTCATCACCATGGAAGATTATAATATGCCTTGGATTCCGGCTTCTGCTTTCCGTTTATTAAGGATATTTGCGGTCGCTTTTTCGATATTTGCTACTCCCATTTATGTAGCCGTGCTGACCTATCATTATGAGCTGATACCTAAAGATCTTTTGGAAACAATTGTTACCTCAAGGAACTTAATACCTTTTCAGCCTTTGATTGAAGCATTATTCTTGGAGATCTCCATAGAGTTATTACGGGAAGCGGCTGCCAGGCTGCCAACGAAGGTAGGTCAGACATTAGGTATCGTCGGCGGTATCGTTATCGGTCAAGCGGCCGTTGTTGCTGGTTTGACAAGTAATATCTTATTGATCATCGTTGCCCTATCGGCATTGGCATCATTTGTTACTCCCATTTATAAAATGGGTAATGCCATACGGCTGCTGCGGTTCCCCTTTTTAGTGGGAGCCCAGATTTGGGGGCTGCTCGGCATTACCATAGCGGGCGTGTTTTTGATGACCCACCTTATCAAATTAACGTCGATGGGACACCCATACCTTGAACCGATATACCCATTTCGCATGCAAGATTGGAAAGATAGCTTTGTCCGGCTTCCCTTTAATCTGTTCAAGTCACGACCTGTTAATTTACGTCCTGATGATACTTCTAGACAGCCGCAGCCCAAAAAAGCAAGAATCAAAAAAAATGATTTTAATGAATGATCTAAATGAGGGTCCTATATGAACCAAGCTGGAGTAAATGAAAAGTATAAAGTGTCACCGTTCTATGTGTTTTTTTTAGTGCATTCCATGCAAACGGGAATAGGCGTTTTAAGTTTTCAAAGGGTTTTAGCGAAAACAACGGGAACGGATGGCTGGATTTCGATATTACTAGCCGGCCTGATCGTTCATATAATGATTTGGGTCATATATAAAATCTTCAGTTTCGTCCCTGGTGATATCATTTCTGCAAATAATCTTGCATTCGGGAAGTGGATCGGGAATTTCTTCAGTCTATTATTCATTCTTTACTTTTTGATCCTAGGGATGACAGTCATGATTAGCTATATCTATGTCATACATGTATGGATGTTTGAAGAGGTACCATCTTGGGCGTTTGCTCTAGTATTTCTGATCCTGGTTTATTATATAAATACGGGAGGGTTCCGAACGATTACGGGTATTACCTTTTTAAGCTCCATTTTGACATATTGGCTTTTATTTGTCCTATTCTATGCCATGAAATACTCTGAATTCACCAATTTGCTCCCTGTTTTCCACCACACTCTATTGGATATATTGAAAGGAACTAGAAGTACTTCATTAACAATGCTTGGGTTTGAAATGATCGTGATGTTTTATCCGTTCATCAAAGATGCTAAAACTTCACAAAAATATGCTCATGGAGGGGCCTTAACAACAACCTTAATAACCGTATTCGTTTATTTGGTTTCCATTGTTTTTTATTCACAAAAACAGTTGGAACTGACTATATGGCCGACACTGTCATTAACCAGTATTGTCGAATTGCCCTTTATTCAACGATTTGAATATATAGACGTTTCTTGGTGGGCCATCGTTATCATCCCCAACATGACCATTTCCTTGTGGGCTGCAAGCCGGGGTTTCAAGCGACTATTCAATGTTCAGCAAAAGTATCCATTATGGGGAATGTCCATTATAATCCTGCTTACCAATATATTTGTTTTTGATGTTGATTCACTATATATATTGCGTAAAATCGTCAATCCATACGGCGCACTCTTTATTGCTTTATACTTGCCTCTTCTTTTGGTCGTCATTTATATAAAGAAAATGAGGAAACGTTTATGAGAAAATTGATTCTTGTTATATTGGCTTTTCCCCTCCTTTGCAGCTGTGCCCAGCCAAGAGTGGTTGACGAAGTCAATATGTCCCAAGCCATTGGCTACGATATTCTAAAGAATGATACTGTCGAAGGAATGTTCGTCATCCCTATCTTCCAACAGGATAAGATGGGTAAATATCAAATCTTAACTGGAACATCGTCGACAACGAGTGATGTCCAGGCTGTCGTTTCCAAAAAAGCGGATAAGCCGGTATTGCTAGGACAGACACGTATAGTTTTATTTAGCGAGAAAATGGTTCGTAAAATCGGAATGACAGAACTGACCGATTATCTCTACCGTGAGCCTCAACTTGGAAACAGGGTCATTTTGGTTGTCGTTGAGGGAAAGACCAAGGATGTAATAAATACGAAACCACCAAATACGAATGTGAATATTGGTATCTTTTTATCGGATTTGATTAATCAACAGAATGAAACAGGTAACGGACCGGATACTAACCTCCATCTTTTTTTAGGAAACGCTCTAGAAGCTGGCGGCGATTCGTATCTTCCTTTAATTAAATTAATTAATAATGAAGTTGCGGTTTCTGGAGTCGCCCTTTTTCATGAAAATAAAATGGTCACGAAAGTTCGAACGGGTGATATGTTCATTTTTAAGACATTAGTTCAAAATCATAGGCGGGGAATATACAAATTCAAATTAAAAGACAAGAAAAAAAGCGATATCGTTGTAGAAAGCATCCGAAGCGGTTCAAGTTATGAGGTATCCAAATCAGATAGTAGTCCCTCCATCACGATTAAACTCAAAATTAAAGGACAAATCAAGGAATCTATGCGAAGTGAAAATCTTACAAATAGAAAGATGATAAAAAAAATCGAACAGGCAATGGAAGATGATTTAACCAAGCAAGCAAACCGTCTTATTAAAGATTTTCAGAAAAAATCCCTTGACCCGATTGGCTTAAAGGAAAAATACCACGGCAAAAATAAACAACTGACCTATGAACGATGGAAAATGATTTATCCGAAGATGGACATTAACGTAGAAACCAAAGTTAACATCATCCAAACCGGGGTCTCTGAATGATGAATTGTCGATAGCCCATTTAGAAATCTTCACCTGATCGGAAAAAAACTACTTTCATATTAAATTGCTGGTGAAAAGCCCATTTATTCAAAATGCATGGCTGGCAGATGCTTTTGAAACAGCAAGAATTGTGGTTAGCCGGATAAACGAATCTGATTATCTACCTATCGTCGTTACATTAATAACAGGAGCTGACTTTATGAAAATACCTATGAAATCAATCATCGCTGCCTCAGTATTAAGTATATGTTTAATCACAGGATACTCATTTGCTTCCGCAGGTAACGAAAAAGATGAATTGAAATCGGATAAAGTGACCTTTTTTGGGTCCCCTACTTCTGTGATTTCCAGTTCAGTTGCTGCGCCTCAAAGTTATAACCGGTTATTGTTTAGCGGAACAGTTGCACCTCTTTTAAACAAGGATGGAAAAACCACTTATGAGAGATATGGCAATACAGAAAAGCAGGCAATCGGAATCTTAGAGAAATTAAAAGCAGATTTGAAAACAAAAGGACTTTCCCTCGCTGATGTAATCTATCTGCGTGTGTATGTCGCGCCAGATCCAAAGAAGGGAAATACACCAGACTATCAAGGTTGGTTCGATGCTTACGCTCTTTTCTTTAATACAAAGGAAAATCCAGTGAAAACAGCCCGTTCCACTGTAGGGGTGCAAAGTCTGGTTTCACCGGATTATCTCATTGAGATTGAAGCAGAAGTAGCCTATAAAAGTAACAGCAAGGCAAATAAATAGACGATAGATGAGTATGGTCATGATTCAACATATCGATGTTCCAGCCACTCTGGAAAGCCTTTGAATACCAAAAGAGACAGGAAGTTATATTCCTGTCTCTCATTTGTTTTAATCAATCATGAAAATTCGTTCCATCCGTTACTTCTTTAACAATCCCTGCATTGATGACGAAGTCGCCGAAATGCTCGCCTTGCTGACGTTCTTTTGCATATCGGGAAAGAAGTACACGCAGCTCTTTTAATATTTCTTCTTCACCGATGTTTTCACGGTACATTTTACTTAATCGGCTTCCGTCGAATGCAGCTCCGAGATACATATTATATTTACCAGGTGCCTTACCGATAAAGCCAATTTCACCGAGCGCATGCCGGGCACAGCCGTTCGGGCAACCAGTCATACGTATCGTGATTTCTTCATTCCTCAAGCCGTTTTCATCAACGATGGCCTCGATTTTATCAATCAGAACCGGCAAATAACGCTCAGCTTCAGCCATTGCCAACCCGCATGTCGGAAGCGCCACACATGCAATCGAGCTGCGTCTGAGCGCCGAATGATGTGCACCATCCGTCAAACCGTATGTTTCAAGCAATTCTATGATTTTTTTCTTTTTCTGGCTTGACACATCTGCAATGATCAGGTTTTGATTGGCAGTCAATCGGAAATCACCCGTATGGATCTTTGCGATTTCGCGCAAACCGGTCATCAGCTTGTAATCATTGATATCGGCAATTCGGCCACCCTCGACAAATAGTGTAAAATGCCATTTACCCTGCATGCCTTTTACCCATCCATAGCGGTCGCCATTATTATCAAAATGGTAAGTTCTCGCTTCCTCCAGCTTCCATCCTAGACGATTTTCCAGTTCAGCTTTTACCGGTTCAAGCCCAAGCCTGTCTACCGTATACTTGAACCGGGCATTTTTCCGTACGGACCGGTTTCCGTAATCACGCTGAATCGTAATGATTTTTTCAGCCACATCCAGTATTTTGTCTGGCTGGCAAAAGCCGATTACCTTGGCTAGTTGAGGATATGTCGCCTTGTCACCGTGGGTCATTCCCATACCGCCGCCAATCGCCACATTAAAGCCGACAAGTTTTCCATTTTCAACAATTGCTATGAAGCCAAGATCTTGGGAGTAGACATCAATGTCATTGGATGGCGGGACCGCAATGCCTATTTTAAACTTTCTTGGCAAATAAAGCTTTCCGTACATTGGTTCGACTTCCTCGACTTCAGGAGAACTAACCACTTTTTCTTCATCCAACCAGATTTCATGGTACGCCCTTGTACGCGGCAATAGATAATCACTCAATTTTTTCGACCATTCATATACTTCGGAATGGATTTCGGATTGAAATGGAATAGAATTGCACATTACGTTTCGGTTTACATCTCCGCATGCAGCGATTGTATCCAGCATGGAAGCATGGATTTCCTGAATGGTTTTTTTCATATTCCATTTTAAAATACCATGCATTTGAAACGTCTGCCTTGTTGTCAATTTCAAGGTTCCGTTACCGTATTTCTGGGCAAGGTCATCCATAACAAGCCATTGAGAAGGCTGTGCAACCCCGCCGGCCATGCGGACACGCAACATAAATTGATAGGCAGGCTCCAGTTTCTGTTTTTGACGCTCATTACGTAGATCCCGATCATCCTGCAAATAGCTGCCGTGGTGTTTCATCAGTCGATTGTCATCATCCGGAATACCGGCGCTAATCCGATCCTGCATCACTTTTCCAAGTGTACCTCGCAAATAATCGCTTCTTTCTTTAATTTGCTCAACATCACTTGGCGGGCCTGCTGGTGCTTTCAATAGTGGGTTCACCATGTTGTTATCTCCTTTTCTTCCAAATTTCAATACACATCACGTTGATATCGTTTATTCTGTTGCATATCTTCAAGATAAGCCTGCGCATCAGCATGGCTCATATTGCCTTCTTTTTCAATGATCTCAATAAGCGTATTATGGACATCATGTGCCATGTTTTTCTCGTCTCCGCAAATGTATACAGCTGCCCCTTCTTGAAGCCATTCGTATAATTCCCCGCTTTGCTCGCGCATCCGGTCTTGAACATACACCTTTTCATCCGTATCGCGGGAAAAGGCCACATCCATTTTCGTAAGCACACCTGTTTTCAACCACTTTTGCCATTCAGTTTGATAAAGGAAATCCGTCACGAAATGCTGATTGCCATAAAAGAGCCACGTTTTTCCTTTCGCTTCAGATTCTTCGCGATCCTGGATAAAGGATCTGAACGGGGCAATGCCCGTTCCCGGTCCAACCATGATAATTGGCGTGTCTGGGTTCTTTGGCTGCTTAAAGTTCTGGTTATGCTGAATGTAAACGGGCAGCGTGTCCCCTGGCTGTAATCTGTCCGCACATAAAATCGAGCAGACACCGTTTCTTTCCCTTCCGTGACTTTCATACCGGACGGCTCCGATTGTCAAATGCACTTCATCCGGAAAGGCGGATAAGCTATTCGCAATCGAATATAGACGGGCTGGCATTTTCCGGAGTATCGATACGAACTCTTGCGCCGATTCGCCCCATGAACCAAAATCACGGATAAAATCAAGTAAATCACGGCCTTCTCGATATTCTTTCAACCTTTCTTCATTACCAGGCTTTAAAAGCTCCTTTAAATCCTCATTATCAGAAAGCTGTGCCGCTTGTTCAATGAGCGATTTGGTCAATACCGTTATTTCGAAATCGGAGATGAGCGATTCCCTAAGCTGACGAAGTTCCCCCTGCTTATTGACCTTCACGGTTTCTTCAGGGTCCCAATTAAGCTCCGTAAGAAGCATATCCACTAAATCCGAATCGTTTTTCGGATAAATCCCAAGGCTGTCACCAGGTTCAAATGTAAGACCTGAGCCCTCTAGAGATAACTCAAGATGATGTGTCTCTTTATTGGAGCCACGGCCGTTCAAATTTATGTTTTCCAACACTTCCGCTATATACGGATTTGTTCTCGAATAAGTTTGTTCACCTAAAGAAGTTTTTGCTTCGGGAACTGCAGCATTAGAACTGACTTCCCCTTCTCTTAAACTGGAAAGTACTCCTTCCAGCCATTCGGAAGCAGGCTCATCATAATCAAGGTCACAGTCCATTCGCGGAAATAACCGTGTCCCCCCAAGTTCCTCCAAACGTTTATCGAATTGTTTTCCCGTTTCACAGAAAAACTCATATGAGCTGTCCCCAAGCGCCAATACCGAATATCGGAGACCCTCAAGGCTTGGTGCCCTCCTGCCATGAAGATACTCATGGAAAGACAATGTATTATCCGGCGGATCACCTTCTCCATGTGTACTAACGGCAATCAGAAGATTTTCGATTTTTTTCAAATTGTTTACTTTAAAGTCACTCATGGATGAAATGGTAACCTGAAAGCCATTACCCTCAAGCTTACTCGCCGCATTTTCTGCCAGCCCTTGAGCATTGCCCGTTTGTGAACCATACAGGATGGTCACTTCTTTTGATATTGTCTTACCCCCCCTTTGGGCTTCCAATACCGGGGCTTCGGCTGAACTTGTATTCGAAACTGACAAAGATGCAGTCAGATAACCGCTCAACCAAATTTTTTGTGTTTGGGTCAAGCTTGGCAGCAGGCTGTTAAGGAGCTCTGCTTGCTCTTGATTAAAGGGACTGTTACTTACCTGAAGTTGCACGATTTCCACCTCACAAAGGGATATTAACTTATCTTAGTTGATTATTATGTATACGAGTGGGTTTAAATATTTAATTTCAATCCACAAATTAACTCGTTTACTCCTATAGACCAAGTCGGTTTTAACTGCAAAAAAAATGAAAAATACAGTTATATAGGTTCATAGCACGCAACAAAGGACAATAGCTTTCCCAGCCTATACTCTTCCTAAAATAAGTTTCTCATTAAAACTTTACTGGAAGGTACATCATTAGTAAAATATATATAATTTATTATAACTATTAAGAATATTAATAATAAGGAGAAATTTCTATGTACTATGATGCTCTAAAAACATTTGTGACCCTTGTGGAAGTCAAGAATTTTACAAAAACAGCAGAAATTCTTCTTATGTCGCAACCAAGTGTTAGTTTACATATTAAAAAATTAGAAGAGGAGTTCCAGACGAAATTATTCCTCCGTTCTCCTAAATTTTTGAAAGTCACCTTAACGGGAGAAATTCTTTACGACCGGGCCAAGCAAATGATCACAATCTATGAACAGACCAGACAAGACATACAGGAACACGATAGGTCCATCAAGGGCGAATTAAAGATAGGTGCAAGTTTTACAATAGGAGAGTATATCCTTCCTTCTTTACTCATCGACCTTCAAGAGGAATATCCTGAACTTGAACTTCAAGTGGTAATTGGGAACACGGAAGAAATCGTTCAAGCCGTTCGGCTATACAAAGTGGATATTGGTTTAATCGAAGGTCAAACTAATGAAAAAGAGCTTTCTGTTCACCCATTCATGCAAGATGAGCTATTCATTGTATCTTCTAATAATCATGAACTTGCTAATAAAGACGATGTGGAAATTACTGATTTACATGACCAAGCATGGGTAACGAGGGAAGTTGGATCTGGTACACGAGAATACCTTAACCATGTCATACGTTCAAATGGTTTGAAAATTAAATCGATACTCACGATAAGCAGCAATCAAGGAATTAAAGAAACACTTATAAAAAACGGCTCAGGCCTGGCCCTGCTTTCCCGAAGTGTCATTGAAAGGGATGTACAAAATAAAATCCTTTCTATCATTCAGATAAAAGATGAATCCTTTAACAGGACACTCTCTTACGTCTATTCCCCAATTATGAAAGGTAAAAAAAATGTAAAGACTTTTATAACTGAATTAAACAAAAAGTGGCCCATGAAAGCGAAGCCGATAGGATGATCATTGCAAAGAAAGCTATTCCAAAGATGGAGTTACTGACACATGGCGTTTGATCTTAATTGTGATTTTATTAAACAATCATAAGCCTGATGACCGGGAACATCGGCTTTATTATACTTAATAAACATTCTTATGCACATTAACTTATAAGCAATTGGGTATACGAAAGAATAGAAGATTGTCTAGATAAAAAATAATATGGGAGCGTGTTTTATGAATATAGAGATTAAAGAAGCAGCCATTGAACAACTATTAAAAGTTAATTATAAAGAGAATGAAGGTGTTCGTATCGAAGCCATTTATGTTGGTAGCTGTTCGATTTATGTGGAACATGAATTGAAAATTGATAATAAGAACGAAGATGATGAGAGATTCATAATTGCTGGAATCCCCATATTAATTTCAAGTGAGTCAAAAAAACATCTTCCGGATAAAGTCTTCCTCAATTACAGTAACGGACTTGGATACAAATTATATTCAGACGATGAAACATTGAGTTATAATCTCCAATTGAAGAGAGTGAATTAAAAAAATGAACATAGTAAAAAGCCCACGTGTTTCAGTTGGGCTTTTTTTGGTTATACTCAGGGAATTTTTTATCGGCATGTTACCTGAGGGATTTTATTTCCTCATAGAATAGCATGCACTAACTCCTCCATTACCAGGAAAATGCTTTTAACAAGTACTCTTATCTATTCTAATAATTGTATCAATGTTATTTTACAAATCAATAATGACCGAAAATTTAAAGAATGATTGTTATTATTCTTCCACTCTTCTGGACTCGAGGTGCCGCTCCAGCTTTCTTTTTACCCGCTGAAGTGCATTATCGATCGTCTTTTTTTGAACATTCAGTTCCTTTGATATTTCTAAATAAGTTTTTCCTTCCAGGTATAAATCCACAACACTGCTTTCCAACTCACTAAGGACTTCGGTTAAAATTAGCTCAATATCACAAATTTCTTCTGATTTTATTAAGATCGTAACTGGGTCATTTTGTCTCTGTTCAGGGATTAGATCAATTAAACCCTGTTCCGACTCCCCTTGATGGATTGGCATATACAATGAAACATAATTATTTAAGGGAGAATGCTTTTGGCGAATAGCCGCTTTAACGGCCGTTATGATTTGTCTTGTAATGCACAGTTCCGCAAATGATCTGAAAGACGCCTTTTTGCAATTTTTGTAGTCTCGAATGGCCTTATATAGTCCAATCATCCCTTCCTGAAAGACGTCTTCCTTATCTCCACCCGTTAAAAAATACTTTAAAGCATTTGATTGAACGACACATCTGTATTTTTTGATTAAAAATTCCAGTGCATCTTCATCGCCATTATGGATTTTTCCTACCAACATTACATCTTCCATATGAGTATAGTTTTCCATTTGTTTCTTCTCGATGATTACACTCATTTATTTTCCCCCACTCACTAAGTTGAGCCCGACAAAGTTCCACTATCACTTCAATGTGGTAAAGTACATTCAATATAATAATATCTCAGAAATGACGATAATGATATTCGCAAATTACGACATTTTTCAACAAAATCCTGATATTTATAAATAGAAACTTTCAGTCAGCTTTAATTAATTTGGTGAAGATTTTTTCATTTTAGTAGTTTTGTTTAACTCCTGATCATTGACGGATATAGTTGTGCCGGTGGTTGTGGTAATTATGGAGGGGGTTCAGCATATGGCGCCTTACAAATAGCATGATTATAAATAATAACCTTAAAGAACTATTCTGCACTAATGATTAATAGAGCCTAACCAAAATGAAAAGACCGAATCCACCCTACCTTCATTAGCCCCAATTGGAAAAATAAGGATTACACTTAGGACATCGTCTCTAAATTAGCTGATTTCATTTAAACCCTTCTTTCGCAAAATAAAAAAGCACCCTTCATAGGATGCTAAAACATATTATTAACCCAGTCTTAAAATGGAGGACTGGATTTAATTATTCGCCAATGTCCCGTATGTAGAAGATCCTAACTGATTCATAAATCCTTAAAGCGGAGGATTTTCCACACCTAAATGAATCCAATCTTCTTTTGGCGGTCCATAAACCCCAGAAGGTTTAATTCCTGCTTGACGCATCAGAACCGTAACTTGTCCGCGATGATGAACAATATGCTTGATTAGCCCCATAAGGATGGAAGCATTTGTTTCCTGTCTTCCGAACGCTTCTTGTATTTGCCCCAGGGATTCGTCTGTCCATTGTTGTTCAATAATTTTTGCCGCATGAGAACTTACATTTTTAAAAGTGATGGCAATTTCGCGGGCTGAAGATGGAACGTTTTCCGAACTTTCTATCCGGTCTATCTTTAACCCGAAATGAGCTAGATAATCTGGAATATTCGTGGTGAAATGCCACACAATTCTTCCTAAAGTGCGACCTTCAGGATAAACTTGTTGTTCTAAGGATTCATCTGTCAAACTATCCAAGACATTTTGAGTGAGTATGGCTTCTTTATTCCATTCTTTAATAAAATCTGAAATTGAAATATACATATAATACCTCCCCTATTTCGATGGACATTACTTAAGTTACATTATAAAACATATGTTCCCTCATTACAAATTCCTCATTAAACATGCAATCAATAATATCCATTCTAATTAGAAAACCATTGCTTTTCTTTGTACTTTCCGCTTGGAAGTTTTGGTTACAAGTTTTCAAGAAAAACTGTTGAACTGTACTACCTCTTCTGCATTTTAATCCTTTAAGTCCAAAAAAGTATACCCATTTCAAGAGCTGAAATGGTTAACCCTGTTTAAATCGAATACTGGACGTGTAAGTTTGTGACTGCAATTTTATTTAATGCGATGCTCTACAAATCTTCCTGCACTATCTATACACATCAAGAATCACTACTTTATAATAGGGAGAAATCATGTTATTAATATATATAAATTCAGTATTGGTTAGGAGAAAAGCCATGCAAAATAAGCTTAGTATAGGAGAAATGGCGAAATTGCGAGGTGTAACCGTAGATACATTGCGCCATTACGATAAAATCGGATTGCTAAAGCCTTTTCATATTGACCCCGAAACTGGCTATCGTTATTACTCCATTTCCCAGTATGAGGTTCTCGGAACAATCAAAGAGTTAAAGAGCATCGGGTTTTCCTTAGAAGAAATCAAGCAGTTTCTTACGGATCGCAATGTCAAAAAGTCGGTTCAATCACTTCAAAAATCAATGGCTAATATACAGGAAGAAATTAAGAAATTGCAAGGTATCCATAATATTTTGATGACACGATTATACAATATTGAACATTTCACAAACAGTTACAGCAATTCGGATATCTTGATAAAACAATGTGAAGAACGGGAATACATCCAGCTAGCCAGATCGGTAAGTTGGACGGATACAGAAAATCTTTATTTTGGATATTTGGAGCTCGAAAACAAGATTGGTGGACTCATTCCTGCTTTGGCCAGCAATAAATTTGGAGATTTTATCAAGAAAGAGTATTTTGATGAAATTCGTCAATCATCTGACTTTTCCGCTAACCTAAGTGACTATCAATCTCAATCATTCATTCTTGTTCAGGGTGAGGAGTCAGAGCAACCAACCCAAAAAATTGAAAATGGGCTATTTTTATGTTCCTATTATGGAGGACTCACAAGGGAGAAAATGCTAATCCAGCTAAAAAAGCTACTCCATTATTGTGATACTCATGACTATATTATTACCGGTGACGCCTTTCGAATTATGCAGGTTGACGTTTCTCTGACTGATCAATATGATGAAGCTTATTATGAAATACAAATTCCGATTCAAGAAAAGTAACAAGTGAACAGCCTTCGAAATGAAAGCATTATCATTTCGAAGGCTGTTTTTTGTATCGCAACTGTTTACTCTCGTGTTAGACGAGACTTTATAATGGATTTATACATAATGAATGGAGTGATGCATTCCTAAATGAAAACAGCAAACCATTATTTTGAAAAATCATTTTGTTCGAAGGAGTGATACCTTTTATTAAAAAGTGTGACATCAAAAAAGACAAGGCCATTACGAAGTTGTTCCTTGCATTATGCTACTCTACTTTACCAAATCCTCTGTGCGGCCGATTGGAGGACAGGCACTATGAAAAAATGTTAAAAGCATTCAGTCAGAGCTCAATTTTTTGTATCCGTTCACAAGAAAGATACTTTATGTTGGTTATCCTTAAATGAATACAGACAAATAACCTTTCCATTAACTGAATATACAGAATTTCAATTTAATTATTCTGAATAATCAGGTTATTTACGACACATTAATGAATGTGTAAAATCGTTAGTAAAAAATTCACAAGGAGGATTGATTAATGGAAAATACGAATTCACCAACTCTTAAACGTACTCTTACTTTGAAGTATGTCGTCTTTTTCGGATTGGCTTTCATGGCTCCAAAAACGTTTTTCTCAACATATGGGGTTGCTGTAAACAGCACCGGCGGGATGCTGCCGACGGCTTATGCCATTGCTTTAGTTGTCATGTTATTTACAGCTTATAGCTATGCCCAATTAGTGAAAGCGTTCCCAAAAGCAGGAGCAGCATATACGTTTACGCAAAAATCTATAAGTCCGCATATAGGGTTTATCGTTGGTTGGACAATCATCATTGATTATATATTTAGCCCGATGATCAGCGCCCTAATCGTCGGAATTTCATTGAAAGCTTATTTTCCATCCATTCCGATGTTTGTTTGGATCATTTTATTTATTGTGGTTATTACTGCTGTCAACATCCTTGGCATTAAATTAGCAGCGAAACTTAATACGTATATGCTTTTCTTGCAATTTTTATTGTTTGCACTATTTTTTATTTTGTCCATTAAAGGTCTTCTTGATGGAAAAGGAACAGGGACATTATTTTCCACCGTTCCCTTTTATGACCCTGAAATTAGCGCACCGGCTCTCCTATCTGTTATCCCAATTCTTTGTTTTAGCTTTTTAGGCTTTGATGCAGTAACTACTCTGTCAGAGGAGACGAAGGATCCTACGAGGACGTTGCCAAAAGCGATCTATTTCATAACGATGATTGGCGGATTTTTATTTATCACAAGTTCTTATTTTGCACAACTAATTTTTCCGGAGTTCCATTCTTTCACTAACCCTGAATCCGCCTATTTAGAGATAGCTATGTATATCGGCGGAAACATTTTTGTGAGCTTCTTTGTGGCAGTGGGGCTAACTTCCACCACAGCTTCAGCCGTGGCATCGGGAACGAGCGCCTCTCGTATTTTGTATGCGATGGGAAGGGAAAATGTATTGCCGAAAAAAATCTTCGGCTATCTATCACCGAAATACCGGACACCCGTGTTCAATATTTTACTCATTGGCGGGATTGCATTAAGCGCTCTTTTCTTAAATCTAACGACAGCTGTATCACTTATTAGTTTTGGTGCGTTATTTGCCTTTTTCTTTGTGAATCTTTCAGTTGTTTCTTACTATTTTTTTCAAAAGAAACAGAGATCTTTTAGAGGAACGATTCAATATATGATTATCCCGCTTACTGGTGCAGCACTAATTGGATTGTTTTTCATAAATCTAGATAAACATTCACTAATACTGGGTGGAACTTGGCTTCTTATCGGATTTATTTATCTATTAAACTTAACGAAAATGCTTAGGCAGCCGCCTCCTGAGCTTGCCTTTGAGGAAGCTTAATAATAACGCTATAAAAGAAGGGAATGATTGATGATGAGTCAACAAGTAGCTGACGTAATTATATCAAGTAATACTGTATTTACAGGTCTTTCCGATCAACCTGAACCCGCCTCCATTGCAATTAAGGACAACAAAATTGTTGCGATTGGTACTGAGGAAGAAATTAAACACTGCGCAGGTGAGCACACGAAAATCTATCAGTTTAAAGACCAATTAATTATGCCGGGATTCCATGATTTCCACCTTCATATCATGCAAGGTGCCGTTGCCCTCAATAGTGTCAATCTGTTCGCCGCTCGCTCAGAAGATGAAGCGCTGAAAATGATTGGTGAATTTGCCGAATCAAAACCGGAAAATCAATGGGTAATCGGATTTACTTGGGATGCAGGTTATTGGGATATACAACAATTACCGACTCGCCATTCATTGGATCATATTCTTCCTAACCGTCCGGCACTCATGTTTCACGCTGAAGGTCATTATGCATGGGTGAATACGAAAGCTTTGGAGATTGCTAATATTACTCGTCATTCGGAAAATCCTTTCTATGGCATTATAGGAAAAGATGAAAATGGCGAACCCAATGGTATTTTATATGAAAAAGCAATGGATGCGGTTATCCGCCATGCCTTTAATTTTTCAAATTCACAAAAAAATGAAATCTTCTCCAATTTCTTGGCACATGCAGCCAGCTTAGGGGTGACTGCTGTCAATGACTTACATGGTTTAAAGACAATAGAATCACTAGATGTTTTCAAAGAATTCGAAGACAACGGTAAATTAACAACGCGGATTCATTTATGGCCTGCATTAAATGGCGATCTTGGGCACTCCAAACAATTGCGAGAGACATATCAATCGGATAAGCTCCGTGTGTCGGGACTTAAACAATTTATCGATGGCGTCATTACCGCCCGTACAGCTTATCTACTCGAGCCTTATGCGGATCAACCAGAAACACGCGGTGAGACGTCTTTCCCTCCTGAAACGATCAAAAAATGGGTCGTTGCTGCAGATAAAGAGGGCTTCAGCATTCGTTTTCATGCGATTGGAGATGGAGCAATCCGTCTTGCCTTAGATGCCTATGAGGAAGCGCAAAAGACAAATGGTAAACGAGATTCACGACATTCCGTCGAACACATTGAAGTGATTCATCCAGATGATATTCATCGTTTTAGTGAGCTCGGTGTTATGGTCTCAATGCAGCCAGATCACTTAGCGATGTCTGAAAGAGGTGTTTACACCGAACAAGTTGGTGCTGAACGGGAAAAGTATGTCTTCTCGATTAATACTTTGCAAAAAACCGGTGCGAAACTGGCTTTTGGAACGGACTTCCCAATTGATATTTTGAATCCGCTCCTCCAAATTTATCGTGCGGTAACGAGAATCGACAGCAGCGGAAAAACGGTATGGCATCCACATGAGTGCATCACACTTGCCGAAGCATTGAAAGCTTATACAAGTGGCCCAGCCTACGGTACATTTAGAGAGCAGGAATTAGGGACATTGGAAGCAGGTAAACTTGCTGATATTATCGTCTTGGAACGAAATCCCTTTGAAGTGCTTGTGGAAGAAATACCAGATATAAAGGTACTGTTAACAATGGTTGACGGTCAAGTAGTTTATGATTATGCCGGTTCTTTAGTATGATAAGTAAACGATTCGGAAAAAGATGATCAAACAGCGGATGTACATCTTTGTCATCAAACGTTTAAATGCGAAAATAGACCATACTATGGAAAATAAAAACTATAGAAAAGTTGGGCATGGAGATCGGTCTGCTTTGCAGAATCAGTATGGTATTGGAATAAAGAATGACTATGATGCAGCCATTTAATAGGGGACTGATATATGAATAATTCAAACTCACCAACTCTTAAACGTTCACTTCCATTAAAATATGTTGTGTTTTTTGGTTTGGCCTTTATGGCCCCAACTACTTTGTTTTCAACATATGGAGTTGCTGTTCATAGCACAAACGGGATGATCACTACTGCTTATATCGTTGCCTTTATCGTTATGCTGTTTACAGCCTACAGCTATGCGCAAATGGTCAAAGCCTTTCCAAATGCGGGTGCAGCCTATACGTTTACGCAAAAATCCCTAAGTCCTCACATTGGTTTTCTCGTAGGTTGGACCATTATACTGGATTATATGTTCAGTCCAATGATCAGTGCTCTATTGTTAGGCATTGCAATGAAAGCATATTTCCCTATAATTCCTATGTACGTCTGGATCATTCTCTTTATCGTCACGGTTACGATTATAAATATTCTCGGTATTAAGGTAGCGGCTAAGCTTAATATGGGGCTTCTATTCTTGCAATTCGGAACACTTGCGTTGTTCATCATTTTTTCAATAAAGGGGCTTTTAAATGGTCAAGGTGCAGGAACGCTTTTTTCGATCCTCCCGTTTATTGATTCAAATATAAATATTCCGGGCTTCATGTCCATAATCCCTATTTTATGCTTTTCCTTTTTAGGGTTTGATGCAGTAACAACTCTTTCTGAAGAAACGAAAAACCCGCGAAAATCCATACCTAAGGCCATTTATCTTGTAACAATCATTGGTGGATTATATTATTTTATCGGTTCGTACTTTTTACAGCTTGTCTGGCCTGACTACCAATCATTTAAAGCCCCGGAAGCAGCCTATATGGAAATTGCCATGTATATCGGGGGTAACTTTTTGATAAGTTATATGCTTGCTGAAGGAATCATGTCCAGTTTTTCATCAGCTATTGCGTCAGGTACAAGTGCTTCGCGCATTTTATTTGCAATGGGACGTGAACGTGTACTTCCTGCCAAAATATTTGGATACCTTTCTCCTAAATATCGTACACCTGTCTTCAACATACTAATTATAGGAGGCGTGGCTTTAAGCGCCCTATTCTTAAGCCTTACGACTGCCGTATCTCTTATAAATTTTGGTGCATTATTCGCTTTTACTTTCGTTAATATTTCGGTTATCGCTCACTATTATTTCCGAAAAAAGCAGCGATCCTTAATAGGGACAATTCGGTACCTTATCATTCCGTTAATTGGTGCTTCTCTTACAGGTTTCTTTTGGATAAAGTTAGACATCCATTCGTTAATACTGGGAGGAACTTGGTTTGCGATCGGATTTGTGTACCTTCTTAACCTTACAAAAATGTTTAGACAGCCGCCTCCTGAGCTTGCCATTGAACAAGCTTAATAATAGAAGCTATTCTATAGAATTGAAAGGAATGATAGATAATGAATCAACAACCAGCTGATGTAATTATTTCAAGTAATGCTGTATTTACAGGACTTTCTGATCAACCGGAGCCCGCCTCAATTGCGATTAAGGACAATAAAATCATTGCGGTTGGTTCTAAGGAGGAGGTTAAACCTTATTTAGGCGAGAATACCAAAATCCATCAATTTAATGACCAATTAATTCTACCGGGTTTTCATGATTTCCATCTTCACATGATGGATGGGGCTGTTTCGATGAATAGTGCCAATTTATTCCCAGCCCGTTCAGAAGAAGAAGCGTTGGAAATGATTCGTGAATTTGCCGAATCGCGCCCGCAAGATCCTTGGATAATCGGCGCTTCATGGGATGCAGGATATTGGGATACGCAGCAATTACCGAATCGGTCTTCATTGGACCGCATTCTCCCCGACCGTCCGGTGCTTATGTTTCACGCCGAAGGTCATTACGCATGGGTAAATTCAAAGGCACTTGAAATCGCTAATATTACCCGTCATACGGAAAACCCTTCGTATGGAATGATTGGAAAAGACGAAAATGGGGAACCTAATGGTCTTTTATACGAAAAAGCAATGGACGCGGTTATCCTCCATGCCTATCATTTTACAAAAGAACAAAAGAGAGAACTTTTCACGAATTTCCTCACTCATGCGGCTGGTTTAGGAGTAACATCCGTCCACGACTTATTCGCAATAGAAGCATTGGAAATGCTTAATGATTATGATGTTTTCAAAGAATTTGAAAACAATGGAGGTTTAACTGCCCGTATTCATTTATGGCCAGCTTTAAATGGCAATCTTGAACGTGTCAAAAAATTACGAGATACGTATCAATCGGACAAACTTCGTGTGTCAGGACTTAAACAATTTATCGATGGCGTCATTACAGCCCGTACCGCTTATTTACTTGAACCTTATGCTGATCAACCGAATACACGAGGTGAATCATCGTTCCCTCCTGAAACAATCAAAAAATGGGTCGTAGATGCTGATAAAGAAGGCTTCAGCATTCGTTTTCATGCAATTGGAGACGGAGCGATTCGCCTTGCTTTAGATGCCTATGAGGAAGCGCAAAAGACAAACGGTAAACGAGACTCGCGGCATTCCGTTGAACACATTGAAGTGATCCACCCTGATGATATTCATCGTTTCAAACAGCTAGGCGTGACCGCTTCAATGCAGCCGGATCACTTTGCGATGTCTGAAAGAGGTGTGTATACCGAGCGGATTGGTACAGAACGAGAAAAGTATGTTTTCTCGATTAATACACTGCAAGAAGCCGGGGCGAAATTGGCATTCGGAACGGACTTCCCAATCGATACCCTTGATCCGCTTCTGCAAATCTATCGGGCAGTAACGAGAATCGACAGCAGCGGAAAAGCGGTATGGCATCCACATGAGCGCATCACACTTGCCGAAGCATTGAAAGCTTATACAGCCGGATCAGCTTATGGTTCCTTTAGGGAGAAGGAATTGGGAACATTAGAAGTAGGAAAACTTGCTGATATCGTAGTATTAGAACGAAATCTCTTTGAAATGCCAGTGGGAGAAATCCCCAATACAAAGGTACAGTTAACGATCGTTGATGGGAAAGTTGTTTTTGATCATACGAGGTCTTTAATTGAAAAGTAACATTAAAGGAGGATTCTACAACTGTAGAATCCTCTCAGACTGTAGACAAACTCAAAATCGAGTTTGTCCTTTTTTATGGCTTGTACAATTTGGACGTTGATTGGAACGTAGGGCACTCGCTTTCCGCGGGCGGTCCCGGAGCCTCCTCGGCTTTCGCCTGTGGGGCGCGCTTTTCCCGCAGGAGTCTCGTACCTTCCGTTCCAATAAAACTTTGACTTACCTTTTAGATATAACACTTTTCCCTACAGTCTTTTTTTGTTTTAAAATAGATCCATTAAAAACTTGAGGTGATGAGAATGCTTTCGAAACATCATTCTATTCAACGAGATCAACTTGAAATGATTACTTTAGACGAACCAACTGGTGCCGGCGAACCAGTTGGTTCGTAAAATCTCAATTAAAGAGAGACGTATTGGCGTAAAGCGATGAAGCACCGCCAGAGTGAATAAATAGAATGTTATCCTCCGGCTTAAAGGTGCCTTTTTGTATTAAATCGATGAGTCCCGCTGCCGCTTTCCCCGTATATACCGGATCCAACAATATCCCTTCCGTTCTTGCCATTAGCTTGACTGCTTCCACCATTTCAGGTGTAGGCAAAGCATAACCCGGGCCGACATACTCATCAAAACACGTAACAGCCTCACGAGGAAGTGAATTCGGAATGCCGATATGTGTTAAAGTTTCCTTAACAAGCTGAAAAACTTTCTCTTCTTGTTCAGCTTTCCCTCTGCTTACGTTTATTCCAATTACCGATACTCCACTGTGATTTCCATGAAATCCTGCCACCAAACCAGCATGCATTCCTCCACTGCCGCTTACACAAATAACTGCTTTCAAATCAATCCCTTGCTCAAAGGACTGGGCCAAGATCTCCTGAGCACATGCAACGTATCCCGTCGCACCAATGACATTGGATCCCCCAACCGGGATAATGTAAGGTTGATGTCCTTTCTCTGTCACCTCTTTAGCCACTTTTTGCATTTCTTGCATTAAGTCAGCTCCATTAGGCACTACTTTTATTTGTTCAGCTCCTAATAAATGGTAGAGAAAATAGTTACCGTTAAAATCCGGTTCAGTATTTGAAAGGCCCTCTTCCAACACAAGGATGCATTTCATTTTCTCTTTAACCGCAGCAGCTAGTGTCAAGCGGCAATGATTTGATTGAATGCCTCCACATGTAATCAATGTATCCGCGCCTTTGTCCAATGCATCGGCAACAAGAAATTCCAGTTTCCTTGTTTTATTTCCGCCTGCCGTCAGACCAAGCATATCGTCTCGTTTAACGTAAATGGATGGGCCCCCTAGAACTTCAGAAAAATGATCCAGTCTTTCAACTGGTGTATATGTCGGTGTATATCGCTTTCTAGGAAATTGTGCTAAATTCATTTATAACTCCTCCTGATCCTCTATGTATATAAACAAAAGAAAATATCAATCTGATGTTCTCTTGTGTTTAAAATACTTCGATCTCAATCATAGCATCTTTATGTAATCGAGCAACATGAATCTCCCTTCTAGCATGGTTATCTCTAAAAAGAATTTTCATATACATCACTCGTCAGGGCAAAATGATATCAAAACCTACTATTAGTGCTTCCGCTTTTTCTATGACGCCCTTTTTTCCTCAAAAGTTTCAGGCAGGTCCCCAGTTACAGCATATATGAGGGCTACCTGGAATTTTATCACTTGCCAAAAAGTTCCGATAGCCTTGTGAGCGTCTTTAGTGGTAATAGGGTCATCCATCCCATTGAATTGTATCAATAAAATGTATGAAGCATTGAAATGACTTCACTCATTTTTAAGATAAAAAATATATACTTGTATATTATTAAAAAGGAGCGCCATGGAAACCAACCGTTATCAATATTTTCAGAACAAATAGAACATTATTTTTCTAAGCCCTTAAGGGAAGGTATATTTTTTGTTATTAATAGTGCGATCATTGAAGAGTATTGCCCGGAGACCGTTTAACGGAAGATGATATCGCCCAGCTTCAATTGTAACAGTACACCGGTTTGTGATGCTATTGGGAAATTGGAATAGGAAAATTTGCTTCTGGTTAAACCTGTCCATAGGGATGGTCATATCCAATGTGGATATTCAACTTATGCAGTAAGAATTGGAAATCAGTAAAATGCTCGAAAACCATTCTATACAAAAAGACTGTGAAGGAATTACGGAAGAGGAGTTTAAAAAAACTGGAATGGGCAACGGATAAACCGCAACAAGAAATAATTAAAAATGACCGAATAGCGGCAAGTCGTGCAAACATCGAATTTCCCCGCTTATTATATTCCAACTCGAGAAATACCTTTCTCCAAAAAACTACAGATTCATCATGACTTTCTTTTCGAATTTCCTTTTAATCGGCCCGTAATGAGGATGTTACATTGGGTTGATAAATCTTGGTATGAGGAACGAAACAACGAGCACTTACAGTTAATCCAGACCATTCGTGACAAAGATGTAGAAAAAGTAATAATATTGCTGTTAAATTTTTCACTTTTATTCGAACCGTACAAGGCCATGGTTGAAGTCCCCTTCCCGACCATTGCCTTGTATGCTTTTTATACGGTTGCGCTCTAGGTAGTTATTCAGCTGATTAGGTGGGAAAATGGCTAGGTTTTTCGATTGAATGACCCCTGGGGTTCTTATTCCTAATTATGTAAGTTCCAAATGTCCGGACAATCATCCATACACCTTTTGATGATCAATGGTTACTTGTTTACTCATCGTAACGTTCCAGCAATTCAATAATCACTTTAAAGGTCGCTTTTGTATCCATATAGGCATACCGGCCTTTTCCGTTAAAAAAGTTTCCTCTCTGTATGACCGGATAGCCCATTTCTTCCAGCATCTTCATTTTAGCCTCCATGTCTTTAACGACAAAAGAGATATGGTGAACACCCTCACCATATGTTTCTAGATGATCTTTCCACGTACTGGGTGATTCGCCCGGCTCGATCAATTCAATTTGAATTAACGGAGTATTGATGAACATATATTTTGATTTGCCTTCAGTGGGCTTCCCTTTGTAAATCACGTTTGTAATATCGGATGAACCAGAATGGATGATGGGAGGTTTTTCAACACCCAACAACTTACTATATGCATCTGCAGCCGCATCAAGGTCTTTGACAACAAACGCAAGCTGTTCCACTTTGTTAGTCCCTAGTAGCGGCTGAATGCTGTCATCTTCCGGTCTTTCCCATGCCGTTACTCTTGGCTCCGCACTTTCAAGCAGTTCAACTAACGTTTTGTGATCATCTAGTGTATCCACATATACATATCGGCCGTCACTTGATGTGAATTCACCTGTTTGCAAAGCTGGGTAGCCACTTTTCTCCAAGATTGGCAGCCTCTTTTGGATAGAGTCCACATCAAAAGCTATATGGTGGATCCCTTCACCTACTTCATCCAGGAACTCACGCATCGTTCCTGGATTTTTATCGGGTTCTATTAGTTCAAATTGGACGGTAGGAGTATTCAGGAAAGCCAGTTTGGATTGCGATTCCGTTGGTACACCTCTAAAAGTAACTTTCGAAACAGAACTGTCACCAGTTAGAAATGGTTCTGCCTTCTTAATGCCCAGCAGTCTTGTGAAAGCTAGATTAGCAGCTTCAATATCTTTTACAACAAATGCGAGTTGATTAATATTCCTATTGCCCAATAGTGATTCAGCCATACTAATAAACCTACTTCCCATAGTTTATTTTATTATGAACTCAACCCAGCCCGCGTACGGACAATCCTCCATCACTGGAGATGACTTCACCGGTAATTGCACGCGCTGCGTCTGATGCCAACAGGACATATGCAGCTACATGATCTTCAGGCAGCTGTGCAAGCTGTAGAGGGTTTCTCTTTTTTATGCTATTTGCCTTCGTTTCATTATCCACGATTTTAACGAATGGACGCAGGGGAGGAATGACCGATAATGCGGTCAGAGTGCCACCAGGAGCTACAGCATTCACCCTGATGTTAGGAGCGAGTTCAAAGGCAAGTTGCCGCATCAGCCCTATTTGGGCATGCTTGCTTGCTGTGTACCACACCCCGCCGCCATCCGGATAAAAACTGGCACCGGATACGGTGAAAATAATATTTCCATTCGATTTTTGCAGTTCTTCAAGAGCGGCTTTAGCACCGAAGAATGATCCTTTAACATTAATATCGATCAGAAAATCATATGCATCGGAAAGTGCATCGGGAGTTACGTCGGCAAATTTAGCAAATCCATCAAAGACTCCTGCATTGGCTACGAAAACATCCAGTTTTCCAAATTGCTCAACAGTGGCCTGGACAGCCCTCTCATTGTCTTCATATTTGCTTACATCGCCTTGGTTAATGAGAATCTCTTCACCAAATTCCGCTTTCATTTTCTTTAGCGTTTCTATCGAGCGGCCGATGATGCTGACTTTTGCCCCTTCTTGTATGAAACGTCTAGTGACAGCCTCCCCGATACCTGAATTGCCACCGGTAATCAGCACTACTTTATCCTTTAACGCCATTGCCATTGTAACCAGCCTCCCCTTTTTAACCAAGTCAATATTATACGAAAATAGCAAGATTTCTGGTATTTATCGTTGATTGATCAACAATGAATATTCGTTTGGAAAGTTTCCATTTACCTTCTTCGAAAATGAATTCATCATTTCGTTCCCCCGAAATCAGATCATGTTGAATATCCGTGCTGCGGCTACGATAGATGAGCAGGTAGCTCTTGACGACTGCCTTTTCACCTTCAACATAGTCTTTAACACGTACATTTGAGACAAAACGCCGTGTTCTTGATGGCGGTATTTCCGCCCATGCATAATCCGTTTTCAAACGATCCACTCGAAGTTTCAGCAGCTCAATATCATCATTAAATGTAAACATGTCCGTTGAATAATCCGGGCGTTCCACTCCTTCTTTATTAACACGTACAGGCATTTGATAGCGTAAGCTCGAGTGCATTAAATCGAACCAATCATCAAATTCAATATCATCCAGTAATTGAGCTTCATCATACAGCCATTGTTCAAATTGACATTTGAGCAACATTTTCTCCACATTCATTTCCGTTCCCCCTCCCGTTTATCATTTCGTCATCAATTCAAGCCAGTACTTGTAAAAATTCCTTTGGCTCGCTTCAGTGAATTTATCATCGTAAGCAACACCAGGACCTATAAAATCAACTGGTTCACGATGAAGACCCATAGTATAATTGTAGGTTAGATTCTTTAGGAAAGGCATTGGTCCTTGGGCTGCTTCAGTGATATCAGTAAAAACTTCCGTATCATCCTGTTCGAAAATACCGGAAGGGCTAAAGGTCAAGATAAATGAATCTCTTGATCTATCTTTCCAATCTTGGGAGGCGTTCTTTTCCACAAGCATCCAAGCAATCACTTCCATTTTATTGTGACCTATTGGCCGCCACATCCTTATTGAAGTGTTGGAGATGAATTGGTCTTTGATTTTTGTATGGGATATTAAAAATGATAAGTTAGGGAAAACATTCCCAATCATATTCTTCAAGTTTGATAACACTCCATATTGTTCTTCAGACAAATTAGTTTTAAATTCATCTTTCAATTCTTCCGGGAAAGCGAAGTCAGGATTAGGAGTCCCTAAGTTAAGACCATGCCCGTTGTCCGTATGGATTTGAAAACCGCGCTTTGAATAGGTAGCATTGGGCACCATGCCCAGTTTGGCAATGGATCCGTGTGTGACCATCGTGTGATAGGAATCACCAACAAAGTTATCGGAACCAACTTTCCAGTTCGAATTAACAACGAATCTTTGCGGAACTCCGATTACTTCCATTTCTGCACGTCCTACAAGGATATCCAAATACCATTTAATGTCTCCAAGAAACTCTTCAAGCGGCTCTGCATCTTCATTCCAAGTTCCAAATAAAAGACCTTTATAGGATTCAAGCTTTACTTTGTGAAGGCCCATTTCCGAGCGGTCAAGGTTACCCCCATATATGTCCTTTTGTAATGGCACTCCTACGAGTTCACCAGTGTTTTTAAAATTAAACCCATGGTAGGGGCACGTAAATAAAGACTTATTCCCTTTATCTGCACGGCATAGTTTCATTCCGCGATGGGTGCACATATTATAAAAAGCCCTGATTTCCCCTTCAGCATCACGAGTAATGATGAGCGAGTAGCCAGCAAGTTCACGGGTCATGAAGTCTCCTTTGTTCGGTACTTCAGAATCATGGCCGATAAAAACCCATGTTTTCAAAAACACTTTTTCATGTTCTATATCATAAACCTTTGGGTCTCCAAGGAGGTATGCAGGTATAACGCCTTCCTCTGGTTTAACTGTTTCGTTCAAATAGTCAACAACTTGCTGTTTCGACATTTCTTCTAAGGATTTTTCAGTTTTAAGCATACTTTTTCTCTCCCTTCCAAGCTTTACATCATTAAGCATTACCCAATCTGAACGCTTTTTTCCTTGTTTTGCAGAGTCGCCAAAACGCTTAATGCCGCTAGATAACTCGTTTTCGGGTTATTTGGCATCGGATCATTTTCCACTTCTAGTTTCAGTTTCCCGAACGACCCTGACGCTTCTATCAGGTGATTATTTTTTAACACATTTGGATCGGCAATGATTTTCACTTTCGTCTTTTCTGATCCAAGACCAGCCATAGACAGCACAATCGCAACATTAATGTTTCTCGGAAATTGCTTGATCGCTTCTGCAGCAGTTCCTTCAAATAATACCGTTTCTTCTGTCACTGAAGACCCTGCCGGTAATGCGTTTGGCGGTTTTCTTGTGGTGATGCAAACAGATTCAAGTCCATTCACCGCTTTTGCCGATTTAAGTACATCCAGACCTCCAATCGCACCAGACGGAAGGAGAATATTCACGTCATTCAATTTACAAATCTGGTTTGATTGTTCTTCAAAGGCGGAATTCGCCATCACGCCAATGCTGCTTAGCAAGAGATCCTTCCCGCTTTTAAGCACTTTCAATGCATACTCTTCAGCTGCTTCTATCGTTGCAGCCTCTATGACTAAATCTACATCGGATTTAAGGAGTTCGTCGACATCACGATATGGCTGTGTCCTGAATTCTTCAGCTAATTGTGCCGCAACTTCTCCACGGCGGGCATAAATTGCATCGATTCTTCCACCTGGAAGAAGCCCGTCGTTATTAATGGCCTTAAGCAGAAATTTTCCGATATTACCGCACCCGATTAAACCTAACTTCATGTAGTTTCATCCTTCCTCAATCAGCAAACCCGTATGAGTCCGCAAAGAATTCCAACCCGCAATGTCTTGTTTCCCGCGAAACACCGCTTTCTTTTAAGCCAGGGAAGTCCAGGGCCAAGTCACTGAAAACGGTATGATTATTATGGAATACGGCACCAGCTTCAAGGCGATCTGCCATTTCGACAGCGATATCTTCATTCTCGGTCCAAACAGATGCACGCAGTGCAAACTCACTATCATTCGCTAATTTTACAACTTCATCGATATCATTGAAAGGTAAAATTGGAATGATCGGTCCGAATTGTTCCACTCGAACCAATTCGCTCTGCTGATCGACGCCAGTAATAATGGAAGGAAGCATATAATAACCTTTATCCCAAGTTTCCGGATTCAGCTGGATGCCGGTTGTGATTATATTTCCTCCTGACTTAGCGGTACGTTCGATCAAGCCATTCACAAAGTCATATTGTGCTTTATTATTCATTGGACCCATGGTTACATCAGGCTGAATTCCATCACCGATCACCATCCGGCTGAACTCTTTGGTCAGCTTCTCCACAACTTCATCATATCGTGATTCATGGACGTACACTCTTTTTACAGCAGAACAAACCTGACCCGCTGCTCGTAAAATCCCCATCCTCAAACGTTTGATAGCCGCTTCATCCATATTGGCATCTTCCAAGATGATGGCAGGATCATTGCCGCCAAGTTCCATATATACTTTTTGCAGATTTCCAGCTGATTTCTGCATGATATCTTTCCCGGTTTCCGTACTTCCGACAAACGCCAATGTCCTTACGCGTGAATCGGAACATAGTGTGTCGCCGATTGCTTTTCCTGATCCTGAGACTATATTGATGACTCCTGGAGGAAAATGTTCAGCAACTACTTTTAAACAGGTCATGATCGTTAAGGGACAATTCGTTGCAGGTTTCACGACAACGGCATTACCTGCCAAAACAGCAGGTATGACCCTTTTAAATGTTAATATCATCGGAGAATTCCACGGTGTGATTATTGCCGTGACACCTCTTGCTCTTCTTCGGATTTGGACTTTTTGTTTTCCTGGAAGCACTTCAGGCTTCCACCAATCAAGTAACTCTGCTGCACAGCCCTTCATTACTTCAACACAGCGCAGTAAATCCTTTTTAGCTTCAACAAGTGTTTTGCCATTCTCACGTACAAACACTGTAACATTTTCCTCGATAACTTTTGATAGTTCTTCTGCCGCAGTGTTCATCCTGTTTGCCCGTTCCCCGATATCAGAGCGAGACCACGTTTCAAAAGCATTTTCTGCAGCTTCAATAGCGCCACTCACGATTTTTTCAGAGCATTTTGCCACCTGGCCAACTACTTCCGATGTATTTGCCGGATTTACAACATCGACTTTTTCCGGTAATTCTATCCATTCTCCATTAACTAGATATTTTCCTGAAACAAATGGGTATGTCGAAATCATTCTCAATCCTCCTTATAGTTTTTTGGGCTTGAATGCTTCCGCAGCTCCCGGTGGTCCGCCAAATGGTTTGGCCATTGGCCCCACAGCTTCCATATCAACGACGATCATTGAAGGTTTACGTCTTTCCTTAGCCTTTTTAAGTTCGGATATGAATTCATCACCAGAACCAATACGCACTGCATCAAAATGCATGGACTCAGCCAGTTTCACAAAATCAGGGCTCAATAAGTCCACAGCTACCTGCCGACCATATGCGGCTGTTTGAATATTGCGAAGAACTCCATAGCCTGAGTCATCGAACAATACGATGATAACTGGTAAATTTTCTTCGGCTGCCGTAACCATTTCCCCAACGTTCACCATAAACCCACCATCTCCAGCCATAAGAACGACGGTTTTATCTTGACATCCCATTTGGGCACCGATTGCTGTTGGAAGACCTTGACCAATTCCGCCGCCTGATGCATGAATCGATGTTCTCGGTTCATAGATTTCAAATAAACGGCTACCCCAAACATTTGCCTGAACGGTCACATCACGAACTAGAATGGTATCCTCTGGTAATATCCCCCTCATGCCATCTACAAATTGCTCATACGGTCCAAGCGTTTCCCTGAGTTGAGCGCGCACTTCATTTCTAAGTGAAAGAACTTCTTGTAAATAAGATGGCTCTGCATGAACTGAATGTTCTTCAAGCTTTTGAATGATGGCAGCAAGCATATCCTTTGCATCGCCAACCAAACCTAACGTGGCTTTATAGTTCCGGTTAATGGCCTGCCAATCCGCATCGATCGCTATATGTTCCTGTGGCACCGGCACTTTCCAGTTGGATGTTTCATTCCCCCTAAACCTTACACCTACGCTGATCAATAAATCTGCATTTCTTAAAAACTCTTTTGTAGTTTCATATGCCGCAAAATGTCCGATGCATTGTTCATGGTTTTCTGGAATCGAACCTTTTCCTGACTGACTGGTTATAACCGCTGCACCAAGGATTTCCGCCAATTTTTTCAGCTCTTGCGAAGCATTGGCACTGATGACTCCACCACCGGCCCATATGACAGGACGGCGTGCGCCTACCATTTTTTGAACGGCTAGTTCAGGAATAATTGGCATTGAATTTGTTTCAGAGGGTGAAGTTCTTAGCCCTTCGAGTGAAAGATCTTCTATGATCACCGATTGATAGTCAATTGGAATTTCCAATGTAACCGGACCCGTTGGTGCAGTTAAAGCTTCTTGGATTGCCTTCCTTACTACTGCTGCGGTTTGGTCAGGGTTTCTAAGCCTCACTGCATTTTTACAAGCTCCGCTCATCATTGAAAGCTGGTCTTTACACTCATGTATGTATCCTTTGCCTGTACCAAGATAAGAAGAAGCCACCTCACCTGTTAGATGAAGAAGGGGGACACCAGCTGCCCAAGCTTCCACTAGTGAACCAGCAGCATTTCCTGCCCCTGTTCCAGTACTGGTAATCACTACACCCAATTTCCCGGTGGCGCGTGCATATCCATCAGCCATATTTACGGCACCGCTCTCACCGCGTGAACAAATGAGTTTGATGCTCCCTTCCCTAAGAATTGCATCATAGATGGGCATATTGTGAATGCTGACAATCCCGAAAGCAGCTTCCACACCTGCTTGAACAAGCTCCTTTACGATGGAATCGGCGGTTGTAAACTCTAATTCTTCTTGTATTTTCATCGCGTTATCCTACCTTTTTCAGTAATATATTTATAGTGCCTTTCCGATCGCTCCTGCCGTCTCAATCGTCGAACCCGCTACATAACTTGCTTTGTCTGAAGCAAGGAAAACAATGACACTGGCCACTTCTTCCGCTTCCCCTACGCGGCCGAGAGGGATATTCCGTTTTTTCGCTAGGTCCCCGTAATACTCTTCAGGGTCCATATCAGGCGCATTTTTCAATCTTCTTCGCTCCCATTGATCGGTCCGGATCAATCCAAGACTCACTGAATTCACCAATATATTGTCAAAGGCCAATTCCTGGGACAAGGTTTTGCTTAAATTAAGGAGGCCAGCCCTTGCTGCTGCAGTCGCTACCATATGACGTTCAGGTTCTTTGGCAAGCGTTGCATTAATATTAATGATCCGCCCGCCTCCCCTTTTCACTATATGGGGATGCGAAGCACGAACGGCATATATGATGGCAAAGAACTTTAACTGAATCTGTTCTTCCCACTGCTCATCCGTTATGTCAAAAAAGTGACCCATCACGCTTTGACCTGCAGCATTCACCAAAATATCGATTCCGCCAAACCTCTCCGCGGTACCATTAATGAAAGAATCTACATCCGATTTTGAGGTGACATCACATGTTGAGGCAAAAATATCTGCCTTTTCACCAAATGAGAGCAATTGACTTTGTGCACTTTCCATACGCTCAGCACTTCTGCCGCAAATAGCCACTTTCGCTCCTTCAGCTAAAAACATTTCTGCTGTTTTTAATCCCACGCCCGACGTGCCGCCCATAATGACAGCCACTTTTCCTTGCAATCCTAAATCCACTCTCTTCACTCCTTTTCAAAGCCATTTTCCTCAAATGCTGTCCTTTAATCAACAAGAAACTAACTAGCGCAAGAATCATGGGAGGAAATCAAACTCCTCCTTATTTTTTCGCCATGACAGAACCATCTATATGAGAATCAACCCAGCCTGGATCGGGATCTCCTCCCATTGCTTTGCGCGCTTCAGGTTTCGGCGGCCCTGCAATCCCCCACTGATCCATTAAATGCGGAACCCGTTTCCATACACGTGCTCTCCACTCAGATTCATCTTCGATCGTTTCCAGATAACATGTATACTCCATTACAAAACCGCCTGGGTCTTGAAAATAACAGAAAATATTGTCTCCCGGCCCATGACGTCCAGGTCCCCAAAGTTCTGACAAGCCCGCTTTTCGGACATTGCTTATTCCTCGCATCAGCTCATCCACGGAATCGACTTCGTATGCGATATGATTGACTGACGCATGCTCATCTTGATTGAAGGCTATGGAGTGATGCTTTCTGTTGCACCGGAGGAATGACATTTGATGCTCACTCCAATCAGTGACTTTAAAACCAAGAACATCCGTATAAAACTCAACGATCATATCCAAGTTCTTCGTGTTCATTACAACATGATTCAATTTCACTGGATCAACATTTTTCTTGCTCCAAATAGACGTTTGCACTTCCACCCAAGCAGAAAGCTCGATCACGCGGTTTTCCGGATCGATAAACCGCAGGCCATAACCGGCACCTGCTTCATCCAAATATCCAGGTGGTTCAATAATTCGAACGCCCTTCGATTGTAATATCCCTGCTGCACGGTCCACCGCATTTTTATCGACCATGCCAAAAGCTATATGGTGCAATCCTCGTTTTTCTCCCTTGTGAAGGCTAAGAATATGATGTTCCGGTCCAGCCCCCCGGAAATAAACCGTATTCTCCTCTTCCGGAACATCCACCCTATCAAGACCCCAAACTTTTTCATAAAACTCTGCTTGTTCGTCGAAATTCGGAGTAATCATGCTTATATGCCGTAAATGAGTAATCCCAAGCATTTTTTATACCTCCCATAATTTAGATTGCCCTTTTGATCATTCGCATTGGCCATATTTAACAATCTAATCGAAAAGGGCGCCTCATTAATTTTCATAATGCAGGTGCCCTTTCGGCTTAATGATCAATCTTTAATGATGGCTTCTCTTTCTTTAGACCGTTGTTTACGAAGTTCTTCCAGTTCACTGCCTTCAGGATATGTCGGTAAGTTAGGCTTCACTGCCCCAAGCATCACTAGCATGCGCGCCTCTACATCCCCGTCATTCCTAATTCCCCGATAAACCCCTGGTGGGCTGCTTATGCAGTCTCTCGCACTTAATTTAATTTCATGCACTTCACTGTAGCTGTCCTCTTGAATTAATGCCGTGACTTCACCCTCAAGAATGAAAAACACTTCTTCAACATCGTCATGAAGGTGCAAAGGACCGATACATCCCGGAGGAAGCACCATCGTACTTAAAGTGAAATGTTCACCTGCAATTACATTCGTATCGTTATTGGCAGTGGCACCACGTCCGATATATCTCATTTGTGCGCGTCTATAAGCGGGATCAATTTCTTCTTGGAACTTCAAGACATTCCAATCAAGAGTACGGTCTTTCAATCGGGCAACATATTTTTTTTCAAAATCCTTCACTGAAAAAGTTTCTTTTGTCATTTTAAAATTCCTCCCTTATTTGTTGTTTCTAAATCGAATTATGTTTCATAAGCAAAACATTGTTTTGTCTATGAATTAAGTCTAAAATGAAACCGCTTCATTGTCAATGAGTTTTTAGAATATTTAAAACTATTTCTATAATCCGAACGTTCACCATCTATGGGATAAACTTGTAACAAAAAAAAAGTGTGGAATTCCCTATTGGGAGATCCACACTTTCGAAGGAGGTTATTCATTTATTAATCGATTTTAAATCGTTCAGACATCTTCGTGTTGATAAGGCTTAACCCCGCTATATCCCATATAAACGGATAACTGACGAGAAACTTCCAATAGTTTCGGCAAGGCAATTTTATCGATGAAATCCTCCTGATAAGCAGACTCTGTTGCCACGACATTCAAGGCAGCCAATACATTCCCGGTCCTATCAAAGATCGGGGCGGCAACGGAACGGATGCCGGGGTGGAATTCCCCGCTTGTCATCGAATAACCATTTTGCCGAATCGATTCCAGCTGTTTTTGAAATTCACCAGGCGCGGTGAGTGTTTTGTCTGTATAAGGAGTAAGGTTCGATATTTTGAACATTTGCATGAGCAATTCTTTCGGTTGATATGCCAAAAGTAATTTTCCATTGGCCAAAGCATGTGCCGGCAGTCGCAAACCTATGTTAACATTGACAGCGGATACACCTCTGATCGGGGCACTTCCAACATAAACAACTTCCTGTCCATCCAAAATGGACAGATGGCAGGAGGCTCCGATTTCATCACGCAAGGTCTCCATATAAGGTTGGACAATTTCCTGGAATTTCAAGCTATTCAAATAGCTGAACCCCAATTCAAGAACTTTAGGAGTTAAACTATAACGTTTGGTATGTTCATCCTGCGACAAGTAACCAATATTTTGTAATGTGAATAATAATCGATACGGTACTGTTCTGCTTACTCCCAGTTGTTTTGCTATTTCTGAAAGAGACAAGCTCGGCTGTACTTCATTAAAGAGCTTAATGATTTCCAAGCCCCTAACCAATGAATTAGCACTATATTTCTCTTTCTCTTTTTCTTCGCTTGCCATTCGAGTATTCCCCCCCCGTTGTGAATAAATCTCATTTTCCCTGACTATAACCCGTTCAGTAAAGCTTTCTTCATACCTAGAAAGAAGAACTTGCAGTATATGTACATTTTTTTCTGATCGTTCTTTTGGTGAATGTTTATGATGCATACTTCAATCGTTGCCTATTTTCTTTTATTACCTTAACCAGACAGGTACTTTGGCGCCAGTAGCGCGCACCGGCCTTTGCTTTGCAATTTACATATTTCGATGGGTTGTAATCAATTCAGAAGTTTCCGTTTACTTTCTTTCATGCTAACAACAGCTGGTCCATGAGTCACATCAGATATACACAAGGCTTTCACCACTTCCGGAAAACGCTAGTAAAAGCCGGGAACTTTTAACCGAGCGGTCTTTAAGCGCTATTCCTTATCCCTATTCCTGTTAAAGAATCAATATCGCAAATTGGCAACCATTACTACCTTACAATCCATTACCCTTCATGTATAAATAGAATGGTGTTTATGTGTCAATTAAAGCATATTTACATATATAAAACTATTTGGAAGGCCTAGCATAATTGACGTTTCGATAGAAAAGCTTGTTGTTATATAACCAAATATAACCAATAGCACCAGTAAAAACAAATAAGTAAATTTCATACTTCGTTATTCTCTGTAAAAATTTCCCGTATTAAGTATTTCATATACAAAACAATATAAATGAATTATAGATTTTCCTGATTTTAAATTCAACATCAACAAGTCAGAATTTTTGATAATTTGTAAATAATTTGTTTTTTGGACACAAAGAAGTAGAATTAATTCCATTTTAGGCCCTTGCTTGAAAGAGTTCCACCTACTCCATAGGATGAAACAAAGTTCGATATTGAACTGAAAGCGCTTGTATTCTAAAAATATAAAATTGTCAAAATATTAAATTGACAATCAAATTATTTTAATTTATCGTTAAGAAAGTAAAACTTTGTTTTCCTTACAAAACACTACCGTTACTTTTTATCTATCAAAATTATAAAGAAAGGCGGGATATAGCTCTTAAATGAATATTCAAAACTAGTACCTTTCTAAAGGGATAACTTTAAAACACTTATACTCAATGATAAGTGTTTTAAGGAATGCTAAAAAGCGATAAGGAGATGGTATTATGTTAAATGGGCAAAAAAGATGGTTGTTTATTGCCGTACCAATTTTTTTCTTTTGGTTTTTCGGACAAATTGATAAGGTTGGCATTTCCATCATTCAAACAGATCCAGAATTCTTGCATGCACTCGGTATGACAGGTGCTGACAAAAATGCAAAGATCGGTCTTCTATCTTTTGTATTCACCATTGCTTATGGAGTTTCAAATCTTTTTTGGGGCTTCATCATTGATAAATTAGGTGCCCGAAAAACAGCCATCGCCGGTTTATTCGTTTGGACAATCACGATGATTATGTCAGGACTGGCAAATTCATATGAAATATTTTTAATTAGCAGGATCATTCTTGGTTTTGGTGAAGGAATGATGATTCCGGTTTCCGGAAAGCTTATTTCTAACTGGTTTAATAAACGTGAACTGGGGAGGGCCCAGGCATCTTGGCTTACCGGAAACTATTTAGGACCGGCAATGGGAGCCGTTGTTTTGGTGCTTGTGATATCTTTACTCCACTGGCAAGCAGCTTTCTTTATGCTTGCAGCTTTCAACTTATTTATAAATATCCCGATGTTCATCTTAATGACGAGGAATACACCTGAAGAGCATCCCCGTATAAGTAAGGAGGAATTGGCATTCATTCGACAAACGGATGATGAAATGAAAGAAACCGCCCATTCCGAGAATAAGAAAAGTTTCGCCCAAGATTATCGTTTCTGGATCGTTTGGTTCGGCATGCTCATATGCTCCTTCTTATTTTTTGGAATCAGCATTTGGCTTCCTACATATCTCATTGAAGCAAAAGGATTTGAAAAGGAAGGAATGTCGAGCATTACTTCACTTTCCTGGCTATTCGCTTTAGGATTTGTCTTGGCATGCGGTTTTCTGGCTGACAAAACCAGACGTCCAAGTTTGATGGCCACGATTCTATTTTCATTGACGGCTGTCTTTTTGACTGTAGCAGTCTTCATCCCCAACCCTATTTTGGCTGGACTATGTATGGGATTGGCAATGGGATGTCAAGGCGGTGTGTTCCACCTAAGCAATATGCTCATGGTAAAATACTCAACACCTGAAACGGCAGGACGAGCCGCAGGTCTAATTGGATTCACGAATATCATGGGCGGCTTTTCGAGCTATATCATGGGATGGCTTCGTGACTTGTCTGGCGGGGACTTCAGTTCATCGATCGCCATGCTGATTTTTACAGCCCTCTTAGGTTTAGCAGCTTATTTATTCTCCATTAAGAGAGAATCCGCAGAACTCCGCTTATCACCTATACATGTACAAAAGATACAAGCATGAAGTCCTTGTAAAATCAGTTTTATACCTCCAACCCTTGAATTATCAGGGGTTTTTCTTGTGCCGACTTAAAAGTAAGTCGAAATAACATCGCTCATTTTTTGGATTTCCCGATAAAATTTCCCACTGGTTACTCCGAATCACTCCTTTATTTGTATAAATATGTCGATAGTTAAAATATTCAAAAAATGATATTTTTTTGAATGCCCATGTTATATTATTTATGGAAAAAAATACTTGTCAAGTAAGGTGAGTGTGTGAATATAGAAGTTTTAATTCTCCATTATATTCAGGAAAAACGTCAAAAGCCTAACCATGCCAATGATTTATTGGAATATATTCAGAATGAATATGTAAACGGGAAGCTGTCAATCTTGCAATATAGAAGTCTCTGTCAGGACTTATATCTTCGAGGAGCCAAACAAACGTCTCCTGGATGAAGCTCCCTTGTCACTAGACTAACTACCCATTGTGGATGAATTTTGTTTCTGTTTTTTCCGCAACGACCTATCTTTAACAATACATCCGGTCATATTATCATCCCCAGTATGTTCATAAATATATAAAAGCCTCCGTGATCTGTCACCCCAAGACAGTTCACGGAGGTAAATGTTACTTTATCAGACATTGTAGAATTTCATTTTAATTATATGAATATATCGAAAATTAAAACCAAACCGAATGCAACGAAGGAAAGTAATGTTTCCATCACTGTCCAAGTTTTGAAAGTTTCTTTAACGGTTAGTCCCATGTATTCTTTTACTAACCAGAAACCTGCGTCATTAACATGGGAGAACATGAGTGAGCCTGCTCCCGTGGCAATTACGAGCAATTCTAGATTAACACCCGTCATATTGGCAACGACCGGTGAAACGATCCCTGCTGCCGTGGTCAAAGCGACGGTTGCAGAACCTGTGGCAATCCGAATCAATCCGGCCACTAGGAATGCAAGAACGATCGGTGATAGAGAAATTTCTTCAGCCATGGAAGCGATTGCAGTCCCCACGCCACTATCAATTAAAATTTGCTTGAACCCTCCGCCAGCACCGATAATCAGAATTATGGATGCTAATGGCAATAAGCATTCATCCGTCAACTTTTTAATTAGTGATTTGTTCATTCCTTGTCTGTAGCCCAAGAAATAGTATGCGGCAAAACAGGAGATTAATAGGGCGATCACTGGACTTCCGATAAACAATAAGAATTTTTCAATCGAACCCGGTAGCGGCAGATAAGGCGCCACTACAGTTAAAACCATCAACAATACTGGCAAAAGGATGATGAAGAACGATACTCCAGTGCCGGGTAATCCACTTGACTTTGTTTCGACTCGGATCAATTCCGGTTCTCCAACAGGAATAACCCGTTTATGAATCCATTTTGCGAATAGCGGTCCCGCAATTACAGCCGTCGGGAATGCGATGATCAATGAGTACAGAAGTACCTGTCCCATGTTTGCATTATAAATTCCAATAGCTGTCATGGCTCCAGGATGCGGAGGCACCAACCCATGTACGATCGATAAACCAGCAAGTACTGGAATGCCAATTAACAAGATGTTCACTTTGGTTGATTTACGAATGGAAATGACTAAAGGAAGCAATATTACTAAACCAACCTCGAAAAATACCGGAATGCCGATGATGAAACCAGATAAAAGCATGGCCCATGGCAGGTTTTTCACACCGAATTTATTAATGAAAAAGTCAGCAACCTGCATTCCAGCTCCAGAATCGGACATCATCTTTCCTAGGATGGTCCCTAAGGCCAATATTCCAATAAGGTGCCCAAGGACCGCTCCGACACCCGTTTCATAAGCTCCAACGATCTTGTCCATTGGCAGTCCGGAAAAAATCGCTAAAAATAAACTGGCAACAGTCAGGCTGATGAACGCATGCCATTTCCACAATGATACCCCTAAAATGACGATTACGATTGCTATCAGCGTAATTCCTAATAAATATAGTTCCATATATTCTCCCCATTCCCAAGAAATCGCTTACATTCAAACCAATACAATAAATGGGATTATTGTACCGGCTCGTTATATGTCACAATGTAGTTCTGTTTAGCCGTGTTGTAATATCCTTCACTGTATTCGGTAACATTTCCGTCCCCATCACTGGAAATCCGAATCCTCTTTAGTACTGGACTATTGTATTCGATTTTCAGTGTTTCGCAAATGTGATCCGGAGCGATAGCAACGGCAAACTCATCTCTGAATGTTTCAAGTTTGACGTTTTGCTCTTCCAAAAAGCGGTACAAAGAATTGATTTGGACGTCTTTTATCTCTTCTTTGTTTAAATCAAGTGAAATATAATGTGTAAAGTAAATATAAGGTTCATTGTCCAATAAATATATCCGTTCGATACTTATGCAACGGGCACCAAATAAAGAATGCAGCTTAGAGTCTGAAGAAAGGTCAATTCGACTTATGTTTAACACCTTTTTTAAAATGGAGTGCCCTTCCTCCACCAACAGCTCTGTGAAACGTTTCCCTTTGGAAAGTTTGACAATCGAACCATTAGCTATGACTCTAGTGCCTTTGCCGCTTTTCTTTTCAACATACCCCTCTTGCACGAGTTCTTTGATTGCATTACGGACAGTGACCTTACTTACGTTAAATTCTTCTTCCAAAAGAGGCTCGGAAGGAATGTTTGTGTCGATGGCATAAACCCCATGTAAAATACGATCCTTTAATATTTCTTTTATCTGTAAATACATCGGTCCATTTTTCCTGTTCACATTCATTCCTGATCTCCTGCCTTATCTTTTAATATCTTCCATTTTACCTTTCATTGCCGAGAATATCTCCTTTTCGGTTGCCAAAGGAGTATCTCCAACGACAGTACATGCCAGCATTCCTGATACAGCAGCAAATCGTACTGTCTTTTCAGGGGAATATCCTAGCAATTCGCCATGTAAGATTCCGCTGGTGTAAGCATCGCCTGAACCTATTCTATCATATACGGAAAATGATAGGATATCGGAAAAGTAAAAAGTATCTTCTTTATATATATACCCCCTCAACGTATGGCTATTATCACTGTTGATCGAACGATGTGTCCCCGCTATCGATTGAATTTTGAATCGCTTGGCCACTTCAGGGATCAACTCCACAAGCTGTTCTTCCCTTGTGGAACCTTCTGACTTCATTCCTAAAATATAAAGGGCGTCTTTTTCATTCATCATGACGATATCAGCCAAAGAAAGCATTTCCTCATAATGAGGCTTTGCGTCAGCGTAACCACCCTCCCATAAGGAAGGTCGGTAATTGCAGTCGAAACAGACTGTACCGCCCTTTTCTTTGACTTTTCTAGCCAGCACCTTCATGCTTTCCCGAACATTTTCCGCCATTGCAAGAGTGATTCCGCAAAAATGGATGATATCCGTCTTTTCCGAAATCATATCCATATCATAATCGGATAAGGTGGCAGTATTAAAACTGCTTTCCAGTCGATTGGAATATGTGACACGGCTCGCCCGCTGTCCAAATCCGTTTTCCAAAAAGTACATCCCCATGTATTTGCCGCCTCTAGAGATGTAGTTCCTTCCGATTCCTAAGCGCTGCAAAGCTGAAATTGCTGAATCACCAAGGGGGTTATCCGGTAACATTGTCACAAGATACCCATCATGTCCAAGTTTTGTCATCGCAGAAGCCACATTTACTCCCGTGCCTGAAAAGGAGTATTGCAGCGTGTTAGCCTGTGATAGCAATTCATGCCCTGGTACCTGCAAACGCATCATCACTTCCCCGAATGCCACAATCCTTTTAGGCATATTTTTCAACCAATTTTTTCGTCATGGCCAATAATTTCCGTACATCCTCCCCATTCGTTTTACCAGTCGCTTCATCAATGATGGAAGAATATACGTGGGGAATGACTTTAGGCACTTTTGCTTCTAATGCAATTTCTAATATGGTCTCGAAATTATTTAAGTCGATTCCACCTGTTGGTTCCAAAGCAAATCCCTCTTCACCACAAGCTTTTGCTACAGCACGATATTCATCTTCATGCTTCAGCCCTTTCATAGGGAAATATTTCAAAGCATTCCCTCCCATGTCGCGAACGAGCGCAATGGCAGCTTTGATTGGCACAATGGCAGTTTCACTTGCGCCTGCACTTACTGGACCAGTGGAGATATTCACATAACCGACTTTCCCAGTTGGAGAAACAAGTGAATTTATCCAGCTATCCTTCTCGCCTAAATTGGCCCTCGTAGCACCAACAGCCGGAAAAACCTGGTTAATATGACTGCCTGGATAGTATTTTGCTATTTCTGCGACAACTGCAGCCTGTCTATTATCGCCTGCGCCCAATCCAATTGAAACGGCTTCATCAATGGCTTCCCCGTATTCTTTCATTGCAGTAACACCTGCTTCGACAGTTGGATAATCCTTTGAGAGTACACCAACCAATACATGTCCTTCTGCTGCTTCAAAGACTTCCACTGCATTTTCCACACTATTTGCAAGTACATTTAAGGCTACACGATCATTCAATAACCGTTTGTTTATGTTAGTCATCCTTGTTTTCCTCCTAATATGGTTCTTAATCGTGATTCAATAACATTTATATCATCACCTTGCAATGGGCGCGGATCTATATCGAAAAAGCCTTGCCGTATCCCATAATCCCGTGTATAAATGGCGATATCCCCATTTTTGAGGTGCTCGTTCACTTCTTTCGCCGTCGTTTCCGCTATCAAAGGATTTATGGAAATACGTGCTCTAAATATGGCACGTCCGGCTTCATCCTGAACTATCGTAACTTTTACGCCATCAATCGAGTCAAGTGATGTGAGCACTTGTAAACTAGCTTTTTCTTTTTCGCTATTATCCGTCTTGACAAAATACTCATCCAATGCCTGAAGCAGACCAAAGGTCGTTTCCTTTCCAACCTTCATGCTCCTTCCTATACAGTGCAATTGAACCTTTACCCATTCGATATATTTTTTTCTGCCAGCAACGATACCGGATGTGGGTCCTTCAATGGCTTTTGAACCACTATAAATCGCCAGGTCGGAGAATTGTACATATTTTTCCAAATCTTCTTCCGCTGCTGCATCGACAATCAGAGGGATATTATTCGTTTTGGCCACTTCCCATGCTTCTTCAACCGATATCATATTTTTCTGGACAGTATGATGCGATTTCACATATAAAATGGCGGAAGTATTTTCATTTATGGCCTCCGCAATATGTTCTGCCTTCCCTTCATTTGCATATCCAACTTCAACCAATTTTCCGCCGCCAAGATAAATCATGGTTTCAACCGGTGCACCATACTGAACGTTATGGCCTTTCAGCATGATGATCTCATTCTTTTGAATACGATCTTGATGAAGCCTTTCGCTTTTCCTTCTGTTTCCTTCAGTAACGATTGCCGCTACTGAAAGCGCAATTCCGCTTGATGCTGAGTTTACGACCACAGCTGCTTCAGAATGAAGCAAATCCGCTATATGCTGGCCTGACTTATCGACTAAATCAGAAATTTCAACATAATTTTGCCCACCTTTTTTCATCGCGTCCATCACTGTGTCAGTTGGGGCAGAGACTCCCAATATGCTCATTCTTCCGCTTGCATTGATGACTCTTTTCAAACCGTATTTAGCATTCAATGAATTCTCCATTTATAACCACTCCTTTTACAACAACTCTTTTTTCTGCCATCCTTTTTTCGCCTTCGGAATCCAATAAAAGGGTCGGCTCATTCTCGATACTGAATAAAGTCAGGTTCGCAATATCACCAGCTGAAATCCTTCCAAGCTCTGGTTTATTCAACCAAGCTGCTGCATTGACCGTAACCGCATCTATTACTTCTTTTAATGGATAACCGAGGTACAAAAATTTTGTAAGCACATTTGCCATATTAAAAACTGGCCCATTCTCTCTGTTTTTCCGATATATATCCGTACTGATCGTATTGAAGCCGATTCCCCGCTTTTTAGCCATTTCTGCAGTTTTAAAAGAAAAGCTTGCCGTTCCATGACCTACATCCAAATGTACACCACGTTCAATCGCCTTAATCAACTCAGGCAGCGGCACTTCTCTTTCATCAAATAAATTATTCGCTTTACCATTTAGAAAATGAGTAATAATGTCCTTTTCCTCAAGTAATTGAAGGACTTCCTTAATATCAGGCGGCCCTGAACCGATATGAACCATTAATGGCAAACCCGTTTCAGCCGAGAATTTCCTAGCGATTTTTAATGGCTCGACACCATTTGGACCAACTACACTTTTACTTATTCTCGCTTTAAGTCCAACGACAAAATCCCCGTATTTGGAAATTGCCTTCATTAATTCCCCTTCGTCCAACCATGAAATATCCGATAACTCATCAATCCTTTTCAATCCAATCCGCGAAATATTCAGAAAGGCGAAAACATTCGTTTTGGAATTTTCACAACTTCTAACCAGATCGGTTATCCTATCTGCCCCCGTGCTTCCCGCATCTATGACCGTTGTTACACCAGTTTTATATCCAATCTCATCAACCTCATCACCATAAGGATCGAATTCCGGGAAAGCATGTACATGCATATCAATCCAACCGCTCGAAACAAAAACCTTTTGATCATAATCTATTATCTTATCTCCTGTTGCAGTTCCGGGTCGTGCAATTTCCTTAATCATCCCATTTTCCAGGATGATATCCGCTGCTTTTCCTTCTACCATTTTTACATTCTTCAGAACTAACGTATCTGTCATTTCCCTCATCCTTTTCGGTACATCCTATCGATTGAAAGTACTTTGTATACGGTTACACTGAATTGTATAAGAATTCATTAATTTCTCTTTACAAAAATAGATTATCATATTTTGTCGAACTAATCAATATAACGTTATAATGTTTGATTTAAATTTACAGAATTTTATAAGATCAAGGCCATTTTGTCTTTGTGCTTCTTAGTTTCTTCATATAATATAATCTCATTAGGTTTTTTAAAATTTTTCATGCTACCCATGGAAAAAAGACGGGGAGAAAAACAATCTGTTTTTCTCCCCGCCTTTTTTTTTACGAATTCACAAAATCCATTTATGAAAGTTTCCACCCTAATTATCCGGAAATAATGCTTTTTTTATAAAACTAACACTAAGTCAGAATAAAGACTAATGGGATTAAAGGGTTTGAACGGTTCCTCCAAGACACTCGCTATAGAACCCCTTTTAACTGATAATTAGATCCTTTTTTTCATTTTTATTCAACCAAATAATTAATCCAATTATCGCTATAAATAAAATTAATAGGTCTTTGTTGTACATAGAAAATAAATTTCGACCAGCTATTATTACTGAGGACATCCTGATTATAAAACCTAGACATATAGAAATAAGTACAATTATTACTGTTTTAAAATTTTTTTCCTTAGTTTCCATATTTTATGACCTTCTACATATAGTTATATAGCATGAAATTATACAAAATTTTCAAAAAAATATAAGGGAGTGTATTAAAAATGAAGAAAAAGTCCTTATTTTCAATACTAATAATCAGTTTATTAGTATTCTCACATGTCCCCAATACATTGGCCGAAGAGAAAAAAGAAACAATACCTTCAGCAACAGTAAACCCTATTGTGGAAGTCAAATTAATTAGTGATGATGTTATACTAATACAACCAACAGCAAGCATCATTGAAATGAGCAAACCTATTGCTCATCAGGCTAAACTAACAAATACCCAATTAGGAAAGATGGTAAAGGCTCATCAAAAGGGAACAACATGGTTAAGCATCGTAAGTACTCTTGTGTTTGCGGGTGACCCAACCGCACCAGCAGGAGTAGCTACTGCACTGGCATCAGCACTTGCTGGCAGTCCTAATAGTTTAATAGCAGCATATTATTCCGGAAAACACGCTTATCATGTATCTGTCTATGCTAGTGGTAAAAAACCAAGTTTATCTAAAATAACGTATATATATTACACTAAGTCAATTCTTTCATTTAGAAGCCCTCGTTAATTAATCCTTCCTGCTCCTAATATTACAGTGGAAATGTTGCTTTCCATAATATAAAAACCAAGAATGCTTATTTAAAAGCATTCTTGGTCTTGTTAATTCCATACTTCATTTGATTTTCCTTTTTACGACATTCACTTAATATATATCCCGTTCCTATGAAAGCAGTTAATTTACCTTTTTCGATCCTTTCCAATGGATTTCCCTCAATCGGTATTTTTGTAGTTTACTTGTTGCCGTTTTCGGTAAAGACTCTACGAATTCAACTTTTGTCGGTGCTTTAAAGTGAGCCATTTTTGAGCGGCAAAAGGTAATGATCTCATTTTCCGTCACTTTTGCATCGGGCTGCAGCACAATGATTGCCTTAGGCGTTTCTCCCCATTTATCGTCTGGAATGGCAATGACCGCAGCCTCCAAAACATCTGGATGTTTATACATTACCCCTTCTACCTCTGTTGAAAAAATATTTTCCCCGCCGGAAATGATTAAATCCTTAGCCCTGTCCTGTATCTCAATATATCCATCAGGATGGGTAACTGCCAGATCCCCAGTATGAAACCAGCCATCCCTAATTGCTTCGGCCGTCTTTTCCGGATCCTTATAATATCCTTCCATTACAACATTGCCGCGAGTAATGATTTCCCCCAGTTCCTTTCCATCCCAAGCGACTTCTTTCCCTTCTTTATTGATTACCATCGTTTCCCCATTAAAAACCAATTCAATACCTTGTCTTGCCTTTATTATTGCTTGTTCGTCCGCAGATTTAGCTTCAAACTCATCCTTCCACTCGTTATATAGGATGAATGGGGAAGTTTCTGTTAATCCATATACGTGGATCATATTCAAACCAAGGATTTCTTGTGCCTTTTGTATAAGCGCTGCTGCTGGAGGAGCACCTGCTGTTGACATCCTTGGATGCACTTTGATATTTGTTTCTTTTGCTTTAGGGTCATTTACCAGCATATTGACGACAGTAGGCGCTCCACATAACAATGTAATATTATGACGGGCGAATAATTTGAGGATAAGAGGAGGATCGACTTTCCTTAAACATACATGAGTCCCGCCAGTAGCCGTTACCGACCATACCCCTCCCCAGCCATTAGCGTGAAACATTGGCAATGTATGTAAGTATACATCGTCATGCTTCACCCCTAGGTGATAAATGAAATTAGCGGCGTTCATGTAATTCCCGCGATGAGTTAACATGACCCCTTTTGGTTTTGAAGTCGTTCCACTCGTGTAATTTATAGTCAAAAGTTGATTTTCTTCGATTTTAACCTCTGGCAGTCCATCATCATTTGCATGCAAAATGAAATTCTCATAATCTATTCCAGGTAAAGTGGTTTCATATCCTTCAAAAGGCACGATGATGATCTTTTCCAAGGAAAGTTTAGTAATGATCTTTTCAATCGGAGCGGTGAATTCTTCATCGATTATCAACATTTTTGAATCGCTATGCTTGATGATATATTCCAAATCCTCTGCAGCAAGCCTATAATTCAAAGGAACCATTACCGCTCCCATTTGACAAATGCCATAAAAACATTCCAGCATATAATGTGTATTTGGCAACATAACTGCAATATGGTCACCTTTTTCAATTCCCGAAGAATGCAAAGCTTTGGAAAGTTGATCTGTTCGCTGCCCGAATTCCTTATATGTAAACTTTTTCTCTTCATCGATGACTGCCACTTTATGAGGATAATATTTTACGGCCCTGCGCTTCCAATCAATTGGAGTTAATGGGAAAAACATTTTTATCATCTCCTTCTTTACAGATTCACTATATACAGCACCCTGCTTGGTTCGTCATGATGGATCCTGACTTCGTATCCTTTTAATACATATTCATTTTCCAGCCGTCATATCTTCTTTAATGGATTTCCATTTAAAGATTTTTGAATATTTTTTAATTATTCCGACAATTAATCTCCTAAAAACAGTGAAATTCACTGCTTTAATAGATATTTTTTTAAAACAAACACCGTAAAAAATTAATATAGCGCTTCTTCTTTTTATTATATTGGAGACAGTACACTTCAGAAAGACTATCTTTTATTTTCTATGCATGAAGAGGCATGTTCGGTAAGTTTCCCAACGATTTCTTTAAGACGTTCCGTTTCCTCTTCATTTAGTACACCATAAAAGTCACGAAAGGTTTTGGTAAAACACTTATTGATGGAATGATAGGTACTCCATCCATTTTCAGTGGATTGGATAAAAACGACCCGCCGATCATCCTCACTGTGTACCCTCTCAATCAACTTCTTCCGTTCAAGCCGATCAATTAGTGCAGTTCCTGCTGCAGGTTTAATCTTCAAATGATTAGAAACATCTTTAACCGCTATGGATTCATTCAAGACTATTAATTGCAATGCGCGATACTGAACAGAAGTTATATCATATTTAACCAGTAACGGTTCCACCAATTCCTGTGATAGGCTGCTTAGTTCCTTGATCTCTAGATGTAAATTATACAATTCACTTGAATGCATGTTTGACAATCCTTTCTTATTGACACTATCTATCTAAAACTATAACATAATTAACGTATCAAAAAATTAACCATGCGAATTAAATTGGTTATTGATTTTTAAAGAGAGAGAGAGGCTGTCCATGTCAGCAGAACAACGCAAAAAGATCATTATCCTCATGATCAATATGTTTATCGCAATAGGGAGTTTCGGTATCATCATTCCCATTTTACCAGCATACCTGGCCTCCATTAATCAAGGTGGAACCGCCGCTGGCCTAATGATTGCCATTTTCGCAGGTGCACAACTTATCTTTTCGCCAATTGCCGGAAAATGGACTGACCAATTCGGGCGCAGAAAAATGATTATTTATGGATTGGTCGGTTTGACATTATCCATGTTTATTTTTTATGCAGTCAATTCCATTTGGTTATTATATGCTTCACGTATCATTGGCGGAATCGGGGCAGCTTTGCTTATACCCGCAATTTTTGCTTATGTTGCTGATATCACCACATTTGATCAACGCGCTAAAGGCAATAGTTTAGTATCTGCCGCCATGTCCCTGGGAATTGTAGTCGGTCCAGGAATTGGAGGTTTTTTAGCTGACTTTGGCTTGAAGTTTCCCTTTTTGATTTCTGCGCTGGTATCCCTATCTGCAGTTGTATTTTCGATTTTTGTTTTAAAAGAAAGCGAAACGGCACAGGTTACTCAATCCATGGATGCAAAAACTGAAACGATGCTTCGGAAGATCACTTTATCCGTGAAAAAGCCTTATTTCATCCCACTTATCATTACTCTTGTAATGAGCTTTGGCTTAATGGCGTATGAATCTGTAATTGGTCTTTATCTTGATAATCAATTCAATTCGACTCCTAAGGACATCGCCGTCATGGTTACAGCCACCGGTATCGTCAGTGTAATAGTTCAATTGTTTGTCGTCGATCGGATCGTACAGCGTTTCGGGGAAGTGAATGTTCTGAATATCTTTATCAGTGTTGCAGCCATCGGTTTCCTCCTATCACTTTTTGCATCAAATTACCTGATTTTCTTTTTGATTTCTCTTATCATCTTCCTTTCCACTTCCATCTTACGTCCAGTTCTTAACACACTGATTTCCAAGATGGCAGGGAATGAGCAAGGTTTTGCAATGGGTATGAATAATGCGTATATGAGCATCGGAAATGTGCTTGGACCAACACTTGCGGGAATGATGTATGATGTCCACATTACCTATCCGTTCATGTTGGGTCTTATCCTCTTATTCATTACTTTAATGATTACTATGGCTTGGCAAAAGCGATCTCTTCATGCAAAAGCATTATCTTAGAGCTTAAATGGCATTTCAAAATTTATTCCTTAACCCCACCCCCCGAGTAGCATCCGCTATCCGGGGGTTTTCATTATGATTTTTTTATCCATTCTTCTTTTAATTGAAATCCTCCAAAAAAGTTTATTGACGAGTAACACTTCAATCTCTTGAGAACTTGCTCCAATTTCATACGGAAACTTCTCATATTTTTGCGTAACACTCTAATTCACGAGTATTTGCTTCAAACTCACGAGTAAATGAGTCAATTTCACGAGTATTTGCTCCAAATTCACGAGTAAATGGCTCTAATTCACGAGTAACACACTTCCAACTCTCGAATATTCGCTCCTATTTCATTCGGATTTAACTCCAAATCATGCGTAATATTTGTAGTCACGAGTATTTGCTTCAAACTTACGAGTAAATGCGTCAATTTCACGAGTAACGTCCCCAACTCTAGCATACTCTGCTCCATTTTCTTGCGGAAACTGCTCAAAATCTTCCGTAACACTTGAATTCACGAGTATTTGCTACATTCTTTCCTAAAGTTGAAGCTTTTATTTCACCAAAATAAAAAAGTTGATCTAAAGTAATTATTTCAAGTTGATCTCACTGATTAGAATCAAGTATAGAAAGCATCCTCATCACCTCAAGTTTTAAAACTTCTATTTTAAAACAAGAGACATCTGCGGGAAAACACGTCCAGGGGAGACCCCGCAGGCGAAAGCCGAGGAGGCTCCCGGACCGCCCGCGGAAAGCGAGTGCCCTACGTTCCAATCAATGTCCAAATTGTACAAGCCATAAAAAAATGTAGACAAACTCGACTTTTAACGAGTTTGTCTACATTCTAAAAGCGACCTAATTTTAGAATAAGGCCGCTTATCATTCAGTTTTCTCATTTCATATTGTAATAAAGGGAAATTAATTTCATTTAATAAAAATGGCTTTCTTTCCTTTACTGCTTTCAAAAGCCGCATCAATGATTTTAATGACCGCTAACCCCTCTTGGGCAGTGACTGGAGCTTTTTTCCCGCTCAATATACTATCGGCAACTGCCTGGTAATACGTTAAATAAGAACCATGCAGTGTTTCGATGGTTTCATGCATCTCATTTTCTCCTTCAACCGTAACCAGCTTACCATAGAATTCGGGATCATCTGCACCCCAAGAGTCATCCACTGGTTTTTTCCCCTCACTTAAGTCAGCCTCTTGGCAATCAAGACCGTATTTGATAAATGATCCTTTACTTCCATGAACCTGATACCGCGGTCCATTAAACGGAACGATTGAGCCTGAATGCAAGATGACCCTCAGCTTTTCATATCCTAATATCACATGGAAATAATCATCCGTTTCTGCATTTTCTTTTTGGGAAAATACATCTGCCCATACGAATTGCGGCAATCCAAACAAATGAAGTGCTTGATCGATGAGATGTGATCCTAGATCATAAAGCATGCCTGATCCCGGGCCTGGTTTTTCTCTCCATCTATCCCTGACCACAGGCCGGTATCGATCATAATGGACTTGGTATGTATTGATTTCCCCAAGCACTCCATCATCCATAAGTTTTTTCACGGTCAAAAAGTCATTATCCCATCTCCGGTTATGATAGACACTTAAAAGAAGATTCTTTTCCTCAGCAATCTTGATGAGCTCCTCCGCCTCCCAAGCTTCCACAACCATCGGCTTTTCGAGGATGACATGCTTCCCGGCTAACAAGCTTTGCTTTGCCATTTCATAATGCAAACCACTCGGTGTCGTAATAACAGCCAAATCAATGGATGGGTCTTCAAGAATTTCCTCTAAGCTGCCTACCACTTCCACATATTTCAAATCCTTTTGGACTTTTTCCTTATTGGAGCTCACAACTTTCACTATTTGGAACTGCTCTAAAACACTTAGTAATGGCGCGTGGAAAGTAGCTCCTGACAATCCGTACCCAACTATGCCCACATTAATTTTTCTCATTTTCAATCCCACTCGCTTTCTTGTTCCTCTTAAACAAACATTTTATTATATTTCATTGTCCGGGTATGTATCTCTCAAAAACTTGACAGATTGATTAATCAATTCTTTCAATACATTAATATTGATATCTGCCACTTTATTGATGTACACACACGCTTTTCCGGAAGTATGTTTTCCAAATGCCTGTAACAATTCTTCTCTTTTTTTGTCCCCTGGAGCAAAGTATAAACTGATTTTTGCTTTTCGAGGTGAAAAGCCAACCAGGGGGGCATCTCCTTCGTGACCTGATTCATATTTATAATGATAGGTTCCGAACCCAATTATGCTCGGTCCCCACATCTTTGCCTCATAACCTGTCGTTTCGGTAAAAACACTCAACAATTCGTAGGCATCTTCACGTTTTTTCGGGTTATCGACGTTTTCGATGAACTCAATGACACTACTGTCCGTCTCTTTGGTTTTTTGTTTATACATGACCGGAACCTCCCTTATATTAAAAGGCAGAAAAAATTCATAAGATATCGCTTGTTTAGTATCTTAGTACCCTGTTAGGTTGTTATGTATGTATACAGCCTTCATCACCGATGATCAATGATTGGCGGGCGAGCTCCTATACTATTTCTCTAAGCTTCATGGCAAATCCTTCACTATACCCTTATATATTATAGAACATTGATTCCTTTTATTCTATTTTAAGAGCAGAGTTTATTAAGTAAATCTTTCGCGCTTTAAAAATCAGTACTTTACCATAATAATCCCTACGATCAGAAATCATTATTCTGATCGTAGATTTTTTCATTAAAAGGCAAAATGCAGTTTAACCAGATCTATTGCCGCCTGATCTTTTCTATTTCATCAGCTATGAATTGTACCTGTGTCCCTACGATGACTTGAATGCTTTGCGGACCCACAATATTGATTCCAGCAACCCCTGCTGATTTGATTTTACTCTGATCGACAGATTCCATATTTTCCACTTCAACCCTTAAACGGGTAACACAGTTATCTACAGATGTTACGTTAGCGTCTCCGCCTAATCCCTCATAAATAGCGGAAGCCATTCCAAAGAATTTACTCTCATTTTTCCCGCCTTGAGAGCTGTCTGCTTCCGCAATCGCTCCTCCGCCATCAAGCTCATCTTCTGTATCATCTTCTCTGCCGGGAGTCATTAAATTGAACCTAGTTATCAAGAATCGGAATAAGAAGTAGTAGATGACTGCAAAAGCCAGTCCTTGAAGAAGCAGCATATACGGTTCATTTGCCATTGGTAATCTTGAGCTTAAAACAAAGTCAATGAATCCTGCACTAAAACCGAACCCTGCTGTCCATTGGAAAGTCGCAGCAATAGCCAACGATATTCCTGTTAATAAGGCATGCACAACGAATAGGGCTGGTGCAACAAACATGAAAGCAAATTCCAAAGGTTCAGTAACGCCTGTGAAAAATGAAGCGAAGCCGGCTGCGAGCATTAATGAGGCCACTTGTTTTTTCTTCCGTGATTTTGCCGAATGGTACATGGCAAGGGCCGCTGCCGGTAAACCGAACATCATGACGGGAAAGAAGCCGGCTTGATACATGCCTGTGGTTCCTTTTATTCCCGTTCCAGCCCAGAATTTACCGATATCGTTAAGACCTATTACATCGAACCAGAACACGGAGTTTAATGCATGATGTAAACCAGTTGGTATCAAAAGCCGATTGAAGAACCCATAGAGTCCTGCTCCAGCGGCACCTAATTCACTTATTCCTTCCCCAAATATAACTAACCAAGAGTAGATGAGTGGCCATACGAAGAATAATATTAGGGAAACCAGTAACATGGCAACCGCAGTAAGGATCGGGACTAGGCGTTTACCGCTAAAGAAAGCGAAAGCATCCGGCAGTTCTACCTTACTGAAACGATTAAACATAGCTGCCGCTATAAGACCCGAGAGGATTCCGACAAATGCATTTTCTATTTTCACAAATGCTGGATTTACATCTTTTACATCGATTCCTTGCAGCATCGCCACCGTGTCCGTGGAAAGCAATGTCGTTACGACCAGATAGGCTACCAGCCCGCTCAAAGCGGCAGCTCCATCTTTTCCTTTCGACATCCCCAACGCCACTCCAACGGCAAACAAGATTGCCATATTGTCAATGATCGAAGAACCTGCTTTGATTAAGAAAGCTGCTAACGGACTTCCCGCTCCCCATCCTGCTGGATCTATCCAGTAACCGATCCCCATTAAAATGGCGGCTGCCGGCAATACGGCTACTGGCAGCATCAAGGAACGCCCTATTTTTTGAAGATATTTTTTCATTCCGCTTTCCTCCTGACAATACTGATTTAGGGCAAAGCCCATATTCTATTAGACAACGGTTCCTTCCATTTTAGAACTTCATTTCATTTATAAATTTAACTATAATCAGGAATAAAGTCTTAGCGATTTACTCCTCCTTCGAAAGCCCATAAAAAAAGAAAAGTCCAACCCGGACTTTTCTTTTTTCACTTATTTATAGAGCAAGTAATTTTTGCGAACCTTTTTAAAGGCATCCTGCTTTACTTGATATTCTTTCAAGATTTCATTTACTGTTGAACCTTCTTTAATTCTAGACATTATCCAGCCATTGCCAATCAATAAATTGAAATTGTTGGCTGCAAGGAATTCGAAATCACCGGGATATAGATCCTGAATGGTCTTGATGATGTGAAGTCCAGTAGGGACAGCCTTGAACTCTTCTCTATCCGTTATATAAATTTCCACTCCGTGGCTAAGTTTACCTGCATGTTTTGAAAATGTAGGTGTAAAGGACGCTGCCCTGAATTTTACACCGGGTAACCTTAATGCATTTAATTTCCCAGCGAGCTCATCACTGTTTATATAAGGAGCACCTATCAACTCGAATGGTTTGGTCGTTCCTCTGCCTTCCGAGACATTCGTTCCCTCGATCAAGCCTGTTGCCGGATATACGAACGTAGTGGAAACTGTCGGCATATTCGGTGACGGTAAGACAAAAGGGAGACCAGTATCGTCATAATCCATATCTCGCTTCCAGCCTTTCATCTTGATGACCTTTAGATCTGCTCCTATTTTGAATTCTTTATTGAACAAAGTCGCGAGTTCCCCAACAGTCATCCCATGCTTAAGCGGAATTGGATACAACCCAACAAACGATGAGAATTCAGGTTCAAGTACCGGTCCATCAACCGTCTCCCCGCCTTGTGGGTTCGGCCGGTCCAGCACGATAAAGGGGATATCATTTTCTTTGGCTGCTTCCATTGCATAAGCCATCGTATAGATATAAGTGTAATAGCGTGTTCCGACATCCTGGATATCAAAAACAAGGACCTCAACATCCTTTAACATTTCAGGCGTCGGTTTTTTCGTTTTGCCATATAAACTATAAACGGGCAATCCTGTTTTTTCGTCAATATAATATTCAACGCTTGCACCAGCTTGCGCATCTCCACGCACTCCATGTTCTGGACCAAATAACGCTGTCAAATTAATATCCGGATCATCATGAAGGAGATCGACGATGCTGGTTAATTTGGAATCGATGCCAGTTGGATTCGTAATCAAGCCGACTTTCTTTCCGCTTAAAACGTTCTTTTCATCTTTTAAAAGAACTTCAATACCGGGACTGACTCTTTGTTTTTTCTTCTCTTTAATAGCTGTTACACTTTTTGAGGAAACGATGCCGAAAGAAAGCATGCAAATGGTAAATAGGATTAACATTCTTTTCAAATTGCTTCTCTCCCTATTTTTTAATGGGTCTTCCAGATTTAATATCTAATCCATATCCAAATTTATAAAGGCTTTCATCGGGCTTAGTTACTGATGGTATAGCGACCGGCAACGTGCCTTTAGGTTTTGATTCTCCAAAAATGGTCGAGATGCCCGCCGGGATATTCGGCTGTCTATAACGCCCATTCGAATACCCTTTGAACCCGTAAACAGCAAGAACCGCTTTCGCTTCTTCAAAGTTTGCAACATCATAAGGGTTTCTTAAACTCATTAAAACAAATTCTTTATCTTTCTTATTAGCATGATTCATGACCGCTCTAGGGAAGGCTGTTGCCCACTTCGACGAATCTTGAATGCTATCATCTATCACTCCATCATTGACAGCCGGATCGTTTTTGACAATATAGGAACCAGTTATGACAAAGTCCGATTCATCAATGAGTCTGGCCACTTGATCTGTAAATGACTTTCCTGAAAAACTCATACCCGTTATTTGGACTTTCTTTATTTTCTTTTTATCAGCTAATTCGCTGATGCTCCTGGACATGGATTCAACTTGGTCATCAAAAGGAGCAAGAATTAAAACTTTATCATTTTTCTTAGGTTTGAAAGGCAATGTTTTGTGTTCATTTTTCAATAGAGTGATGGCATCTTCCGCCATTTTCCTTTCTTTTATTAAATGAGTTTCATTCCCGACCACTTGAAGCGCGGTTTCGATTTTTTTATCTATCGGGGTATCCTCCGGGTTTAATATCCCTCTTTTCACTTTTAGTTCAAGTATCCTCGTGACAGATTGATTGACTTGATTTAGAGGGATTTCCCCGCTTGTCACTGCCGCCTTCACTGCATTGAATACAGAGGCTAGATTCTTTTCCATTTGAAGCGAATTAACCTGTGCCGGCATCAAAGCAATATCAACACCAGATTTCAGGGCAAGGACCACAGCTTCTTCCTGTCCGAAGTTGTCCGCGATGGCTTTCATATTCAAAGCATCTGTAACCACAACACCGTCAAATCCCATTTCTTCACGTAATAGACCCGTGATGACCTTTTGTGACAGCGTTGCAGGAACCATGATTTCCTGACCGTCTTTTTTACTGATATAGGTAGTGTCATCGAATGCAGGAAATTGAACATGTGCAGTCATCATCATATCAACTCCAGCATCGATGGCTTTTTGGAAAGGAAGCAGCTCGATTGAGCGCAATCGCTCTTTATCATGAGAAACAAGGGGAAGACCATAATGACTGTCGACTGCTGTATCTCCATGGCCAGGGAAATGCTTGGTCGTCGCTATCATGTTCTGTTTTTGCAATCCTTTTATCATCTGAATGCCAAGCTTTGATACAAGGTCCGGATCGGAACTGAAGGAACGAACGCCAATAACAGGATTTCCGGGATTATTATTGACATCGACAGACGGTCCGAAATTGACATTTATGCCAAGTGCCGACAGTTCCTTACCAATAATTTCTCCGGATTGATAAGCGTAACTCTCTTTTCTGGCTGCACCAAGTGCCATATTACCAGGAAGGTTCGTTCCAGTTTGAAGACGAGTTACGATTCCTCCTTCCTGATCAATCGTTATGAACAGCGGAAGGTCCGGGCTTGCCATCTGCAAACCATCCGTGAGCCGAACCGTTTGTTCGGTATCGACTACATTCTCAGCAAACAGAATCACACCGCCCAGATGATATTTTTTGATGATGCTTGCAACTTCCGAGTTCATTTCAATAAACCCGGTAGCCTTTGTTTCTCCTTGTTTTTGCCAATTACGAAAATCCGGCATGAGCATTTGACCGACTTTTTCATCGATTGTCATGTTTTCTACGATTTCCTGAATATCGGAAACCGCTTTTTCATTCTCGTATCCCTTTGCTGTCGCACTCCCTCCCATAATGGATAAAACCAAACATAATGCGATTCCAGCTGGGGCACATATCCTTTTTATCATTAGGCTTCCTCCCTTGTATTCTTTTTAGTTCTGTTAGCAACAATTCAAAACCACTGCCGTGAAGGGGTAAAGATGAATGGAAATGAACTATATAGATCATAAAGAAATCAAGGCAGCATCGGGAATCCCAGCAGCCGCCTCTTTAAAAAAGCCTTCATGAAATGTTTCCATTTACCCCTGGATTCTTGGAGTCCAATTGTTTACCCAATTATAAGTTTTATCGTTTGACCAGGCTTTAGAAGGGACAGCAAAGGTAAATCTTCTTCTATAACTCTTCCTATAACGTTGACTCGGTGGTTTGCCCCTAGGTCTCTTTTGCAAATTTGAACCTCTCCCCGATATCTTCCGTAAGCATCATTGTCCATCGTTATGGATCCAAGGCTTCGTGCAGCTGTATTACTCGGCTCAACATTTGCGGTGACCCGGGTATTCTGCAGCCGGAAAACATCTTGAGAAACATCTGGCCTCAATTTATACAGTCCGCTTTCCAAAAGTCGGGATTCCACTCTAACAGTTAGAATTTTCAGATTTTCATATGCAGTTAGATTCTCAAGTAGATTATCCTCTGTTCCTTGATCTCCAACGTAAACTCCTTCCACATGCTGTATCAACTCAATTCCGGCGGCGTAAGGATTCATCAACCTGTGTTTTTCAAGCGTTGGAAGGCCCTCATGAAGAGGACCGCGTTTACTTCCTGCACCCGGGATGAAAGCAAAGATCGGTATGCCGTATTTCTTGAACATTCTATTCTGTTCATGAAAGAACACTTCTTCAAGGCCCGTTTCAGGCCTTGGATAAAAGTTGTGCCAAGCTATCAGATTTTCCGGTTCCACACCGCCCCCAAGCACGGCTAAAAGTTCATCTTCATTCAACGTACTTGCATTAAGTGAGAGTGAAAACACCTTAGATAAAGAAATGACCATTTCTTTACCGAACCCATCATCAAGGCGAATCCCTTTAATACCTAATGGCCTTAAATCCGTAAATTTGTTAATCCCCAAATGATCAAGCGTATTTAATGAGACATCTGCATGGATTTCCATTCCATAGTCCTCTGCAAGCTTTAAAAGCCTGATCATCCTCTTCACGAGGTCTCCCTTTTCTTCAGGAATATGGAGCGAAGTAAATGCTCTCTTCACTCCTAGGTTTGCAGCATGTATAATTTGTGTTTCTGCATGCGGGTCCTGTAGATAAAATGAAATTCCGATCACTTAAATCCAACCGCCATTTCATCTTTAAATCCGAACAGATACGTAAAAATAAAACCTGCTATATAGGAAATGAACAACCCAGCAAGGAACAGGGCAATTTGGTTTGGATGAACTAGAAAGGTAAGCGGCAGTCCGGACACACCGATGGAAGACGTGGCGATTCCGAATTGAGCTTGGAATGCCCCGCCTACTCCTGCACCTAAACATGCAGTTAAGAAGGGCCGGCCCAATGGCAGGGTCACTCCAAATATTAGGGGTTCACCAATACCTAGCATCCCTGAAGGAAGGCCTCCTCCGATAGCTCTCTTCAAACTTGCTTTCTTCGTTTTCATATAGATGGCAAATGCCGCTCCCACTTGGCCCGCGCCACCCATCGCCAAAATGGGTAGCAGTGGATCATCACCAATCGAATTTATCAATTCTAGATGGACAGGCGTTAAACCTTGATGTAAACCAGTAATGACGAGAGGGAGGAAGGCCGCCCCAAGCACGAATCCAGCTACAACACCGCCGAAATCCAATACATTCAATAACCCGGTCGTAATGGCATCCGATAAAAACCCTCCTACCGGCATAAATACAATGTAAGTGACAATCCCGGTAACGAGTAAAGCGATGGTTGGCGTCAAAATGATATCCAGTGATTGTGGAATGAATTTCCTGACCTGTTTTTCCACCAAGGCTATGAAAATAGCTGCAAAGAGCACTCCGATCAACCCTCCGCGGCCAGGGAGCAAATTTTCACCGAACAATGAAATGTCGCCGACGGCCGGGTTTATGACCAGGATACCAGCAAGGGCACCAAGTGCAGGTGATCCGCCGTATTCTTTTGCAGCATTGGTCCCAACCAAAATCCCCAAGTAGGCAAACAGACCGGATCCGATAACGGTTAAAATGATGGCTAATTGTGATTCTGCTGCAAGCCAGCCCGCTTGAACGATTGCCTTTGTAATACCGGTAATCAAACCGGATGCCACTAAGGCGGGAATTAAAGGGATGAAAATACTTGCAATCCTGCGTAAAAAAAGTTTAAATGGTTTTGCGTTTTTCCTATCAATCTCTGATTTATTCTTCGAGGCAACTTCTTTTAAGTTCAAATCTCCAGAAGCCTCCCCCAGAAGCCTTTCAAATTCTGTATGAACCTTGTTCACCACGCCTGGTCCGAGGACGATTTGTATCGTTTCCTCTTCAATGACGCCAAAAACGCCTTCCGTATTTTTTATATCTTCCATTTTTACTTTCGAACGATCGATTGGCAATACCCTCAGTCTGGTCATACAATGTGCAGCATCGGCAACATTAGATGGCCCACCTAATTTCCCCAATAACTCTTCTGCTAAACTGGCGTACTTATCCCCCTTACCCATTCATAAGCCCCCTTTGTCAAATCTCGGATTAATCATTTATATCGATCTGTCATCGATTTAATGGCAGACCTGGTGTTATCAATATATTGGACTGTTTCTTCATACTGCTCTGAAGCCATCCCCAAAAACAAAATGTCAATCATATATAATTGCGCCAATCGTGAGGAAGTTGCTGCACTTCGAAATGGTGCTTCATTAGAATGGGATGTAAACAATGTGGCATCACACAAAGAAGATACCGTTGTTTGGCCATAATGGGTCATCCCGATTGTCTTGACCCCACGTTCCTTTGCCAGCTTCAATATATTGACAACTTCAGGTGTTTCCCCAGAAAATGAAATGGCAAAAACGATGTCATTCTCATCAGCATTTGCAATCAGGGTTGCAACTAAATGCATATCTGTAAAAGCCGTTGCTCCTTTATTGATGCGAAGTAATTTTTGCTGAGCATCCGCAGCAACTATATTCGAAGCACCCACACCGCAAAAGTGGACGGTTTTTGCATTCAGCATCAGCGTTATGGCATGTTTGAGATTATCATGATCGATTATTTCAGATGTGTCCCGGATGGTCTGAATCGAATTACTCGTTGTTTTCTCCACAATCCGGTACAGTGATTCGGAAGGCTCGATATCACGGTAGCCCTGTTCAACCGTCTTCATCAAATCTCCTGCAATCCTTATTTTCAGATCTTGATATCCTTTTATTCCAAGCGATTTACACAACCTAATAACGGCAGCCCCGCTTGTTTGGGCAGACGTACTTAATTCCTGTACAGTGCTGTTCACAACTTCATGGGGATTCTGTAGAATATATTCCGCTAGTTTTTGTTCTGATTGCGGCAGCTTGCTCAACATCGTCTGTATGATGGATAATCCTCCCGTAGCCATTGCTTCCCTCCTAATCTTCATAGATCGAGATGGCTTTTCTGACATCCCCATCCGCTTTTTCCAGTAACTCCATAGCTTTTTCATAATCTGTTGCCGTTTTTATCATGACGATCGCTGGCTTAACTTGATTATTTGCCTTTTCAAGCGTTTTCAAAGCTTGATCATAGTCAGCATTCGTTACTGTTTCTATGATGTTTACTGCACGGTCCTTCAGTTTTTGATTACTGACATTTACATCAACCATCAGATTTTCATAGACTTTGCCCAATCGGATCATGGTTGCCGTTGAAATCATATTGAGTACCATTTTATGTGCAGTTGCCGCTTTCATTCTCGTGGATCCTGTTAACACTTCCGGCCCGACCACCACTTCAATCCCTATATCAGCTTCTTTCGTGATGCTCGCGTTATTATTGCATGATAAAGCGACCGCTTTAGCCCCGACTTTTCTTGCATAGCGTAAAGCGCCCTTCACATAAGGGGTGCGGCCGCTTGCCGCAATGCCAATAACCGTATCATTTGCTGTAAGGTCCACGTCAATCAGGTCATTTTCCCCAAACTCTTCTTTATCCTCTGCACCTTCAACAGCCCGAACAAAAGCCTTTTCCCCTCCTGCGATTATTCCCAGCACCCGATCAGGTGTTGTGCTGAAAGTCGGGGGACATTCCACGGCATCCAGAACACCGAGCCTTCCGCTAGTACCTGCCCCGATGTATATGAGTCTTCCCCCTTTTTTTAACGATTCGCAAGCCCATTCAACTGCCGTTTCTATCTCTGGCAATACCTCCTGAACTGCTGCTGCCACTTTAAAATCTTCTTTATTGATTGCAGAAATGATCTCCATCGTATTTGCACTGTCGATATTCATCGTCTTTTCGTTCCGTAATTCAGTCGTTAATGAACGCAAATGTTCTTCCATAGACAATTAACTCCTCCTATAAACATCACTTAAATATAATTTCATTTTTTAATAGGAAATAATGAAATTATATTTCATATTATATTCAATGATAGCGTTTTCATTACTCGAAGACAAGATATTTTTGTAAAATTTGTTAATCAGCAATCTCCGTTCTTCAAAACCCCGATGCTGGCGGACTTGCATCTATCCCTTTCAGAGTGCCGTAATTTACCCATAGGAGCCTACTATTTTTAGAGTGGATTTTCCCAACAAAAAAAACGTGTACCGTCACCTTATCGGAACGATACACGCAATTTTGCAAAATGCTAAACTCGTATACTACTCCAGACCCGGGACACCTGCACTCCTTTACCCAGTTAACGGATTGGGACTACTTTCCCGTTTTCTACTGCACCGACGACAATAGTTGATGCAAATCCTCCATTTTCATCAATCGAGGGAATATCGTATATTTTTTGATCTGGCCCTATATTTGAAAGTCCGTCTTGCATATGTTTACGGATGGCCTTGGCATCATCAACGCTGCCTGCAGATTTCATCGCTTCCACAAACGCATACATGGCGATATAATTCAAGCCTACTTCGGAGCTTGGATCTTCCTTATAATTCTTTTGATATTTCTCGACGAATGCAGGCACTGCTTCTTCATCTGAGTCCATCAATGGCAGAACGCCAATCGAGCCTTCCAATGTTTCATATGAACCTGCAATCGGTTTCATTTGATCCAGCTTAGCTTGATCCATGATGATGAAACCGCCTTTAAATCCCAGCTCCCGAGCTTGTTTCGCCACTTTTGCCGTAGGTTCCGAAGCTCCGCCGATGAATAGCACATCAGGATTTTTTTTCAAGGCATTTGTGACAATCGTAAAGAAATCGGTTTCTTTGGCGAAATCAATCGAAGAATTATAAACGACTTTTCCGCCTTGCTTTTCCCAATGTGGGAGCACCGCTTCCGTCCAGTCTTTACCGTATTGCGAAGATGTTGGCAAAGCGGCAATTTTCTTGCCGAAATGTTCCATCGCATATGTTGTAAAAGGCTCGATATACCCCTCGTAATTCGGTGGAATACGAACAGTTAATGAATTTCCGCTCTCGGTCACTGCCGGTTCACTCGTATATGCACCAATGATGAATTCCTCTTGTTCATTAAAAACCTGAAGTGCCAGCACCCCTCCGCTGTGGGGCGTGAAAATGATCGGCGTATCATATTCCTGAATTAAACGTTTAGCATTCGATCCAGTTTCATTAGGTAAGTATTTATCATCCAAAGATACTAAGTTTAACGTGTATTTCTTACCATCTACTTCAAAACCACCAGCATCATTAATTTCATTGACGGCCATTTCGACTCCATTCAATGTCCGTTTCCCATATAACGCTGCTGCCCCGCTTAAAGGACCGCTAAAACCGATGTTTACGACATTGTCATTTTTTCCTTTACTGCCACTGCTAGACACAGGGCTACCCCCTTTATTGCACCCTGTCAAAACAGTGATGGTTAGCAGGAGAAAGACAAATAATACTTTCAGTTTTTTCATAAAAATCCCCCATTCATTTTATTCATGCCCCAATATACGCTTTCCTTACTTCATCATTGGCTAATAAGTCACTTGCAGTCCCTTGAACGACAATTTCCCCATTTTCAAAAACATATCCTTTATCTGCAATGCTTAGGGCAGCATTCGCGTTTTGTTCAGCAAGCAGGACCGTGATTCCTTCGCAGTTAATTTCTTCAATGACTTGAAACATTTGTTCGACAATGAGTGGAGCGAGTCCCACCGAGGGCTCATCAAGCATCAACAATTTCGGTTTCGACATCAAAGCCCTTCCAATTGCGAGCATTTGCTGTTGGCCGCCGCTCAGGCTTCCCGCTTCATCATGATGCTTTTCTTTTAAAATCGGGAATAAGTGATAGACGTATTCCAAGGAATCCTTGATCTCCGTTTTTTTCTTTCGATGTACATAGGCACCCATCCGCAGATTTTCCTGAACGGTCATCTGTGGAAACAGTTTACGTCCTTCGGCACACTGTACGATCCCCTCCCGAACATTCTTATCCGGGGCACGGCCCCCTATTGGCATGCCCAAAAAATGTATTTCGCCCTTGGAAAGCTTACTGATTCCGCTTATGGAACGAAAAGTCGTGCTTTTTCCTGCCCCATTAGCTCCTAGCAAAACAACGATCTCTCCCTCGGCAACTTCGATATTCACATGGTTTATCGCAGTGAAACTTCCATAATTCACTGCGACATCTGTTAACTTAAGCACTGGCACTCCCTCCCAAATACGCTTTAATCACCGCTTCATTTCCGCGGATTTCCTTAGGTGTGCCCTCGGCAATTTTTTCTCCATAATTAAGGACCATGATGTGGTCTGCTAAGTTCATGATCATATGCATTTTGTGCTCGATTAAACAAACGGTCAGTCCTGAGCGATTCAATTTTTTAATCAGTTCTGTCAATCCTTCCGTTTCATCCGGGTTGATTCCCGCAGCAGGTTCATCAAGAAAGATGATTTCCGGTTCTGTCGCTAGGGCTAGGGCAATGGCTGTCCGTTTCTTTTCCTCCTGCGAGATGTTCGAGACCATTCTGTCAGCCGATTCCGTTAATCCGACAATATCAAGCACCTCCATAGCCTTATCCCTGCAAGCCGCTTCCTCCCGTTTTAAACGTTTTGTTCTTAGAATGGCATCCACCAAATTGGATTTTGTTCGCAGTCTATGACCGACAATGACATTATCCAACACGGTCGATTGATCGAAAAGGCTTGTCGTTTGAAAGGTTCTTGAAATTCCGAGCCCCGCTATTTCATTGGCAGGAAGTTTGGTGATATCAATCCCTTTAAAAAGGACCGTCCCGGAAGTTGGTCGATGAAAGCCACTGATCAAATTAAAAAAAGTGGATTTCCCTGCACCATTTGGCCCGATTATTGCATTGATTCTACCTTTTTCAATTGAAAAATCCACATTATTGACGGCCGCCAATCCTCCGAAACGCTTTGTCAAATTCTTAGTTTCAATTAGCAAATTCACCCCTCCTCAGCTTTTATGTGCAATTCGCCCCTAACCCCGGACAACGCATTATCTTTTCGCTTTCTTTGCCAATCAAAGAAGGCCCCTGCGATTCCGCGCGGATAAAAGATAATGATCACCGTAAGTAATGGTCCGAATATCAACATTCGATATTCTTGAAGGAATTGCAGATTCTGCGACAGGATTACTAATAATAATGTTCCTACCAATGGACCTGAAAGTGTGCCGATTCCACCAACCAATAAATACATCAATAAATCGAACATGATGGCAGTTGATCCGATATCAGGTCCAATGAAACGAATGAATGAAGCATACAAGGCACCTGCCAAACCTGCGAAGAATGTTGATAGTACAAATGCCGTTAACTTATTCTTCATTGTGGATATACCAATCGTTTGTGCTAGGTCCTCGCTGTTCCTGATGGCCATATACGTTCTGCCGGTCAACGAGCGTATAATTCGATACACGATTAAAATCACTGCAAGCAGGAAAATGAGAACGAGATAATATTGGGATGTTGCATTATCGAATGTGATCGGCCCTATATTCCCGGGAGCAGGGATCCCGATCAACCCCCTAACCCCCTCTGTAAGTCCCTCCCATTTATCGATCACCAGATATATGATGTAACCCACACATAGGGTATAAATCGCGAAAAAGTGTTCCTTTGTCCTCAGCGCAATCAAACCGATTAAAACCCCCATGGCACATGTGATTAAACATGCACATATAAGTGCCAGCCAAAAGTTCATTCCCGCTTTTACTGTGAGCAAACCAAGAGAATATGCTCCAATCGCAAAAAATCCAGCATGGGCAAGCGAGAGATACCCAGTATAGCCTGATAATAAATTGATTCCATAAACAGCTATCGCCCAGATGAACGAAAGTGTCAGCATATGGAGATAATAATCGTTTTGCGCGATATAGGGGAATGAAAAAGCAAAGATGATAAGAGCGATAATCCCATTTCTTTTCGTTAATATCTTCACACTACCTCTCCCCCTTTGCAAAAAGACCTGTTGGTTTCACCGTTAATATGATGACTAAAAGTATGAATGCAATGATGTCTTTATAATCATTTGAAATATAGGTTGCACCAAGGCTCTCACTGAAACCTAGGATATATCCACCTACGATCGCCCCCGGGATGCTGCCCATCCCACCCAATATGATAATGACGAAGGCTTTTAGGATGACTAAATGCCCCATGCCGGGAAAAACAAGATTAATAGGTGATGCAAGGGATGAAGCGATGGCTGCTAATCCCCCCGATATCATGAAGGTAAGCATCGCGACTTTATTAATGTTGATTCCTACTAATGACGCCCCTTCACGGCTTTGGGACATTGCAATTATGGTCGAACCGGCATAAGTTTTCTTTAGAAAAAGGTAAAGTAAAACCATCACTGCGATAGCTGACACGATGATCAATAATCGCTGAAGTGTGAACGTCAGGCCCACGATATTGACGACTTGACCATATGGAGAAGTCATAGTATGGAAGTCGGCACCCCAGACAAATTGGGCAAAAGCTTCAAGAAAAAGGAGAATGCCGATTGCTGCAATCTTATCGTGCAACGGGGGTGCCTCCCTTAAAAGGCGGAACACGAAACGTTCCAAAAGGACTCCCAACAAACCAACAACGATAATGGATACGAACATGGCAATCCAGTAATTGACCCCATATAATGTCATCATTGATAACGTGATATATCCTCCCAACATATATAGGGCACCGTGGGCAAAGTTCGGAATATGCAAAATTCCATATACTAACGTCAATCCCAGTGCAACGAGACTATATACGCTGCCAATCGTCAAACCATTAAAAAGCTGCTGGATCAAAATCTCCATTTATTTCCTCCTTTAAAATTAATGAATTTCTTTTTTCTGTTCATTCCCTGTCTTACAATCTTGTCCATATTTTAATAGCACACATCTGTATTAAAAACACTTTCACTAAATCTCCCATAGCATCAACATCTCGGGTAGGGCCAATAAGCTTTAATTCCCTTTATTCTCCGCCTATAGAATTAGCTTAGGTATCCATTGTTAGCGCTTTCATTTTTTCATGCGTAACGATCGTGCAGACAAGCTGTATTTAGGGAAAGCCAATGATTCCATTTTCAGTTTAATGATGGTTTATACATGGTGGTCGTCTGTTTTTTCACCCCCTTTCACCTCGCACCTCCAATAGGAGAATCATTCCGCAGAATAATTTCCAGATTTATTTCCATATTCATTTCCAGATTCATTTCCAGATTCATTCCCAGATAATAATGCAAGTGCCGTGCCAAACATTAAATCACCTTCAATTAGGCTATTAACCAGTCTGTGAATTCATTATTGAATTGTAAAATCTCAAAAGTATCGGTTCCATACGGGATGTCCTTCATTCACTATTGACTGAAAAAATCATTTCTGAATCAAAAAATTAAAATGGAAAGGAAACAAAAAATCCCGTTTATAACTTCCATCATTTCACACATTAGCAGTCGGGTAATAATGTAAAAAAAAACGCAACCTAAGAACCAATAATTTTCTAAGGTAATAAAGCCCGTCATCCCCCTAAAACGCGTAATATAATTAGGAATTCAGTCAAAAAGACAGCACCTCCAATTTTGGATAATATCCAAAATCGGAGGTGCTGTTCATACTTATCTATTATTTCCACAGCCTCGATATTATTTAAGTTTCCTCACAATTGTGCATGAGAATCAAGCGCTTCTCCAATTTCATGGTAATTTGGTAGGTTTAAGCCGCTTTCGTCAAGATTTCCTTATCAGCCTTTACACAGAGATCAGCTATTAAATTATTGTTAATCCTCTAATCTCTTACCGATCGAAAGGGTCACGCATTCATAATGTCTAAGAACCGTTACCTTGCAGTTGTACTTAACACACGATTTAATTTCACCTAACTTTTAGAGTTAGTTCATCCTTAGGAATTTTTCTACACTTCTCTGTTTTTTTCATTTTCACGCTTACGATCCATGGTTTTTAACGCTTTTCTATATTCTTCATCCTTCATAGCCAATCCCTTGATGTTTAAATCTTCCTGTGTCGTTTCCTGGAAACATTGAAGGGCTTGGCGGTAGGCCTGATCGTTCATGTGCTTAACCTGCCCAGCGGAAGCAGTTAGAGTCTCCTCTGGAACCAATTTTGATTTGTCAGGTGAATGGATGGCTTCCTTACCAGTTTCGTTTATAACCGTTTCACGTGCCATCTCTTCTTTTGAAGTTGACCAGAAATTAATCTTGAACAATCCCCCAATAACAGCCATAGCCAATCCTATGCAAGCAATAATGGTCACCATCTGACCAACCCCTTACTGTACATGTGTTAGAGTTTGTGTGACTTCCGCTACACGTTTTCCTAGAGCTCTTCCTAACTCTTGTGCTTGCTTAGGAAGCAAATCTGTACTATCAACAGGACAGGACACCCCTACCCCGTAATAAGATCCATATAAAGCATTTTCTGGAACATTACCAGGTAAGCCCACGATAATCATCCCTTGGTGAAGCATTGGAGTAATGAGGTTAAGCATCGTTGCTTCTAATCCTCCATGGACGGTAGCAGTCGTACAAAATACAGCACCAATTTTGTTTATAAGCTTACCTTCTGCCCATAAGAACCCTAATTTATCAATCCATGCCTTCAATCCAGAGCTAATCGTCCCTAAATGTCCAGGACATCCCCATACAATCGCATCCATTTTCGATAGCTTATATACATCTGCCTGATCCACATGATCTATATTAACTTCTGCACCAGACACTTCTTGAGCCCCTTCCGCTATTGAATATGCCAGTGCCTTTGTATGTTCACCTTCACTATCATAGACTACATAGATTTCCATAAAATTCCCCACTCCTCTTTGATGCATTGATGCGAATTTTCATCTACAACGAGATTTTAACTTTAGCATTCATACCAGGAAGTACTTTGGCAGATGGATTCATAATTGAGATTTTAACAGAAACTTTTTGAGTGACCTTTGTGAAATTGCCCGTATTCGACTCTGGTAAAGACGAAAATACAGATTTAGTAGCATAGCCGATTTCTTCAACTTTTCCTTCGAAAGTTACATCGGTATCGCCATCTACGTTTATATCCACTGAATCGCCTTTTTCAATATCCTTTAAATCTGTTTCCTTGATGTTAGCTGTAATGTATAAATGCTTGAGGTCTGCTGCTTGGGCTAGCACTTGGCCACCTTGTACTAACTGGTCATTTCCGGTTCCATTTTTAATAATCGTTCCCTCCATGGTAGACTTTATGGAAACGTCTTGACCTTCTTCTTCAATTATTCCTATTGCCTTTCCTTTTGTAACAGCTTTACCTTCTTTAATATCCCAATCTTTGAGCATACCAGAAGCTGGTGCTACAATTTGAACCATATCTGCAGATACCTTCGCATCATCAGTTTTCACAAAGTTCTCATTTTGATAATAAAAGTATGCACCGCCTGCCAGCAAAGCGATTACAACAAGAACACCCAATATATTGGCTATTATTAAACGACTTTTACTCATACGTATCTCCCCTTTTTATTCGTTTTTTCCAATGGTGCTGGAAGTAAAATGTGCTGCTCTTTCTGCACTAGCGACCTTCCTTTACCCGTTACAGCCTTTCCGATGGAAGCTAACAACATGATTATGCCTAATACCAGGAGAATGGTAAATAAATCATGGTAAGCCCCTAGAAGCGCACCTTTTTGACTATTCACAACCATTGAATAATAGGCCATGCTTTTTGCCTCTGTCAGTGTATGTCCATTATTGATATAATTGCGGACCAACCCGGCCATCTCTGAGTTAGTTTCGGGGTTCAATAGTGATATTTCCCCTCGAACTTCTTCATAGTGAATCGCATGCATTCGAAAAGCAAACCATCCTATTACTGGTCCAGCAATTGAACCAAATAAATTTCTCATAGAATGCAGGGATGACGACCGTAGTACTGCCTTGTGAATGTCACCTGCCAGTGCTGTTCCCAATGCCCCTGATAATAGCACCATGCTTACGCCTACGCCAATACAAGCCATTTGAACATTTATTGCCGTTAAAGAAACCTCGGTTCCCATTGATCTCCATTGAATACTGATCATTATTATGATGATGGAACCTACCATTCCCAGCCTGCCTGCACCCCATTTGTCATATAGCAGAGTACAGACGATACCAGACGCCAAGAATCCAACAAAAAACCAAAAATAAAAATAAGTAAGGTATATGAATGGAGGATCTAGAATGTTACGCAAAAACCCATTAGTTCCTGCAATCGCGACGATAAGAGCAATATGTGCAGTTACAGCCATAATTGTTCCTGAAACTGTTTTTGCTGACCACAATGATCGGATTGGAATAAAGGGATCCACAGCATTAAAATCAACCGCTATGAACAATAACGCCAATAGAAGAGCAATCACAAAAAATGGCCATACCTGATTTGATGTAAAGCCGTGTTCTTGTAAGTTATACAGCGGGAAAATCAAGTCCAATATTAATAAAGTGAATAAGAAAATTCCTTTCATGTTATGTTTCGTCGTTCCTGAGTTTAGCTCTGGCTTCGTTTTGGGTAAGATTCTGAATCCGATTACAAGGCAAATGAGGGATGAGAGAATATTTAACAAGAATATCCATCGCCACTCTGAAATACTTAAAGATAAGGATCCAACAAATGCACCTACCGCGCTGCAACCAAATAAACCACCTATCGCAAACAATATAAACAGATTCCGCACCTTGTTTGGGTAAGACCTTAAACTATGCGGTAGGATTGTCAAAAACAATACACCTGCCCCTAAACCTTGGAGTGATCTGCCAATGGTGAGCGGAATGATTCCCCAGCATAGGATATTGATGATCGTTCCACCAAGGAATATGAAAATGAAAGTAAGATAAATTTTTCTTGTTCCATATTTCATGGGAAGGATACGACCAAATGGGAGACCTAGAGAAAAAGCCAAATTTGAGCAAATGGATGGAAGTAACATAACGTGTGTACTTAAGTTAAGTCCATTTTGAATAACCATTTGATTCAAGATATAGGAAAGACTTGTAAAGTATTGAGGCCCAAATGAAAATAACGTTAATATAGATATGAGCACATATTCCGGCAACAGAGTTTTCTTTATCTCGCCACTCAAAACATTTTTTTGTGAATTCATATAATTCCCCCTTTCTTTCTAAGCTAATTTTGAATGTCAAATTCCATTCCTTAATATTTTTAATAGAAGAAAGTCTTCACCATCCATTCATATTGAGCAGATAAACATGCAACATAACCAAACTTGCCATTTACAATTTGTATTATACAATATATATAAAATATAGCAATAAAAATTTTACCCAAACAAACCTATAACACGGAAAAATGAAAAAGCCTAATTCAAATAAGAACATTTGAATTAGGCTTTTTCATGAAAAGGTTCATTAAAATATGTAATAAACAATACTGTTTCTGCTTATCAAAATTCGATTTATCTTTGTTTCCAGTTCTTAATATCCTGATTCAAACGTGTTAAATTCCTCTGAAGGACGTTTAAATCTTCCTCTGACCAGTCTTTAAGAATATCGGATAATCTTTCTTGACGAGACTTCTGAGCATTATGTAATATTTCTTGCCCTTCTTTCGTCATGACAATTAAGCTGATTCGTCCGTTTTTCGGATCTGGATAACGGCGAATGAATTCCTTTGACTCCATAGCGGCAACCTGGCGACTTGCAGTAGACACATTCAGTCTCAATTGGTCTGACAATTCATTAATGCCTAGTGGCCCATGCTTATCCAATTCACTTAGCAATAAAAACTCGGATCGATCTAGGTTGCCTATTTGTCTACTGGGGGATGTTGTTAGACGTACAAGCAGGGCTATGTCATATTCAATTAACTGGAGTGAGTCCAAATTCTATATCTCCCTTCTAGTGATTTAATTGAAAATAATTAGGCTGAACTAGTGTAGCTGGTTCTTTGTATATATTTTCCAATTAAAATGATCCACTACCCTTGTATGTGTATAAAAACAATATACATGATTTTCAATGGCTTACCAAGTTTTAAAGCTTCAATAAACCCGTTTAAATCAATATATTGAATAGGATTTAATCAGATATCTTATTGATAAATCCCCCTGTTTGTCTCTGACATTCTGAAGGTTTGAGCGAAAATTTGTGTTGATAAATTAATTCTGTAACCTTACATATTCTTCCTCCCTTTTTAAATATGTTGAACGTGCAGACTGGTTTCCTTAGTAAGACCGTCCTCTAGCCAAAGATGTTTACAGCTGGTGAATCTAGGTTGGACACCGCTGCCCCATTCTTTTTTTCTTTTGTCTTTGGTTCACATTCATTTTATTTTTTTTATTGAATTTTCGCCTATCGTATAATCAATCAAAAAAACTGCACCTCCCATTTTTCTAAAAATGGGAGGTACAGTTCAAACTCATCTATTCTTTTCCACTGACCTTTAATCGATATTTTTTAAGTTTCCTCACGATTGTTGCCTGACTGGATTCCAGGGCTTCTGCTATTTCATATGTAGTTTGGTAAGTTTGAGCCGCTTTCGTCAAAATTTCCTTTTCGGCTTTTTCCACCGCTTCTTTTAAAGTTAAGGTAGCATTGAGGTTCGGTTGATTCCGATTTTCCGGCTGATATTCTTCCGGTAGGTCGTTAATCGATAATATTCGATTATCCGTCAGCACGACGAGCCTTTCCACTATATTAATCAATTCACGGACATTTCCTGGCCAATCATGTTGATAAAAATATTCCTTCAACCGTGAATCTATTTCTTTTGAGAATTTATATTGTTCGTTTGCTTTTGTTAAAAACAAGTCAGTCAATGCCAAGATATCCTCTCTTCTTTCCCTTAGAGGAGGAATCGTAATCGGAATGACATTCAACCTATAAAAGAGGTCTTCACGAAAATCACCCGATTTGACCATTTCCGAAAGATTTCGGTTCGTTGCTGCTATTATGCGAACATCGATTTTCTTTGGTTTTGTTCCTCCGATTCTTTGAATCTCCCTTTCCTGAAGGGCCCGGAGCAGCTTCACCTGAAGTTGCAGGGGAAGCTCACCGACTTCATCCAGGAATAGGATACCACTCTCTGCCAGCTCAAACATTCCTGGTTTTCCTTTTTGATTGGCTCCGGTAAATGCCCCTCCTTCATATCCAAAGAGCTCGGATTCCAATAAATCAGCGGGAATTGCCCCGCAATTTATTTTAATGAAGTCTCCTTTTTTTGATCGGATGCTCCGATTATAGATATTGCGGGCAAGGACATCCTTTCCAACACCCGTTTCTCCCAGTATGAGTACTGTCGCATCAATATCCGATATTCTTTCTGCTATCTCATAAATCATTTTCATTTTATCACTGACGAATACGACTCCATCTTTGCTCGTTATCTTCCGCAGTTTCTCAATTTCCTGCTTATATTGATTATTCAGTTCATTAGCTTTCGTCAACTCATGCATCAGTTCATTTAAATCAGATAAATCCCTTATATTCGTAACGACTTGCTCTATATCCCCTTCTGCATTAAAAACGGGACTCCCTGTTATCAATGTTTCCTTTCCCGCAAAATTATCCTGTACGACTGATACCGTTCGTCTCAGCTTCACTACCTTATGAGTCACCGACGTATTCAGTATGCCGCGTTTAATCAATTGGTCCACAGATTTGCCGATATAATACTCTTTTGGTATGCCTGTGATCCGTTCAATTGCCGAATTGGTATAAAGCGTGATTCCATCTTGATCGGTGATGTATATTCCATCATAGGAATTTTCGATTATTGCATCCAGTGCGCGATTCAATTTATCCGTTTCATGAGCATCAATCAGTAAATCGTCCAAAAATTCCGTTTCCCTGCCTATATAAAGAAAATTGTCAGCATCCATTTGTTCCATTAATAAAAATAAATACCTTTTATCATGCAGCCTTGCAGCTGCAAGCCTTTTATTATCGAGAAATTGCCACTCATCGAATTGTTCGGTTAATGTATTATTACCATCCTGGCTTAACAATTGATTAAAATAGTTTCCCCAATCCTTTATCCGATTTGCAGAATCCACGACTAGTGCAGGAAAGGTCCACTCTTTGAGTAAATTAAGCTGAGAATCCTGTTTCACTTGATTCATTACTATTCACCGCCGCAAAAAGAATTCTTTTTAAGTACAATTCTGGATAATTTTCGAAACTCCTTTAAAATTGTCGAATTTCGCTCCTAAAAAAAGTAGTGATGAAATAATTTTCATCACTACTTTACCTCAGTAAGTCTTAAAAATAACCTCTCCACTAATCGCTTCCTTACCTGACTGATTAGTGGCCGCTACGTTGAAAAAATATCTATTCCCATTTTTTTCTTTTAGATCCGCATGAAGAGTTATGACATCATTCAAGAAAACCATGCCCTTGAAACGAATCTTGTATTCTTCGATAAATCCAATTTCATAAAGATTACTGAATAGCTTTGCGAGGTTTCCCATCGTCCACATCCCATGTGCGATGATACCTGGAAGACCAGCATTTTTTGCTTCCTCATCAATGGTATGAATGGGATTGAAATCACCTGATGCGCCGGCATATTTAATGAGGTCCAGTCGCGTTACAGGTGCAAGCTCGATAGAATGTAACGTGTCACCAATATGAAGTTCGGTTAATGTCGTCACTTACTCATCACCATCCTTCTGATCGTTTCATTTAAAATGACAAGCTGTTCAGCAGTGAAGACAATTTCCCCATTTGCATCCGTCCCATAATTTTTAAAGGCTAGAAATCCCATTTCCCCTTGTTTCCCTTTTTTCTCATAATAGTCTTTCACTTCCGTAAAACAGTTGATTTCTTCCCCTACCTTAAGCGGCCTGTTATAGCGATAAACCTGCTCACCGTGAATCAAGCCTTTATTCGGGAGATTTAAGCTTTCAATCGTTCCAAAATCAAAGACCCTTGGGAAAGTTGGTGGAGCGATATTCGTACCGTACCTTGATTGCCTGCCTGTTTCTTCATCTATGAAAATCGGGTGGGGATCACCAATCGATAATGCGAATTTTTTAACGGCTCCCCGTTCAACTATATTTTTAACGGGGTTGGATCGTTTTCCAATACTTTCGTTGAACATAACATCCCGCCTTTTTCCTTAATTTTTTGGACCACCCGCAACATATAAAACCTGCCCGCTAATGAATGAGGATGCCTCATCGGCAAAGAATGCAACAGCATGAGCAATATCACTTGGCAAACCGCTTCTGGCAACCGGAATACTGTTTGCCCTATCCTGGATGAATTGTTCAAAACTCACTCCCACCCGCCTAGCTGTTTCTTTCGTCATTTCGGTTTCGATAAAGCCTGGTGCGACCGAATTAGCCGTTATCCCATATTTGCCAAGTTCAATCGCCAGTGTTTTTGTTAACCCCTGAAGGCCAGCCTTTGCGGCTGAATAATTAGCCTGCCCGCGGTTCCCAAGGGCCGAGGTGGATGATATATTGATGATTCTTCCGTACTTATTTGCAACCATATGCTTCTGGGCGGCACGTACTGCATTGAAAGTACCTTTTAAATGCACATCCATTACCGTCTGCCAATCTGAATCGGTCATTTTAAAAAGTAAATTATCCCGGATGACCCCAGCATTATTCACGAGTATATCAAGGGATCCGAATGTGTCGGCTATTTCTTTTATCGATCCTTCCACCTCTTCTGGATTGACCACGTTGGCCACTTTGGTAAAAATGGTATAACCCTTGTCCCTTAATTCATTTCCTGTTGCTGTCAAAACCTCTTCGTTGATATCGATAATCGCCACGTTTGCGCCTTCACTGGCAAACAGTTCGACGATCGCCCGGCCAATCCCCCTGCTTCCTCCTGTAACTAAAGCTGTTTTCCCTGAAAATCTCCCTGACATAATCGTTTCCTCCTAATCTATTATAAGAATTGTCCTACTTTAACATGACCCTTAATCAAATTTCGGGAAATGATCATACGCTGTATTTCATCCGTACCATCATAAATCCTCCAAAGCCTTGCCTCGCGGTACCAGCGTTCGATGGGAAGCTCCTTCGTATAGCCCATGCCACCGTGAATCTGCAATACACGATCAACGACCCGATTCCCCATATTGGCTCCATAGAGTTTAGCCATTGAAGCTAAATGGCGGTTGTCTTCTCCATTATCAAGTGTAAAAGCCGCATTCAATACAAGCCATCTAGCCGCTTCAATTTCTACGGCAGAATCAGCTATCTGCCATTGAATGGCCTGGCGCTCAGCGATCGGTTTACCGAAAGTTACTCGTTCTTTAGCGTATTCTATAGCCATTTGCAGCAATCTTTCTGCAGAACCGACAGCCCGTGCGCCCACGATCCATCTTGCAAACCCAATCCATTCCAAGCCTAGTTTATAACCGCCATGCACTTCCCCTAAGATGTTTTCTTCGGGTACCCTTACATTATCAAAAACTAAACCGGCCGGTCCCCATTCTCCCATCGTATTGATATATTCTGATCTCCAGCCCATATCACGGTCTACAATGAAACAGGTTACCCCTTCCGTCCCGGTTGCTTGATGACGTTCTTTGTCAGTTACGGCAATGACCATGACGAAATCGGCATCATTTCCTCCAGTGATGAATGTTTTTTCTCCGTTAAGCACCCATTCATTCCCTTCTTTTACTGCCGTCATTTTAATATTTCGCGTATCGGACCCAGCCCCCGGCTCCGTCATGGCAAAACAGGACTTTTTCTCACCATTAATAGTAGGGATCAGATATTTCTGTTTCTGTTCTTCATTTGCATAATAAAGGATGTTATCAGCCGAACCTCCAAAGCTGAATGGGACAAACGTTTTTGATACTTCCATCAAGACAATTGCCATCATGAGCTGGCCTAGGTCTGCGCCGCCAAATTCCTCCGGGGTATTGATGCCCCAAAACCCGGCTTTTTTTGCTTTTTCCTGTAAATCTTTCAATGTCCCCTCTGGTAAACTAGGTTTTCCTGCCATTTCATTGCGAAGTACTTCATTTTCTAATGGAATCAATTCATTTTCCACGAACTTGCGTATTGTTTTTTGCACCATTTTTTGTTCATCTGATAGTCGTAAATCCATTTTAACCCCTCCGCTTTCCAATTAGACTAGTTTTGATATTTTCTCTTTAATTGCCCGGTAATGATATTCTTTTGGATTTCGGACGTACCTTCATATATTCTGGTGATTCGGGCATCCCGATAGAAACGTTCAACTGGATAATCCTTCATATATCCCATCCCGCCATGAATCTGAACGGCCTTATCAGCGATACGATTATATACTTCCGAACCATACAACTTAAGCATGGCCGCTTCTTTAATGACTTTTTCTTTCTGATCGACCATCCATGCGACCCTGTATGTGAATGAGCGAAGTGCTTCTATTTCCATTGCCATCTCGGCAATCATATGGGATACGGCTTGATGATCAATGATCGGGACATTGAATTGTTCACGTTCTGTCGCATATTTGGTAGAAAGATCGAGCAGGTATTGACAGGACCCTAAATTACGGGCAGCAAGGCCTGCCCGGCCATTTGCAAGGATTTTCAAGGCATTTACATACCCTTGGCCGACGTCCCCCAATACATTTTCAGCAGGAACCTCGCAATCTTCAAAAAACAATTCGGCCGAATGTGAGCCTCGAAGACCCATCTTCCTTTCCAGGCTACCAACTCTAAAACCCGGAAAATCCTTTTCTACTATGAATGAGGTGATCCCTTTCGCCCCTTTATCTTTGTCAGTAACGGCCATAACTGTAAAAATATCTGCTACATCTGCATTCGTTATATAATGCTTGGTACCATTTAAAATATATTTATCGCCATTTTTGACCGCCGTCATTTTGAGATTCGTAGCATGGGACCCCGCTGCAGGCTCAGTTAAAGCAAAAGCGCCAATTCTATTACCGCTTGCCATATCTGGTAGATACTTTTCCTTTTGCATTTCATTGCCCATTTCGACTATCCCTACCGTCCCTATACCGGTGTGGGCCCCAATCAGAGTGGTATATCCATTATGTGTTTTGCCGATTTCCTCATATAAGGCACATTTTCCCACCATCCCGATTCCGAGTCCGCCATACCTTTCCGGGATACTAAGTCCGAATAGCCCGATTTCCTTCGATAAATTTATGATGGATTCCGGGATATGATCTTCATCCTCTATCTGCATGGAAAATGGATCGATTTGTTCTTCGATAAACTGGCGTATATTTTCTTTAAGTAGCAGGATGTCTTCATCTAAGCGAAAGTCCATTTGCATTCCCCTTTATTTGCGAATTGGTTGTTAGCGCTTTCATATCTAGTTAGAATGAGCGATATGTTTTTCTTGAAGCTTGCGTTTTAAAATTTTACCGACCGCCGTCTTCGGAAGTTCACTTTCAAATGTGATTTCTTTTGGGACCTTGAAGGCAGCGAGCTGCTTTCGGCAATAATCCTTCAATTCGTTTTCAGTTATTCTTTCACTTGGTTTTAGAACTACCGCTGCATGTACCGTTTCACCGCGATATTGATCGGGAACGCCAAAGACGGCTGCTTCCAGAACCTTAGGGTGGCTGTATAGTATATCTTCAATTTCAATTGGATAAATATTGAATCCGCCTGCGATGATCATCTCTTTCTTCCGTCCCACAATGTAAAAGAAGCCATCTTCATCCATCTTGGCCATATCACCGGTATGCAGCCATCCGTTTTGAATCGTCTTCTTCGTCTCTTCAGGCATGTCCCAATAACCTTTCATTACCTGTGGACCCTTTATGACCAATTCACCTGGTGTATCAACCAAGAGGGCTGGCTCTCCTGTAATGCTGTCAATTATGGCGGCGTACGTATTTTGTATCGGAATCCCGATACTTCCTGGTTTTTGCAGGCCGCTGACTGGATTCCGGTGCGTGACTGGTGACGCCTCGGACAGTCCATAGCCCTCAGCAATCTTTGTTCCACTAAGTTCGCTGAACCTTGACAATACATGCAATGGCAATGGTGCCGAACCTGAAACGCAAGATTTCAAAGTATGCAAATCAAATGGATGGGACTGGTAATATTGTAATAAAGCAATATACATCGTCGGTACCCCTGGAAAAATAGTCGGTTTAAGATTAGTGATAATATCGACGATCTCCGTTACCTGAAATCGGGATACAAGAATTAATTCCCCGCCATTATAAAACGTCAGGTTCATCCCTGAAGTCATGCCGTAAACATGAAATAATGGGGAAACGCCCAGTACCCTTTCCTTCCCCTTTTGAGTATTGATTCTTGAAGTGGCTGCACTTTGCAGCGTATTGGCTACGATATTACGATGGGTTAGCATCGCGCCTTTAGAACGCCCTGTCGTTCCTCCAGTATATTGGAGGACGGCGACATCTCTAGCAGGTTCAATCTCAACAGTGAAATCCACCTCTGTTACAGATAGCAGTTTTTTTGTCATTTCACATTTGCCCTTTTCCAGAGACACGCTCAACACCTTTTCAACATCGGTTTCAGCTATGACGGCTTCAACTATGGGCAATAAATCGTCGAGTACAATGATATGCCTTGCACCTGAATCTTTCAGGACATGCATTAATTCGTTCGCCTTATACATTGGATTGATTTGGACAACAATGGCTCCATTCAAAAGAGTTCCAAAAAAACCAATTGGATATTGGGGACAATTAGGAAGCATGATAGCTACACGATCTCCCTTTCCAATGCCTTCATCAGCAAGCAAGCGGGCACATTTTTTTACTAACTTCCCCAACTCTGAATATGTATACCTTTCCTCCATGAACGTTACCGCTGTATTATCCGAATACTGTTCGACTGATTGAAAAAATAGTTCTGTCAATGAAATTTCAGGAATATCAATCTCTATTGGATTTCCGGACGGGATATGCTTTATCCAAGGTCTATCCATTGGTCCTCCCCTTTCTTCATTCAAAAATAAAGAAGTCATACTAACAATATGCAAGGAGTGTGCCAAAAATAAATCGTTTTGATACGTTGATTCAATTCATGCTAAAATTCAAAAATGAATTATTTGCTGCGTTCTTAATAATTTTAGGTTCATAATACTAGGATTTAAATTTGACTCAATAACTCATTTTTGAATTAAGACATTGCTTTCGTATAAAGACCCAACTGTAATGCTGGCCTGTGGACATACTGATCATCTTCAGGAAATTAAAACGGGATGCTGATCAAGGTCAGCATCCCGTTCAAAAAAATGATTCACTGCTCTATGGCGGTGTCATCTTCCAATGATATTTTCCATAATTCTTTCGCTTTTCCACTAACCGTTTCATCAAAAACAAATGATCCATTCGTATATCGATCATGATTTTTTAATGAAGCGGCATGAATCGTTTCAATGGTTCCCTTTTCGGAAAGAATGAAAAGACTGTCGGTTTTGTTAATGATATCGAAACCAACGATCCTATGAGGATTCGATTTCAATTCCCTCAAGACCACGACACCGCGTTTTGCCCGGCTCGTTTTTTCAAACTCGGTTAATTTCATTTTCTTTATGGCCCCGCGCTGTGTAACGATAAAGATCGATTCTTTACTATCCTTGGCCAAAACCTTTCCGCCAATGACATAGTCATTTTCTTTCAAGTTAATCCCTTTGACCCCTGCTGCCCGGACACCGACAACACTTACTTCTTCTTCATCAAACCATAAACCATAGCCATTATGAGTGACTAGGAAAAGGTCAGCCTGTCCATTCGTATGATGGACATCGACCAGTTCATCGTCACCTTTTAAATTGACACCAACCAGTGGTTTTGAATGACGCTGGGCTTTATAGGAAGCTAATTCTGTCTTTTTCACCATACCATTTTTCGTGATGAACACCAAGAATTCCGGCATGGTAAAATCTTTGATTGGAATCGCTTTTATGATTTGTTCTTCCCTGTCGATTGGAATGATGTTCGCGATATGCTGACCGGTTTCCTTCCAGCGAATATCAGGAAGCTGATGAACTGGACAATAGAGGTAGTTCCCTTTGGACGTGAACAGCAACAGGACATCTGTTGTATTCATCTCCAGCCTCTGGAGCAGGCGATCGGAATCCTTCATGCCAAAATCAAGACCTCCTGACGCTGCATAAGATCGTAACGATGTCCGTTTGACATAGCCTTCTTTCGTCACGGTAACCATCACGTCTTCACTCGCAATCAAGACTTCCAGATTTATTTTGATTTCTTCAATTTCTTTTTCGATTTTGGAACGCCGTCCGTCATCAAAGCCCTTTTTAATGAATCGAAGTTCTTTTTTAATTACTTGAAGAAGAACTTTTTCACTGCCAAGAATCTTTGTCAATTCCTCAATTTTGTCCTTCAATTCCGCTGCCTCTGCTTCAAGTGCTGTAATATCCGTATTTGTCAGCCTATATAACTGCAAGGAGACAATGGCTTCAGCTTGCGCTTCTGTAAAAGCAAATTTAGCCATGAGGTTATCTTTAGCGTTCCGTTTGTCTTTAGATGCCCGGATGACAGCGATGACTTCATCTAATATGGATAAAGCTTTCACTAATCCATCGACGATATGTGCCCTGTCATGTGCCTTTTGCAGCTCATAACGTGAACGGTTCACGATTACCTCTTTACGGTGTTCGATATAAGCATCGAGCATTTTAGGCAGGCTCATCAATGTTGGCCGCTTTTTATAAATTGCAACCATATTGAAATTGTATGCAATTTGAAGATCGGAATTTTTGTATAAATAATGCAGGACTCCATTTGCATCTGCTTCTTTTTTCAGTTCGATGACAATGCGCAGTCCTGTACGGTCGGTCTCATCCCTTACTTCGGCGATTCCTTCCACTTTCCGGTCTAGACGGAATTCATCCATTTTCTTAACAAGGTTTGCTTTATTGACTTCATATGGGATTTCAGTGATGACGATTTGCTGTTTGCCGCCCCGAATCGTTTCCACTTCCGCCAACCCGCGAATGATTATTTTCCCTTTACCTGTTTCATAGGCCTTACGAATGCCCTCAATTCCTTGAATGATACCGCCAGTAGGAAAATCCGGCCCTTTAATGACAGTCATTAAATCAGCGACTGTCGCTTCCGGCTTATCGATTCGCATAATGGCAGCATCAATGACTTCACCTAGTTGATGTGGCGGGATTTCAGTGGCATAGCCGGCTGAAATTCCTGTAGAGCCGTTTACAAGCAGGTTAGGGAACATTGCAGGCAATACAATGGGCTCTTCTGAAGTATCATCAAAGTTCGGTACAAAATCGACCGTCCTTTTTTCAATATCCCGCAGCATCTCGGAGGCAATCGATGAAAGCCTCGCTTCCGTATACCGCATCGCAGCAGGCGGATCACCATCAATGCTACCATTGTTTCCGTGCATTTGGACCATGACCTTCCGCAGCTTCCAGTCTTGGCTCATCCGAACCATTGCCTCATAAACGGATGAATCTCCGTGAGGGTGATAGTTACCGATTACATTACCGACCGTTTTTGCGGATTTCCTGAATCCTTTTTCCTGAGTATTTCCTTCGACATGCATTGCATACAATATCCTGCGCTGCACCGGTTTTAAGCCGTCCCTTGCATCAGGAAGTGCCCGATCTTGGATAATATATTTACTATAACGGCCGAAGCGGTCACCAATTACCTCTTCAAGCGGCAAATCCCGAAACGTTTCTTCAAATACCATCGTTAATGACCTCCTCTTCAATCGACATATTTTCATTATCTAAAATATTCGATTCCTCTTCGAGACCAAAAGCGACATTGGCTTCAATCCACTTACGACGCGGTTCAACCTTATCTCCCATCAAAGTTGTCACACGTCTTTCTGCACGTGCTCCATCATCGATCTTCACACGTATCAATGTCCTTGTTTCCGGGTTCATGGTGGTATCCCATAATTGATCGGCATTCATCTCTCCCAGCCCTTTATAGCGCTGAATCATATAGCCTTTCCCCACCTTGTCTATCGCTCCCTGGAGCTCCTCATCGCTCCAAGCATATTCAATGACTTCTTTCTTCCCTGTCCCTTTGCTCACTTTATATAAAGGGGGCAAGGCAATGTACACCTTCCCTGACTCTATTAACGGCTTCATATACCGGTAAAAGAAAGTCAGCAGCAGCACTTGGATATGGGCCCCATCCGTATCGGCATCAGTCATGATGATCACTTTATCATAGTTAGTGTCCGGCGTATTGAACTCCGCCCCGACACCTCCGCCGATGGCATGGATGATCGTATTTATTTCCTCGTTTTTAAAAATATCCGCCAGTTTTGCCTTTTCCGTATTGATAACTTTCCCCCGCAAAGGAAGAACTGCTTGGAAACGGCGATCCCGCCCTTGTTTAGCGGATCCCCCAGCAGAGTCACCTTCAACAAGATACAATTCATTTCGTTCTGGATTTTTGGATTGGGCTGGTGTTAATTTCCCGGAGAGGATGGCATCGGATTTTTTCCGTTTCTTCCCGCTTCTTGCGTCTTCACGGGCTTTGCGTGCCGCTTCCCTTGCCTGGAACGCTTTAATCGCTTTTTTAACCAATAGGGTACTCGTGGTCGGATCTTCTTCAAAAAAGTAGGCTAGGTGCTCTGATACGATGGAATCGACTGCAGAACGGGCTTCGCTGGTTCCAAGTTTGCTTTTGGTTTGTCCTTCGAATTGAAGAAGTTCTTCAGGGATGCGCACTGAAATGATTGAAGACAAGCCTTCACGTATATCGGTACCTTCGAGGTTTTTATCTTTTTCCTTTAATAGCCCCATTTTTCTGGCATAATCATTAAATGCCCGTGTCATGGCCGTTTTTGCACCAATCTCATGGGTGCCTCCGTCTTTTGTACGAACGTTATTCACGAAGCTTAGAATATTTTCTGAATAACCATCGTTGAATTGAAAGGCAAGTTCGACTTCAATCCCATTTTGTTCCCCTTCTAAGCTGACTACACTATGGAGTGTCTCTTTCTCTTCATTTAAATAATCGACAAACGCTTCAATGCCATTTTCATAGTGAAAAACTTCATTACGGTCGTTACGCTCATCCGTCAATTCTATCTTCATGCCTTTTAAAAGAAAAGCTGATTCACGAAGGCGCTCACACAGGATCTCATAATTAAAAGTCGTCACCGAAAATATTTTAGGATCGGGCTTGAAGTGGATTTTGGTCCCAGCCTGGTTTGTTTTGCCGATTTTCTCCAGTGTGGTTTCCGGCTTTCCGCCATTGAAAAAACGTTGTTCGTAAATGAACCCGTCCCTCTTGATTGTCACGACAAGCCATTCAGACAACGCGTTAACGACCGAAGCACCGACTCCATGAAGGCCTCCACTCGTTTTATATCCGCCTTGTCCAAATTTACCTCCAGCATGAAGAATCGTTAAAATGACCTCAGGCGTCGGTTTACCTAATTTATGCATGCCAATAGGCATTCCACGCCCTTTATCGGACACACTTACACTGTTATCTTTATGTATTTTCACACTAATTTGGTCTCCATATCCAGCTAAAGCCTCATCTACGGAGTTATCTACAATCTCGTACACTAAATGATGAAGTCCGCGTGCATCAGTACTGCCGATATACATACCGGGACGTTTTCTGACCGCTTCGAGTCCTTCCAGTACCTGAATTGCATCATCATTGTACTCGATTGTTTTTACTTTCTTTGCCACAGAAATTCCCCTTTCCTTACTAAACACAATTTCCGGGCCAAATCATACTGCAATGAAATGACTCACTAGCTTAACAAATCCATTAATACGTTATTATCATTATAACAAGTATAATACTTTCACGAACAAAGAACAAGTGTTCTATTTTTTTGTCCTTTTTATTAGCGTTAGCACATTTGTGTGGAACAAAACGTATCATAGCTACCATTCTAATTGTAGCGGTAAATTTTCATTTGGCAAATATACTTTTATTATTTTAATCAAATAAAGCTTAAATGGCTTAATTTGCCCGACCGCTCAATGCCCGCTATGGCTGCCTTTCAGTTTTTCTCCAGAAATAAAGCGATACCTTAAAAAAAGAGCGGAAGTTCCGCTCTTCATTTTACTTTGTAAGGGCGTGTTCGACTTTTATACATCGATTCATGATGACAGTATGTCCTTTTTCTTTCAAAAAATTATAGGCTTCTTCATTTTCCACCCCTAGCTGCGCCCAAAAGATATCTGCATCGATTTCTGCAAATTCCTTGGCTATCTCCGGAAGGAACTCTGAACGGCGGAAAACATTGACGATATCGACGTGCCCTTCAATATCTTTTAGAGCTTTAACTGCCTTTACACCCAGGACTTCAGATACAGCAGGGTTTACCGGGATGATTTCATATCCGCTATCCTGCATGGCCTTCGATACCATATAAGAAGTGCGCTCAGGGTTATCGGATAAACCAACGACAGCGATGCGCTTCGATTCTTTCAACATCTTTCCCATTTCTTCTCTGCTTGGATTTTCTATCATTCTTTTCAATCCCCTTTATAATAAAATGTAATATTTGATTAAAGAGTATTCTTAACAAAGGTTTATTCCATTATTAAGAAAAATCATTATACAAGAAAGAATAAGTTTAGAAAAGGCATGACTCACTTAACTTTCTTATGTTCATACAGACTACCACGTATTGTAACAATTTATACAAGGAGGCATCGTTCATTATATATTTACGAAAATAAGGAAGTCTAAACCTTTTACCATTCATGAACTTAACGTATATCAAAAGATGGAGGTCCATCAAGGAAAATTCATTTTTTTAGTGGATTTTTTTTGGACAGCCGTACCATTTTGTCACGAAAATGTTACAATAAGAGAAGCTTAACAGGTATTTCAGGGCTGTTTTTAGCTATTTCTACACGTTTATTTTTGAAAAAGGGAACAATCTTCCTTAAACGTGATAAAAAAAGAAGATTTTTCTTAAAGAAAGGGTAATAGAATGCTTACATTTATCACTATACTGGCTGCCTACCTGATCGGTTCGATTCCGTCCGGTTTAATAATCGGTAAAACATTTTACAAAATCGACATCCGGGAGCATGGCAGTAAAAATCTAGGCGGGACAAATACCTTCAGGACACTTGGTGTCAAGGCAGGACTAACCGTTACTATCATGGATATACTTAAGGGTACCCTAGCAACTTATCTGCCGTATATGCTAGGCGTGGAAATGCATTTATTGCTAGCCGGAGTTATTGCGGTAGTCGGTCATATGTTTCCCATTTTTGCAAACTTTCGGGGCGGAAAAGCCGTGGCAACTTCTGCTGGTGTCATTCTTGCTTATGAACCATGGTTTTTTGTCTTTGCCGTCATCATTTTCTTTATATCCTTATACATATCCAAATATGTCTCGCTTTCATCCATGATTGCTTGTCTACTTGCTCTCATCTACAGTTTAGTTTTTCATATTAAAGATTTGCCGCTCATTATTGTAATCAGTTTAATAACGATCTTCATTTTTTACCGGCATCGCGCAAACATCAAGCGGATTATCGATAAAACTGAACCTAAAGTAAAATGGTTATAAGAACATGTGCATTACCATGTAAAGATAGGCCCGTATGCAAGGGCCTATTTTCCATTCTACAATTCATTTGTAAGGCATGCCTCGAAATCTTGAAGCATTTCTAATTTCCTGGATGAATGACACTAATCCCTTAATTGTCATTTCCAATTCTGCAGAATCCGTTATATTCCCTTTGATGATTCCGATTATTTCATTGAAGGTATTTTCCGTTAATCCAGATTCCTTGTCACCTGCTTGAACCGCTTCTTTGACACTTAGGGCAGAATCAACAACATCTTTCATGTATTCATTTGATGATTGCACGATTGTATCTATTTCAGCTATCGACTTTTTAGTCTGTCCAGCAAGTTTCCTGACCTCATTCAAAACTACCGCAAATCCATTACCATGTTCAGCTGCCCGCTTCGATGGCTGAATTCAATGAAAGTAAATTTGTCTGGTCGGCCATTCCCTGTTCATGCTTAACAAACTCAGTGATCTTAAGAAAGATTGGTTTAATAAACCGATCTTTTTCATCAACATTTTTCATAAAATTAACAAGGTTTTGTATCTTTTCCGTTAAGATCTGCCTACGCTTTGCCCCTCTTAAGCCATTGTTTTTGAACAAAGTGATTGTTCAGCGCGCGTTTTGATCTGCCTTTTGACAAATTGCCCGTTTTCTATCAATTGCTTAACAAAAGCATCCGTTTCTTCACTTAAATACAAGACTTCTTCACTAACTAACGAATGCCGTTAAATCGATGATATTAACCTGAAGTTTCACCTGTTCACTGCTTACATTCAATATGCCATCTGTTTCATTTGCTTTTTTAAACCAGTTTGCTTCTATTTGCTTCACTTTTTATGAAATTCCCCATATCCCACTGCCCCTGATTTTTTAAATGATGGCATAGCTACTCCATTAAATCCCAACAACAAAACTTGGTTCTTTATTCCATTTAATTTAAAGGTAATCAGATCTCAAAAAACGATTCATTCACACTATTTATAATTCATCCTGGACTCTTCACCATTCTTTTGTCAAGGTAAAAGGATTTAAAACATTTCTACAGTAACTTCAAATCGAAAGAATCGTTTGGAATTCGTTTTATGGAGAAAGAGTCAAGTAAGGATTGAATAATTGTTGAACACAGGCTACACTGGAACTAGTTATTACATATCGATAGGAGAAAATGCCATGAAGCCATTGCAAATATCACCGGAAACCGCATTAAAGTTATCCAAGTCACTAAACTTGCCTTTAGAGCAAATCATGCATATGCCTACACCGGTCTTGCTGAGAAAGCTTGCCGAGGCTGAAGCAAAAGAAAAAGGCAATACAAAATAGCTGCAGGAATCTGCAGCTATTTTTGTGTGTGCTCAAATGTGTATGAAACGCTACGGGCAATACCATTTCCGGGTTCCCTTTTACCAGCCTCGTCTTATAAGGAAATTAATTAGATGGCATTTCGTTTTATCCTCATAATATATAATTTCAGAGTCTTGCCTAAATGGCTCAGGAATCAAAAAGGCAAAAAAACCGCACAGGGGCTGTTTTCAATTGTAAGTCAATTCATTTGCCATATCAGGCAAAGGCTTCTTTTTGACTGATATTAATTGTTCATTTTCATAGGTACATGCAAATTCTTGTGGTGGTTCATCCTGTAATATATCTTGCAGGTAATACTTTATGTTGGGCACAACATCACTTGCCTCCATAACCCATTGAAATGGCTTCCAGGCAAGTTCCCCTTCATCACAGTCAGACAGCCCTTCCCCTGCATCTTCAGCTCTGTAAACATACATTCCACCTGTTTCATTCCATGTCACGATCCCTCGAAAGCTCATCCCCCTTACTTTCAATCCAGTTTCTTCAAGAATTTCGCGTTCCATCGATTCATCGATGGTTTCACCTTTTTCTATTTTCCCGCCTATGCCATTCCATTTATGCCGATTGGGATCTTTTTGGCGAAATAGCATCAACACTTCGACTTCGTTGGATCTTTTTCGAGTTATGAAACAAATATTATATATAATATCCATGGTCATTTCCTTTCTTAAACGCACATTATTCGCATCTACCGCATAATTACTTTATACTTAAAAAACGAACCTCTAGGAAGGAGAATGAGTATGAAACTGACCATTTCCGATCAAGCAGCTAAGTGGTATATTGATGAACTGGGGCTTCAAGAAGGCTCTCATTTGCGCTTTTATGTAAGATATGGCGGGCATAGTACCGTCCAAAGCGGCTTTTCATTAGGTATCATGCAAGAAGAACCGGAAAATGCAGCGGCCGCAACGATTATGAACGAGATTAATTTTTATGTAGAAGAAAAAGATTTATGGTACTTTGATGGCCACGATTTACTTATTACTTTTAATGAAAAACTGACTGAACCAGAATTTCAATATGAAAAGAGTGCTTGACAATAAAGCAGCGGTGTAAACTGCTGTTTTTTCTTGTTCAATCGAGGAGGCGCTCTTCAATATCTTCCGCCCTAAGAATTTCCGCTTGTTTATCCCCTAAAAGATCAAAATGAGAATAGCCATCCTTCCTGTGATGAATCCACTCTTTTTTTAGCCCGTATTGCTTCCCCCACTCCGCTAAACGCCGTAAATCCTTGCATCCGACTTTTGTAACCGTCTTACAACCGGGAAATCGGTCATCCAGCCAATAATGAGTTAGAAAAGCTATTTGGCCTTGATCGATTTTCTGCTTCCAGGCTACGACGTCTACCCGTTTAATCCCAAAAGCCATTTTTGATCACCTCAATAACTATAATTAATCCAATTCATCCTGCTTTTTCTTTTTCTCATAGGCCTCATGCCATTCAGGATACATTCGTTTAATGGATATCGGGCGGAAGCTCTCTTTTTTAACGCAAACGTGGGAAGAATGACCTGTAGCCGCCACTTCATTTTTCCCATTAACGATCTCATACCCATAAACGACGCGTAAACCGTCATATTTTTCAATCCAGGTTTTAATTTTTACCTTATCACCATATCTAACAGGGGTTTTATACGAAGCCTGAATATCCATAACAGGTGAGAGGATGCCATCCGCTTCCATATCAGCATAATAAAACCCTAAATCATTTATCAATTTTGTCCTGCCAAGTTCCATCCATATTAAATAATTCGCATGGTAAACAACACCCATTTGATCTGTCTCTGCATACCGCACTTCAATTTCGTTTTCTGCTATGAACATTTTGTTTCCCCACTTTCTATTCTCTTGCAATAAACATTTTACCATAACAATTGTTCAAATTTCATTAAGCTGCCTTTATAGACTGCTTTCTTCATTGAACCTAAAATGAAAGGGGAGAAAGATTTCTCATCTCTTTCTCCCCTTTACCTAGTTGTTTACATATTATCGCTACTATAACCGCTTTCCCGTGCTTCCTGCTCATCTTGCATTTCTTCCTTCATTCCATCAATGCTCTTTCTTCTTCGTTCATTTTTATCCTGAATTGCCTGCTTTTCTTCTCCTGAAGAAAACGATAACGTTTCATTTGCAGCGATTATGTTCTCTTCCGTATTTTCTATTGCATCTTGAATTTTTTCAACATTATCCAAACGGTTATCCGGATTGTGCTTATTTGTGCCCATTATTTTCACCTCATGTTTTATTATTTACATAATATTATTACGATTACTTTATTAGCTTGTCCCTTGATTACTCGCCTTTAGTTTGAATGACCTGAGCATGTTTGCCGGATTTGTCCTGCATTTTCTTACCGTTGTTCCCGCCAGCTGCAATTGGCTGTGTTCCTTGATGGCTCGGTCTAAAGTGTTTAGAATCTTTTTTTGGATTACCCATTCTATCGCCTCCTTCTCTTATCATGGATAAAAAAGAGGAAATTCATGAATGCCAGTTTTTGAAATAGTTATGAAAAAAGAGCCAGTACCTTGAAGGAACCTTCATGGCATTGACTCTTTTTAAGCAAAGACTATTCAGCCTTTTGCATATGTTTTTTTTCAAGACGTTCTTCAAGTCTTTCCATTTGTTTAACGTCCATCAATAATTCCCTTTTATTTTCTTTAATTAATTCTTCAAATGTCCTTTTTCTTTTTTTCATGCTTTTCACCTACTTATTTTTAATATACAATTCAGCATTGCCAAATTTACGTAAAATTATGACTATATGGTTTCCACCCCTTGAATTGTCATAATTATCAGATTTTTAACCTAATAAAAATTCCATATCTCCGCTCTCTATACTTTAACCCTTTTTTCATAAATTTTAACCATATTTTTTCGAATTTTTTGATTTTTACATAAAACTTTGACAACTTTGTTAACATACAATAAAAAACGGAACCTCATAAGGTTCCGTCTTGTAATCAGAAACGTTCCTTGTTTTCAGAAATCGGCTGTCTCCTAGCATCTATTCCGGGTTTTCGGCAGGAGTATGTCGCAAATCACTTCAAACTGGATTGCCCTACTGCATACTATTTATATTTCTTTCCATATCTTTTAATGTCATGGCTGAAATTACCTTATTCCTGATAATGCCTTTTTTGTCGATGAAGTAAGTTGTCGGTATGCTAAGAATTTTGTAGCGCTCATTCACTGGATTTTTAGCGCTTTGACTGTCCAGCGGTATGGTAAAAGTAATTCCATTATCCTCCACAAATGCTTGTACATCATTTTCAGGGTCAATATTGACTGCAAGTACGACGACATCATCACCCGCTTGTTGTGTGTATTTCTCCATATCCGGCATTTCCTTCTTGCAAGGCGGGCACCACGTTGCCCAAAAATTCAGCATTACCTTTTTGCCCTCATAATCCGATAATTCAACTTGTTTCCCATCCAAAGTTTTCAGGGAGAAATCCGGTGCTTTGGCTCCAATTTTCAATCCGCCCAAAGCATCTTTTTCGTCATTTCCCTTCGATTCATTATCCATCGCCTGCACGATCGCTACAGTAATAAGTGATAGTAAGGCCACCGAAGCAATAATTTTTTTAAGCATACTCGTCCTCCTAGTCCCATTACAATAAAAATATTAGTCCATTTCCAGAATTAGAACAACTTCCCTATTCCATCTTAACAATAAAAGGGTATGCGGAAAAGTGCAATTCCTATAAATCTTATCATGATATCTCATTGTTTCATAAACCTGACACAAAAAAAGCGGTAAACCTATAATAGGTTTACCGCTTCCTAAAAGCTGAAATTAGCCTTTTAATTTATTACGTAATACCATTTGAAGGATACCACCGTGACGGTAGTAGTCGATTTCGATTTCGGAATCGAAACGAACAAGTACATCAAATTCTTTTACGTTTCCAGCTTCATCAGTAGCTGTAACTTTTACGATATCACGAGGTTTAACAGTTTCGTCGATTTTAACCGCGATAGCTTCTTTACCAGTCAATCCAAGCGTTTCAGCGTTTTCGCCTTCTTTGAATTGAAGTGGAAGAACACCCATTAATGCAAGGTTAGAACGGTGAATACGTTCAAAGCTTTCAGCGATGACTGTTTTGATGCCAAGAAGGTTAGTACCTTTCGCAGCCCAGTCACGAGAGCTTCCCATACCATAGTCTTTACCAGCGATAACTGCAAGACCTGTTCCATCAGCTTTGTATTTCATACAAGCATCATAGATAGCCATTACATCGCCTGTTGGCCAGTAAGTAGTGTAACCACCTTCTGTACCTGGAGCAACTTGGTTACGGATACGGATGTTTGCGAATGTTCCGCGCATCATCGCTTCATGGTTACCACGGCGAGAACCGTAAGAGTTAAAGTCACGCGGTTTCACACCGTTTTCACGAAGATAGATACCAGCTGGTGTATCTTTACCGATTGCACCTGCAGGAGAAATGTGGTCAGTTGTTACTGAGTCACCGAATTTACCAACTACACGCAAGCCGGAAAGTGGGTTAACTGAACCCGGTTCTGGTGATAATCCTTCAAAGAATGGAGGATTTTGAATGTAAGTTGATTTAGAATCGAAAGCATAAATCGCTTCGTTGCTAGTTTGGATTTCGTTCCAACGTTTGTTATCGTTGAATACTGTTTCGTATTCTTTACGGAATAACTCAGGTGTGACTGTTGCTTTAACAGCAGCGTTAACTTCTTCTTGTGATGGCCAGATATCAGCAAGATATACATCGTTACCATCTTTGTCTTTACCAAGAGAATCATTGTTAAGATCAAAGTCCACAGTTCCAGCAAGAGCATAAGCAACAACCAAAGTAGGTGAAGCAAGATAGTTTGCTTTCACAAGTGGGTGAATACGTCCTTCAAAGTTACGGTTACCTGAAAGTACTGATGTTACCAGAAGATCTGCTTCAGAAACAGCTGCTTCGATTTCGTCAGCCAATGGACCTGAGTTACCGATACATGTAGTACAGCCGTATCCAACTACGTTGAATCCCAATTGGTCAAGGTATGGTTGAAGACCTGCATCACGAAGGTAACCAGTAACAACTTTTGAACCTGGTGCCAATGATGTTTTCACATAATCTGGAACAGTCAAGCCTTTTTCAACTGCTTTTTTAGCAATAAGACCCGCTCCAAGCATTACATATGGGTTAGAAGTGTTTGTACAGCTCGTGATTGCAGCAATTGCAATCGCACCTGTTTTCATTACCGTTTCTTTACCATCGGCAAATTTAACAGTTACTTCTTTATCCAATTCGGAATTGTCCATGCCAAAACCTTGGTTACCCATAGGTGCATTGATAGCGTCATGGAAAGACTTCTTCATTTGAGAAAGTGGAATCAAATCTTGCGGGCGTTTAGGGCCTGAAAGGTTTGGTTCAATTGCTGAAAGGTCGATTTCCACAACATCATTGTATGCTGGATCTTCGTTTTCAGGAGAGTAGAACAATCCATTTTCTTTGCAGTATGATTCAACCACTTTAATTTGTTTTTCATCACGGCCTGTTAAGCGCATGTAATCGATCGCTTCTGCATCAACAGGGAAGAAACCAACTGTAGCACCGTATTCAGGAGCCATGTTAGCGATTGTTGCACGGTCAGCAAGTGGTAGGTACCCTACTCCTGGGCCGTAGAACTCAACAAATTTACCAACTACGCCGTGTGCACGAAGAACTTGTGTTACTTTCAATGCAAGGTCAGTAGCTGTTGTACCTTTAGGAAGTTGGCCAGTCAGTTTAACACCAACGACTTTTGGAACTGGGAAGTAAGATGGCTGCCCAAGCATGCCTGCTTCTGCTTCGATACCGCCGACACCCCAACCAAGAACACCAATACCGTTGATCATTGTAGTATGTGAATCTGTACCGAAAACAGAATCAGGGAATACTTCGAAGTCTCCGTTTGGAGTTTCAACAGCATGAACCACGTTCGCAAGGTACTCTAGGTTAACTTGGTGAACGATACCAGTTGCCGGTGGAACTGCACGATAGTTGTTGAATGATTTTTGAGCCCAGCTTAGGAACTGGTAACGCTCTGCATTACGTTCGAATTCAAGATCCATATTGGCATCTAGGGAATCCATTGTACCTGCTTTATCAACTTGTACAGAGTGGTCAATTACAAGGTCAACCGGGATTTCCGGGTTGATTTTGTCAGGATCTCCACCAAGTGCTGCGAAAGCATTACGTAAAGAAGCTAAATCAACAACAACTGGAACACCAGTGAAATCTTGTAGGATTACACGTGATGGCTTGAACGGAACATCTATATCTTGTTGCTCGCTTGTTCCCCATTTAGCAAGGTTCGCAACGTGTTCTTTTGTGATTACTCTTCCGTCTACTTGGCGAAGTACCGCTTCAAGTAATACTTTAATGGAATATGGAAGGCGTGATACTTGGCCATCCCCTGCTTTTTCAATAGCGTCTAGGCTGTAGTAGTTGTAGCGTTGCCCATCAATTTCAAAGGACTTACGCGCTTGGTATACGTCATTTTTCGTCATGAATATTACCCCCTATTAAACTGTCAGAACGTATTCTGCACATGAAAGTAAAACCTGGTTCACTGCAACCATGTTTACTATAAATATAAGTAAAAAAGTTAGTTTGTCGAATTTTCTCTCTCTTCTCCCACCCTAACTCTTCCTTCAACTTAATACTAATATAGAAATGAGTATAAGTAAATAACAAGAAAGTTATTGTTTTTGATAAGTTTCTCTTATAGAAAAAAATCCCCCACATATTAAAGTGCATTTAAGAAGCCTTACGGCATGCATTTTCATGAAAATACCGGCCTGATAAATTATTCCAGCAAAACATATTGACACTTCATACATAATCATTCGACATTATCGCATTCTATGGGTGGAGGTGTCGAAATGACAAAACAAAAGGCAAATCATGTTATACCAGGTATGAATGCAGCAAAAGCGCAAGGTAATGGGGCTGGATACAATGATGAACTGGGAAATGAACCGCCATTATCGGAAATGCAAAGACAAAACAATAAAAAAAGAAAGAAAAACCAATGATTCCCCTCATTTCTAGGCTTTAAATAGGATAGGCTTTTTGAAATGGCAGATGTCCTGCATTTTTCAAAAAGCCTATTCCATTCTAAAATCAGGAAACGCACAAGTAAAACGCGCAAAACTCACTAGTAAAGCGCATGGACTCATGACGATACCTGTCACTCAATAGTCCTCAGAATTGACCTCATTGACGATTGCCTGGATATCCTGTTCGAATTTTTTCAATTGTTCTTTTGGATGTTCTGAAGCGGTGACTAAAGCAGATTGTATTTGTTGATAGGCCTCGTTCACTTCCTGCTTCACATGTTTCAATTCCGTTCCGTAATTCGGTGCGTTTTTCTCAATGGATGAGTATACATCAAATACTTGTTGATAACTTTGCTGGGCTTCCTGAAAAGTCCTTCGCTTATCTTGTTTATCCTGCATTTGGATTCAGCTCCTTAAATATAGTGTCCATCCATAGCATGTACGAGGTTTGCAAATATATGTATGTGAATAAAATTTCACGGACTGATTATCTTAAGAGATAGGAGGGATCGAACATGAACAAAAACGATGGTAAAGACATGCGAAAAAATGCTCCTAAAGGAAATAACCCAGGTCAACCAGCACCGTTAAGCGGTTCTCATAAGGTGAAAAACAGGCAGCACTCCCGTCAGAAGCATAATAGCAGTCATGATATGTAAGTTGCTTATATAATCGTTCCATAACAAAGCGGTGCCGCCCCAAAAAGGCAGACACCGCTTTCGTTTTATATTTATGAAGCTAATAAATACATTGGGAAATGTTCGATACCTTCCTATTATAAGGGCATCTTTTTTTGGCACTATTTCACGGGTATAAACGTGAATTGCAAGTCGATGCCATTCCATTTCAGCCCAAATAACGATGATATAACGTTTTTGCTTCTGCAATATCTTTTGTTCCATGAATCAACGCCCGCCCGTCTTTAAAAACGACCAAACGATGGGTTCCAATGGTAAATGAAAGTAAATAAGGATTCCTGTCGATCTTACCACCTTGTGCGATAAGATTATTTTCGAGTTCCGCTAAGTCTCTTTCAACCTTCATTGCCGGCCGAATTTGGACAGAATCCCTTCCACATAAAACGGCGGTCTTTGTTCGATTTGAATAAGAGAGGTGGGGATACGTTCGATTTGACCCACATGACAAACAAGTATCTTTTTTTAATTTCGCTACATTTATGGATGAATGTTCATTTTTCCATAGATCAAATGAAACGATTTTGTTTCTCAGCGATTCGTGATCTTCGACAAGGATTTTTAAAGCTTCCGCCATTTGATGGGCAACGACCGTTTGAACGGCAGGGCTGATGATTCCCGCCGTATCACAAGTCAGTCCTCCAATCGGAACCGTTTCCAGCAAACAATTCAAACACGGGGTCGTCTCTGGGATCACCGTGTAACTTATCCCATAACTCCCTACACAGGCACCGTAAATCCAGGGGATTTTATATTTTTGTGCAGTATCGTTAATTAGCATCCTTGTATCGAAATTATCAGTGGCATCCAATATCAAATCCACGCCTTCAATAAGTATCGCCAATTCATCAACCGAAACATCCGCCACATGTGATTTTACGATTACATCCGAATTTAGCGCATTCAGGCGATTCTTCGCTGCCACTGCTTTCGGTGTTCTTTTTTGTGCATCATCTTCACAATAAAGCTGTTGTCTTTGAAGGTTGCTCCACTCTACATAATCCCTGTCAACAATGGTGAGTTTCCCAATTCCGGCTCGTACCAGTCCTTCCGCAATTCCCGTACCGAGAGCACCCGCTCCAATCACCAAAACGTGTTTTTTGCGAATTTTCATTTGCCCTTCTTCCCCAATAGGCCCAAAAAGTTCTTGACGTGAATAACGCTCATTCATCCAATGCTCAACCCTTCAACTGGGCTGCTTGCAATCGCGTAATCATTTTTTTCGATTCTTCCTGCTTCATACCCCAATCGCCCTGCCTCAATGGCAAGTTTCATTGCTCTTGCCATTTTAACCGGGTCTTTTGCTCCAGAAACAGCAGTGTTAAGTAGTACGCCATCCGCCCCCAATTCCATGGCGATTGCTGCATCAGAGGGTGTTCCGATCCCTGCATCAACAATTACCGGCACCTCTGATTGTTCCATGATGAACCGTAAGTTCAGTGGGTTTATAATGCCTTGACCAGAGCCTATTGGTGAAGCTCCGGGCATGATTGCATGGCACCCCACTTCTTCCAGGCGTTTAGCGAGCAAGACATCATCCGAAGTATAAGGTAATACAGTGAATCCCAGTTTCACTAATTCTTCAGCAGCTTTCAATGTTTCAATCGGGTCAGGCAGCAGTGTTTTTTGACAGCCAATGACTTCAACCTTAATCATGTCACATAAGCCAGATGCCTTTGCTAGATGGGCTATGCGCACTGCCTCTTTGGCTGTTTTAGCTCCTGCCGTATTGGGAAGGAGTGTGTATTTCTCCAAATCAAGCTTTTCCAAAAAATTGGGCTGACTGGCTTCAAAAATGTTCATTCTCCTGACCGCGAATGTTAATATTTCCGTCTCCGAAACCTCTACTGATTGTTTTTGAACATCGAAATTTGGATATTTTCCAGTACCTAATAATAATCTTGAAGAAAATTCATAAGAACCAATCTTTAACATATCATCCGCCTCCTACAAAATGTACAATCTCTACCTTGTCTCCATTTGACAAAAATGTTTCACTTAGACTTTCTTTTGCTAATATTTCATCATTCAATTCAACGATCACTACTTTTTGATGTAGATTAAAGTGTTGCAAAAGCCCTGTAACTGTTGATTCTTCAGCAGGAATCCGTATTTTTTCCCCGTTAATAACCAATTCCAATTCATCCACCTCCATCAAGTAAAAAGGGGCTGTATCGAACGGTCCAATCGAAAAGGTAACCATTCGGGATTTGCCTTCCTTTCCAAAATATCCGCTATAAGTACACCTGTAATTGGAGACAGCAAGATGCCGTTCCTATAGTGCCCCGTTGCAATGAAAAGTCCTTTGCATGCCGGATGTTCACCAATGTACGGCAAGCCGTCCCCAGTTTGGGGGCGTATACCTGCCCATGTCTTTTCCAATTCGGTTCCTTTAATCGCCGGAAGCAATTGCGTTGCTCTTTCTATTAATGTAGAAATCCCGTCAAGACTTACCTTTTGATCGAAAGTGTTCGCTTTAACCGTTGCCCCGACAATGATTCTTCCGCCAACCTTGGGCACAAGATAGCAGCCATGAGAGAAGATTGTCTTTTCAAGCAATGGACGTTCGCTCAGGACGGAAAAGCACTCTCCCTTTACTGGATAACTGTCGAGTCTTATCCCTGATTTTTCCAGGAGGAAAGCACTCCAAGCGCCACCCGCCACGATGACATTTTCACTTGAAAATACACCTATGTTCGTGACCACTCCCTTTACACATCCGTTTTCAGTAACCAAATCGGAGACATGAACGAATTCCTTTATATCTACACCAAGGGCAGCTGCAGATTCAGTAAAAGCGAGCGACAGCCTAGTCGCTGAAACTTGTCCATCTTTCGGTATGAACATAGCTCCTTTAATCTCATCCGATAAAAGCGGTTCCATTTTCCTTATTTCGGCAGTCGATAGCCAATCTGCCTCAAGTCCCGCATCTTGCTGGACTCTTATCATGTTCTTCAGCTCGGCTGCTTGATCATTCGTCTGCGCCACCTTAAACATGCCCTTGTTCACTAATTCGATGTCTATTCCACTTATGTCTTTTAACTCTTCCGCCAGTTCAGGAAACATCCCCCTGCTTCGGCTTGCCAATGTAAAAAGCGGGTTATCGGCATCTAACTCGGACTGTGCCCCTAACATCCCGGCTGCAGCACTGGATGCTTTACTGGCAAGTCTGTCTTTTTCCAATAAAAGGACCTTTTTACCTCGCTTGGCTAATTGGAAAGCAATGGAACCACCTATTACTCCTCCCCCAACAATTATTGCATCATATATGGAATTCATCTTATGTCTCCTTTCCCAAAGACTTCGCATATTCTTTAACGGCTTCAACCGGATTTTCAGCTTCCAGCACACCTGACATGACAGCAATTCCGCGTGCCCCCGCATCCAGTACCGCTTGGCAATTGAAAGGAGTTATTCCGCCTATCGCAATTAACGGAAGATTCACATTTCTAGTGATTGCATAAAGCTCCTCAACTCCCTTAGGAGGAAGGCCGATTTTTGAAACCGTTTCAAAAACATGTCCATAAATCGCGTAATCGGCCCCTTTGCTGAATGCGGCTTTCGCTTCATCCATGGAATGGATCGAACAGCCAACATTCATCCCTGGAAAAGCTTCTTTTACGATTTCTGCATCTAAACTATGAAAGGCCAATTGCACACCAAATACTTTGTGAACCCAGGCTACATCCACCCGGTCATTAACGATGATCTTAGAAAGCGGGATCTTATTATCATGTAGTAGGGTCACTGCTCGATAAAGTTCCGATGCACTCCTATGCTTTTCCCTTAGATAAAAGTAATCAACATATTCCTCAATCTTTGAAGCGATTTCCACAAACTTTTCAATTGGCTGTTTCCCAGTAGAAATAATATGCAATTCATGTGCATCCATACTAAGAACCCCTAACTAGTAAGTTACAATCTCATAAAAATCAAATGGATACTAACGGGAATTGAATCGATAGATAAAAGCCGGCCAACAGCAGGATGATAAAATACAGAATGAAACCATGGTCCTTTTTTGAAAACCCGAATTCATAATAGTATGTTCGATCCCGAGTGTCTGTAAATCGCTTTGCCTCCATCGCAACCGCGATTCGGTGAGCACGTCTGATGCTTCCGGATAACAACGGGATGGAATAGGCTTTCATTTTTAAATATACCGATTTCATTCCTTTTCCCCTTTCGAAGCCGCGTACCTTCATCGCGTTTCGTATCGTTTGGAACTCCTCCATCATGATGGGAATCAGCCTTAATGCCGCCATGAAACTATAAGCATATTTCGGTTTAAGCCTCACTTGCTGCATTAACGAATAAAACAAGTTCACTGGTCTCGTCGTTAAGGAAAAAGTTAAACCAAGGACTGCAAAGAACAAAGCTCGAAAGCCTACCAGTAATCCCCTCATAAAACTTTCTTCCGTAATCGATATAAGGCCCCACTCAAACCAAAGCGTCTCACCTTGACCGAATAATATCATGGCAGAAGAGGTGGATATAAAAATGAAACAAAAGGGAATCGACAAAAGCAGGATGCGTTTTATCGAGTGCCCGGTAAAAAACAAAAATAACAGTAATACGCCAATGGTGATATTCATCATATAATTCAGATCGTGAATGAATAACGCCACGATGCATAACAAAATCAGCACTCCAAGTTTAAGGCTTGGATTAATTCCATGGAGCCATGTTTCTGCATTTGAAACATTCATCTACATGACACTCCTTTTACCTTTGGTCTCCAATAATCCTTGTTGCGCAATGTTTTCATCACTTATTACGTTTCCGTCCTTAACCGTCCAGATCCTGGTTGCAAAGTTTTTAAAAATATGTTCGTCATGAGTTACCATGATCACTGTTATTCCGCGGCTTCGATATTCCTCGAACCATTCCAGTAATGCAAAGGTATTTTTCGAATCTTGTCCAAAGGTCGGCTCATCCAGGAGAATGATTTTTTTGTCTATTACGATTGAGGCTGCTACGCTTAAGCGCCGCTTCTGACCCATTGATAATTGAAATGGATGTTTATCCCGATGTGCCTCAAGGCGGAACACTTTAAGCAATGAGCGGACTCTCCCATCTATTTCTTGTTGGGGCCTTTTATCAATACGCAATGAATAAGCAATCTCTTCATATACAGTATTTGCAACGAACTGAAACTCAGGATTTTGAAAGACAAACGTCATATGATCCGTTGGATTTTTCACCATTTTAATGGGGTTCCCCAATAATTCATACGTACCTTTCGTTTTTATGAACTGCATCAATGCATGCAAAAGTGTACTCTTCCCCGCGCCATTTTCTCCCCTGATCACAATCCATTCTCCTGAATGGACCTTCAGCCCTTCAACCTTGATTTTTTGCTCTTTATTCCGAAAACCGCTAAATCCTTGCACATCCAGGAGGGGTAAACCATCTGTAAATTGGTGTTCCCTAGTGGGTGCATTCTTCTGTATATATTCATCCCAAACACCAGGGAACCAAATTCCATGTTCTCTCATTTCATTTTTATATAGGGAAAGAATGGTGTCTCTTGGACCATCAGCTATGATTTGACCGTCATCGTTTAAAAGTACGATTCGTTCGATGAATTCTAAAACATGGTCAATTTTATGTTCGACGATAATAACCGTTTTGTCTTTTCCGACTTCCTTCAACAAGTCCCAGATTTCTTTCGTTCCTTCCGGATCAAGCATGGCGGTCGGTTCATCTAAAAATAGCACTTCTGGTTCAAGGGCCAATACCGAAGCGATTGCCAGGCGCTGTTTCATCCCGCCTGATAATGTGTCAATACTTGTATGGTCCAGGTTCAATCCTACTTTACGGAAATGATTTTGAATCTTCTCTTTCATTTCTTCTTTAGGGACGGAAAGATTCTCTAGGACAAAGGCAATCTCCTCATCGGCAAATGGCATGCAAAACTGGCTATCAGGGTCTTGAAAAACATACCCCCATGAAGAAGGGCATTTCAATTTCCCCGCTTTCATCGGAACTTCGATGGAATTCGGAATCAATCCGCTTAACACTTGCAACAGAGTCGACTTACCACATCCTGATGGTCCCAATAATAACACTTTTTCTCCCTGATCAAATGATAGTGACAGGTCCTTGAATATCAAAGATTCATCACCGGGAAATTTCATTCTTAACTTTTCAACAGAAACGATTGGTTCCATGGCCCTCAACCTCTTCTTTTAATCAAGTTCTGCATAATCTTTATTTGAAACCGGACGCACAAGATTAGTTACCCCTGTTGCTTCCAGGACTCTAACTAGATAATAAGCGGTCACACCTGCAAAGAATATGGAACCCACAAACCTCGCTATCATGAATAACGATAGATTCCAAGTAGAAAGAGCACCTATTTCCCCGTATGCAAAATCCATGATAACTGATGCCAGGCAGGAAGCTATCGCAGCTAAAACGGCCACCGGCATATTGAATTTTTTATATTTGAACCCCATGAACACCAGTTCCGCGAACAAACCTTGGACCACACCATATAACAGTACGGTCAGCCCCCATGGCGAACCTAGAAAGAATTCACCGGAAGCTGCAGCTATCTCCGCCAAAAGTGCCACACCCGGTTTGCGTAAAATTAAAAAGGCAACTGGGCCAGCAATAAACCACATTCCATAAATAAGTTGATCCAGATGTAATCCTAATGGTTTAACGGAATAATAAATCGAACCCCAAAGGATATAAACGATTCCAAATGCTACGGCAATCACGATCGTGACTAATATATCCGTTAATTTCAATCCTTTTTTCATTGTTTCATTCTCCTTTTATACTTCTAATGTTTCCTTATGAACGGGCCATGTCTCTAAACGATAAGCCATTTCCCAAAATGAGTATTCATATTGGCTGCTGAGAATAAAATGCTCTTTCATTCTCGCCTTATCTTCTTCAGTTACTTTTTCAGCAATCTCATCCAGCCTCGCAATTTGTTCTTCCACCAAAGTGCGGAACCACTCTCCTCCGTACGCCGCTATCCATTCTTGATAAATCGGCTCTTCGGGCATGCACCCTTGCAGCTTTTCACCTATCTCATAATACAGCCAGTAACACGGCAAGATAGCTGCAATAACATCTCCTAAATGTCCCGAATAAGCCGCACGATACATATGGGAAGTATAAGCATAGGCAGTCGGGGCAGGCTTGAAATTTTCCCGTTCTTCTTTTGTGATGCCTAATCTCTCGGAAAAATTCTCATGAAGCCTCAACTCCGCTTCATATGTTCCTTGTGCATGGCCGGCAAGCCTGCTTGTTGTATGTAAATCTGTAGCTTTGACTGCCCCTAAGGCTTGTACTCTAGCAAAATGAGATAAATAATAGGCATCTTGCATGACATAAAAACGGAAACACTCCAATGGCAATGTGCCATCTCCTATTCCTGCTACAAACGGATGATTAAAACTAGCTTCCCAAATGTGATCAACTTCCTTACGGATTTCCTCAGAAAACTTCATGTCCATTACCTCCAAATTGTATTTTTTCAATGAATGTTACGGAAAAAAACCTTTTATCACCCCTTTTTTTGCAAACAAAAAACCACTTTCTTAAACGTAAAGAAAGTGGTTGTACAAGAAATAATACAGAAACGTATTCTTCCAGACCCCACTTCCCTACGCTGGTATAAACCAGATCAGGTTCTAAGGGTCTTAAAGTCATACTTTAATCTCAGCTTCTGCGGTAAAAATCCATTTTCACCTATAAAGCACCCCTAGTGGTACAAATTGTATATTAAATTTCATTTGCCTTAATATTAACACGATAAATCCAATTGTCAAACGTATTAGAAAAGTTTTCATGAATTAGGGTTACTAAACTTTCAATCTTGCCATCCCCTCATTTCCCGTAGCCTTCAAAGAATTTAATCAAAAGGAGCTCATTTAGTAGTTTACTCGCGAGTTTAGTCGTTTTACTCGTGAATTCAGCTGCTTTACTCGTGAATTTAGCAATCTTACTCGTGAATTTATTGGTTACTCGTAAGTTTTACTGGTATACTCGTGAATTCTACAGTTTTACTCGTGAGTTTGGCCGGTTTACTCGTGAGTTTAGCAATTTTACTCGTAATCTCTTTTATTCTCTAAAAAATGGCCAATATGTCAGGGAATAGTCTGCATGACTATCCGCTGGCATATTGGCCATCTACTAAAAAACAATATTATACATTCGATGTCGCTTTTAGTTTTATATTTCCCTCAAGCTGTAGTTTATCATAGCTTCCATACCTCTCTTTCACGGCGAGTAACGCCAAGGCAGCCATTATGCTCGGAACGGTGAAGGCCATGAATGCATTTTGCGGCGAATAGTTTGCAGCCAATAGCAATCCGATTAATGTTGGGGCAACAATGGCTCCAATTCTACCAAAAGCCAAGGCCCAGCCTATCCCGGTGGTCCTTATTTCCCGCGGATAATATTCGGATATATACGTATTGGCTAAATTCATCGTGCCGACTGTACAGGCTCCTCCAAAAGCGATCAGAATATATAATGCTATTGGATTAGAGCTCAATCCTAATATGACAAAACAGGCCGTACCTATGGCACAGAGGGATACAAGTACTCTTCTATGGCCAATTTTCCCAACTAAGTATCCGCCAATGATCGATCCGCCAATTTGTCCTATTCCAGATATAAGATTGAAAGATAGACTGGATGTAAGGCCGTATCCGGACTGCTGCATGATTTTGGGTAGCCATGTATTGAGTCCGTATACCATTAGTAAACAATTAAAGGCAGCTACCCAAAACGCAAATGTGCTAAGCGTACGCTTATTTTCAAAAAGTTTCTTGATTGGAAAGCCCTTTGCCCTTTCTTGGACTTTGGCAAACTCATAATCATCCGACTCTTTATAGTCGCCGTCTGGATCAATGCAATTCAGGATTCCAGCAATCTTTGCTCCTTGTTTTCGAATAACATGATAGGAAAGCGATTCCGGAAATTGCTTCATGAAGAATGGCAGTGCCAGTAAGGGAAGCGCCCCTATCCAATACAAAACCCTCCAACTCAGTTGTTCCATTACAAACATTCCAATTAAAGAAGCAAGTATGCTTCCGATGGAATAACCGCAGTACATAGCGGTTACAATGAGCACCTTATTCTTTTTGGGTGAGTATTCCGCCATTAAGGAGATGACGTTCGGCATTAATCCTCCCATTCCCAAGGCTGCTATAAATCGCATAACCGAGAAAAAGGCAGGATTCGGGGCAAAACTTGAAAGCAATGTAAAAACACTGAATAGACCTATACAAATGGCCAGCACTTTTTTTCTCCCTATTTTATCCGCCAGGGGTGCAAAAATGAGTGCTCCTACCATCATACCGAACAATGAGTAACTTGCTATTCCGCCAGCTTCGACTGGCGTCAAGTTCCATTCCTCCATCATCAAAGGCAAACCTACTCCGTACATGGCTATATCAAATCCATCGAAGGTAATGGCGAACAAACACCACATGAAGACCATTATATGAAAACGGCCAAATCTACTATTACCTACCACTTCCGAAGCATTGACTTCACGCAAAAGATTCCCTCCTCTTTGCCATATTTCACGCTATAACATGTAATGTCAGTTTCCCCAGTTCACCGTAATCTGCCATTATTTCATCGCTTGCCTGTATCGATACGGCATCTGTAATTCCGCCTACCAAAACAATCATTCCAGCCTGAATGGAAAGTCCTTCACGGCTAATCATTTTTACCAGTTCCACAATCGAATGAATCGGATGATCGAGCACAGCTTCACCGCGACCCCTCTTTTGCATTTCACCATTTTGATAAAGCGTAACTTCTGCTTGAGCCCAGTCCATGTGATATGGAGAATAAGCTTGATTGCTTAGCAAGATTTTGGCTGAGGATGCGTTATCCGCCACTACATCGGTAAGTGTAAAAGAAAAATTTTTATAACGGCTGTCAATGACTTCAAGAGCAAGAAATACACATTCCACAGCCGGCCAGACATCTTTCGCGGTTATATTTGCACCTTTCAATTCATCCTTGAACAAAAAAGCAAATTCAGGTTCCACTCTTGGATGAATGAGCTCCCCAACTTTTAATACTGGTTTAGTTAGTTCCATTGCAGATGTCAACCTGCCATATATCGCTTCCTCCACCCCTACTTGCTGTTGTTTGGCTTTACTCGTCAAGCCCATCTTCCACCCGATGAGTTTGTTATCATCAGTGAGTGTCTCATTTATGCTCAACTTCTGAATTTCATATGCTTGATTTACAGTAAGATCAGGATTGGATAATGTAAGCTTATCCATCTCACGACCGTTTTTTTGCGATTCGGCTACCCGTATTGCGAGTTGATCTAGTTTCATCTTAAAGTCCCTTCTTTCTGAAATGCCATTTGCTCAGCTACTTCAATTATGGTATCTTCCTGTCCACCAACCACTTTTTGTCGACCAAGCTCCACCAAAATATCCCGTGCGTCAACTCCATACTTTTTCGCCGCTTTATTTGCATGCAATAAAAAGCTGGAGTAAACGCCACTATACCCCATGATTAAACTAGAGTCTGTTATTTCCTGGGGCTTGGGCATGATTGCATTTCCAACTTCCTCCGAAAGATCAAGCATTTTATATAAGTCAATTTCGGTACGGATACCCATCCTATCCAGAACGGCAACAAGCACTTCCGTCTGGGTATTGCCAGCACCTGCACCGAGACAACGGATGCTGCCATCGATTCTATTCGCCCCTTCTTCAATTGCCACAAGTGAATTTGCCACTGCGAGTGATAAGTTATTGTGAGCATGAAAACCAATATCGATATTCAGCTTTGATCTTAATAACCGGATTCGCGTCCTCACGTCTTTGGGCAAAAAAGAACCTGCGGAATCAACAACATACACAGCATCCGCTCCATAGGATTCCATTAAAATGGCTTGTTCAAGAAGTTTTTCCGGTGATGCCATGTGAGACATCATTAAAAACCCGATTGCTTCCATACCGAGATCTTTTGCAGCTTCCAGATGTTGCCTTGAGACGTCCGCTTCCGTTACGTGGGTTGCAATCCGCGCCATTTTCGCCCCCACTTGAGCGGCTTCTCTTAATTGGTCGATTGTCCCTATACCAGGGATTAAAAGTACTGAAATAACCGATTGGCCTGCAACTTCAACAGCGGCTTCCACCAATTCAATATCATTCACTTTTGAAAAACCATATTGTAGAGATGATCCGCCCAGACCATCTCCATGCGACACTTCAATATAAGGGACACCGGCAGCACTAAGTTTTCCAGTCATGTTCTTTACTTGATCAATGGTGAATTGATGTGCAACTACATGGCTGCCATCCCGCAATGCAACTTCAGTCACCAATACATCTTTACTCAAATGAACCCCACCTTTACAGTTCCGATTTCTTATTCAACCATAGTGTTCGAAATGGCATTTAGCGACTTCTTCCCCAACTTTTACAGCTGAAGCCGTCATTATATCCAAATTACCTGCATATACGGGAAGAAAATCTCCTAACCCTTTCACTTCCAGGAGGACTGTTATTTGTTTTCCATCAAATATCGGCCCTGTCTTCAGGCGATATCCCGGAACATATTCAGAAACTTTTTCCGCCATCTTATTTATGGACGCTGTTATTGCTTTCACATCAAAGGAATCCGATTGAAGCAGACAATGAATCGTATCCCTCATGATGAGTGGAGGTTCAGCCGGATTCAACAGAATAATGGCCTTCCCCTTTTTCGCTCTACCCACCTGTTCCAGGGCCCTTGCCGTCGTTTGTGTGAACTCATCAATATTTGCACGGGTTCCGGGACCGGCACTTTTACTGGAAATTGTCGCTATGATTTCGGCATATTCGACCTGGGCGACTTGACTGATCGCATGAACGATGGGGATTGTTGCCTGTCCGCCGCATGTAATCATGTTAACAACCGCCTCATTCAAATTTTCTTTTAAATTCACGGAAGGAACAATGAACGGTCCGATTGCGGCAGGAGTCAAGTCTATCAGCTTCTTGTTCATCCTTTTCAAGGCTTCGCAGTGAAAAACATGCGCCTTCGCAGATGTCGCATCGAATAAAATATCTGCAAGTTCCGGCCTTTCCAAAAATCCATCCATGCCATTTGCAATGACATGATGTCCATGAATCCTAGCTTTCTTCAAACCCTCAGATTCCGTGTCGATACCAATCATCACCGACATTTCCAGAACATCCGACCGATGAATTTTCATCATTAAGTCCGTGCCGATATTCCCTGATCCTATAATGCCTACTTTTAGTTTTTTCAAGGCCGTTGTGCTCCTTTCACTCAAAATTAACCGATACCTTTCCAAGTTTTTCTCCAAAGTCAGCAGTAAACCGGTCACCCGGTTTCGCTTCGATCGCTGCTGATAATGCACCTGATAAAATGACTTCTCCTGCATTCAATGAGCCTTTAAACCGATGCAGTTTGTTTGCTAGCCAGGCTACGCACGTTGCTGGATTTCCAAGTACTGCTTCACCTGTTCCTTGGTTAATGAATTCGCCATTTTTATATAGACTCATTTGAATGGAAGGGAGGTCGATTTCACTCAAATGAATTTTGCTATCTCCCAGAATATATAAGCCGGATGATGCATTATCCGCCACAGTGTCCGAAAGTTTAATCTCCCAGTCCTTCACCCGGCTATCAACCACTTCGATCGAAGCAACCACATAATCAGTGGCCTCGATTACATCATCAACCGTAATATTTGGGCCATGTAAATCTTTCCTTAATATGAAAGCTACTTCTGCCTCCACTTTTGGCTGGATTAACCGCAAACTCGAAATGCAGCCGTCATTTTCTATTTTCATCGTATCTAGTAAATGTCCATAATCCGGTTCATCCACTCCCAGAACCTCCTGCATAGCCTTTGAAGTCAAGCCTATCTTCTTACCTGATACTAACAGACCGGCCTGGGTTTTCCTTCGAATCGTTTCAAGCTGAATTTGGTAAGCATCCTCCACATCCAAATCCGGAATTTCACTTGTAGGGGCCGAAATTCCCATTCCTGTTTTTTCCGCTTTTAAAAACCTGGCAGACCAATCTGTAATACTAACGTTCATGTTGCTTTCCTCCTTTTTTATAGTTTAATCGTGACGTTAGACAATTCACTGTAAAATTCGAAACTATGCGATCCGCCTTCGCGACCGATGCCGCTGTGCTTCATGCCGCCAAAAGGTGTGCGCAAATCACGCAAATACCAGGTATTCACCCAGATAATGCCCGCTTCTATTTTAGAAGCGACTCGATGCGCCCTCCTTAAATCATTGGTCCAGATCGTTGCCCCCAGTCCGTAATGAGTGTCATTAGCGTGCTCCAATACTTCTTCTTCCGTTTCGAAAGGCATGACCGTTACCACAGGACCAAAAATTTCTTCCCGTACACAACGGGATTCACTCGTAACTCCGGCAATGATCGTCGGTTCAATGAAAAATCCTTTTTCAAACTGTCCTGCCCTTCTTCCTCCAGTTAATATTCTCGCTCCTTCTTCTTTCGCCAGATCAATGTACGTCATAACTTTTTTATAATGTTCTTTTCCTATTACAGCTCCTACTTCCGTTTCGGAATCAAACGGGTCCCCGACTTTTAATTTTTTTGTTCGGGCAACCATCTTTTCAAGGAATTCGTCATACAATTCTTGCTGAACATAGATTCGTGATCCACATAAACAAACTTCACCTTGATTCATGAAGCTTGATTTCAATGTCGTTTCGATTACTTCATCAAGATTCGAGTCTGCAAACACGATGTTCGGATTTTTCCCGCCCAGTTCAAAAGAGATTTTTTTCAACGTGGGCGCGGCAGCTTTCATGATCGCCGTTCCCGTTTTTGTTTCCCCAGTGAATGTTATCGCATCAACATCCGGATGTTCACTTAGAGCAGCTCCTGCTGAATTCACACCATATCCATGCACAAGATTGACAACGCCATCGGGAACTCCCGCTTCCTTACAAATCTCCATTAACTTCGTCGCTGTCATCGGTGTTAGTTCAGCTGGTTTCATAACCGCTGTATTGCCGGCTGCCAGGCATGGTGCCAATTTCCAAGTCAATAATAACAATGGTAAATTCCAAGGATTAATCATCCCTACCACTCCTACCGGCCGCCTAATAGAATAATGAAGTGCTATGTTGTTCTGGTTGAAGGATTCATTGCCAAGTGTAGTTATATAGTCTGCAAAAAAGTGGAAATTGTGAGCTGAACGCTTGATGTCCATTTCCATTGCTAGGCTATATGGTTTCCCTGTATCAAGGGTCTCCAACATTGTCAGTTCTTCTTTCTTTTCCAAAATGAGATCGCCGATTCGCCTTAAAACAGCCGAGCGTTCATTATCGGTAAAAGTTTTCCAAGGACCTTTAAGCGCATGTCTTGCTGCAGAAACAGCTTGATTCACCTCCTCTTCCCCTCCTTCTGCAACCCATCCAAGTATTTCTTCCGTTGCGGGATTGATATTGTCAAAAGTCTTGGATTGATTTGGATTCAGGAATTCCCCGTTAATGAAGTGCCGGCAATCTATTGATTTAACTGTATTCATGCTATCCTTTGCTGCTTGCATGATGAACATCCCTCTCCCTTCATTGAGACACGGGCTTAGTCATGTGCCTCAATCTTGTATTTCCACAATCATTTCAATTTCAATTGCAGTGTTATTTGGAAGCTGGGCCATTCCCACTGCTGACCGAGCATGTCTGCCCCTCTCTCCAAATACGGCCACAAGCAGGTCAGATGCGCCATTCAATACTCTGGGCTGTCCTGTGAAATTTTCGGCTGAATTAACCATTCCGAGAATTTTGATGACCTTCTTCACTCTGGATAGTTCTCCAAGCTCATCCTTCAGCACTCGCAGAAGATTAATCATTGACTGTCTCGCTGCCTGATACCCTTCCTCTTCCGTAAGCTCTTTGCCAACCTTTCCGTGAAAATCATCTACACCTTGTCCGGATGTGAAAATCAGATTTCCCACCCGGACGTGGCTGACATAGTTGCCGACCGTTTGCCTTGGCGGCTCAAGCAAGATACCAAGTTCCTCAAGTACTTGTTCTGGCGCTTTGATCTGTTTTTCCATGCTTCTCCCCTCGCAAGTCCAAATTTAAAAACCTCAATGCATTTCCTCCAAGTAGATTCGCTTTCACTTCATCCGAGAGATTTAGCGTGTCATCAATCACTTGACCGGGAGGCTTTTCTCTCAATAAAAATGGATAATCGGAACCCATCAGCACTTTCTTATATCCAAAACGGTCAATCAAATACTGAATATTCCTGGGCTCATAGTTGAGGGAATCGAAATAAAACTTTTGTGCATAATGACTTGGCGGCATTGATGTTTTCCTTAACTCCGGCCATACTTCCCAACCTTGATCGATCCGCGGTAAAATATATGGAAAAGAGCCCCCGCCATGGGCAAAACAGAGTTTCAGATTCGGGAACTTTTCCATTACGCCACTCCATGCAATGCTTGCTGCCGCCAATGCCGTTTCACTCGGCATCGCGATTGTATACATGAGATTATGCCGTTCCGTTCGGTCTTTGGCCATTGTCTCCCATGGATGTATAAACAGCGGGACATTCCATTTTTCAGCCATTTGAAAGAATTCCAATAAAACAGGAGAATCCAGATTCTCTCCATTTATGTTAGTACCGATCTCTATCCCCGCCAGGCCAAGTTCAAATTTACAGCGTTCCATTTCATCAATTGCCGCTTTCATATCCTGAAGCGGTACAGTACCTAGACCGATGAACCTGTCAGGATGAATGTTCACAGTCTCGGCAATGAAGTCATTCTGGAACTGGGACAAGTATAGCGCCTGATCTATCGGCGCCCAGTATGAAAATGTCACTGGCACCGGTGAAAGCACCTGCATATCGACTCCTTCGGCATCCATATCCTGAATGCGCTTTTCAGGGTCCCATACCTGGTCAGTCACTTTCCTGAACAGCTTTCCGCTTACCATGATATCCGCTCCGCAAGAACATTTCCGCTCTAACACTGGCCAGCGTCCCTGACCAAATGCACCGGTTAAATCAGGCAGGTCCAACGGAAGAATATGTGTATGAAAATCTATTCGCATTTCCAAGCCTCAACGTTTTCTGACATGACATGACCGCATTCACTACAGGTGCGAAGTTCTTCGCTTCCGTTGAAAGCCTCGATGGCTTCTTTCACCTGGATTTCGATATTCGTCAATTGGATCGTAACTTTGTGCATTTCATGGTTACAAATCCCGCAGAACCAAACAAAATCTTCAAGCTCATCTTTAGCACGCTTACGCTCTATGACAATGCCGTAAGTATCAGAAACACGATGGGGAGAATGAGGTACATCAGCTGGCAGCATGAACATTTCCCCTTCTTTCACCTCCACTACTTCGCGTTCGCCGTCTTGGTTGATGCATTCTACATAGCAGGAACCCTTTATCTGATAAAATAGCTCGTCAGAAGGGTCTACATGAAAGTCACGCCGAAAATTCGGACCCCCCAGTAGCATGACAATGAATTCGGAATCTTCCCAAAGCACTTTGTTATTAACCGGCGGTTTCAATAAATCTTTATTGTCTTCAATAACTTTTAGTAGATTTAATGATTTAGCTTGTAATTTTGAAGATTGAGCATATCCTTTCATAAATACTACCTCCCGCTTCCATTTTCATAATAGTTAAAAAAATCACACTAGTGACATATAACCAACTTGTTTTGAAATCATTTGTGCCGAACGAATCACCGACTGAATAATTCTCGTTTTTTCTTTCCCGATCATATAATTTCGATCCCCCACAAGGTTAAGTGCCGCAATGACTTGGCCGTTATAGGATTTAATGGGTGCAGCTACACCATATAAGCCATAATCATTTTCATCATCACTAATAGCAAATCCTTGATTGCGGATGTCCTTTAACTCTTCATTCAATTGATTAATGCAAGTGATCGTGTTAGTTGAGTGCTTCAATAGCCCTTTTGCGAGCGTAGGCTGAATAAAAGATGGGTTAAAGGCAAGCAATACTTTCCCCGTACTCGTACAATGAGCTGGTTTTCTTGCCCCTATATATGTGGTCATATGCTCGGCATGAGGGGACGACATTTTCATCACAAACCTGACTTCGCCTTCGTGAAACATCCCGATGTGAGAATTACCTTTAAATTGCAGGACAAGATTACTGATAATTGGACCCGCCTCATAATGAATATCCTGCTGATACATGACTTTACTGCTCCACTCAAGCAACTTCCATCCAAGCCGGTACTTTCGATCTTTTCCTTGGATGAGCATGCCTTCCTTGCACATCGTTTTCACTAGATGATGTGCTGAGCTTGGACTCATTTTCAATTTTTCAGCTATCTCCTTATTTCCAAGTGAGGGTTCCTCATTAGTGAATAAATCCAGTATCTTTATAAGCTTCTCAACGGACGAAATCATGACGGCCCCCCTCCCTATTCAATTATAAAAATTACTGGTTAACCGCATCGATGGCTACTTGCATCGGTTTGTTAAGTACTTCGTCGACCATGCTAAAGTTGTTGTTTTTCTTATATTTATTATAAAAAATCGCTCTTTTCCGAACTGGATCACCCGTATAATAGCGTTCATATTGAAGGAGGCGCTGTCCAAATGCTTCCCCGCATAAATCCCAAGCCAGTTTAAACACCCGAACGCGCTCTTCGGCTGAAACCCCGCTTCGCCCTCCATAATATTTATCGATATCCACTCGCAATTCCGGATTATCAAAGTCTGCTCCTGTAGGAGACATCAACAGCCCTCCAGCTCCAATGGTCTGGATAACCTCGATGGCACGCGGATACATCTCCGGAAGGAAGCCGCGAATCGTTTCCAATGCATCCGGATTTGGCCGGGCCTCACCGTAGTCATTAATCGTATATTCATATTCAGCTACCCGGAGCAGTGAACGGATGACTTCGACGGATTGAACAAGTTCACCCAAATCACGCTGTACATGCAGGAATCCATCAACTCCGATGGAATCTGCCACTTTACAAGCAACCTCAACGGCAAATGCCAGTTTAATATATCCCCTCACGCCTGATTGGTGAGCAGGCTGTTCAGCGATCCCCGTCATTGGATATAAGCGGTTTGCCGCCTCCACATTGTTGTAAAGGAAGACGCGATTCCAAGGAACCAGTACATCATTGAATACAAGCAGGGCGTCCATTTCCTCATAGCGGGAAGCCAGTGGATGGTCAAACATCGAGCGTGTCCCGTCCTGCATTGGTTCCCGGCAGATTATGCGCAGTCCGGGCGTATCGATAGGCAATGCAAATGCAACCGCGTGACGTTCATCGCCTGGTGTGAATCCCGGGAAAGAATAGATAATCACTTCATCTGTAATCGGTGCCAGGGTTGCTAACATTTTTGCACCGCGTACAAGTATTCCTTCTTCTTTTTCTTCAACTGTCCCTAAGTGGGTATATGTTTCTTTTTGTTCATGAGATTGCTTGCTTCGATCATTTTGAGGATTAATTATTGCATGCGTTAAAAATAAATCATTGTCACGAATATAGGTATAATAATCCTTGATGTTCTTTGACCAGTCTTGGTTGTATTTATCAAGAAACCAGGAGTTATGCGCCATGGAAGTGACCACGACATTTAAAAAGTCCGGCGTTCTACCCATAAGTCCATATGTCATCCTTGCATACACTTCAAATAATTTACTTCTTTTTTGCAAATCCTCCGATGTCTTCGGGAATAAGAAAGCATTGTTAACACGTTCTCCGGTTTCTTTGCATATGTGAGTGATTTCATCTTGATATTTCGGATCATGTTGAATGTCATACAAATTTGCAATTTCTTGAATTGGCTGTTTGAAAATTGGCTCATTATAAATATCCTCAACAACTCTTCCACCAAGCCAGACTTCCGGTTTCCTTGATTTAATTCTGTTAATATATTCTTCGCCCGTTTTAATGCCCATCAGAATCCCCCTTATTTTACAAGCTGTTTAGCAGACCCCATTTTCCCTTGATAAAAAGTAAGCGCTTCCAAATCTTCAAAATGTAACTTCTGGATTTCACCGATGAACAACATATGATCACCAGCATCATACTCTTTCCATGGCTTGCATTCCATCCAAGCAACACTTCCATTAATTTTTGGCGAAATCCCCTTGTTATCCCAGTCGATTTCAAGTGTTCCCTGGTTGCTGCCCGCAAATTGCCATGCAATGGATTCTTGTTCATCCGACAAAATATTAATGGTAAAAGATTTATCTTTCATGCTCGTGCAGGCTTTTGCTTCTTTATCAATTGATACCAAAGCAAGCGGGGGATCCAAGGAAACCGAGGTAAATGAATTCACAGTAATGCCCTTTTGAACCTCCCCATCAAACCAGCTCACTATCGTGACTCCGGTTGGGAATTTACCAAAGCAATTTCTCAACTCTCGCCCATCCAACTAATCACCTCCTACTCTTTTATTATGAATTCATTATAGTAAACTTAATATTTTTAAAAACCATATAATTTCATAATGTGAAATTATAGGAAAAATTTATTTTTAATTTTGAACTATCAAAAGATCTCCCCGAAGAAATGACTTTCATTACCGCATTATCAAAAATCAGTGTTAAACTATCCATGTTCATTCAAATTTCCAGCTTAATTAATAACGGCCTTTTTTTGTTCTTGACTTGAATAGATGAAAGTGGTGAGGAAAGTTTCAATTTTGCGTTCCTTTAGAAAGTTCTACCAGTTAATTGTGGATATTCCTTTAAAAAAGAGTGTGGTTTTGAATTACCGCTATGAAGTAAAAGCTGTAATCGGAACAGGAAGCTACGGTATTGTTTATCGTTGCAATGATTTGAAAATGAATGAAAATATCGTGATCAAACAGCTCAGGAAAAGTAAACGCCGCAGCAAAAAAGAGCTGAAACAGTTTGAAAATGAAATTTCCATATTACGAATGTTAAACCACAGAAATATCCCTAAATTTCACGAGAAATTTTCGCAAGATGGAAATGTTTATTTTGTGATGGATTTCATAGAAGGGGATAATTTAGAAGACCATATTTTCTTGAATCAATTAACGTTCAATGAGAAAGAGTCTCTATATTTTCTGCATAAGCTAGTCGAATTAGTATGTTATCTACATGAGCATGACATTTTCCATCAAGATTTACGTATACCGAATATTTTACTTAAGAATCATCAGCCCATTTTGATAGACTTTGGTTTGTCCAAGATGATCAATTCGGACAACCTCGCTAAAGAATCCATTTTGCAGCTGAAAAGGCAGGATTTTTACGACTTGGGGGAAATACTTCTATATGTACTTTATACGACGTACGCTTCCAAAAGTAAAAAAGCACTTCCTTGGACAGAAGAGCTTTCGTTAGAAAAAGAAACCGTGCATATACTGAAAAGGTTATTAAGCATCCAAGAACCTTATTCAGATATTAAAGAAATCTCAATCGACCTGCAGGCTGTATTGAAGTCAAAGAATTGGAATTAGCTGCTGCTGCCCCGCCCTTTTCTCTTGTAGCGGTCACTTCCACTCATGGGATACCTTTTGTACCCCCGGCTGCTGCTGCTCCCTCTGCGATAATGCCCATGTCTTCGCTCACTGCTGCCTTGGGAAAGCTGTTTGATTTTTTTCATTATTTTCTTTAGCATTTCTTTCACCTCTTTTATTTTGGTTTTAAAGCCTGTTATTCATTTAGCCTAACATAGTCACAGTATAAACCTTATTAATAAGTACTATAATTTTTTTTCATTTATGTTACAGTCCATTACTGCTTCATGGAGCCGGCTTTTTTCATTGTTGGTCATGGGAAAGCACTAAATCCCTTCGACTGACCAATTATACAAAAATAATCACTTTTCCATTTTAGAGGTTTGTTATATATTTTCTGTTTCCGAATCAGTCAGTAAACAAAAAACCTGGCGAATATTTCTTCGCCAGGTTTTTTTCTTCGTTCACTTTTTATTTTACAGCTTCTTTTAATTCCTTACCTGCTTTAAAAGCAGGTACTTTACTAGCTGCAATTTGTATTTCTTCGCCAGTTTGCGGGTTTCTTCCTGTACGGGCAGCACGGTCACGCACTTCAAATGTACCAAAACCAACTAATTGGATTTTTTCATCTTTAGCAAGTGTAGCCGTGATTGTTTCAAACAATGCATCCACTACTTTTTTTGCTTCGTCTTTTGTCAGTTCAGCTTGTGCTGCAACACTGCTCACTAATTCTGTTTTATTCATATGAACACCTCATCCTTTTATTTTGTATAAAATATGTAGAGAAGACAACATATCATATCTTGTATGCCTCTGTCACTTAATATGGCTAATTAAAAGGAATTGTAGCTCAAAATTGATCTTTTTTGCAGATAAAAGGGCCTAGATCAACATACTAAGCACCGTCTGACTCTTGTTCAACTATCTGCAGTTTCCAGCTGCAGCCATTGATAGATGGTTTCCATATCAATGTTTTCTTCCAGATGGGAAGCCAAGAGATTATAGGCTTCCTCCCTGCGCTCCGAGTCGCTTTGAACGTTTTCCTTCACTTCATCCAACCCCTTGTTCCGTCGAATTTGGTTAACCAGTAATCTAGTGAACAAGCGATTATGGAATATTCCATGGAGATAAGTTCCCATAACTTGGTTGTCATTGGAAATGGCTCCATCCGCTCTTCCATCCTTCAATAATAAAAAGGGCCTTACTTGTGACTTCAATGTCGTTCTGCCTAAATGTATTTCAAAACCGTTTAGATTCATTTGACTTTCCATTATCCCAGCAGAAAGGACACCTTCCATTTGTACCGTTTTCTTTTCTGCTTGAAAGACGGTTTCCACCGGAAGAAGCGAAAGTCCTTCTGCGTTCTCACCGTCACCCTCGACAGCATCAGGATCGAAAAGTTTAGTCCCTAGCATTTGAAAACCGCCGCATATGCCAAAGATCATCGTTCCTTGTTTCCGCCGTTCATCGATGGCCCCATCCAATCCCATACGTTTCAACCACTCTAAATCTTCCATCGTGTTTTTTGTACCCGGCAAAATTAGCAGATCGGGATTACCTAACTCATGGACACTGCTAACAAGTCGGACACCTACTCCGGGTTCATCGAAAAAAGGATCCACATCTGTAAAATTGGAGATCCGCGGAAATCTCAGGACGGCTACATCGATCGGAAACTCAGCCTTTTTAGGTTTTTTAAAACGTAAGGAAGAGAGGGCAAGTGAATCTTCCGCTTCAATATTCACGTCTAGATAGGGCAGCACCCCGAGAACCGGAATCCCGGTTTCCTTTTCCACCCATTCAATGCCATCGTCCAACAATTCACGCATGCCACGAAATTTATTGATGATGATTCCCTTTACACTATCTCGTTCTTCTTGATCCAATAAGGCAAGTGTCCCGATAATGGACGCAAATACTCCACCACGATCAATATCGGCCACTAAAATGACAGCCGCATCCGTGAGTTTAGCCATTCGCATATTTGCAATATCCCGGTCCTTAAGGTTAATTTCAGCAGGACTTCCTGCCCCCTCGAGTACGATGATGTCATATTCATCTTGTAGTTTTTCCACCGATTTACGGATGATGGGCATGGCTTGCTGGACAAATTGGGACCGATAGCTTTTTGCATTCATATCAAGAAAATGCTTTCCGTGAACGATCACTTCCGAAACCATATCCTGCTTCGGTTTCAGTAATATCGGATTCATATCGGTCGTTGCCGTTATCCTTGCTGCTTCCGCCTGTACCCCCTGAGCCCGTCCGATTTCACCGCCATCCAAGGTTACATAAGAATTCAAAGCCATGTTTTGTGATTTGAAAGGGACGACATGTAATCCTTTATTGGAAAACACCCGGCAAAACGCCGTACAAATCAAACTTTTCCCTACATCGGATGAAGTCCCTTGTATCATGATGGATCGTGCCTTCATTACGCTCACCCCCTAAAACTCTAATCCTTTGACTGCACCGATACCCTCGTCATAATAATGCTTGGCCGCCTCGATCGATGAAACCAAATCCGCCATTTCCATAAGCTCTGGCTTGGCGTCCCTACCGGTAATGACTATATGCATATGAGCGGGACGATTTCGTATTGCATCGATGACTTCAGCCAATGGCAAGACATCATCAATCGGGAATTTGGAAATGGCTAAAGCATTGTTCAGCTCATCCAAAACAAGTAAATCAATTTCCGGATCAGCAAGGGCCAGTTTCGCCTTTTCCCAAGCTAACGCCAATGCATTGCGATGCTCTTCCGGGGTTTTGGTCCAGGTGAAACCAATACCTAGCTGTTCCATTTTAACTCCTAATTTTCCCAATGCCAATGCTTCCCCATATGTACGCTCTGGAGATTTAATGAACTGAAGGTATTTGACATTCATTCCTCTGCCGATCGCCCTTAAAGTCACCCCTAATGAGGCAGTCGTCTTGCCCTTCCCGTTTCCGGTATAAATAAGCATTAATCCTCTGCGTGCCACTCACTCACCTACCCTCATAGCCAAACTGTTTTTTCTATGTATGAAGTCCTTTTAGTAGCAGGAACCGGTTGATCGCCTTTAGGGTATCCGACAAAAATGGTGCCGATCACTTTTTTGTTATCCGGTGAACCGATAAATTCGTGCAGGCGTTCATCCCTGACAAGACCCACTCCTCTAGTGCGCCAAACGAATCCAAGACCAAGTTCTTTCGCGGCAAGCCACATCGAATGGACGGCACAACAAGAAGCAAATACATTGTCTTCGGATGAATCTGGATCGTCAGGTAAAATATCAGAAGTCACGACTATGATAAGCGGTGTCGTCTTTACAACTTCCAGTGAACTGTCAATCAATTTTGGTTTGGTAGGAAAGCGTTCATGTAAATACCTTTCTGCCAATCTTTCATAACGGTGCTTCGCTTCCCCCTTGATAACATAAAAACTCCAAGGTTCACGCAATCGGTCGTTGGGGGCATAGGTAGCCGCTTCCAATAACTGTCTGATTTTTTCGTCTTCCACTTCTTTTCCTTCGTAATTCCTTATTGCCCGGCGTTCCTTCAATTCTTGAATGATGGACATTCCAACTCATTCCTTTCCTTAATGGACTCTGATTCAATCACTCTTTCAAACCATTGGATTTTTTCTCTTAATTGGACGACATCCCCTACTAGAAAGATTGACGGATTTTGAATTTCTTCTTTTACAGCCTTCGAAGAAATCGAACTCAAAGTACCGGTGATCGTCCTTTGTTTATCTGTCGTGCCCCATTCAATGACGGCCACTGGTGTTTTACCGTCCCTGCCATGCTCCATCAATTTTTCACAGATGAACGGCATATTACCAATTCCCATATAAAAGGCAATGGTATCGATGCCTTGAGCCAACGCCTGCCAATTCAGGTTATCCTGCCCCTTGTAATCACGGCCATGGCCTGTCACAATGGCATAACTTGAGGCATGTTCACGGTGGGTTACCGGGATGCCCGCATAAGCCGGTGCTGCGATTCCTGCTGTGATTCCTGGGACGATATCATATTCAATCCCGTTAGCAGCCAGTATCTCCGCTTCCTCACCGCCACGCCCGAAGACAAATGGATCTCCACCCTTCAGACGGGTGACGTTTTTCCCCTGTAAGGCTTTTTCCACTAAAAGTTCATGTATTTCATTTTGAATGAGATGATGTTTCCCTGGTGATTTCCCGCAATACACCAGTTCTGCATCTTCTTTTGCATAGTTTAATAGTTCTGGATTGACAAGCCTGTCATATGCAATGACATCCGCCTTTTGGATACATTCCAGTCCATATACCGTAATCAATTTCGGATCTCCGGGACCCGCACCGACCAGATGAACTTTTCCCGGTTTCATGCTCGCGCCTCCTCTTAAGCTTCAAAAAATACCTTTTACTAGTTGATAGTTTCATGGGCAGATCTGTTTTTTTGTTTTAAGCAAGCATCGATCCAGTTCTTTGCAAGTGTTGGATTGGAAGCAAAATGAAAGTGGGTATACCCAGCAACAAGGTTGTCCAATACACACCCCTCTTGTTTCGAACCGAATCTGCCTTTGGCTTCATAAGCATGTGTAAGATCAGCATCCGCTTCAAATGTCGAGTAGTGGAATTCATGACCTTTTGCCTGCTCCATTTCGTTGATCAAAAAATTGCCTGGAGTTCCTGTTATTTCACGATATCCTAGTGCTGCCAGTTTTTTCTGCATTTTAATCCTGCCCGGTATGATTCCTGCCATCTGATGCGTTTCTCCGGAAGTCGTTTCAATCGATTTGCTCAAAAACATGAAACCGCCACATTCCGCTAGAGTCGGCATCCCCTTTACAATGAAGTTTCTGATGGATTTTATGGCACCCATGTTACCGGAAAGTTCAGCTGCAAATTCCTCAGGAAAACCGCCACCAAGGTATAAACCATCGGCATCCAATGGAACTTCTTCCCCTTTTAAAGGAGAAAAATACTTGATGTTCGCCCCATATGCTTCAAGTAATTCAAGGTTTTCCTGATAATAAAAATTGAAGGCTGCATCTTTTGCGACGGCAATGCACACGTCACTTTCATTTTGGTGTTGAAATATATTTGAGTTCCCACTGGAAACGGGATTTGTCTTTGACAATCGGTATAACTGATCGATATCGATCGTTTCCATGACTAATTGTGCAAGCTTATCGAAAAACGGATTTAGTTCACCGCGTTCAATAGCAGGGATTAAACCCAAATGACGGCTTGGAATATCAATATCCATTTCCCGCTTCATATAACCGAGCACCGGTACATTGCATTCTTGCTCAATGGCTGATTTGACAATTTTATAATGCCCTGCACTTCCCACTTGATTGGCAATGACCCCAATGATGTTCGGACCGGTCGAAAAGTCCTGAAATCCTTTTACAATGGCAGCTGCACTCCGAGCCATGCTGGCACAATTGACTACCAACAGGACAGGGCTTTGCGTGATGATGCTGATTTCAGCCGTCGACCCTGTATTGGATAACGGATTTTTGCCATCGAAGAAGCCCATGACTCCTTCGATGATCGATATATCAGCTCCGGTACCTGCTGTGTTAAGAATTTCCCGGACAGTGTCATGTTCGAACATCCAACTGTCAAGATTGCGTGAAATCCGTCCTGTAACTGCGGTATGATAAGTAGGATCAATATAGTCAGGACCACATTTGAACCCTTGAACCGTATAGCCTTTCTTCTGGAGGGCTGCCATGATTCCGATGGTCAATGTCGTTTTACCGACCCCGCTTCCGGTACCCGCTATTACCAATCTTCTATCATTCATAATTCTTCTCCCTCCTTAAAAAGGAATGACCCCAACTGAAATGGTTACGTTCCCCGATTTTTTCTTTACAAGCTCCAATTGTTCAGCTTTAGTATAAATCCTCACAGCCGGTTCACTCACACCATATGCACCCGTGTATTTAAATACGGTATCCGATGGCGCTTCGATTTTGGCTTGATTAAGCTCTTCGGGTTCATAATGCACGAATTCCCAGCCGTATTTTTCAACTACTTCAATCAAGCCGATTTCGTCTTTCTTTAAAGAAATTGTACAAATCGCTTTAACGCTTTTTATTGAAAATGATAATTCGGCTAGTGTTTCTGCAATCACCTGCTCGATTTCAGCCGCCGCCGTTCCCCTATTGCATCCGATACCTAGGGCAATGACCTTTGGACGATATACGATCCCATTTTCAAGGATCCTCATTTCCGACTGGCTAAGCATGCGGTGAGTCACGACCAGAGCTGCTTGCGGCTCTGCTTTAAGCGCTTCTTCAATGGATGGGTATACGATAATTCGTTCAGGTAATGCCGTTTCATAAGGCCACCAGTTCCGTTCCCCTGACTCCTGTACAACGGCAACATGCTCTTCATTTACTACTGAAGCACTTACTGGCGTCAATTTTTCTGCTGAATCCCAAATCCAGCCGAAGCGCTGGCCGAATAAGTCGACAGGAATCGTTTTTTGTACATCCGAAGCCGTCGTGATGATGGCTCTTGCGTCAAGCGCTGCAGCCACTTCCTTTGTCAGTTCATTTGCCCCTCCCAGATGCCCTGAAAGTACACTGATAACATTTTCCCCTTTATCATCAATGACTACGACACCTGGATCCGTTTTCTTATCCTTCAAAATTGGTGCAATCATCCTGACTACTGCCCCGAGAGAAATAATTAGTATGATTCCTTTATATTCCTTGAACAAAGCTGGCAATAGCATACGGACACTGCCCGAAAAAAGCTGGATCTGTTTATGCTCTTCGTCCCCTTTTTCAAACTTGCTCATGTAATATAGATCGGAATTCGAAAAAACGGTATGTAATTTTCGTGCCAGCTCGACGCCATGCTTTGTAATCGCTACGATCGCATAAGTATGGGACCGTTTAATGGGAGCAAGTTCCGCTTCTTTCAATTCAATGATCATGGTTTAACACCTTTTCTGAAACCGTGGGTAAAGCTCGCATCATATAGTTTGGAACGGTATTCATCTTTATCATGGATGTCAGGGTCCAAAGCCCATCCAGCCAAAATCATCGCGTGCTTGCGGATACCGTTTTGACGCATGGCATCATCTAAGTTCACTAATGTGGTACGGACAATTTTTTGATCCGGCCATGTTGCCCGTTGAATGACTGCGACCGGTGTTTCATCCTTCCAACCTGCTTCCTGAAGTTCTTTAACGATTTTTTTTGTCAAGGTCGCACTCAAGAAAAGGGCAATCGTACAATGATGACTAGCCAAATCACGTAATTTTTCAAATTCTGGAACAGGCGTACGTCCTTCAGCCCTCGTTAATATGAGTGTCTGGGTTAAATCAGGGATAGTCAGCTCTGCTCCTATTGCTGCTGCTGAGGCGAATACCGAACTCACTCCAGGGATCACCTCATAACCAATACCCTCTTTCTTCAATAGGACAATTTGTTCCATGATTGCACCGTACATGGCAGGATCCCCTGTATGGATTCTGGCAACCATCTTTCCTTCTTTAACACGATCGACCATGATGCCAACAATTTCTTCCAAATGCATTCCAGCCGTTTTTAGCACCTCAGCATCGGGTTTTGCCTTAGCAATCAATTCTTCATTCACTAATGAATCCGTATATAAAATCACATCGGCCGTTTGGAGAATGTTCAATCCTTTTACAGTAATCAAATCCGGGTCACCCGGTCCGGCCCCTACAATATATATCTTCATTTTCTCACCACCATCAATGTTAAGTATTCTAGTTCAAGTCCTTCCAATTCACTCACTTTCCAAATCACTTCTTCATCGGAAGTCACTTTGGTTACGACCGAGGCCTTTTCAAGTAAGTCCAAATCTTTTAAAACGGAAATCATTAAATCGATGACCTTTGCCACTTTGATGAACACCACGGCATCATGATCTTCGATCGCCTTCTTCATCGCTTCATAATCATCCCTTGCAGGAACTATCGCAACATGATCATCACCATCAGCCAAAGCGATGCCCAGCCTTGACGCTGATCCATTAAAGGAAGAAATGCCCGGGACCGTCTTGATTTCGACCTCAGGATGCAACTCCTGCATCAATTTCATCATATGTATGAACGTACTATATAAAAGCGGATCGCCTTCCGTAACGAAAGCTACATCTTTTCCTTCATTTAATTTTTGCCAAACCTTTTCAACCGTTCCATTCCATTCCCGATCCAAGATGGCTTGATCTTTCGTCATCGGAAAAACAAGGCCCAGCATCTCCTTCTCTTCAGGACGAATGTAAACTTCAACAATGCGATGGGCGTAGCTTTTACTCCCTTTTCTTTTTTTTGGATACGCAATGACCGGAGATTCCTGAATCACGCGAAATGCCTTTACTGTAATTAGCTCTGGATCGCCCGGGCCCACGCCTAGGCCATATAATGTACCAAGATTACTCATTCATGTCTTCCTTTCGTTGTGCAGTAATGATATAAACCGGATTAAGAGGTACAAATCTGTTCATTCCCAATATTGGCTTACTTCTGGAGATTTGCGCATGCATGATGGAAGTGTGAAAACCAGCTTCAGCAAATGCCTCATTAGCCCGGTAAAGATTCTCGATCGTCGCAGCATTCAGAACGATCCTGCCGCCTTCTTTAAGACGGTTGCAGCAAGTATTGATCAGCTCTGCCATTTCGCCGCCGGTCCCGCCAATGAAGATTGCATCAGGATCCGGAAAAGTTTCCAATCCCTGCGGGGCTTTTCCATGAATAGAGGTTATATCGGTACGGAATTTACGTTGGTTTTGATAACAGTTTTCTAAATCAGGCTCATTTTTTTCAATTGCGAAGATTTGGCCTTCGGGTGCAAGTTTGGCCGCTTCAATTGCCATTGAGCCCGTACACGTCCCAACATCCCAAACTATGCTGTTTTTCCTTAGCTTCAACGCATGCAGACTCAATACTCGAATTTCCTTTTTGGTTATGAGGCCTTTGTCCGGCTTACGCTGCGAAAATTCTTCATCTTCTATCCCCAAGGACCAGCTTGGACCTTCTGATTTTCTTTTCAAAATGACGACATTCAACGGGGAAAATTCACGTTCCATCATTTCACCTAGTTCATACCAGCCAGATTCTTCGGCTTCTCCTTGAAGGTTTTCAGCCACAAATGCCCGGTATTCAGTCATTCCGAATGAAAGGAGATATTTAGCCAGTTGATTAGGACTATTTTCACTGTCTGTAAGTAAGGCCACTTTCGCTTTCCCATCAATTCTTTGGGCCAGCCCTTTCATACTGCGGCCATGAATGCTGACGAGAAAGGCATCTTGCCAGCTTTCCCCCATTTTTGCGAAAGCAAGCTGAATCGAACTGAAATATGGGTAAACCTCCATGTTGATTTTGCTGGAAAGATAGCCTCCCATTCCATAAAACAGTGGGTCACCGGAAGCTAAGACAACCGTTGGACGAGTTTCATCCTGCAGTTGCTCCACGACCTTTTTCAAGCCGCCCTTTATGGCAATCTTCTTGCCAGAATAGTTCGGAAAGAAGGATAAGATCCGTTCACCTCCGACCAGCACTTCACTTTCTTCTATCCATTGGGCATATTGAGGCAGTAAGCTTTCCTGACCGTTATCCCCTATCCCAATTAATTTAATCGATTGACTCAATTCCAACAGCCCTTCCCAGTAATTGTCCTTTCAACGAATAAATCGCCGTTTCCATTTCAATGCCGCCCTTCACCTGGTTAATGGCAGAGTGACAGCAGGATTCACATAGTTTATTAAAAAAGTCAAAGTTATTAATGGCTGACATCATATCCCCGACTTGTGACGCTGTGTTTGCATTCTTTATTTCAAGAACAAGATCATCTTCGGCTCCGACGCTTTGGGCTATTTCCGATAGAAAACCAAAGTCGACCGGGGCACTTTTTGAATGCACCATCATCACACCTTGGGCCACTTTGGAGAATTTACCCATCATGCCGACCAGTGAGACCTTTTTAATTCCCTGCCTCTTACATTGCTTAAGTGAGAAGCCCACAAAATCACCCATTTCAATAAAGGCTTCCTCAGGTAAGTCTGGAAGAAGGCCCATTGCATACTTTTCACTGCGCCCGCCAGTCGTTAAGACTAGATGCTCACACCCGCTCGCTTTGGCGACACTGATAGCCTGGACGATACTTGCCATATATGCGGAACTGGAAAAAGGGACGACAGTGCCCCTTGTTCCCAAAATGGAAATGCCTCCTACAATCCCCAAGCGGCCATTTAATGTCTTTTTCGCTATTTCTTCACCTGCGGGTACGGAGATGACGACTTTCACTCCTCTATTGATCTTAAATTCTTCCAATGTTTGCTGCACAGTGGTTAAAATCATTTTGCGCGGTACAGGATTAATAGCCGCTTCCCCTACAGGAACGGGAAGCCCGGGTTTGGTCACACGACCAACTCCGGTCCCTCCATCCAAGATAATCCCAGGTGCATCGGACCAGCTGACAGTAGAGATAATATGGGCCAGATGGGTGGCATCGGGGTCATCTCCGGCATCTTTAACCGTTTCTGCACTAACCGCATTTTCGGATATTTCATATTTCTCAATAGTGAAAGTGGCATCTCGGCCAATTGGCAAGGAAATCGTTGCCTCCTCTAGTGCATCCCCCGTGATCAATGCAGTCAATGCCGCTTTGGTCACGGCTGTCGAACATGCTCCCGTCGTATATCCATGACGCATTTGTGAGGGGTCTTTTTTCACTTTCTTTTCCATGTTTTTTAACTATCAGCTAAAAGGGAAATCGCGTTCAATGCGGCAACAGTGACAGTACTTCCACCTTTTCGGCCAATATTCGTAATGAATGGAACTTCTGTGATCTTAGCGAGTTCCTCTTTCGATTCTGCTGCAGAAACAAACCCAACAGGCATTCCAATGATTAAGTCCGGTTTTGCAATCCCTTCTTTAATAAGGCGAATGAGCTCGAGTAAAGCGGTAGGTGCATTGCCAATGGCATAAATGCCCCCTTCATTTTCCTTTACAGCTTTTTGCATCGAAATGATTGCCCTTGTCGTATTCAAACGTTTTGCTTCGACCATCACATCCGGATCTGAAATATAGCAATGAACGTCCCCGCCGTGTTTTTGAAATCTTTTTTTGCCTGTACCGCTCTCGATCATTTGCACATCAGCAATGACATGCCTTCCTTTGCGAATGGCTTCCACACCAGCTTGAATGGCATTTGGGTGGATGATGACACTTCTTCCCAATTCAAAATCCGCTGAAGCATGAATGACCCTGCGGACGATCTTCCATTCATCTTCTGAAAAATCATGATTGCCCATTTCTTCAGCAATGATTGAAAAGCTATAATCATATATTTTGTCAGGGTCTACCGTGAGTGGTTTAAAATCCGTTTTAAAATCCATCTTGCATTCCTCCTATTTTTCAATTAGCTGTTTATTCAACTCGGCAATGACATGATCGAAACTGGAATGAACATTCTGATAGTCAACATTCGGTCGTGATATCATGATCGTCTCTATTCCACATTCCAACGCGGCTTCCAATTTCTCATCAACCGCACCGACCTTGCCACTTTCTTTCGTTATCATCAATGTGACACCATACTGTTCATATAGTGCTTTATTTAATTCTTTGGAAAATGGCCCTTGAATCGCAACGATATTTTTTTGTTCAATGCCCAACTGCGCACATTTTTCCATATTGTCCATGCGTGGCAGCATTCTCGCTATGACTCTGGTATTCTCGAGCCCCACCAATTCTTTTGCGAACACGGCCAGGGTTTTACTCCCGGTCGTGAGCATGATGACTCCCCGTTTTGCAGCGGCAAGCTTGGCAGCTTCCTCATAATCACGGACAACTATTAATTTATCATTCTGAAACCATTGACTTTCACGCTCATAACGAATATAAGGGACATTTGCTGCCTTTGCTCCGATAAGGGCGTTTTTGGATGCTTCTTCGGCAAATGGGTGACTTGCATCCACTACAGCCTGAAAACCTTTTGCAGAGATTAAAGATGTCATATCCTCTGCAGATAATCGGCCAATCCGGGTGGATATCCCTGCATCCTGCAAACTCTTGGCCGCCGATTCGGTTACAACAGTTGCCAAAACCTTGAACCCAACCTGCTGCATCTCAATCGCTAATTCCCTTGCATCACTTGTACCCGCCAAGAACAGAATCATTTTGATGTCCCCACCGCTTTCCCATCATGATCGTGGTGATGATCATGGTCATGGTCATGGTCGTGGTCGTGATCGTGGTCGTGGTCGTGATCGTGGTCGTGATGATGGTGATGGTGAGCATGGCCATGTTCCTCGACATGTTTACGATAGTTTTCCAAATCACGCGCCCCGCTTGACCTGCCTTCACTGGCTTCAATTACTCGTTCTTGCAGAATGTTCTGTAAGGTTGGATGATATCCAAAATACTTTGCCAAAATGAAATCTCGATCATGATATTGCTCTTGATAACTTTTCAGCATATCCTCCATTCTTTCCATCAACACCCCTGTGAAGAGGAAATATGGCAGCATCACCACTTTTTTCGCCCCTAAGCGGATGCAGCGTTCAATACCTTCATCAACGTGCGGGTCCGTTACACCCATGAAAGCCGTTTCGACCCATTTAACGTTTAATTTTTCCCATAATAATCTTGAAATTTTATATATATCACTATTTGCATCAGCATCACTGCCGCCTCGGCCAATTAGCAAAATCGCTGTCTCAGCATGTTCAGAGTCCGTATCGAACCCCGCTTCCTCAAGACGGTCTGTCAGGATCGTCAATACATCATGGTGGACCCCGATCGTTTGGCCATATGTGAATTTCACTTCTGGATACTTGGTTTTCCCATCCTCTATTTCAGCTGGGATATGTAATTTCGAATGTCCTGCATGCAACAAAATGATCGGTATGACGATGACTTCAGTAGCCCCTCGTTTTACACAATTATCAATGCCTTTGGATATATTCGGTGCCGCAAATTCCAAGAAGCACGTTTCCACTAGAAAACTCTCATCCAATGCAGGTACCATATTTTCAATAAAATGACGGACTTCTTCATTTCCCGAAGCCAAGCGGCTTCCGTGTCCTACGAACAAAACTGCTTTCATTTACTTTCCCCCTCTTGATTAGTCTTCACAAGGCGCAGGCTCTATGTTTATTTTGGGAGCGATGTCCTGATAAGAATAATTCTGTATTTTTTTCGAACGTTTGAAGTATTTAAAAAGCCGTTCATTGGGATGGGCATTTTGCTTATACTCCCCGACAATGTCCGTGATCAGTTCAACAAGCTGTTCCGGTTCAATGCCTTCCGCAACCGGCTGACCTGGATGGGCTGTTCTTCCAACCGGTTTAGCCCCAAGAAATAAGTCGAACTTCCCTTTTCGGAAGACAATCCCGATATCATCCATCACCGCACTATAACAAGCCATCCCACACCCATTAAAACCGATGTTCAGTTCCTTGGGCATTTTCATTCCGACAAGCACACGGTGTATTTCATCCGCATAAGGAATGGATTCCGCTTTTTCACCATCACAGAAATCACAGGCCTTTAATGTCAGTACATCTCCAATCGGCGATAATAAAAAGTTTGCTGATTGCAATTTCCCTGTAATGACCTCCGGATCCGTTGTCGGGATCTTTAAGACGATTTTATGATTCGGCGTGTATTCCATCGTTCCCTTTTCCCCGACGACTTCTGCTAGTGTCATCATTTGTTTGGGAGTGAATTGTTTATTAGCCACACCTGGACTAACGGCAAGTTCGAACACCGACTCCATTTTTTGCTGAACAACCGGCTTAATGGATTGCTGAACGGCTTGACCCTTGACTCTGGACAGAGCTTCCATTGCCATTTCAAAAGAAGCTTGCTTCTTTTCAGGTGCTTTTGTAAGTAAGCCAACTCCTCCAGCGGACTCGGGTAAGGCTTCTTGATCTAATGCCCACGGTTCCGCTTCTTTTTGCAGTCGCTGATGGGGCTTCAAAGTTTGCTTTTCCGAATTCAACGTATATTTTCTTTGATAGCCTCTCGGTGTGATGATTTTGTCGTCATATAAAAAGGTGGATGAATTACCGATAATGACGGTGGTCAACATTCCAATATCGTGATTCAACATATCCTTCAAATTGGTAATGACAATATCCTGCCTATCGCGATAAGCACTTTTCACCAACCCGACAGGTGTATCCGGCGAGCGGTAGCGAAGGAGAATTTTCTGTGTTTCAACTATTTGCCGGGTCCGCCTGCCGCTGCGCGGATTATACAGTGCTATGACAAAGTCTGCCATTGCAGCTGCTTCAACCCTTTTAGCGATCAGTTCCCAAGGAGTTAAATGATCACTGAGGCTGATCGTACACGAATCGTGCATGACGGGCGCCCCAAGTAAAGACGCACATGAGTTGATTGCTGAGATGCCAGGAATGACTTCAATGCCCACTCCAGTTTCTTCTTTCCAGCCTTTTTCAATCAATACTTCATAAACCAACCCTGCCATCCCGTAAACTCCGGCATCCCCACTGGAAATCACCGCCACTTTCTTTCCCAGCTCCGCTTGTTTCACTGCCTCCTGTGCACGTGATACCTCTTCGGTCATCCCCGTACTAATGATCGTTTGATCTGTTAGCAGTCCCTGAATGAGTTCAACATAAGTTTTATAACCAATGATGTAGTCACTTTCTTGAAGGGCTTCGACGGCACGTTTGGTAATGTGTTCAAAATTCCCGGGCCCAAAGCCCACGACGAATAATTTACCGTTTGTACTCATTTAAGACATCTCCTTTTACGCTTTGTTCTTTGAAATACCCGTATGAGCAGGGAAATCTGGATTAGGGGTCATTTCCCCGTCATTGTATTGATAGATCATCTGAGGAACAAACTCACCATCATCGATATTATTGACGATCTGCCGACCGAAATCAGGCGTTTCCACTCGATACCAGTTTCCTTGGGGGTAGGCGATCACTACGCAGGCATCCTTACATCTCCCGTTACAGCGTGTCCTCGTTGTATGGATTTTCAGATCCAGTCCTTTTGAAGCAATTTCATCGCGAATCGCTTGGGTTACTTCTTCCCCGCCCTTTTTCATGCAGCTGCTCCCATTACAAATCAACAGATGCGTATTTGTACCCGTCAAGTTCCAAGTAGTCATTTTCTTCCTCCTGAATTCAGGGAAAAGGCAAAATAAAAAACCTTAACATAAGAGTCAAGGTTTAAAAAAACTATATGAATGAGGAGCCAAAGGCAAGCATGCCAAATCCTCCCAAAATCGTCATAGTCCTTCTACCTTTCCCTCCGAAAAGTATCATGCAATTTCAAAAGCAGGTTTCCTGGCTTACGCTTCATTTTACTTTGTCCCTTCCCGGCATCATGCCAGTGGCTATCGACAATTTCATCAGCGTTTACAGTAGCGGGGGCTGCATCGGATTTTCACCGATTTCCCTATTATCCCTTGCTCATTCACACAAGGGCACTTTTAAAAATGAAATATTTGATTTTATTATACATTTCAACTAACTTAATCTATCATATAACAACTTTGTCAAAATTCAATAGTTTATTCCGACTGTTTAGAAAAGTTTAATAGTGTAAAACCAGTTAAAATCCTTCCCACGCAACAAACTTCGGTACGAAAAAAAAATAGTGTAGCTGGAATTATTTCTTTATGGTACACTATACGAGAATTTTCAAAATAATTACATAAGTTTCATGGTGTTGAATTTCTCGGAATTCAGCTTAAAAGGGAAGCCGGTGAAAATCCGGAGCGGTCCCGCCACTGTAAAGGGAAGTTCCATTACTTTAACTTTGATCCACTGTCAAATGAGATGGGAAGGATGTAATGGGATGATGAACCAAAGCCAGGAGACCTGCCATGAAGCGTGAAACTGTTTCAGCCTACGAGGATGGGCGTGCGGATCAGGCAAAATGGCCCATGTTGGTTCATGCTGCAAAATTCCTGTTCATTACGCACTTCTTTCCTTTGAGAGAAGTGCTTTTTAGTTTGGGCGCCGCTTTTCTTCTCAAGATTGATCAGAAAAAATTAAAAGTGTTGAAAGGGGAAAGAATGAAAAGAACCAATTGGAAAATTATTTATTTTGTCATTTTACTGCTTTTTGTTCCAAAACGGGCTTTGGCCATGCATATCATGGAGGGCTTTTTACCCATAGAATGGGCTATATTCTGGTGGGCCTTGACGCTACCATTTTTAATCTTGGGTTACCGGTCCATTAGGTCCAAAGTAAGGGAAAACCCAGAAACAAAAATGATACTTGGCCTATCTGGCGCATTTGTATTTATATTATCGGCCCTAAAGATTCCTTCCGTTACGGGAAGTTCTTCGCACCCTACCGGAGTTGGTTTAGGTTCTATACTATTCGGACCTTTGGCCATGAGTGTCGTTGGCTCCATCGTTTTGTTATTTCAAGCGGTTTTACTGGCACATGGAGGATTGACGACATTAGGGGCCAATGCATTTTCCATGGCCGTTTGCGGACCGTTCATTGCTTACTTTGTCTTCAAGGGAGCAACTAAATTGGGGTGGTCTTTTTCACTTGCCGTATTCTTGGCAGCTGCTTTTGGAGATTTAGGAACCTATGTGGTAACTTCCGTTCAACTTGCTCTTGCTTTCCCTTCCGAGGTAGGAGGATTCATGGCCTCTTTCGGTAAATTTGCAGGGATTTTTGCCCTGACCCAAATTCCCTTGGCAATCAGTGAAGGATTATTGACAGTCGTCGTGATGAATTTCTTGAAAAAATACAATCTAGGCGAATTGAAATTGCTGCGAGTTTTATCTAAGGAGGCCCGTTAATATGAAAAAAAGTTTACTGCTGCTTTTCCTGGTCGTCATTCTTGCAACCATACCATTGATCACCCAACAAGGAACGGAATTTGGCGGTGCCGATGGTGAAGCTGAAGAAGCCATCACTAAAATCCAGCCGGAATACAAGCCATGGTTCAACAGTATTTTGGAGCCGCCAGGTGCAGAAACCGAAAGCTTATTATTTGCGCTGCAAGCTGCAATCGGAGCCGGTTTCATTGGATACTTCATTGGCGTAATGAGACAAAGGAATAGGCAAACCAAACAAGAATTGGCCGAAAAATCAAAGCATGTTACTCATTGATAAATATGCCTATTTCAATGGGCTAAAGGATGTACATCCGTTGGAAAAGATGGTTTTTGCACTTTCCCTTTTGCTGTTTTCGTTAACGGTAAGGGATATGGCCGTTTCGCTCATCACTTTTACGGTGATGAGCGCTTTAATCATTTTTGCGGCAAAAATTCCGCTTTCTTATTATCTTAAATTACTTCTATTACCAGGATTTTTTATACTATCAGGAACCATTACCATCCTTTTTTCTTTCTCAAGTAAAATTACTTCGATTTCAAATATATGGTGGTCCTGGAAGATCGGGAATTGGCAAATATTCATCAGTGATGACAGCTTTGGTACGGTGGCCAATTTGATCACTGTCGTACTAGGCAGCATCAGCTGTTTATATTTCCTTACCTTAACTACACCCATTACCGTCATCCTATCCGTACTGCGAAAACTTAAAGTACCTTCCTTATTGGTCGATTTAATAGAATTGACCTATCGCTTCATCTTTATTTTTTTAGATACGGCTTTGGCCATTCACCAATCACAAGCTTCACGGATGGGGTATGGTTCATTAAGGAAAGGCATTCGATCTCTCGGATTACTAATTTCATCATTATTTTTAGGAGTATTGCAACGCTCTGGACAGTTGACGATGGCCATGAACGCAAGAGGCTATCAGGAGAACCTTTCCTATATCGAGGATACTTACACCTATTCCTCACGCAATTGGCTGATCGCGATTGTAATTCTAGGAAGCTTAATCCTTATTAATGGATATTTGTAAATTGGAGGCAACCCAACAATGGACGAGCATATTTTTCATATAGAAGGACTCACCCATCAATTCGCGGATGGAACCTTCGCTTTAAAAGGACTTTCGCTAACGATCCAACAAGGTAAAAAAATTGCATTATTAGGCAATAATGGTGCTGGCAAATCAACTTTATTCCTCCATTTAAATGGTCTATTACAACCTACTGCAGGAAAGATCAGATTCAAGGGCAAGAGAATGAAATATGACCGGAAAGCATTATTATCATTACGAAAGCAAGTCGGCATCGTTTTTCAAGATCCCGACTCTCAGCTCTTTTCCGCTAATGTACAACAGGATATATCTTTTGGACCAATGAATTTAGGATGGGATAGAAATGCAGTCAAGGAGAAAGTAAATTGGGCAATGGCTGAAACGGAAGTAACCGAACTAAAAGATAGACCTACCCATTTTTTGAGCCTTGGGCAAAAAAAAAGGGTCGCTATCGCAGGGGTACTTGCCATGGAGCCCGATGTCTGGCTCCTGGACGAGCCTACCGCTGGATTGGATCCTTATTTCTCAAGACAGATCATGAATCTGCTGGACAGCATCCACCACCCTGACAAAACGATAATCCTCTCAACTCATGATGTTAATTTTGCTTACCAATGGGCTGATGAAATCGTGGTCATGAACGATGGTAAGGTCATATACCAAGGGGACCCTGTTTCCGTTTTCCATGATGAAGACGTTTTGCTGCAGGCACATCTGGAGAAACCGTGGGTTTTTGAAATGTTTCAAGCCCTTCTTCAATCAAGGAATCTTGCAGAAAGTGACCTTTTCCCAAGAACGAAGGAAGAATTGCTTCAAAAGTTGGAGACAGAAAGGATTTATTAATTAAGTATCCCCTAGCTTCTGTTTCACCTTTCGAGAAGCTAGGGGATCTAACCGTATATCTTTAAAATAACAGGCGATAATCCTTATTCCTAAAAAACTTAAAAACCTCAGTATTACTTTTCTTCCTCAGACCTTTCTTTTGCAATCTCAATATCTCTTCCGTTTACATCATCAATGACTGCCTTTATCTCGCCTTCCGCATAAGTATCCGAGACTTGTTCGTGGGTTGTAGCCAGTCCAGAAGATAAAGGATCTTCCCGCTTATAATCGCTGACATCATATATTTTCCCGGCAACTTCTGAAGATTCATTTTTTGATTGCTTCCTATCCATTTTTATCACTCCCAGTTTTTAAAATATCATTACAGTATTAAAGACAAAGGTATTTTGTGTAAAAAACGAAGCAATATTCAATAATGATGAAAAAAGGAGGGAAAAGACAAAAAAGCTTACAAGTAAAAACCCCTTTCAAGGACTTACTTGTAAGCTTAATTTAGAACTTAGGCTTCCTTCTTCACATCCACATTATCGGATGGGTCACCCCAACATTCCACATTCTTCAAACCTTTAATATTGTTCACATGGAAAACTGGATTTTTCCCACTTTTCTTTTGCTTTTGATAATCCGCCAGTGCAGCAAAAGCAATTTTCCCTAGTAATGCTATCGCGATCAGGTTGATAATGGCCATAAGGGCCATAAGCATATCAGCCAGTCCCCAAACAAAGTCCAGTGAGGCAAGCGAACCGAATATCACCATTCCTACGACTGCGACGCGATAGACATTCAGCCAAACCTTATTTTCATTGATGAAGCCGATGTTCGACTCTCCATAATAATAGTTGCCCACAATTGAGCTAAAGGCGAATAACAGGACGATAATGGCAAGGAAAATACCTGCCCAAGATCCCAATGCCGTTCCGAGGGCATTTTGGGTAAGGACGATTCCATCCGTTTCCTTCGATGTATAAAGACCGGAAAACAAAATGATGAAGGCTGTCGAGCTGCAAATGATGAGAGTATCGACAAAAACCCCTAGAGACTGAATGAGACCTTGCTTGACGGGATGACTGACATCAGCCGTCGCACCGGCATTTGGTGCACTACCCATCCCGGCTTCATTTGAAAATAGGCCGCGTTTGATTCCCTGCATCATGGCTGCTCCAAGTACTCCCCCAGCCACTTCTTTTATTCCATCGAATGCACTTTCAAAGATCATAGCAAAAACACCAGGTAACTCGGTAATGTTCATGATGATGATAATCAACGCCACTATCACATAGGCTCCTGCCATGATCGGAACGATGACTTCAGATACCTTTGCAACCATTTTGATTCCGCCAAAAATGATGACAGCCGTGACCATTGCCAAGATGATTGCCGTAACCCACTTTTCAATCCCAAACGATTCGTTGAATGCGCTCGTAATCGTATTTGCTTGTACCGAATTGAAGGCCAGTCCAAATGTAAGCGAAATCAACACAGCGAAAGTGATGCCCATCCAACGGGCATTCAATGCCTTTTCCATATAATATGCTGGACCGCCGCGGAATGCATCCCCATCCTTAACTTTATAGATTTGAGCAAGTGTACTTTCAATGAATGCGGAAGCAGACCCGATCAGGGCTATTAACCACATCCAGAAAACGGCTCCAGGTCCGCCCGTCGTGATTGCGATGGCAACACCCGCAAGGTTACCCGTTCCTACCCGCGATGCCGTACTAATGCAAAATGCCTGAAAGGATGTTACACCTTTTTTATCCGCAGCAGCCCCTTCTCCCAACAGCCTGAACATTTCCCCTACCATTCTGAATTGGACAAACTTCGTGCGGATTGTAAAATAAAGACCCAATCCAACCAACAGGATGATCAATATGGAAGACCATAACACATCATTAGTCCCACTAATAAACTTTTCTAACATCTCCATTAAACCAAACCCCTCTACTTCACTCTAATTATTATTATAAAAACATATACAACTATAATTTATTTCCCCGTGTATCGAGAAAATAAACAAAAGAAGATTGTAAAAAAAAGGAAATTTCACAATGAATCTCCAATACAATAATATATTATATCCTAACACACAATTTTTTTCATTCACGAATTGGTGGAATCAATAGAAAAATATAATATTTCAGTATCATTTACTTTAGGTAATTATCTTTCTCCTCCCTTCATTTAACATTCACTTCAACGTTAATTACACTCATATGAAAAAAGCCTCGCACGTCCTGATTCCAGGTAACGTGCGAGGCTTATTTATCTTGCATTCATCTGCTCTATCTTATATTCTGGTTTGCTGTAGATATAATTTTGAAATCAGATCTTTGATGATACACTTGTTCTGCCTCTCCTACATGGTTAGAATACCTTGTGCAAACAGCTTTCTTAATTCTTTCTTATCTATTTTTCCAATCGGCGTTAATGGGAACTTATCAAGAAAATAGGCTACTTTAGGTACCATATACTTAGAGGTCCTTTGTTTGCAGAAATCAATTAATTCCTCACTAGTACAGTTCGATCCTTCTCGCAGTGATACCACGACACACACTACTTCTCCCCAATCCGGATGGGGAACGCCTATGCAAGCACTTAATGCAACAGAAGGGTGCTGGTTGACCACCCGCTCCACTTCTGATGAATATACGTTCATTCCGCCTGAAATGATCATATCTTTCTTCCTATCTACAATATATAAGTAACCGCTTTCATCCCATTTACCAATATCCCCAGTGTAGAACCAGCCATCACGGATGTATTCACGGGTAAGATCCGGTCTTTGATAATAGCCAACCATCATGGCTGGTGACTTTACGATGATTTCTCCAAGCTCGGTTGGTTTTACATCATTTCCATTCTCATCAATCAGTCGAACTTCGGTAAGAATGCACGGTTTTCCACAGCTTTTCAAAACTTCCGGATTATTATGATAAGCCCATACATGAGCGCTCTTCGATAGTCTTGAAATGACAATATTACATTCTGTCATGCCGTATTGCTGGCGCAAGATAGGCCCGAATACTTCAAAAGCTTCTTTAAGGCGCTTCTGTGAAATCGGTGACGCACCGTAGAAGATATTGCGCATGGAGCCCATATCATATTCCATCTTCTTGGTCTGATCAAGAAGCCTGTATAACATGGTCGGTACCATGAATGTCGTCGTAATTTCGTGTTCCTTTATCGCCTGTATGAATGCTGCAGCGTCGAATGAGCCCATTACATAGATACGGACGCCCGAAACAAGGGATCTCCAAAGTAATGAACCAGCTGAATGCACAATGGGCGTACTTAGCAATACCCGATCACGGTCGTCCAGCGGGTCTTCGATAGCTGCAGAAAGTATCGCGGCGCCGAGTCCCTTCTGGGAATGCATGACACCTTTGGGTGTACCCGTCGTCCCGCCTGTATAGGACAGAAGGGCAATGTCATCTTCTTCAGCTATTGGCAAGTCTAAATTATTTATTTCACCAGGCCATTTAAACCGCTCAAACTCCTCCGGATAAACACTATTAAAGCCTGGGAGCCCAATGACATGGACATCTTCATTCCTCATTTCTTCTAAATACTCAATGAAGCTGTCAAAGTGTGTCTGTGTAGCAATTATGACCACTTCTGGTTTTGCTTCCTTTAAAATGAATTGTATTTCTCGTTTTCCGAGTTTTTCACTTAATGGCACCAAGGTAGCCCCGCATTGCTGGACGGCCAAACCAAACATCACACTTTCCAAACTATTTGGAATGATGGTCGCTATGCGGACGCCCCTTCCTGCACCTAAACGCAGTAGATAAGAAGTGATAAGTTCCGTTTTCCTCCATAACTCGTCGTAGGTTATCGTTTCTCCGTTTGGCAACAAGGTAATAGCTGGCAGGTCGCCGAATCGTTTCATACCTTTATTCATCAGTGACTGAAATGTCAACTTATTCAGCATGTATTTTTTCCTCCCCAAAAAAAGTTTTCACCCTTTTAATAGTGCTTTGGCAATTGTATTTTTTTGAATCTCTGAGGTACCGCTCAGAATCCGATACATCCGTGCACTCCTGTACATTTTTTCTACTGGATGCCCTTTTGCCAAGCCTTTGGAGCCAAAGATCTGAATGGCCTTGTCAGCCACACGGCTATTTACCTCTGAAGCAAACAGCTTGGCCATGGACGTACCGGCCCGATCCTCTTTACCTTGATCAATTTTATCAACCACATCATAGACCATGCACTTTGCTGCATAGATTTCCGTCGCCATTTCTGCGAGCATATGCTGAATTGCCTGGAAGTCACCGATGGGCCGGCCATGCTGGACTCTCGTTTTAGCATGTTCAATAGATAAATCGAGTAGGTGTTGAGCCATTCCGATGAAGCCGGCGGCATGGGATGCGCGATTTGTGTTTATTCTTTTTAATCCGAGCAGCAACCCTTTTCCTGGTTCACCGATTATATTGGCGGCAGGCACACGACATTGATTGAAATTCAATTCAGCATGTATGCGTTCTCCTGATAGGGGAACTTGAATGTCTCCTAGTTCGAACCCCGGCTGTTGGGGTGTTTTTTTATCAACTAGGAAAGCAGTGATCCTTTCTTTTTCTCCTTTCCGGATTTCTTTCGCTATGACGATGGCGAAATCAGCATAGGGTGCAGCACTGATAAAGTGTTTTTTTCCGTTTAATATATAATCTTTGCCGTCTTTAACGGCTGTTGTTTCGATAGCAAAGGCATCCGAACCGGCATTCGGTTCTGTAAGGGCAAAGCAGCAACTCACATCTCCCGTCACAACGGGCAGCACATATTTTTCTATTTGCTCAGGTGTAAAACTTTCCAACATCTGACCAATTCTTAGCGGCCCGCCAATCTCCCCTATAACCTGCCCCCATAGAACCGCACCGGAACGTGCCAATTCTTCCTTGAACATGCACAATCCTTTTAAGCTTACATCTTGTCCACCATATTTTTCAGGGAGGTTAATTCCGTAAAAGCCCAATTCCCTGGATCTTTTCCTTGCCCACTTTATGGCTTCCATCGGAATATCCTCTTCAGCGTTCAAGCCATGCTCCTGTTCATATGGAAGCAGTTCATTTTGGATGAAATCCTGCAACTTTGTTTGAAGTACCTCTAATTTCTCTTCCTGGGTCGTAACCATAAGTTTCCCCTTTCGCTTTTTATTTTCGTTAAACTTTCTAAATAGTTAAAATGTTATAAATCTAATTTTAAATGTAAAAAATATTTAAGTAAAATAAGGATATATGATATAAATATAAAAAATATTGATGCAAATAAAAAAATATTAGTTCCCTATCATCATAGGAAACTAATATTTAAGAGTGGTGTAGAATTCGAGACATTTAATAAACTCCCTGGCAGCTTTTGAAAAGTACTGCTTCTTAGAGCGAACGTAACCGAATTCCATTGTATTATTTTCCAGCTCCACTAAAGGAATGGCCACAAGTTCCCCGCTTAGGAAATAGGGGTCGCTGTTCACTCCAATATCATAGGAAAAGGCGATCGCTAATCCTTCAGCGACGGTTTTTTTGATGATCTCTGTATTATTTGTGAAAAACAATATATTCATCTCACCGTAATGATCAAAAAAACCTTTAATGAACGACTTCATTCTTGGTCCATTGTAAATGACCAAATTTTGGTCCATCAGCTCTTTTGGGGTTATGCTTTTACGGTTCACTAAAGGGGAGTTCTTACTGACCATCACAATCACTTTAGCTTCCATCAAAGGTTGGAATTCCAACTCAATTTCTTTTGGTTTAACCTTTGGGATATTCAATAGTCCGATGTCTATCTTACCATTCCGTACTTCTTCGGTTATCTCTTGTCCCCCTTTTTCTTCAATGACAATTTTCACCTCGGGATACTTCTTCTTAAATAAGGCCAAGGATTTAGGCAAAACCGTTAGAAATAAACCTTGTGTTGATGATAGGCGCAACTCTTTCTCCATCGTATCTGAATGTATTTGGGCACTGTCTCTTATTTCTTCCAATTTGCTTAATACTTCAAGAGCTTTCTGGATGATTTCCTTTCCGTCTTCTGTAGGTATGGTTCCTAATCTTGACCTCTTGAAGATTTTTATACCTAATTCCTTCTCCAAACTCGTAATGGCCATACTGATCCCAGATTGAGAGATATGGAGGCTTTCTGATGCCGTGGAAATCGAGTTAACCTCGGCTACCTTAATGATATATTCCAATTGTTCAATATTCATGGTTCATTCTCCTTCTAGCCTATTACTAATATCATACCTCGAACAGAAAGCCCTTTCAATTTTAGAGAAGTGGAATCAGAACACTTCAAGCTGTATCCTCAAAAGAAGAATCCAGTTTTATACAATGGTAGTTGTTTTTTCATATTCTTTAGCGGGTTGTGCCTGATTATTTTTAATAGATACGGCAACAATCGTTCCCAATAACGCTAATATCACTAAAAACAGGAAAGCGGCATTATAGGAGTCATTAAACAAACTGATAATCAAACCGAGGGCTAAAGGAGAAACCGCACCTGCAATTTGACCGGCGAAAGTTACGAGTCCGGAGGCAGAGCCCGTTAGTTCCTTTGGTGAGTATTTTATGATGATCGTATATAGAACGGTTCCAAAGAAAGACAGTGCTACGGAGTTGAGAGTGAGATAAGTGATGATAAGTGCTATAGACGTGGCGTTAGACATTAGAAACAGAAAAATAGCCGATAATAAAGCGCCTGCAGCGGCAAGATACTTCTCCCGGTTAGCCATATGCTTATCCAGAAGCCACCCGCTTACATTAAACATCAAGAAACCAAAAATATAAGGGATTGCCAATAAACCTCCTGCGGCTATTAAATCCACCCCTTTTTCTTTAACCAAATATATGGGCATCCAAGTGATCAGACCATAGTTGATAATATTTGATATAAACTTGAATATTATGAGTTTCCAAATATTTTCGATTTTAAATAACAGTTTCAGAGCAACCTTTTTTTGTTTCGGTTTGTCTTTTTTAACCTCTTGATTTCCTTGAGGCTTTAGAATGAACCAAATTCCGAAAGAAGCCAATATCCCTAGAATTCCGGAAATGGTAAACATGCCCCGCCAACCGAATGCCACCACCATGGAAGCTGCAAGTGCAGTACCTAATATCCCGCCAATATTTTGGGCAGACAGGAAAAACGAATTTGCCCGGCCCCGTTCTTCTTCCGGAAAGTTATCTCTAATAGTGGACATACTGGCAGGATAGAAAGGCCCTTCACCTAAACCGAACAGGAAACGGATGAATAATAAAGACATGAATGACCAAGCAAACCCAGTCATTACAGTGAACAAGGACCAACTAAACAAAGAAACAGTAACCATGACCCTGGCGCCATACTTATCGGTCATCCATCCACCAAGCGGTTGCATAAGTGAGTAGCTAACAAAAAATATACTGATTAAAATACCTGTCTGGGACGTATTGAGATTAAACTCATCTGCAATAGGGATAATCCCGACATTTATGGCAACGCGATCAAAAAAACTTAAAATCATTCCAACGAATAAAAGACCGCTAATCATTATTTTTCCTTTCTTACTTGCATATAACTGCATTCCCATCACTCCATTTTTTTATATTTTCACAAAAACTCAGCCGCGGAGGAAGCGCTTACAATTCCTTTCGAATTACAACACTTGAAATTTTCTTTTTACGATTTTTGACTTTTGTTCTGTAACTATTAGGAGCGTTTTATAAAAAATTAAAAACGATACAGGATGTCTAACAGGATTAATCAATACATTCAAACCCACGAGACTACTAAGTAGACTCGTGGGTAACCGATCCATCCTGGTTTATAGAATATAGTGGTTGATGATCACGGAGTTACGATATTAACCTTTGTTTGGAATTGATCCAGCAAAGTCAGGAAATCTTCAAACTGATCTTCATCACCGGAAATGGCAACTTTACCGGAAGCTTCCATTTTGGATAAATCTTCACGTCCCAGAGCAATCTGATAGAAGGTCATTTTATCTAATGTTAATGTTGCATCAGGGTTAGACGCCATTTTCCCTTTTTTGAAGTTCAATACAGAATTATTCAGATATATCGTGTAATTGGTTTTCGAATCTGTAAATGTCAAATTGAAAGTCATATTTTTATTTTCCGCTTTCATTCCGTTTAATTTAATGGACAAGAATTTCAGGAAATCATCCATTGGCATATTGAGCAGCGTATCGAGATTCATCATTCCGCCACTTCCCTTTGAGTCTGCCACACCATTCCTTAACTCGTCTGCGCCGGTAAGATAGAAATTCCGCCACACAGAAGATTCAGCTGTGTATCCTAATTGCTCATAAGCTTTAGCCAATAAATTTTTTGCTTCTGTATTTTTCGGGTTGGCCATGACGACATGCTTTAAGACTTGAGCCACCCAGCGGTATTCCCCTCTTTTATAATCAAGTTTTGCCCGTTTAATGACCTTCTTTTCCCCACCCATATACTGTACATATTTAGCGCCCGATTCCTCTTGTGGTAATGGATCCAAGTCGGATGGATTACCGTTGAAATATCCTAAATAAAAGTTGTACACCGCTTTTACGTTGTGTTTCAATGTTCCGTAATACCCCCGATTGGCCCAGACTTTATCCAACTTTTCAGGAAGCTTTAACTCTTCCGCGATTTCATCAGGTGTAAGACCTAAATTAGCTAATCGTATGGTTTGATCATGAATATATTTGTACAAATCACGCTGGCTTTCCAACTGCTCCAGAACATTATCCCTTCCCCATATGGGCCATGTGTGGGCTGTAACCATTGCATCTATATCTTCGTTTCCAAACAAATCAACTGTTTCATCAAGTGCTTTCACCCATTTTAAGGTATCTCTGGTTTTAGCTCCCCTCAATGTATAAATATTATGTAACGTGTGTCCTGTATTTTCGGCTACCACTAAAGTTTTATAATCATTGATATAATAATGCATTTCAGATGGAGCTTCCGAATCCGGCGTCAATAAAAATTTAAATGTAATTCCATCTATTTCCACCGTTTGAATATCATCCTTCACTTCCATTGTTGGCGGTAAATAGCTAAAAGTTCCGTTACTTAATCCTGGGCCAATACCAGAAGTAACAAATCCCCTTTCACTTGCGGGTAAGAGATTTCCAAACATATAACCTGCACGGCGAGACATTATATTGCCTAAAAGAATGTTTTCACTAAGCGCTTCATCGTTAAAACCTGCTGGGACAATAATCGGCACCTTAACTGGATTTTCAGCGTATTGAGCAATGCCTTTCATACCACCAAAGTGATCCGCATGACTGTGACTAATAACAATTGCGCTTACCGGGTTTTTGGGCCGATGTTCGAAATAAAGCTCCATGGCTGCTTTGGCCGTTTCAATTGTAGAAAGTGTATCCAAAACTATTAATCCTGTTTTTCCTTCCACAATGGTAAGCACTGATAAATCCTGGCCCCGAACTTGATAAACGCCATCCACTACTTTAAATAAGCCTGTTATATTTTGTAATTGAGCCTGCCGCCACAAGCTTGGATTTACAGTAAAACTTGCCGGCTGATCTTCTTTGATGAATGAATATCGATTACTATCCCAAACTACGTTACCTTTTGAATTCTTAATTGGATTCATATTCAAAGGCGCAATGAAGCCTTTATGTGCATTCTTGAAATCTTCCTTGTCTGTAAAATTCAACTGTTCATAAACAGCCTTATTAGCTGAAATTGTTGCATCTGTCGCAGGCATCGGCTCATCTGACGCAGCCTTTGTAACAGAAGACCCTGCCAGTAAAACAAAAACAATTGGAACGGTTACAATTCCTTTAATAAAAGATACTTTGGACATTTCATACCCCTTTCTAAGTAGATATCATGTATCTATTCCGAATTTTTCAGCAGTAAACTTTCTCATTTTTTAGAAATTTTTAGAATAATATGAATTTATTTTATAATTAATTTGACTTTAAGTATATTTCCTATTTTTAATGGTAACTTCAATTTCATTTATATAAAGGCTATGTTAAATTGTAATGTTGATATTTGACCATAAGAAAACCGCCTTGGTGAAAAGGCGGTTCATTGAGCTATGAGTCCCCGTAGTTAAATAAATTAGTTGTGTCTGTTTTTTTGATTTTCTTCGTCGCTTTTGTTCTCCAAAAATTACCTGGCTGACAATCCAAAGTCTTACATATCCGTTAATCATTCATTTTTTTGACATTAAATCTGGGGCATTTTTTAATGGCTTTTGAAGTGCGTCCACAATGGCTGCGATGATACTTGTTGCTAAAATACCCATTAGACATAATGATGTAGGACCCGCTGCATCATCACTACCTGTAACTTTAGCAAGCACCCTTAAGCTTACTATTCCTAACAAAATGAGGAAAATGACTGTAAAAGCACATTTCTTTATAATCTTCAAAGATTTAAGGGATAATTCAGAGAAAGCATTGTTCTTTTCGATGTAGGTTAATAGTTTATATGCTTGATACAACGCAACAGAAAACGCAATACAGAATCCGTATGCACATACTAAAAAGGGGATTAGGAAGTAAGCCGTATCTGGATGTACCCTTGCATCTCTAACGGCTATCTCAGGCAGCCAGATACACAAAGCCAGCACTGCAATTACAGCCAGAAAAATAATTACCTTTAAGAAAGTGGTTGAACCTTGTTTAACATTCATTTAAAACACCTCACCTATTTAATGACAACTTGATTTTAGCACATTATTTATCGTATAACAGTAAATTTATATTGTTTTTATTTATATTATTATTGTTGTTGAAATATCTTTTTAAATTTAACAACAATAAAAAGCACTTCTCATTACAAAGAAATGCTCTTACTTTAAAATGTTCGATTTACAACTTGTTCAACAAAAACTGCCCGTTTAGATTTATGTGGTCTTCTAGTGCGTTGAGGCGTGTTTATGAGGTAGTTGAGGTTTGATGGCAGGCTTTACAGCGGGTAACGCTGCTGTTTCACCTCTCCTGTTTTGATAACGTATTTACCAAATCGCACAACAAAATGGCTGTCGCAATGTGGGCAGACAAGACTAGCTTTATGCTTTTGTACCTGGATTTCATCATTTGCACGAATAGGAGCCGACATCGGTTTCGTTCGAGACTGCAAGAATTATACAAGTTTGTTTACCACTTTCATTTATGCTTCGGCGAGCTTCTTTATTTCCTTTAACTCCACGCTATATCATCTCCGAACCATCATTATATTTTTTATTATGCCCATTAATCCCTTTGTTTGTTTAACCGAAGGCGAATAACCAAATACAAAATGCCCCTACCGATAGAAAGAGCTTTTATAATCAATGCGGTATATTCAATTTACCATGACTTTTGCTTGCTGCCGGGCTCCACGAAACTGAAAACGTTGCCAATCTTAAGAGTGAACAAAGGCAGCTCCCATCCTTATTGAAGAAAACCAACAAATTTAGACACCCCTATTTTATTAAAACGCTTGTTTTTCCTGACTAGCCATAAATTTCTTGCCATATTTATTCTGTATATATCCACTTCCCGCAAAAAGCCTTGCTCCAATTCTCTTGCCACTGTCAACCTTGGCAAAATGCTGATTCCAAGTCCAGCTTCAACCGCACTTTTTATCGCTTGTGTACTGCCAATCTCCATATAGCTTTCAATTTTATCTAAAACCCCATGCTCCCTTAGCATATTTTCTACGATAAGCCGTGTTCCGGAAATGGATTCACGCCAAATCATCCTTTCATTTCCCAATTCCTCTAGCTGAATTTCTTTTCTGTCTTTCCATGGGTGGTCGGATGGACATACCAATATCAATTCGTCTTCGGCGAACTTGTCTACAATAAAATCGGTGTTTTCCACAAGTCCTTCCACCAAGGCCAAATCAATGACATCGTTTGAAAGATCCTCCAAAACCCGGGGCGTATTTTTTATCGTCAATGTCACTTTTATTTCTGGCTGTTGTTTTTTGAATCTCCCAAGCAAGCTAGGCAATAAATACTCGCCGATAGTCAAGGAAGCCCCTACTATGAGATTTGCATTGTACTTCCCCGTCGATTGCTGAATCACTTCTTTTGAATGGTTGAAGTCATTTACTATGGCTTTAGCAAAAGGGTATAACAGCTTTCCTGCTTCTGTAACCCGCAGCCTTCCTTCCTCACGGTCGAATAACAAAGTGTTATAATAATTTTCCAGTTGATGGATCTGCCGTGTTACAGCGGGCTGAGATAGGAAACTTAACCTCGCTGCCTGGCTTATACTTCCTTCATCCACCACTAAACAAAACATTTTCAGATTTTCCAATTTCAAGAAAACGACCTCCATGTTTTTAGATTGTTATTAAAATGATAGCATCATTAGGTAAATGGTGAAATGAAAATAGTGAGATGCATTCTAAGGCTATTCAATTATTGGCGGCATTCTTTATAAAACGGATGAATCTTCTGGGTATAACTTTTTGTTATACCCGATGATTTTGTTGCAATTTACCCAGCCCTTTTTCTTTGTTATGTTAATGGTAAGAATTAAACAAAGCATGCAAAGGAAGTGACTGATGTCAATGAAAGGACAATGGAAAACTCTATTCCAATTATTTTGGACCTTTTTTAAAATAGCACCTGTCACATTCGGAGGCGGGTTTGCGATGATTCCTTTAATCGAAAATGAAGTGGTCGAAAAGAGAAAATGGATGAAAAGCAAAGAAGTTACGGATGTTTTTGCTTTATCTCAGTCCGTACCAGGAGCTGTCGCCATTAACTCCGCCACCTTTATCGGCCATCGAATTGCCGGAATGAAGGGGGCAATGGCAGCCATGATCGGTGTTTCATTACCTACCTTTTTAATTGTTCTGCTCCTGGGCATTGTGTATTTTTTCATTCAGGATAATCCGAAGGTGGAATCTGCATTCATATCGATCAGAGCTTCCATAGTAGCCATCATCGCCTATGCGGCTATCAAGATAGGAAAAACGGCAGTTGTGGACAAATCGACTTTCTGTATTTTAATAGCAGGAATTCCCGTCCTCTTCTTTCTTCACCCTGTGATGGTAATATTAGCAGGAGCTCTAGCGGGTATTGTGACCATCTCCACTAAGAGAAAATTAGGTTACGATGTCAAGATGGACAAAAAAGAGGGGAAAATAGGAGAAAATGATTTCGAACCTTTCATGGGTGCTGGCATATAGGTAAATCAAAAAAGGTCTAACTAATTTTCAAGAAAGCATGTGATGGAATGATGGTATTGTGGGAGTTGTTTAGCACCTTCTTTATTATCGGCTTTGTATCTTTCGGAGGCGGGTACGCCATGATTCCCGTAATTGAATCGGAAGTCTCACAGCATGGATGGATGACAACGCAGGAATTCACCGATATAATCGCCATTTCCGGGATGTCCCCAGGACCTGTCACCGCCAATAGTGCCATTCTCGTTGGCTATTCGACTGCTGGGTTTGCAGGAGCCATATCATCTGCTCTAGGAATCTTGCTTCCTGCTATTATATTCGTAACCGTTATAGCCACATTTTTCAGCAAATTGAATCATTATCCAGTTGTTCAATCCATGTTTTATGGATTAAGACCGATTGTCACTAGTTTGATCATCTTTGCAGCGATCAGTTTAGCACTTTCCAATCATATGATAACCGTGAACTTTTCATGGCGTACGATAAGCTTATTACTCGTTTTTGGTTTATCGTTATTTGCCCTAATGAAATTACGCTGGCACCCAGCCTATGTAATTATCCTTTCCGGTTTAGTTGGTGTTGTCCTCTATTCATGACAGGTGGCGCACACACAACCATCATTGAAAATTCACATTTAATTATTTCACCCATACAGAAAACACCCAGAATCCAATGATTCAGGGTGTTTTAATATTATTATATTCTCTTTTCAAGAAGTACGTTTCTTCATTTCATCATTTCCCGGCTGCAACCGTGGAAAACCAATCAGGATGGCAATGACGCCACAAAGTCCAATCAGGATTGGGTAATATGAATACGGCAAGATGCTTAACGGAGAAATTTTTGCTACCCCTGCTGCAACCAGCAGTTGTGCTCCATATGGGATCAACCCTTGGATACAACATGCAAAAATGTCAAGGACGCTCGCCGATTTCCGCGGATCAATCCCATACTTTTCAGAAATATTTTTGGCAAGTGGCCCGGCAATGATAATCGAAATCGTGTTATTTGCCGTTGAAAGGTTCGTTAAACCAACAAGCCCCGCAATGCTGAATTCCGCCCCTTTTTTTGATTTGCTATTTCGTGTCACTAAGTGGAGTAGATAATCGATGCCACCATTATGTTTGATTACAGCTACCATACCTGCAATTAAAATGGCAAGGAAGGAGATTTCATACATTCCCGCCATTCCTTCTCCAACTTTTTGAATGACACCCAACGGTTGATAACTACCATCTGCCAAGCCGATGATTCCTGCAAATACGATTCCGATGGAAAGGACCAAGAACACATTGACTCCTGCCAATGCAGTGACCAATACACAAAGATACGGAAGAATCTTCACCCAATCATAAGACTGTTGGGAAATGTCAGCCTGTTCACCCATCGTTAAAATTCCTAGGATGGCACATGTGATGATGGCTGCAGGTAAAACGATGAAAAAATTCACTTTAAACTTATCCTTCATTTTCGTTCCCTGAGTTCGGACAGCAGCGATTGTCGTATCTGAAATGAATGAAAGGTTATCCCCAAACATCGCACCACCAATAACGGCTGCCATTGAAAGGGCAAGTGAAATATCAGTTTGTTCACTAATCCCTACCCCGATAGGTGCGAGGGCAACAATCGTTCCCATGCTTGTCCCCATTGATAGAGAAATAAAACAAGCGATGATGAAAATCCCTACCATTAATAGATTTTGGGGGAAAACAGCTAAGGCAAGATTCACTGTTGATTCAACCGCCCCCATGCCATTGGCAACTTCGGCAAAAGCGCCGGCCAAAAGGAAAATGATTACCATTAACATGATATTGGCGTCCCCGGCACCTTTACAGAAGATATCAACCTTTTCATTGAATGTCTCTTTCCTATTCATCGCCAATGCAGCTGCCGATGCAATGGAAATCGCTACAATCACCGGAAATGAATAAAAATCTTTAGTGATGATTCCAGACCCAATAAATAAAATTAAAAATACGACAAATGGAATCAATGCCCATGGATTCCCTTTATTGTTTGCACTCATGATGTACACCTCTTTTTATTTTTCCCGCGACATGTGTCACAGCTCTTATTCTATTAACAGTTTTCGCAAATAACTCCAATTTGAACCTACCTGATTTTCCAGTCATGGAGCTGTAGCAAATAAAACTGGCATAAAAAAGACCCCTTCTATTTAACAACAAGAAGAGGTCTTTTAATTTATAAAAAACACCCTCCTTATCTTTCAGGCAAAAATCAGCCTGCTGGATTTGGCACAGCACTCCATTTAAGTCCGCTGCCGAGACATCTTCGGGCCAGTCCCTCCGTCTCTCTTGATAAGAAGATTACATTATATAATTTATCAAAAATTACGATGCCTGCCAGAAAAGTACCACGCTGGAAACTTGCCTGAGTTCGTGACATCGAAAGTCGTTTTGAAAAGCAAATATAACAGTACAGCATTTTTTCTATTTTCGCAAGGGTTAATTTTAAAGAATTTCACATGCACTCCTACTGTTCATAAAGAGAACTAAGTTGATTGGAACGGCAGGTGCAAGACTCCTGCGGGAAAAGCGAGTGCCTGGAGGCAACGTTCATATTGTACAAACCCAAAAAAATGCAGACAAACTTCGAGTTGCCTACATTCTGAAAGGTCTAATGACCTCTCAGCAAATTTGTTGGATTAGGTTAGGTGAATTATTTTTTGTCGAGTTCACATCAGTCGATACTTCAAATGCTTCCATTTGTTCCGAATCGAATGACTTTAAATACTTTTGCAGATATGCAGGATCATTAATGGAAGGATTCAACCAATCTTTTTCATCTTCTGGTTTTAGGATGACAGGCATGCGGTCATGAATGCTGGTCATTAGCTCATTAGGCACAGTTGTTATAACGGAGCACGAATAGATGCCGATACCTTCAGGAGATTTCCAGGATTCCCAAAGACCGGCCATTCCAAATGGAGCATGATTCTTCAGTTTTATTCGCATCGGTATTTTTCTTTCTGGTGTCTTCTTCCATTCATAAAAAGAGTCAGCGATTATCAAGCACCTCTTCTTCTTATACGCGTTCCTGAAGCTTGCTTTCTCAGCAATGGTTTCCGCTCTGGCATTGATCATTTTGTAGCCCGCTTTTTCGTCTTTTGCCCAGAAAGGAATAAGTCCCCACCGAAGATATCCAAGCCGGTTCCTTACCCCGTCATTAATGACGGAGAGCACGGATTGGGAGGGAGCAATATTGTAGCTGAATTGGTATTCCCCATCAAATGATCCCTGAATATCAAACCGTTCTTTTATCTCTTCTATGTCAGTGAAAAGAGTGAAACGTCCACACATAATATCGCCTACCGTATTAAGATTTATTACAGTGTATCAAATGGAACGGGCAGGCACAAATCAGCGTTCTAAAATCCTGATATCGGTAAATGGTTGATTAAATAATTCGCTGGAAATCAAAAGAGTGCCAAGGACTTCCCTTTCATCTTCAGCTTTAATGATTTCCGACAAAATTAAGGTACTGCCATTCCTTACCGTTACTTTATATTCATTCATGGAATCCCTCCTCAAAAACACTAGATGGTTGTTATTATAAACCAAAAGCCCACAAGTATCAGTATGGAACTCTGGCAGAGTCATGGTTCCTCAACCTAGATTGGTACATGCCATTATACTTGTAAGAGATGGTCGAACGCAGCAATGCATGGGACCATGAATCCTTTTAAGGAAGCACAAAAAAGACTGTCCATGAATGATCCATGGACAGTCTGGGTGCTGTCAAAGGTTTTTCGCTTTAATACAGAAGATAACATTGAGGAAAGCCACAACAGTCAATACGAAAAGACTTGAAGGACCGAAATGGAGTTGCCGCTATCCCATGTCCATTATTTAAAATGCAGCAAAACCTCATTTATTAAATGCCCTGCCAATGTAACGGTCTTATTATTTTCGTCCAATGAAGGGTTCACCTCAGAGATATCAAATGAGAGGATCTTTTCATTCGATACGATATGCCTAATAATGGCACGGACCAATTTCGGATCCAGTCCAAACGGCGATGGTGCACTTACCCCAGGTGCGTATGCTGAATCAATAACATCCGTACATAATGTAAGCATGATATAGTCATTTTCCTTAGCGAATTCATTTATCCTCCGCTTCGTTTCATCCATTTCGTATAATGACAAATCTTCTTCCAATATGTAGTCAACCTTACTCCTCTCGGCAGTTTCAAACAGTGCCTTCGTATTCCCCTGCTTCTGAATTCCGACACATAAATAGCAACAACTTTGATCTTCGTCCAAAATCTGCTTAAACATCGTGCCAGATGAAGTTTCATTTTCATAAGGTCTCATATCAAAGTGAGCGTCAATATTAATAATCCCTAGTCTAGCTTTTGGTCCAATGGATTTCCTAATCCCAAGATAATGGCCATACAGGGTTTCGTGACCTCCCCCAAGTATGATAGGAATCGCTTTACTCTCCAAAATCCGGGCAACAGCTGATCCCAGTTGAGATTGGGCGGCTTCCATCTCTGTACTTTCACATATTACATCGCCAGCATCCACCAGCTCGGTTTGGGAAGGTAAATGACAAGGTAATTTTGCCAACGACTGCCTAATATGATCAGGACCCTCGGCAGCACCAACCCTGCCTTTATTCCTTTTGACGCCTTCATCACATTTAAAGCCAATCAGTCCAAAAGTTCGTGATGCATTGGAAGAGGTGGCTAATTCCGAAATCGGTGCCAAGCGCACTCTTTGGTGGTATCTAAAGCTTTCGAGGTCAGTTTGGGAATCAATTCTTCCATTCCAATATTTTGAAGTCGGGTTAGTATACATAATTTCTCCTTTATTTTAAAAATTCCGAAATATCTTTCTTAAAAATTATAATGGAGATAATGTATAATTACCAATACAAAAATTTAATATTTTTATAGAAGGTATAGCCGTTTTCAGCGTAATTTATGATATTGACAGATATATCTGTTGGAGAATATCTTCCTCGTATCCGACATTGCTGCTCAAGCCATTAGATTTAGCAAGGAATTATCGATTTTGCCTATAAATAAAATCCACAAAAAGCCCAATTCCCCCGTGTTGCAAGCGAGAAATTGGGCTTTGGCATCATATAAAAGCGACCTTTAACAGAAGGCTCGATCTCAAAATGTCCTTACTAAACTTTAATATCAATTTTCAGTTACTGGCCCCTTATATGACCTAGTGACAGGGGATTTTGCCAAAATCCGCAAAGCATCATTATTTCAATGATTCTCCTAATTCGAATGATCTTCCTTATGATTGAAATATAATGAATTATAGTATTTCTATATAACCTTCTGTTCCATTTACTCGAATACGTTGCCCATCTTTTATCAGCTTGGTGGCATTTACCACACCGACCACGGCAGGTAAGCCATATTCGCGTGCGATGACTGCTCCATGGGTCATCAGTCCGCCAACTTCGGTGACGAGTCCTTTTATGGATACAAATAATGGTGTCCAGCTAGGATCGGTGAAGGTTGTAACCAGTATATCTCCATCTTCTAGATCTGCATCTTCCATGTTTAAGATGACGCGTGCTCTGCCCTCTATAACTCCGGAAGAAACCGATAGGCCTACAATAGCTTCGGCCATGAGATTGTCTCGTTTATATTCCCCTACAATGATTTCACCATCAGACGTGATAACACGTGGTGGAGTTAGTTTTTCATATAATTTGTACTCGTCTTTTCGTTTGCTGATCATCTGGTAATCTAGTTTATTTGTGCGTACGACTTCGTGAAGTTCTTCAAAAGTGAGATAATATATATCTTCTTTTTCATGAATAACGTTGGCTTGCACGAGTTGTTCGGCTTCCTTCAGTAAAGCCTGCTTATAAACGAAGTAGCGGTTAACCATTCCGTATTTTGGATATTCCCGATAACCGATGAAATTTCGGATTAGGCTGATCATTCGTTTTGTTTCTTTGGCTTTTTGTTCACCATCCGGTAATTTTTTCAATCGTTCTAATAGCTCTTGTTCTTTTTTCAAAGCTTCCTGTCGCCCTTGCTCAAATTTTCGATTGCTAGCATTAGGCTCAAAGTTTTTCATATTACTAAGTATCACAGGGACAAGTGTAGTTGGCTTTTCGCTCCAACGAATTTTAGTAATATCGATTTCTCCAGCACATCGCATTCCGTATTTGCCGAGATAATCATAGATGGCATCCTGGGTTTCCTGACCACCATCAAACTTAACCAGTTCATCCAGAAAATTATCATCTTTTACTTGTTGTAGATAATCAATTACTTCTGGATAAGGACGTATCACATCTGCGACATCCATTAGCGCCAGACCCATTTCTGAAGTAATATTGTTTGGTACAGATTGAGAAAGCGTGTCGGCTGCGTTTTTTTCACCTAACCACTTATTCATTTTTTCATTGATCCATGATGATGCATCTATAGCAGCCATAAACACAGCTGAACTTTGTGGGTCAAATAAAATCTTCTTTAATATCTGGATATCTTCCAGAATGAAATCAAATAAATCCGATCCTGATTTCGTTTGGATGTTTTGTTTTAATTCTTCTATCGATGTTTGACTACGGTTAATCAAATCAGAAACGATTGTCGGGTCGTTTTCAATTTGTGCACTAGAATGTCCAGACGGCACACTTTTATTGCTTTTACCGGAATTCTGTTCTTGCTTATCATTTGGTACGGATTTTATGAAATCCCCTCGCTCTATTATGTTAATGAGTGCATCTTTCATGAGCGGATCGTGTTGTCCCATGGCCTCTACTAACATTTTTCTGCTGTCAGGTGAAGTCACCATATGTGTGACATCTACAAACAACCTTCCGCCAGCTATGCGCATGGGTGCAGGAGTCGTCAACAGCCAAAAAGATAATCCCAATGGTTTCATGGCGTCAGTCATCATTTGTTGATGACCGACAGATACATAGACGTGATTCTCTTGATCATTCGCTTCAGGGATGGGGTATAAAGTAGTGATTGGACGGCTCTGGACAATATAAAATGTATCACCAACCAAACACCATTCGATATCTTGCGGCCAGCCAAAATGCGCTTCAAGCTTTCTGCCGATCCTTTCAAGCCCCAACACCTGCTCATCTGACAGGGTCGATAAAACCTGCTGCCCCGATTCAATTTCCTTTTCCACCGTTCCGCCTTCTTTTCGTGCATATATAGCCAACTTTTTGGCAGAAATGTTCTTCTCCACAATCCTACCTTCTTGCACTTTATAATTGTCCGCAGACACTAAGCCAGAGACAAGTGCCTCACCCAGCCCAAAGCTAGCATCGATCGAAAGCACCTTGCGGTTTGAGGAAACTGGATCAGCTGTAAATAGTATTCCGGAAGCTTGCGGAAAAACCATCCTTTGTATAACAACAGACAGATAAACCTTGCGATGGTCAAATCCGTTTTGCATTCGGTAAATCACAGCACGATCAGTAAATAGTGAAGCCCAGCACTTACTAATATATTGTAAAATTGCATCTTTTCCTTTGATGTTTAGATAGGTATCCTGTTGACCTGCAAAGGAGGCAAATGGAAGATCTTCGGCTGTAGCGCTAGAACGAACAGCATATGCATGCTCGAAGCCAAAAGTTAAGAGACATCGGTCGATATCTTCTTCGATCTCCTTGTCGATCTCGATTCCCTCAATCAGATCACGAATCTTCCTGCTAATTTCACTTATTCTTTTTCGTTCGTCCACTTTTTGTACTGCAAGCTGATCGAGTAATTGATGAAGCTCATCATTTTCCCCAATGACTCTTTTAAATGCCTCAGTAGTAACACAAAATCCTTCTGGTACAAGAATTCCATCAATCCTCGAGCATTCGCCCAAATTCATCCCTTTGCCACCGACCACCATTTGTTTCGTTTTATCGATCTCCCGAAAATCCAGTACATATGGTTTCATTTATTTCCCTCCCATTGAATCATATGACAAAAATCATTCATGTTATCAAGCAATCACGCTGTCCAATCGATCTTGGTCCTAGCGAAGTTCCATGTTCATATCAAACACTCCTTTAAAAAGGGATTGACAGAAAAGGATTTTATGCTGTATAATTATAATAGGGTATAATTTATACAAAATATAAAATCAGCGTATCTATATTAATCTATCACAGTTTCTCATATTTTTCAATGTATTTCCATGACCACAATTGTAGTAAATGCAAAGTCAGAAAACCCCTGTTTACAAAACAACTCACAAAAATGATTTCCAAATATCCAATCATTTATTGCTGCGTAAGGGGAAATACGGATGTACAACCTTAATAAACTCCAATAGTAAAAAGTCCGGTTTCTTAGCATTAAGAAATCGGGCTTTTTTAGATACTCCATTAAAGCGTCCGAGCAGTAATGGAGATTATTGAAATTTACACCTTCCCAAATAATAGTAAAGACTTTACAAAGAAGGATGTCTTCTGGTTTAGATTCAAGAATAGTTTTAATTGACAGTAAACATCCATGAAACATCAAATTTATCCTTCAACGAACCGTGAAGTTTCGCAAAGAATGTTTCATGAAGATCCATTTGTACGGATCCCTCTTCTTTTAATATGTTCCATGCCTTTCTAGCTTGTTCCTCCGAGTTAAGCTCCACACTTACAACCACTTTGTCACTATCATTCAATTTACGGTTTGAATCAGAACCCATTATAATTCCATCTTCTGTTAACCTTAATTGTGAGTAAAGAACAAGGTCTTTATCACTCTCTTCAACAGGAAAGTCTGGGCTTGATGGGATTTCACTATATTTTTGCATAGCAATAAGTTCCCCGCCAAATGCCTCAATATACAGTTTGAAAGCCTCTTCACATTCTCTGTTAAACATTAAATATGGTTTAATCATTTTCATTCTCCTTTGAATCAAGATTGGATTCCTTAATAATAACCGGTACCAAGATTATCATCGTTACAAGCATACACGAACATTAGTTCTGTTTCCAAATAAAAACTTCTGATCGTTCTTTTTTAAAATAAAACTTAAACCTATATCATTATGCACAAAAATGGCATTGTTATATTCTCGACGTACAGCATGGTAAACGGTTTCCAAATATAGAACGTGATTTCATCAACAAAACCTATAATGATATCCACAATGCGGCACTATCCCTGAACAAGGATCAGCGCTCATTTTTCATTTTAGGGGAAGGATATTTTTGGTACCGCCTCATGTAGGACAACAATACATTTCTTCTATATTATTTGACGGGAATATTCCTGTTTGTTTATATCTCACCCAAAGGACTATAATTCTAATAAATCGTGGGGTAAAGATGAATACTACCTTATTAATTACTCTTCGAGTGGGCATGGTGAACTCCATGGAAACGGCCCTTTCACCGCGGGAGAATATGCAGAACGACTTCAGATTCGGGACCCATCGGCATCCAAATATATAAGCGGGCTTCACAAATCGGGAGTAGTGGAATTTATGCGGAAGCAATTCGTCGAATTTACAAGCTTCGTCCAGAGCCCTTTAGCATTAAACATTTGGTTTGAACAGTATTGTGAAATACGGTAAGAAAGACTCGACATAAAATGATTTCAAAAACCGAAATCACCCACAGTTTCAATGCTCCTCCTGAGCTTGTATTTAAGGCTTTTACCGAATCAGAACATCTGCAGAACTGGTGGGGCCCAAAAGGATAGTCTTTTGATATTTCTAAGTTTGAGCTTCTAAAGGAAGGTGTCTTCCATTACAGCCAGACATCCCCTGATGTTTATGTAATGTGGGTCAAATTTGTTTATCATGAAGTGAATGCCCCGGATAAACTCGTTTACACCTCTTTCTTTTCTGATGAAATGGGTAACATCGTACGTGCTCCTTTTAACGACAACTGGCCATTGGAAACTCTCAATACTTTTACATTCACCGAGCATGGAGGTAAAACAATACTTCGGTGATTAGGGCACCTGTATCCCCAACCGGGAGAAAATCAAAACTTACGAGGAGTCGCAGGAAATGGTTCAGGAGGGCTTTTCAGGAACCTTCGTTCAACGGGCTGATTATCTCTCTACCATTTCATATGACTAAAAAACAACACCAGACCTCTCTATACATAGAGATTTCTGGTGTTGTCAAGTTTAGGTTCACTTAGTATTCAAGTTCCCGAGCAGACTTAGAAAAACAATCAATTCGTGACACTGCCATCTTCGTCCGGATCTTCAATATCCGCCTGATCTTTTTCCAATAGTGCCTCTTTGTCTTTTTCGTTCCATTTTGTTTTATACCCTAATGATTTCGCTACTCTTAACACAGGTAGATAAGATTTTTTATCTGGTTTAAATGATTCTAAATCCCCTGTTTGGATTACACCCAAACCTAGTAGCAATTTATCTGATTGGATATAGGGTTTTTCATCGATCAATTTCATTTGATCAGCTGTATAAGGATAAACGGCTCCATTCACTTTTAAGGTAAACGGTCCCTTTTTTTCTTCTTTTATTTCTTTTGGCTTTTTCGATTTATGGGAAACATTATACACACCTTGAACAGTTCCTTCTCTCGTATTATCGGCTCCTCCATACATTTTTCCCTTTTCATAATCATAAATAACAGCTTGCACATTTCCGATATGTTGCGGTTTTTCTTCATAAACATGGCCTTTTGCCATTAACTCCAGCCTTGTATTTTGTTCAATTCCCGGTTCCCACCTAACTGTCGGATAACCAGCTGAATAAATACGTGGCTTATATATGGCATCTTGAATGAGCATTTTATGATCAAGCACGTTCATGATCGTTTCTGATACCGATGCGATTATCGTCGCTCCTCCTGGAGAACCAATGGCCATGAAGGGATTTCCATCTTTTAAAACGAAAGTCGGGGACATACTGCTTCTTGGTCTTTTTCCTGGTTCCACCTGGTTAACTCCACCCGGTGTGGCATCAAAATCCGTCATTTCATTATTTAGCATGAAACCATAATCCGGTACCATGATACCTGAGCCGAATACTTGCTCGATTGTAGTCGTATAAGCAACCATATTTCCCCACTTATCCATTACAGAAAAGTGAGTCGTTTGTCCGATTGGGGTTTTCTCTTCATTTACCATCTTCATTGCAGTGGGTTCTTTGCCCTCATACTTCCATGGATCGCCTGCTTTGACATCAGCTGTTGATCTATTTGGATTGATGAGTTTTCTTCTTTCTTTAATATAATCTTCATCTAGTAGTCCTTCTGTTGGTACATCATAAAAATCTTCATCCGCCATATAGGCAGCGCGATCGGCAAAAGCAAGATGCATGGCTTCGGTTAGATGATGAAGATACTCAGGTGAGTTCGCCCCCATCTTTTCCACATCGTATCCTTCCATAAGCTCCAGGATTTGCAGCACAGTCAAACTGCCTGAGCTTGGTGAAGCTGCCCCTACCACTTCAAATCCCCTATATTCCGATTTAATCGGCTCTCTCTCTTTCACTTCATAGTTTTCCAAATCCTCAGTTGTCATTGTTCCTTCACGCTTTTGTACTTCTTTGGTAAGCGCCTCCCCGATTTCACCTTTATAAAAAACGTCAGAACCTTGTTTTTTTATTAACTTAAGAGTCTTTGCCAGATCTGGCTGAACGAGGGTGTCTCCCTCTTCCAACGGCTTTCCGTCTGGTACAAAAACTTTTGCAGCCGCTTGGTTATTTTTAAGCTTTGTTACATTTTCATCGATATATTGTGCCGTTGCCCAATTGACTTTTATCCCTTCTTCAGCCTGTTTAATGGCCGGGCCAGTGACTTGTGATAATTTCAATGTTCCATATTTCTCAAGAGAAGTCTCCACCCCCATCAGTGTCCCAGGAACTGCAACCGCTTTTCCTGATGTGTGCCGCTTACTAAAAGGAATAGGTTTTCCCTTTTCATCTAAAAAAAGTTCAGGCGTAACATTTTGAGGTGCCATTTCGCGATTTTCGATCATCGTTATTTTATTTTCCTTTTTATTATAAATCATGATAAAACCACCGCCGCCGATTCCAGACATCATTGGCTCAACTACATTTAATGATAATTGAATGGCAGCTGCTGCGTCGACTGCATTTCCACCTTGTTTTAGTATCTCTATACCCGCTTCAGCCGCTAACGGATGAGAAACTGATACGATTCCATTTGTAAAACCCTTTCCCATTGACCCATCCACTCCAGGAACACTTGCAAAAGCCGGTGTGATCATACAAAAGAAACTGAAAGTAACTAAAATAAAACTTTTTAAAAATTTCATGAATTAGTCTCCTTTCAAAATAAAACAAATTAGGGTTTAATCATAAGGCTGGTGGATACGAGCAGAATTCTCTAGTGGGAATATGCTGGTTGTCTCGATAAAAAACAGTCTGCACATTCCCATTTGGCGTTGCGTTCTCAATGATGTTTCACTTCAAAAAATCACCCCCTGAATGGTACAGCTGTACCCTTCACTTCCGGATTGAGGCTCAATTTTTCTCAATGCTTTGGTTATTTTCCAAGATTTTGGAGCTATCGTGATTGTCACTCTTCCAAAGATATTGTAAAGCCAGTAACACAATAAAAGCGGATATCCCAATGATGTCCGATATTGTTTCAGGATAGATCAATAGTAAACCTACGATTATGGCGAGGACTCTTTCTACCCAGTGCATCCCCCTCATCCAGTAACCTATGACCCCCGCACCGATGGCAATCATGCCGGACATTGCTGTAAAAACGACCCACGCAACCTCCATCCAAGTTGTATCGATCATTAGCATTTGCGGGGAGAGAACAAAAATATATGGAATGATGAATGCGGCGATGGCAAGTTTCGATGACTCAATCCCCGTTTTTATCGGCTCACCTCCCGCTACCCCTGCCGCTGCAAATGCCGCTAAAGCAACTGGAGGAGTTATATCTGCTATAATGCCAAAATAGAAAACGAATAAATGTGCAGATAGATCAGGAACACCAAGCAAAATTATCGCAGGCGCTGCAATCGTCGAGGTGATTACATAATTGGCAGTCGTAGGTGAACCCATACCTAATATAAGTGCCGCTACCATAGTGAGCATCAGTGTTGGAATCAAATATCCACCAGATAAATCGATCAACCCATTAGCCAGCTTAAGTCCTAGCCCAGTTTTCGTGACGATACCGACAATGATGCCCGCTGCTGCGGTTGCAGCTGCAACCGCAAGTGCTGTCCGGGCTCCATCCACCAATGCATAAATGATATCGATGAATTTCATGCGGACATCCTTGTTAATGAAACCTACAAGAACCGAGATGGCAATGGAATATAGTGCTGCATGTGTTACCGTGATATTCATCATGAGCAAAATGATAATGGCAAGAATCGGTATTAGTAAATAAAACTTGCCGAACACTTCCTTTTTACTTGGCATCTCTTCTTGAGTTAACCCTCGCAGCCCAAGTCGTTTCGCTTCAAAATGGGTCATGATCCAAATTCCTGAAAAATAAAGGATAGCTGGAATCGCTGCCGCCTTTGCTATATCCCAATACGTAATTCCATTCCCAATGAACTCAACCATCAAGAATGCCGCTGCCCCCATCACCGGAGGCATCAATTGCCCGCCTGTTGAAGCAGCCGCCTCCACTGCCCCGGCAAATTCCTTCTTATATCCAAGATTTTTCATCATCGGTATCGTAAATGCTCCTGATGTGACAACATTAGCCACTGAGCTCCCGCTAATCGTTCCTTGAAGAGCACTGGAAAAAATCGCAACCTTTGCAGGTCCCCCTATCCTTCTGCCGGCAATGGCTGTAGAAAGATCATTAAAGTATTGACCGACGCCTGTTCGGACCAGAAATGATCCAAACAGTAAAAATAGGAAGATGAATGTCGATGACACCGCTAACGGAGTACCCAAAATTCCCTCTGTCGAGAAGAACATCGTTTGCACCAGACGCTCCAGAGTCAAACCGCGATGAGCAAGGAATCCTGGCATATACTGTCCAAAAATACCATAGAAAATGAATAATATAGCAATGACCATGATAGGAAGACCAACTGCACGCCTGGTTGCTTCCAAAACCAGCAGAATGGCCATAAAACCGACCGCAAAATCCAATACGCCCAAACGCCCTACATTCATGACGATATCTTCGAAAAATAAGGGCCAATATGCACCTACCCCAATACTAAGGATCGCTAAAATGATATCGTACCAGGCAATTTGAAACTTTCCTTTTTCACGCTTCTTCCGGTTTGCGGGAAATAGTAAAAATACCAAGGAGAGTGCAAACCCTAAATGTATCGTCCGTTGGATTTGTGCTGTAAAAACGCCAAATATGGCAGTATATAATTGGAATAGCGAAAAAGCCAGGAGTCCAAAAAACGCAATGTGGCCCAAGACACCAGTTAATTTCCTTGTCCCGGCTTCTGGATCATATTTTTCCAATAACTCCTGCTGCTCTGCTTCGGTTAAATATTTGATTTTTTCATTATCAGCCACTAATCTTCACTCCCTTCAACTGTTCCCACAATGAAATTCTTTCCGATGAAATCCTGACCCATGTCCCTGGTTCCATAAAGTCTGCCAATGTGTATGTTTTTTCATCATATATTAATCGATGATTGGCTTTAACTTGTCCTACCCGTAAATCTATATAGGTGAAAGTGCGTTGCATATTTTTTATGAAGTAGGTACCGTCTTTTACTTCAAACACTTCCTCACCCTCTGCATTGGAAGGCATACCGACCGCAAAATCATCATAGGCAAGTTCGGTTTGTTCGATTTGCTTATCCGATAACCGATATGATTCCAAAACATCTGTGAGGTGGATGGAGTGTGTATATTTAATCTTGAATTCTTTTTCTTTTTTCAAAGGAAAGTATGCGACTAATTCCCCTTGGTCCTCGAAGGAAAAGGCTATTACATGCTTATAAGGAAAAAAGAATAAAAAAGCGATGAGCAGAGGTATAAGAAAAGCCATGAATTTCTTGAATATCATAGGCACCCCTTTCACAACAAGTGTCCCATTTAGAAAAAAATGAAGCCGATAGGCCACATAAAGCGAGCTACCGACCCAATTGCATTACTTGGAAACACCTTTTTCTTTAAAGTATTTTGCTGCCCCAGGATGCACTTCCATATCCCCTAATCCTTCAAGTGCAGTTTCTGCTGTAAGGAACTTGCCTTTTGCATGTGTGATTTGATCTGTGTTTTCATATATAGCTTTAGTCATTTCATAAACTAAATCTTTATCAAGATCCTTTGTAACCACTAACATCGCTTTAACTGCAACTGTTTTAACCTCGGAATTGATTTTGTACGTTCCACTTGGAATGGTATCTTCAGCATAGTATGGATACTTTTTAACCAATGCTTGAATTTTGTCCTCTGCAATAGGCAGGACCATGATATCATTCTGGACGGACAGCGCCTCGACTGCACCAGTAGGCGTGCCTGCCGTGATGAAAGCTGCGTCAATATTGCCTGCTTGGATTCCTTCAGTCGACTCATCAAAAGATAGATTTTGACCTTTAATATCTTTTTCAGACAAACCATGAATCTCCAGGATTTGCATGGCATTAATGTATGCACCAGAACCCGGAGCACCTACCGATACCTTTTTACCCTTTAAATCCTCGATTGATTTAATTCCGCTTTTCGCAGTCGTTACAATTTGAACAGTTTCAGGATATAAGGAGCTGATCGCCATTATATTGTCAATGGGTTTCCCATCGAACATTTCTGTTCCTTCAATTGCATATGCCGCGATATCCGTTTGCGAAAAGGCGATTTCAGCCTCTCCAACCCTTAATGTTTCCATGTTTTCGGCTGAGGCGCCAGATGTCTGAGGTGTTATATTCGCTTTTGTTTTATCGGAAATGATTTTTCCAATTTGTCCTCCAAGAGGATAGTATGTACCTCCCGTTCCACCAGTCAACAGGCTCAAGTTTTTGTTACCGCTTCCTGAGGCACCTTCATTACTGTCTTTACAAGCCGTGATAATACCGGTGACCGTCAAAATCATGACCAATAAAAAGCACTTATGAAATGTTTTCATAAAAATCCCCCCTCATGTATATTCATCATCTGCAAAAGATGATAATGTTATTATTCTACCGACCGACTCACTTTCCCTTTTTTTACAAAATTAGACACATCATCCATAAGAACTAGTAATACTTTAATAAGTTTTATAGAAATTAAAACACCAAGCTTAAATGTGTACAAAAACCTATTAAAAACAAGGGAAATCCGCTATCCAATAGTAATATTTTACCGTTTATTACTTATTATTCCTTTCTTTAAGGATAATATTGACTCTTCCATTTTAGAAATATATTATTGTTATAAACTTATAAGTAGATGTTATAAAATTACAGATTTTGTTTGGGAGGAAATTAAAAGTCTCCCCTTTCTTAACCTTGTATTTTCAAATCCGACTGAAGTGGGTGATTGTTTGAATTACCTATCCCTCCGCTATTTCATAGAGGTTTCCAACCATCTTAGTTTCAGTGAGGCTTCCAAAACCCTGCATATATCCCAGCCCGGACTTAGCCAACAGATTTCATCCCTCGAAAAACAATTAGGCTTTAAACTATTGAATCGAACGACAAGAAAAATTACATTAACGGAAGAAGGAGAATACATCTATAAAAAGCTTGCGCCTTCCTTTGAAGATATCGAGAAAACAGTGAATTACATAGTTGAAAACAAAACCATCCCCAAGCCTAAACTTAAGATTGCTACCGTACCCTCCGCAGCTAGTATATATATCCCAAAGTTATTGAAAAAGATCGTGGAGCAATACCCGGAAACAGAGTTTTACGTGCATGAAACAACATCTTCAAGAGCAGTAAAACTCGTAAACCAACAAAATTATCACATCGGTTTCATCCGAACGCCCATTCACGGTGACATCATCGCCAATGAAGGATTAAGCATGATTGAATTCATGAGGTTCCCTTTACAATTAGTCGTCTCCATTGATCATCCACTGGCCCAAAAAGAGGCCATAAATTTATACGAAGCAAAAGACGAACCTTTTATCCATTATGATGCCGTTCAAGCACACTCCCTTCAATTCCTTTTGGAAAAGGCTTGTCTGACGGCTGGATTTTCACCTAAAGAATTATGCAAAGGCTCTGAATTACTGACGATTGCCAATCTAATATCAAATAACTTAGGCGTAGCCCTCATGCCGAAAGATATGGTGAGTTTGTTGGGAATAAGCCAAATCAAAGCCTTGAACATCGAAAACTTGGAATTAACCAGTTCGATATCGGCAGTTTGGAAAAACACGGATGCCTCAATTCTGGCTAAGCATATTTTGAAAACGTTAGAGAATGATGATGATTTTAGCAAAATATAAGATTCTTGGTTGGGTAATTGCTGCGAAGCGAGGTAATTATAGTAAAATGAATGATACTTATCGGAGTTAAAAAGCCCCATTTCTCTTTTTATGACACTGAGAAACGGGGCTGTTAATATTGGATAATTTCACCTTTTAAACTACTTATTGGCGACGGGGTGTTCCCCCTTATATAACTTATGAAAACCTTATAAGAAACCGTGTGCTTATTTTTGATCCGTATTACCTGTAACTTTTATAAAGATTAATATTATGTAAAATCTCTATAGGGGCGTTACTTAAACCAATCTAAAAAGTCATATTAACCTGTTCCCTTGTTAAGCATCAAAACATGTATAGCTTCAAAATATATCAACTTTCCTTTTTTTCGATTTAAACCGGACAATCGAGACCCCCTATCCATCACTTTTTACATAAGGGACCCAGCCTATGTATTTAAGATTCTTTTTCTTAAGAAAAGTCTTGTTGTTAGAAAGAGGTCATCCAAATAATGAAGTACTATGAAGCGGCTGAACTTTCGCCAAAGGATCAATATAGGCTTTGGCATTGTTAACTGCCGTAGGACCTTCACCAAATCCGGAAGCAATTAATTTAACCTTTCCATCATACGTACAAATATCCCCAGCTGCGTATATGCCTGAAATATTTGTTTCTTGTTTGGAATTAACGATAATTGCATTTTTATTGATGTTTAGACCCCATTCTTTAATCGCTCCAAGAGAAGAGACAAAGCCGTAATTTATAATTAAATCATCTACGTCAACCACTTCTTTTTGTTGAGTCTTTGCGTGTTCTAAAACTATTTGAGTAATGTGATCTGTTCCTACCAATTCGGAGGGTATATAAGGTGTTTTGACCTCAACAGCGGAATTCACTAATTTTTCTACACTATGCTCATGGGCACGGAATTTATCTCTTCTGTGTATCAATGTTACCTTTTCGGCAATCGGCTCTAACATAAGGGCCCAATCAACAGCAGAATCCCCACCGCCTAGAATCACCACTTTTCTTCCTTTAAATCGGTTCATATCATTCACGAAATAATGCAAATTCTTATTTTCGAACTGTGTTGAATCTTCCAATTCTAGTTTACGAGGCTGAAAGGCTCCATTTCCAGCAGTAATGATCACTGATTTAGAGAAATGAGTATCGAGGTTTGTGGTGATCTTAAATGTTCCGTCTGCTTGCTTTTCCATTTGTTCAACTGCTTCTTCAAGACAAATGGTTGGTTCGAATACTTTCATTTGTTCTTTTAAATTCTCTATCAATTCCTGCGCCCTTACTTTTGGAAAACCAGCTATATCATAAATGAATTTTTCGGGGTAAAGAGCCGAAAGCTGTCCACCCAATTGAGGAAGACTTTCAAGGATTTTCACCTTCGCTTGCCTCATTCCGCCATAGAACGCAGTAAACAAGCCAACTGGGCCGCCACCAATAATGGTTATGTCATAGACCTTCTTTTCTTCTGTCAATGCAATCACTCCTTGTTCTTCTAGGTTGGTTGTTCATACTTAACGTGAATTACTGGCTGTAAGGGATAAACTTATAATGTTTCCACTCGTCATTCCAATTTTTCCGGTTCTAAAAATGATAAGATCTGTGAATATCCATCCTTTCAAAAAAACTAACTAGTGACGTCAGTTTCCTTAGTTTTAAAATCCATAAATCAGTTACAAATACCCCCATAGAATCTATAAATCTTATTCAAATTTATTAGGGTTACCATCAAATGCTGCTTGAGCCACTTTTATAGAATCGGTTGGACATCCTTCTGAAGCATCTATCATATCTTCCTCAAGTTCTTCAGGTATAATCGCTGCCCCAACATTATTATCCAATAAAACGAACGCAATCCCTTCTTCATCATAATCATAAATATCCGGAGCAGAAGCACCACAAGCTCCGCAAGCAATACACGTTTCTTTATCCACGATTGTATAATTAGCCATTTTTCCTGTTCCTTCCCCTCTTAAATCTCAGCCTGTCTTTTCCTTACTCATTACCGTTCAAAAATTCCAAAATGCTCGAATTAAACTTCCTTGGATTTTCCTGGTAACACAAATGTCCGCCATCTGGAATAATCACTAGCCGGGAGTTTATTAGCTTTTCATGAATGGCTTCTGATTCCTTAATAGGAGTTACAGTATCCAACTCACCACAAACCACAAGAACAGGAACAACTATATGAGATAACATACTCATTTGATTTAGATGATAAAGTGAATATGCTACCGAACGGTATCCTGCCGGTCTTATCTGTGTCATAATCTCTTTGACTCGTGTATGGACATTTTCTGAAGCATGGGGGGATAGCAGTGCTTGTATTCTCTTTTCCGCTATCTCCTCAGTAGAAAGGTTTTCAATTGAAAATAATCGATTTTTCAATTTCGTCTCGTTCTCTTCTGGGGATAGAGCAGCAGCCCCCCTCGTCGAATCTGCTAATATAAGTTTATTAACCTTATTAGGGTACAGGCTACAGAACTCTATCGCAATTGCAGCTCCCATTGAATGGCCGAGCAGATGGATTTTTTCCAGCTTTAGCTGATCTAGCATGCCGTTCAGAATACGTGCGAACTCTTTAAAATTTCTATATTCTTCTGCTGGATCTGAACTTTTCCCATAACCCGGCGCATCCCATGCGATTACTGTATAATGCTCCTTTAATTCCTGGATTTGTTCCTTCCATGACTGTGAATTATTGCTCATACCATGCAATAATACTAAAGGTTCTCCATTACCTTCTATTTCATAATGAATACTTAAATCTTCTACTTTTACGAATGGCATACGATCAGTCCCCTTCTAAAGGTAAGTCTCTAACTCTTAAAGCACCCAAACTTGAAATAACTTTCTTAAATTAGAGAATGATTTACTATTTTTTATGCTTGAGACCCCTATAAAGAAAGTGCTTCCTTTCTTGAAGACAGGCAGGAAAAATTGCCTTACCTTCCCGTCTTACCAGCTAACATATTCAAATACCTCTCTAGCTTAGCCAAGGCCCCGCACGGACAATCCGCCGTCGCTGGAAATGACTTCACCGGTGATTGCGCGTGATTCGTCAGAAGCTAACAGTACATACGCCGCAACGTGATCTTCCGGCATCTGGGCAAGTTGAAGAATATTCCGTTTTTTAATGTTGCTTGCTTTCGTATCATTATCGACGACTTTCACAAATGGACGCAGCGGCGGAATCACCGTGAGTGCTGTCAATGTCCCCCCTGGAGCTACCGCATTTACCCGGATGGAAGGAGATAGTTCGAATGCAAGCTGGCGCATCAATCCAATTTGGGCGTGTTTGCTCGCTGTGTACCAAACACCGCCGCCATCTGGGTAAAAACTTGCACCGGACACGGTAAAAATAATATTGCCGTTTGTTTTTTTCAGTTCTTCAAGAGCAGCTTTAGCTCCGAAAAACGAGCCCTTTACGTTAATATTGAATAGGAAATCATACGCTTCGGAAAGCGCCTCGGGAGTCACATCGGCAAATTTGGCAAATCCATCGAACACGCCTGCATTCGCAACGAAGACATCTAACTTTCCGAATTGCTCAACAGTAGCTTGGACCGCTTGCTCATTGTCTTCGTATTTGCTTACATCTCCCTGATAAGTCAGGATATTTTCACCAAATTCTCCTTTCATTTTCGCTAATGTGTCTTTAGAGCGGCCGATAATGCTCACTTTTGCTCCTTCTTGTATAAAACGGCGTGTGACCGCTTCACCTATTCCAGAAGCGCCCCCTGTAATCAAAACGACTTTATCTTTTAAAGCCATGCCCATTGTCTCCACCCCTTCTGATATCTTTTAAACGTGATGAACGGTTATCCAAAGATCGGTTCCATTCAAGTTTACTTTCTTGTAGCGAGCACATAATCCTCATAAACGTTTCATATATAAAACAATGTTTCTCTTTATAAACAATTCTAAAATGTAATCGCTTCATTGTCAATGTAAGCTGTAAAAACTGAAACCATCGTTCGGGAATACGTGCCTTGTCTATATCAAGCTATGGTCATCCTTATTCCTGTGTACACGTCACTGAGTATTCAAGATTTATTGTGGTTCTCAGTAAGAATCTAGCGTCCCTTCTTACTGAGATACCCTTTTAAAAAACGTATGATATTACTTTTTTTCGCTCTCTATAAAGTTACTTTGTTTCCTGTCGTATTACTTAGGTGATATTCGGCAACTTCTTGTTTAATCATAAACAAGTACGCGACAAACCCCAGAGTGGCTGCTACAATAAGCATCGCAATGGAGGGACCAAAATCACCGCCCGACATATCGCGGCTCCACCCCATGATATAACTTGAAAATCCACCCATAATATTCGTGAATCCCATTAAACCGGCCGCACGTCCCGCTGTTTCAGGTGTTGAAAATTTGATGATGAAGAAATTGGTTAGATGAAACATTCCACCCTGAGTTCCCATGGCGAGCCCCATTGAAACCCCGGCCATAATAGGACTAGGTGCAAGAACGGCGATTGTCAAAAATACAGCTGTTAGTATGAAAAGAATCGTCGCAAGCAAACTCGGGCGTTTCGTTTTGTCCGCCAGAAATCCGCCAGCCAGGACAAATCCAAGCGCGAATAGCCATGATAATGAGGTAATCCCAGTCATTGCATCTCTTTCAAAGCCTTTGGCCTCCACGAGATAGGTAGGAAGCCAAATACTGATTCCAAAGAAAAGAAAGGACGACATCAAATTGCCAAACCAGACAATCCAATAACGATAATCCTTTGCGAAGAATTGCTTCAACTGCACATCATGCGCTTCGTCCTTTTGGCGAATATAAGAGACTTCCTCTTTACTCATGCGTGGATGTTCTTCTGGCGTATTACGAGCCAAATACAGGAACATTGGAATATTTATAAACAAGTTAAAGGCAGCGAGAGCAAAGAACGCGGCCTGCCAATGAAATGTTGAAATAATGAGGATGAGCATAACGGTACCTACTGCCGGGCCAAGGTAGTTTCCAGTAATCCAAAATGACTGTGCCCTGCCAAGCTCTAGTTTATTAAACCAATTCGATATGAATTTACCCGATATCGGGATCATCATGCCTTCCCCGATTCCGAGGATGACCCTACTAATTAAAAACATTTCGTATGAAGTGGACAGCCCTCCCATGACCATTGTCGCAGTCCATACCAGTAAACCTAAAACCGCTGTTTTCCGCGCCCCTAACTTGTCGATAATAACACCCCAAAAAATGTTGGAACAGGAGTATGAAATCATGAATATAAAGGAGATCAAGCCAATTTTCGCATTTTTATCGGGGCCAGTCAGACCAAGATCACTTAAAAATCCCGGATCGGTTTGGATAACAGAGATACCTACTTTATCAATCTGACCGAAAAACCAGAAGAAAAAAATAGGAATCGCAATGTACAACCATCTTTTTTGACCTTGTAACATGTTATTTCCCCCTTATAACAGGCTCATTTGAATGCGCTTTCATGATTTTCGATACAAAATGGCTATCATGCTATCAAACTTCACCAACTCCCTCTTTCAAAAGATAGCAGTAACTATCGTTTCGTATAAAAAACATTGTTACCGATATTTAATGTTATATTGAATTTTCTTAATAGTCAATAATATTCAGAATAATATTTTCCACAGAAAAACTAGTTTTATATACAAAACTAAATAAGGGATTGTTTCGATGAAAACAACCTGAAACAATACCTTACCCATCGATCACCTAAAACCAAATAACGTTTCTGCAAATCCTAGTACCTAAGGTAATGCAACTCCATAATTATTTGAAACTTCATTATCTGCAACAATAAAATGTCCATCATGGGACTGAAGCGCTACTAAGTCTATTTCCGTTCAAGTAAAGAGTTTTAACCTGGAATAGTATGGGGTTTTCTGTCCATCACCCCAACTTATGCTGCCGCTTGAGGTGAATGAGGCATACAATTCATGAACCGCCAACCAACTATTCCTTAGACAGGTAAACTCAACATTGAAGAATGATCATTCGGTTGCCGTCGTCCCTTTTATAACGATTCTTTATAAATATATAAAAATTAACTATTTTTATTATTTTTCACTCAATGTTAGCATTTTGTTATACGTTATTTGAAAGGATGAGAGATGAATGACTATCCAATACTCTGAATTCGCAGTATTCGGGCTCGGTCCCATCGGAATTGAAATTCTTCGCAGTGCTTATCAAACGAATCCTCAATCGATTATCGGTGTTGTCGATATTGATCCCGAAAAGGTAGGGATGGATATTGGCTTCCTCATCAATGAAAAGGAAACGAACAAGTGTGTAGTTCCTCATATCCAGGAAGTAAATACTGAAGCTGACCACCCTATCGCCCTACATGCAACCGGTTCCAATGCACAACAAGTATGGCCCCAAATCAAAGAGCTGATAGATCACGGTTTTTCAGTGGTTTCCACCTGTGAACAGCTTTCCTTCCCTTGGCATCGCTACCCTTTACTTTCAAAGGAAATAGATGATTATGCTAAAGCAAAAGGACTTAGTGTCATCGGGACCGGAATCAATCCAGGGTACATCATGGATACTATGGCCATTTCTTTTACAACAGTATTGACCACAGTTAACCAAATTAAGGTCATTCGTAAAGTTGATGTTTCGAAAAGGCGCCTCCCTTTACAAAAAAAGGTCGGAATAGGGATGACCAGAGAAGAGTTTGAATTTTTAGCCCAACGGAATGAAATTGGGCATGTAGGTCTTGAGGAGTCTGTAAGGTTAATCGCTTATGGGCTGAATTGGAAACTTTCAAGTGTTGTCAATACCATTGAACCAACGATTGCAAGCGAAAATATGACCGTTCCGCTAACTACCTTAAAACGAGGGGATGTTATGGGGCTTCATCAAATTTCCACAGGCAAGACTGTGGCTGGAAAGGAAATTTCCTTGGATTTAACGATGTCTGCAGATATTAAACAGGAAGATGAAATCGTTATTGAGGGGAACGAAACTCAAAGGCTGATTGTTCCAAACGGCATTTTTGGAGATACTGCAACCGCAGCAATGATCATCAATACCGCTAAGCAAATTGATGCACTCCGTAAACCAGGTTTACTTACAATGGCTGATATTGGGGTGCCTAGAAATATAAATCAATCACACTATGTGCGTATTTAATGGCTGACTAACAAACTTGCGATAAAGTATTACGATATAGGAAAAGGTGAACCCCTAATGGTTCACCCTTTCGTTTTGGTTCAGCTGGGCATGCCAACATGACAAAAAAACCACCATAAGAGGTGGCTTTACTTCCTATTTGTAGTATGCAGGAATCCACTATCTTATGTAAGTTATCTTATTTCAGAAAAATATATTCCGAAAATGAAATGATTTTTCTATTTTCATTAATATGTTTAAGGACCAAGTTTCACGGAAATGGCTTTTGCAGCTTTCGTTACTTTGTCAATCAATACAGGCAAGCGATCATCCTGAAATCTTGCTTCAATCCCAGCGACACTAATACCAGCCACTATTTCACCTTTACCATTGAGTATCGGTGCACTCACCGCTTTTGTATAATCCTCAAGTTCTGATGAAGTTATCGTGTAACCATTCGATCTCGCTTCATCCATTGCATGACGGAGTATAGTTTTATCCGTAATCGTTCCCATGGCGATTGGTTTTAATTGGATGTTTTCCAAATAATTTTCACGCTCTTCTTGAGGCAAAAATGCTAGGATGATTCGAGAATCGCCAGCGTACAATGGCGAACGCCTTCCAATGGATGTATAAAGTCGAACAGGTTGCAGGGTGTCCACCTTTTCAATATACATCGCTTCATCCTTATCCCTCACAATTAAATTCACTGCTTCTTCAACATCATCCCGTAGGTCTTTCATGATCGGATAGGAGATTGACCTGATATCCAAACGCTCCCCTACCAGTTGACCAAACTGCAGGAATATCAATCCAAGTGAATAGTGCCCATCATTGTCCTTTGTTAGAAACCCCATTTCCTCCAAAGATCCCACCATACGGTGTAACGACGTTTTCGGCAAATTGGAAAGTTCCATCATTTCATTAAAGGTCAGTTTTGGATGATTTATGAAAAGGGTTAGGATTTGCATGGATTTCACGACCGTTTTGTTATGTGCCTGCATACTATGTCTCCTTTCATGATACATGTTTTCCTTAACTATCATTCTATTATAAAATATGGATGAAAGGATATAATGCCTTCAATAAAATATATATTTTAGCGCGAAAAAAAAAAGAAAGCACTCTTTAAGAGTACTTTCTCATCGTTTGCGTTCTTTTAATAAGCGATTATATATCCAGCCATTTGTTCAGGGCCAATGAAATCGAAACTTTCAATTCCCTCAATTGCCGTTCTTTTTGAAGGAACAGCTGTTCAGCCTCATTTAAGTTCACTCGTGAGAACTGAATCGATTCCCCTGGTTTAACCTGAGCGATAATTGGTAAATCCGCCGTAATCACCTGAGCTATCTTAGGATATCCGCCCGTTGTTTGGCTATCTGAAAGGAGGATGATCGGATTTCCATCTGGCGGAACCTGAACGGACCCATTTGTGACCGCTTCGGATAATAACTCCCCATTTTCCTTTAATTTCAGTGAAGGGCCCGATATTCTATATCCCATGCGGTCGGATTGATTGGATACTTTAAATACTCCCTCTACAAAACTATCTTTACTTGAATCTGTGAAATATTCATATTGGCTTCCATCGATGAAACGGATGAGAGGTTTTCCTCCTGGCATGAACTCCTTCTCATTGACAAACCACTTTGGGAAGGAAAATGAACCTTTGAACGTTCGATCATCAAGATTCTTCGAAGGTTCATTAAACTCCAAGACATCGTCAGCCTTTAATGCCCTCCCCATATAGCCGCCGATCCCAGCCCTTAGATATGTGCTTTTACTCTCCATAATTTCAGGAATAGCAAAGCCTCCCGCTACAGTTAAGTACGCCCTGCAACCTGATTTACACCCTTCAAACCGAAGAATCGATCCATTTTTCACAAGAATCGGCTTCCACATCGGTACCACCTTATTATCAAGTGTAGGTGATAAATTCCCACCTGTTATCGAAATCAGGCAATTTTTCTCTACTTTAATGGTCGGGCCCATTAATGTAATTTCCAAGGCCGCTTCTCCTTCTTCATTGCCAACCAACATATTGGCAATTCGTAAAGAATGTGCATCCATCGCCCCGCTTACAATCACCCCATGTTGCTTGAATCCTTTTCTTCCAAGATCCTGTATACTGGTCAATAATCCCGGTTTGATTACGCGCAGGCTCACTGTACCCCCTCCTTAAGAATCATTTCTTTATATTCTTGATCCGTAATCGGATGGAACTTCACAATGTCCCCTGCTTGTAATAGACTTGGAGGATTTACATTTGGTAAAAATAGTTTGGTTGGCGTTTGTCCGATCAATTGCCATCCACCAGGCGTTGATATGGGATATACTCCCGTTTGCATACCCGCAATCCCTACTGCCCCTGCCGGAATGGTCATTCGGGGAGAGGAACGCCTAGGTGTCGCGATGTTCTCTGAAAGTCCGCCAAGAAACGGGAAACCCGGTGCGAACCCAATCATATAAGCTAAATATTCACCGGTTGAATGAATATGAATGACTTCATCAGTAGTCAAATCATTATAGCGTGCAACATATTCCAAATCGGGTCCATATCCATTCCCATAGCACACGGGAATGGTAACCGTTCGATGTACCAGATTTTTATCTTCTTTTAAATCCTGTAATTTCATTTCCAAGATGGAACGGACCACTTCAAAGGGAGATATGGTTTCATTACCATTACTTTTATTTTGTTCCTTATAAATAACGAGTGGATCATAAAAAACCGTCAAATTGGTATAAGCCGGTACACATTCTATAAACCCTGCAAAAGGTTCATCTTCCAGCAAATCCTTTAACAATTTTATTTTTTTGTGAACGCTGTATTCCATTCCATTCCCGAATGTTATCACGATTGCGGAATCGCCTAATGGAGAAAGTGTACATGCAGTTTTTTTCAAAAGCTTTTCCGGCATAGGAATCATCTCTTTCTGTCAGTTATAAAACTCCTAATTTTTCATCACGAATGTCCGTTATGAACATATGTCCAGGTGCATGCGTGATCATGATCTCCGGTTTAGTTTCCATAGCAATGGATTGAGGTGTTACACCACATGCCCAAAATACTGGGACTTCCCCTTCACGAATCGTTACTGGATCACCAAAATCCGGATGCTGAATGCTGTAAACACCGATCGCTTCAGGGTCGCCAATATGGATTGGAGCGCCATGAACGGCCGGAAACCGCGATGTCACTTGAGCTGCCCTCACCACATCCTTTTGTGGAATCGGCCTCATGCTAGCCACCATTTTCCCATGAAAAATCCCTGCTTCAATACAAGGGATATTGGTTTTATACATTGGTACATTGGATCCCTCTTCAATATGACGAATCGATATATCATTATTTAAAAGGGCGTGTTCGAATGTAAAGCTGCACCCGATTAGAAATCCAACCATATCATCTTCCCAGTAGTTTGAGATATCCGTTACTTCTTCCATTAATTCTCCATATTTATAGACCCTATATTTAGGAATATCAGTGCGAATATCCCCAGACTTTGCCGCAAACACGGGAATGGGTGAACCAATTTCCGTAACGTCCAGCAATGGACAGGATTTAGGGTTACGCTGACAGAATAATAAGAAATCAAAAGCATGCTCTTTTTTTAAGATGGCTAAGTTCGCTTGTGCATAACCGTTAGCCATGCCGGCTGTCGGCTTTATCAATTCGTTGTTTCGGATCATTGAACGCAACTCAGCCGGGGTAGCTTGAGAAAGGTCGATCATTCGTATTCATCTCCTATTGCAAACTGGCAGCCATTGATAAACTGGCACGCCACTTCCACCTTTATTTATTGGATTTTCATTAATCATTAAAAAAGTGCGGGCAGTTGTTTCATTAATGTATATACACCCATTAACGCCATGATGACTACCACGAATACACCGGAAATCGTTAACCATAACGGATGCTTATATTCACCCACGATGTTTTTCCTATATGCGGCAATTAGCAATGTACCAAGAGCAATCGGTAAAATCAGTCCGTTAATGGCCCCAACTACAAGCAGTACTTTAACCGGTTGACCAATCAATAGAAAGCAAATGGTTGATAAGGCTATAAAGCCAATGATTATCCAGTTTGCCTTATTATTTATCTTTTCGCTGAAAGTTCTGATAAATGAAACCGAAGTATATGCCGCACCAACAACAGACGTGATCGCGGCAGCCCACATGACGACACCGAAGATTTTATATCCTATATCACCTGCAGCGAGTTGAAAAACGGATGCTGCAGGGTTATCCGGATTAATTTGTAAACCTTTCGATACAACACCAAGTACCGCCAGAAATAAGGCAACGCGCATGACCGTCGTTATCAGGATCCCCATTACCGAACTCTTCGTGACCTGTGGCAATGAGTCTACGCCTTTCACGCCTGCATCCAATAGACGATGGCCTCCTGCAAAAGTAATATAGCCGCCAACAGATCCGCCCACTAATGTAACGATCGCGATGATATCGATTTTATCAGGGGCAAAGGTCTTCACTACCGCTTCCCCTACAGGAGGAGAGGTTGTCCAAGCAACGTAAATCATCAAACAAATCATAAAAAATCCGGCGATTTGCGTAAAGCGGTCCATCGCTTTTCCTGCTTCTTTCACTACAAAAATCAATACGGCGATGACTGCGCTTATTGCCGCCCCCGTAGTTGGTGATATTCCCGTCATCGCATTTAGACCTAAACCGGCTCCTGCGATATTTCCAATATTAAATGCCAGCCCGCCCATGACGATCAATGCTGCCAGTACATAACCCAGTCCAGGAAGGACCATGTTTGCAATCTCTTGACCCCGCTTTTCGGATACAGCAATAATCCGCCATACATTTGTTTGGGCAAATATATCAAGAATGACCGAAATAAGGATAACAAAACCGAAACTTGCTGCAAGGCTTTGGGTATAAACGGTCGTTTGCATTAAAAAACCTGGTCCTATTGCCGATGTTGCCATTAGGAATGCTGCACCTAACAATAAAGTGCGGTTCGTTTTTGGCTTAGTCAAATTCTGTTTCTGTGCTGTTGTATTTTTGATTGGCTTCAATGGAATCTTCCTCCTGATTGTTTAGTTTTTTTCAAGAAAAGGACTTGACTGTTATTTCAGATAATTGCAAAGATTCCCTAACATGCCGTGCAAAGGATAAAGCATGTGCCCCGTCCCCGTGAATACAAATGGTATCTGCTTTTAATGCCACATCTGTGCCTTGCTGGGACAGTACCTTCCCTTCCTTCACCATGCGAATGACTTGGGCAACGGCAACATCATCGTTTTCAATCAGTGCGTCCTTTTTCAATCGGGAAGTCAAAGAACCATCATGTTGGTAGGTACGATCGGCAAATACTTCACTCCCTGTTTGCAATCCGATAGCCTGTCCGGCGCGTATTAATTCACTGCCCGACAAACCAAATAAGATAAGCTCGGGATTCACTTTATACACCGCTTCGGCAATGGCCATGGATAACTCCTTGTTCTTTGCGGCCATATTGTACAATGCCCCATGTGGTTTCACATGCTGCATACTTCCGCCTTCGGATTGCAGGAAGCCATTTAATGCTCCAATTTGATAGACGACAATATCATAAGCTTCCTGTGGTGAAATATTCATATTGCGTCTGCCAAATCCTATTAAATCCTGTAAACCTGGGTGGGCTCCGATTTTGATATTTTTCCCTAAAGCAAGCTGAACCGTTTTTCTCATGACTGTCGGATCACCAGCGTGGAATCCACATGCTACATTGACAGATGTTACATAATCTAAAATTTCTTGATCATTACCCATCCGGTAAGCGCCAAAACTTTCTCCTAAATCACAATTCAAATCAACCGTGTTCATACTACCCTCTCCTTAAATTACGGAAATTTTAGTAAACCTATAAAAATATGTAAGTACTCTTTCAATCATCCAAATGCATAATTCCGAAATTCGGAACCTCGGTTTCATATTTCGGAATATTCTAATTCTAGCATATTTTAATTATTTCGACAATATTTTGTTAGAAAACCTAACATTGCAGTTTGTTAAAAAAAGCCGTTGTTTCCTATGAAAGGGAGCAACGGCCATGATTACAGCTTTTAAGTTTAGAGTATTAATTCAAAACCGGTTAATCGAAAACAATGAAATATCTTCCTTGGTCGTACCGGAGATAATCAGTCACTCAAAATTTCTCCCATGACACTGCTGAATTTAAAACCGTGTCCAGAGAAACCTGCCGCTATAGCAATATGTGGATAATAAGGATGTTTATCCACTATAAAATGCTCATCAGGGGTCATGGTGTAGATGCAAGTTTTCCCATATTTCATTTTTTGATCAGCAGGCATATATTGCCCTAAAAACCTCATCAAATCACCCTCATCCTCATCCATTTCACCAAAACCTTTGATACAGCCATCAGGATTGATCCTCTTTCCTCCATCATGTCTCCCTATTTTCAGTCCAGAACCATTTATACTAGGAAAGCCATAGTATGTACCAACTGAAGTATCAAAAGTGAAAGCCGGAAAATCATTATGATTATATAATTTTTCATTTGCATGAAACCAAGCAAATGTTTTTCTGATGGGTTCCAGCGGGAGATTCAAATCCAACATCGCCAATATTTTCGGTGCCCACGCCCCAACTGCAACCACTAAAGATTCCGAGTGGAATGTCTGTTCATCCGTTATAACCGTGACCCCGTTACTATGAGCAACTATCTTCCTTACTTCACTGTTTACAATGAAGTCCGCACCATGGGATTTCGCAAGTTGTTGATACGCCCTTAAGCACTCTTCACTTTTCAACACGCCCGAAGTCGATTCATAGCATCCAATGTAGTCTTCCGGCAGTGTTATTCCAGGCCATCTATCATGAATTTCATGGTAATCCAAGATTTCCATAGGTAACCCATATTCGTTTGAACCCGCTATCACTTGCTTAATGAAATTGGAATTTTGGCTTCCAGCATTCAGGACACCCGTTGGAAGAAATACTTGTTGACCCGAAATTCTTTCCAATTCACCCCAAAGCTTTTGTGATTTAAGTGCCAAAGAAACATACTCCCTGCCTTCACCATAAGCATGCCTAATAATTCTTGTTTCCCCATGATGGCTGCCCTTATTATGAGGAGGGGCAAAGGAATCCAATAATAATACTTTTTGTCCATTTTTTGATAGATAATAACCTGAAGACATTCCCATGGATCCAGCTCCAATTACAATTACATCATAATGCATGTTTCATCCCTCCTCCTTTAAATATGGTCCTTCATTTTAAAAAAAGGAAGCCATTTTACTTATAAAATAAAGTAAAACAGCTTCCACATGGTTTTAGAACTCTATTTCCCCGATCGCCGTTTCAACGAACTTCACTATTTCCCCTTCATGAATTTGCCTATATATCGCCTCAATGTCAGGATGGAAAAAGCGGTCTTCTTCTACCATAGGGACTTCGCTCCGAACTAAATGATATACCCCCTCCGTAACCGGTGACGGTTTCAAAGGCAGATGAAAATCCATTGCTTGCGTTGCCGTCATCAGTTCAATGGCTAATATATATTCAAGTTTCTTCGAAATCCGATAGGCTTTCCTCGAAGCAAAATAGGCAAAACTTATTACGTCTTCTTGATTTGCACATGTTGGGATATTATCTATAGTGGCTGGATGCGAGAGCACCCTGATTTCATTCAATAGCCCGGCAGCTGTATATTGCGGAATCATGTAGCCACTATTCAAACCTGGATTGACCACTAAGAAATTAGGTAATTCACTAAGGTGATGGTTTACAAGGCGATCTATTCTGCGTTCTGTTATTTTTGCTAAGTTTGCTAACGCTATGGATATCGCATCCGCATAAATCCCAACAAATGAACCATCAAAATTCCCAGCCATCATGCCAATTCCATCTTCCTCTTCCGGAAAAATCAGAGGATTGTCACTTACGGAGTTCATTTCATTCTCGATTGATACAGCAGCGTCTTTCAATACTTTTTTTATGGCTCCATGGACTTGTGGAATGCATCGTAAGCTAAGTGCATCTTGTAATCTGTGTTCCTTGTATGTATCAATGATTTGGCTGCCTTCAAGAACCCTTGATACATTTCTGGCTGTCTTGGCCTGTTCCTCATGTTTTTTCAATGAGTGGGGACGGGGATCAAATGCTTTTATAGTACCTTTCAGCACTTCTAAGGACATAGCTCCCGTAATGTCAGCGGTTTTCGCCGCCTGCATGCTATTGTATAAAGCAAGGACAGCCATGGCGGTGACGGAAGTAGTCCCGCTTGTAAGTGCCAAACCTTCTTTAGCACCCAACGTAACAGGTGCTAATCCCGCTTTCCCCAAAGCTTCCATGCCAGGCATGAGCTCATCTTCATACCATGCCTTCCCCTCACCCATCACCACTAAGGCCATGTGGGCTTCAGGAGAAAGATAACCCACTGACCCATCACCTGGAACAAACGGAATGATATCGTGATTTAATAGTGAAGCAATTAGATTTAATACCTGTAAACGAACTCCTGAATACCCTTGGCCTAAATTCACTAGTATCATCAATTGAATGGCCCTTACGACTTCTTTTTCAAGAGTTTCCCCAACAGAAACGGCATGTGAACGAACAATATTCCGTTGAAGGGTTTCGGCGTCCTTTGGAGAAATCACCTCGGTCATATTACTGCCAAAACCCGTAGTTACACCATAAATCAATCGATTTTCATCTAAAAACTTGTCTATTAAGCTACGTGATTTATTCACCCTATCACAATATGTTTGTGTAAAGGAAACCATCGCCCCATATCTTGCAACCGCAATTACCTCTTCGATTGAGATTTCACCATCACCTAGTACAACCTCTTTGATATCCTTCGGTTGTAAACAATCGGCAGTTGTCATCCTTATACAGCTCCTCTCCTATGAATTATCTAGAAGGAGAAAAAAGTTTTGGTCCTTCTCATTTAATTGCTGGAAGTTAATCTTATGTTATTTTTTCATTTTCTGTAAAGGGAATTTCGGTTACCTTCGGAGAATTCTCCGTTTCTAACAATGGGTCACTTGCTTCATGTAATGAAAGATTCTTCGTTTCAGGAGCCCAGGCGATCGATACGATCAGGCCCACCAGCAGAATGGCTGCCATTCCTGCCATTGAGGCACTTAATCCGAATGAACTTAAAGATACAGGCAGCAGAAATGTTCCAATCGCAGAACCAATCCGACTAATTGCCGTAACCATCCCTATTCCCGAGCCGCGGATTTCAGTTGGAAAAAGCTCTGCTGGGTATACTAGTGTAAGGTTCGATGCTGCTGACATGAAAAAAGTAAAGATCAAGAAGGCTAACAACATTAAGAATTGAGAACCATTGTGCAAGAAGCTGAGTGAAAACAATGAAACGGTAAGGATCGTGAAAGCCCCGATGGTAAATCCTCTACGAGAAAATTTTGCAAGCAGCCATAGGCCCGCAATTGCCCCAACAAGCAAGAATAGATTTAACATGGTATCGGCAAAAAAGTTCTGTTCAAAACCCATTGTACCAAGTATGGAAGGAAGGAAAGTGTAAATGGCAAAGTATGGAATAACAAGAGTCAATTTGAATATTCCCCCAAAAGCCAAACGCTTACGGAGCCTTTTACTGAAAAGCCCACGAAATCCCAGTGTCTTTTGATTTTCCGTGCCAGTCGTCGTTTCTCCCATTTCAACGTTCGATCCAAGGTGTTTTTTTACGATCTGGCGAGCTTCTTCGACACGCCCCATGCTGACAAGCCACCTTGGTGATTCAGGCGTCCCTATTCTTAAGATTAAAACCACAATTGCCGGAATGGCTGCGCTGACAAGCATCCAACGCCATGAGTCTGAACCAACTTGGCCCAAGTAATGACCAACAAAGTTGGATGCAACATATCCAAGCGTCCACACCACGTTTATAGACGCGAGGAGCGAGGAGCGATACTTTTTGGGAGAAAACTCGGCAAGCAAAGTCGTACCTACAGCGTAATCCCCTCCAAGTCCAAAACCAATCAGCAACCGTAAAATAAAAAGCTCTTCCGGGCTGCTAACAAAAAATTGTAAAATGGTAGCAACCGTGATGAGTAAAAAGTTTACGAGAAAGATTTTCTGTCTGCCTACACGGTCAGAAAGTCTTCCAAGTATTAAAGATCCCGCAAACAGGCCGATTAAAGCAGAGCTGCCGATCAGCCCTGTCCACAATGAATTCATATTCATCTGAGGCCCGAATACTGTCAGGGCCATCGCAATGATCCCTAGAGAATAGCCATCACAAAAGCTGGAACCGAATGTGAGTCCTGCAATTCGAAAATGAAACCTATTAAATGGGGCATCGTCAATCGTGAATTTTTGTTCGTTCAAAGAATCTCCTCCATTTTTTGATTTATCAGATATATTGATTCAAAAAAACACTAGAACTGTAACACGCCGTGAGTGGCGAAGAAATTGACTGGAACGATTAAGCTTAATACTATAAAAAAATTGAGCAAAGAATATTATGAAATATACTCTTTTTATAAACTATATCAAATCATTCTGCCTTTCAATTTCTATCTAATATATGAAAATATAGTTTAAGATTCAATCAATTGTTTATCATTGAAATAAATGACTTGACTAAGGATTTTACAGCCTTCCATTACCTCAAATTTATCCCTTGCTTCCTTTTCTTGCTAAACTCAAACATTTTTATGCCATTTTTCGAATGGATAGTGATTACCCACATAAAATTCCCTCCATATGGAGATTCATTTCCACATTTCCCTTAATACACTTTCATCTAATTTCACTGTAAAGCAGTAAAGTTTTTAAGGCTGCCAATGGGTAGGATGATAAACCACCATCCTACTATTCAACACCATTACATATGGATAAATACTTGTAAAAGCCCAATTCATCTGCTGAAATGGGTAGATATTGACTGAAGGTCAAGGCCTGATCTTTTTTAGTGATTCTTAAAGGCCAGTTTTTAGAATCACTCTTCAAAAATGGCGTTAAAGAGGGTTTTTACTCGACAAATTCTTGCTCACGCCCATTATTATCCTTTGGAACCGCATGGGCTCTCATAAAAGTAGGAACTAGATCAATCGGATGCTCCTCTTGTAAACTTCTTCTGAAAGTGAAATACATAATCCGTAATCAATATACATCCATTTATGCCTTATCTTAGCTAACCATATTATTGGTGGTTTCCGATGAGTTACCTTGTTTGCCAGGCTTCACGAAAACCATGGCTATCATGCCAATCGTGACGGCTATTGATGCTGCAATAAACATGGCATTATATCCATATATGGCGACAAGACTTCCAGTTAAGGTAGGGGCAATAATGGTAGCCAGATTGGCAATGAAATGAGTTACCCCGCCAAATGTTCCAGCTTTATTCGGTTCTGTATCCAGAACCACTATCCAATAAATGGAGTTAGGTAAATAATTAAAGGCATTTCCTATACACATTAAAGCAAGTACGGCCGCCGCACTCTCGACAGTCGGAATCAACATAAAACATACAGCAGTACAAAATAAGGAGACTACTGTGAACCAAGATCTGGCAATACGTAAATTCCCTGTTTTCCTGCGTAATATATCCGAGATTTTACCACCTAATAATCCAGTGATAATAGCTCCTACCCAGGGAATCATACCAATATATGAAAGTGAAGAAAGTGAATAATTAAATTCATCTTGCAGATATTTTGGGGTCCATGTAAGTAATAAAATATTTACATATAAAAAGGCAAAGTATCCAATTGCATTAAATACTAACGTAGGGTTTTTAAAGAAATGGTACCATGGTACATTTATTTGTTCGTCTAATTTCGTCTCACCTTTTATTAAAATATCTGCTCTTCGAATTTCTTCAAGTTCGGTTTTCGAGACTCTTGGATGATCTTCAGGTAAGTTTGTAAATACTTTGTTCCAGATTGCTACCCAAATAAAGCCTAATATTCCGAGAATAACAAATGTTACTTTCCAGTTAGTGAATGTTAGAAGGCCTACTACGATGGGTGCAGTAATTAATGCTCCAATTGGCGTTCCAACTAATCCAAGTGCTACAGCAAACCCTTTTTCTTTAGGAGATACCCAGTTTGCCATCGTTCGGTTCATCGTTGATAAGGTAGGTCCTTCAGCTAAACCAAATAAAACACGAAACACCGCAAATCCTGCCAAGGCAGAGCCTCCAAATAATGCTGCACCTATGTGACCTGCGAAGATTGTCCCAATTTCAAAAAAAGACCATGTAGTTCCGGCAATGATCCACATGAATTTGGGACCTTTCTTATCTGCTAAAGCACCACCAAATAGTGCACCGAATATATAACCATATCCAAAATACCCCAGGATCGCTCCCCAACTTACTGGATCTAAATTGAACTCCTTGATTATTTCAGCTTGGGCATATGAAAGTGCACCTCTATCAATATAATTTATGATTGTAATAACAATAATCATAAAAATGATAAAATAACGATAGTTATTTCTCAACATGTAATCACTCCTTGATGTTTGTTAGAGAGCAGCAATACTGACTGATTTTAAACATAAAAAAACAGTAATCTTAAAACCCTGAATTTAGTCTGCATTATGCAGCCTGTAATAAATTGCAGCCATGAATGCCCTGGTCTTGACTGTTTCGCCCCCCCATAGAGAAGCTCGAATCAAGACAGAAAAAATCAATTTGCATGACAATCGGATACTGGCCAAATTCTAGTAAAATATTAAAAAAACCCTTATAGCAGGTATTCCACCATGGGTAGAAGCATGTATACCAGTGCAGCTGAAATACCAGATCCATCTCTTGCTTTGACAATCGTAATACTGTTAGATCATGTTGTACGTATCAAAGCCTTTTTACATCCGCCAAAATTCCAACGGATATAAAGAGGCTCCTGATACATAGATTAAAGTTCATTAAATGGGCGTTTCATGAGAGATCCGGTCAACCTAATTATGGTTCGATGGGTACAGACTCTCTTCTATTAGTGAATTTTATAGACCAGTCAGGCTTTTTGTATCCGTCTTCACTTTATCATTCACTACTTGCACACCATTTTTCCATACAGACTTAACGTGATTGACCCCAAATAAATATTGCAACTCCTGATAGTTTTCAACATTCCATAATACGACATCCGCTTGTTTACCGACTTCAAGGGAACCGACCCTTTCTTGCCTGTTGATTGCACAAGCAGCATTGTATGTCGCTGCCGTAAGAGCTTCTGCAGGGGTAAGCCTCATCGAAATGCATGCCAGATTCATGACAAGCGGCATGGATGTCGTCGGTGAAGATCCGGGATTGCAATCAGTCGAAATGGCAACAGCCACACCTTCATCAACCATTCGTCGTCCAGGGGCCGCTTCTTCCCGTAAATACAAGGCGGTGGCTGGAAGCAAGCAAGCAATCGTACCTGACTTCGCCATAGCAGTAATCCCCTCATCGGAAGCTTTTAACAAATGCTCAGCCGAAATGGCTCCTATCTTGGCAGCTAATTCAGCTCCACCGTATGGCTCAATTTCATCAGCATGAATTTTAGGGATCAAGCCGTACTTTTTCCCGGCCTTTAAGATCCGCTCTGATTGTTCAGGGGTAAAAACCCCCTTTTCACAAAAGACATCATTGAATTCTGCAAGCTTTTCTTCAGAGACGATTGGAAGCATATCATTAATCAGATGATCGACAAATTCATCCTCGCGGCCTTTATAATCCTTTGGAACCGCATGGGCTCCCATAAAAGTAGGAACCAGATCAATCGGATGCTCTTCCTGTAGCTTCTTCATCACCCGCAATTGCTTTAATTCGGTTTCCAAATTCATTCCATAGCCGCTTTTACCTTCTACTGTAGTCACTCCATGAGCGAGAAACGAATCAAGTCGTCGCGTGGTTTGCTCCATCAATTCTTCTTCACTTGCTTCCCTTGTCATGCGGGTGGTAGCATGAATGCCCCCACCTGCGTTCATGATGTCCATATATGTTGCGCCTTCAAGTCGCATTTCAAATTCACGCTCACGGCTCCCGCCATACACAACATGCGTATGTGGATCAACTAACCCAGGTGTCACCAAATGGCCAGTTGCATCAAAGATTTCAGCTTCATGCATTCTATCAGCATAGAGTTTTTCCAATTCCTTGGTTGTCCCGACAGCTTGGATCACCCCTGACTCCATCCATATACTTCCATCCTCTATCAAACCAAGCTCCGACATTGCCTCTTTGGAACGCGGACCTTTCCTTTCAGAGGTAAGGGTGGCAAGTTGAGTGGCATGTTTTATCCAAATTGGCTTTGTCATTTTTTATCAATTCCTTTACCAAGCATCGGGATATTAATACCTCTTTCACGTGCTGTTTCCTCTGCAAGTTCATATCCTGCGTCAACATGGCGCACTACACCCATCCCAGGGTCCGTTGTCAGCACTCGCTCAATCCTGGCTGCTGCTTCTTTTGTGCCATCTGCCACAATTACAACGCCTGCATGCATGGAGTAACCCATTCCTACGCCGCCACCATGATGTACGGAAACCCAGGTTGCACCGCCCACAGCATTCACCATTGCATTTAAGATCGGCCAGTCAGCCACTACATCGGAACCATCCTTCATGGCTTCCGTTTCACGATTCGGCGAAGCGACAGAGCCTGAATCCAAATGGTCACGCCCAATTACGATCGGTGCCTTCAATTCACCGCTTGCAACCATATCATTGAGGATTTTACCAAAACGGGCGCGCTCCCCATAACCAAGCCAGCAAATACGGGAAGGAAGACCTTGGAACTGGATTTTGTCTTGAGCCATTCTAATCCAGTTACATAGATGTTCATTATCAGCGAATTCACGTAAAATGGCTTGGTCTGTTTTATAAATATCTTCTGGATCCCCAGATAAAGCGACCCAACGGAATGGACCTTTCCCTTCACAGAATTGTGGACGGATATAAGCTGGAACGAAGCCCGGGAAGTCAAAAGCATTCTCTACCCCTTCATCTTTCGCAACTTGACGGATATTGTTGCCATAATCAAACGTCACAGCTCCTTTTTCCATCATTTCAAGCATCGCCCTTACATGTTTGGCCATTGAAGCTTTAGAGAGTTTAATATACTCTTCTGGATTTGCATTCCGTAATTCTGCAGCCTCCACCATTGACAGGCCTGAAGGAGTATATCCATTTAGCGGATCATGGGCCGAAGTTTGATCCGTCAAGACATCAGGAATGAAGTTCCTTGCGATCATTTCCGGAAGAATATCTGAAGCATTCCCAATCAAACCAATCGATAATGCTTTCCCTGCAAGTTTAGCTTCATTCGCTAAACGAATGGCTTCATCCAATGAATCCGTTTTCACATCGGTATAACGAGTCTCGATCCTCCTGTCAATTCTTGTCTCATCTACATCGATCCCGATACAGACCCCACCGTTCATCGTAACTGCCAGCGGCTGTGCCCCTCCCATTCCGCCTAAACCTGCCGTAAGAGTGATGGTGCCTTTTAACGAGTTATTGAAATGTTGTTTTGCAAGCTCGGCAAAGGTCTCGTATGTACCTTGAACGATCCCTTGAGATCCGATATATATCCAGCTGCCTGCTGTCATCTGCCCATACATCATCAATCCCTTTTTATCAAGTTCATGGAATGTTTCCCAGTTCGCGTATGCAGGGACGATATTTGAATTGGCAAGCAGGACACGTGGTGCATCCGAATGCGTTTTAAAAATGGCCACCGGTTTCCCTGATTGGACAAGTAAAGTTTCATCTTCTTCTAGCTCTTTTAGTGATTTGACGATTGCATCAAAGCATTCCCAGTTACGAGCTGCTTTCCCTATCCCTCCGTATACCACCAAATCTTCTGGACGTTCAGCAACTTCAGGATCCAAATTATTCATAAGCATTCTAAGCACTGCTTCTTGTTGCCATCCTTTAGTATGCAATTCTGTTCCAGTATAACGGATAACCTTATTTGTAATCGTGTTCATTTTCATTTCCCCCTTGTTTTTGTTATATATTCATTCTATAAGAAAAATTCAGAATAATTAATTATATTTTAATGATTATTTTATAATTTATTTCAACATTTTGTAGTTAACTTTATTATTTTATGAATAATCTCATTAATTACATTGTTATGAAATAAATAAAAAAGGACGATTCATTTATTGAATCGTCCTTTTTATAAGCCAGACCTATATGCTGATGGTGTACAATCTTCAAGCAATTTGAATTTTGCATTGAAATAGGTTTGATGTGAATAGCCGGCCAATTGTGAGATTTCCTCTAATGATAAATCCGTTTCCTTTAATAAACGTTTAGCTTCCCTAATTCGAACTTGATGGAGCGTATTTCGAAAAGACTCGCCGGATTCAGCGGCAAAACGACGGCTGAGTGTGCTTTTATTGATCCGCAGAGTATCGGCACAACTCGCTAGATTCCACTGGGCGTCCCAATAGTTGGACTCGATCAGCTCCCTTGCCTTTTCGCTGATTGTGCGTGCCCCTTCTTGTAATTGTCCATGATCCTGCATAAGCATATGGGTGGTGAACGCATGCAGCTCTTTCACTATTTGATGAATGACAGGTTTATGTACAATTTGCTGAAATACATCATAGTATATGGCTTCCAGGGAAGCATTTTGCAAGTTGTATGATTTCATATGCCTGCGAATCTGTGCGAGTACGCTTGTAAGGCGGATACGAACGATTTCCGGGTCGGGGTATGGTCGTTCGAAGGTAAGGAATTCACGTTCAATCCAGTTCCTGATGGCCTTCGCATCCCGTCGTTCTAACATTTCTATCCATAGTCTTTGTTCAAGAGGAGTGAGGAAGGGATCCATCTCTTGAGGCGAAGTCTGTTGACTTTCGGCTAAGATGATATCATATCCATCAAAAAAGATTTGTCTCGTAAATTCACGAGTTTGCTGATACATCCTTTTTAAAGACTCATCTGAAGTTGCCGCCTTTATTATAATGGCAAGGGGCTCATCCATTCTTTCTTTCCAATGGGCAAGGAAAGCCTGATACTCTTCCTTATATATCTCCATTTCCTTCGTTTCCTGGACACATAAAATAAAATCCGATAAAGCGAAGATTTGATTCTTCCCAGTAAAAGAATATCGTTGCAGTTCATCATAAACCAATGGAAGGGTCTTGTTATCAGGTGTCAAAAAAGCGACCATGGTTATTCGACTTTCATGCTTCCGGTCTGTCAAGAAGAAATCTGGATACCCAATATCCAGAGCATTCTCATCATCCATGGTGTTTGACGAGATAACACCTGGACCATTTCTTAATTGAAAACGTAATTGTTGGATATGTTTTACCAAATCCGCCGAAGAAAAAGGACGGAATAAAACATCTTCAGCACGAAAACGTAAGGCTCGATAAGCCGTTTGAAAGATTCGCTCAGATGAAATCCCTAACCATCGAATTCCCCTCCGCTTTAACGAAACACCCATCGCCTCACTTTCATCCGTCCAAATATCCATATCCAAAATAACGAATTCAGGTTGCTGATTGCGTATGCCCTTTTCGAATTCTTCAATCGTTCTCCATAAGATCAGTCTAACTCCCGTTAGGTGGGACTCTACTATCCAACGAATTCCTTGAGCCTCAATCTCATCTTTTGCCACCAAGTGAATTTCCACATCATCACCTCATTTCTGCTGTTATTCACCTAATGAATAAATATGAATAGAAAAGGGATCCCTGATCTTTTCGAAAGCCCTTTCATCTCATCTCCATTCTAATCCCGCTGAAAACTACAAACAAGTCTTATTAGGCAGAACCTACGATTTTAGATTAAATTTTTACATGCTCAATTGGTATTTTCACACCATAGAAATATGCTTAAATAAAAAAAGAAACATCGTGGAAACACTGTGATTTCCAATGATGTTTCTTTTTTTATCATTTTAATCTTCAATAATTTAGAACCTTTATAAACGATTAATATTGACATCAACTTCTTTACCTATGTTTTCATCTGAAGCTTCCGTCAATTTTAATGATAATAAGGTGATGACACCTATTATAAGTAATCCAGATAAAATAAACATCCCTTGAGTAAAGGCAACAGTTCCGAGAATCATCGGTCCTACAAAACCGCCTAAAGCCGCAAATGAATTGACTATGGCTATTCCGACTGGGGCAGTGGACTCAGTGAAGAAAAATGTCATATAGGCAAAGAAACATCCACTGAACCCGTATAACCCGAAAGATGTAATCGTTAACATAAGCACCATCATAAAAACACTATTTGAAAAGCCGCACCCGATAAATCCGACAACCGCTATCATGAGGCAAACGAGCAAATGTGTTTTATGTTCATTGGTCCGATCTGAATTCCAGCCTACAAACATGACGGCAGGTATACCGACTAACGATGGAATCATCGCTAACCAGCCTATTTCTAGATTGGTCGTTGCGTTTTCCGATAAAGATTTTATGATGGTTGGCATCCAGAATGACAATCCATAGATGGATGTGTATCCTGCAAAATAAAAAAGGGCCAACTTCCAGATTTTCGAATCTTTCAGCATATCAATCTTCGTGACTTTATTTATTTTCGAGCTAACTTTTCTTTCCGCACTCAATTCGCCTTCTAACCAATCACTTTCTTCCTTTGATAACCATTTAGCGTTAGACGGTCTATTAGTTAAATAGAAAACAACAACAATTCCTATAATAATGGCCGGAATGCCTTCAAGAATGAACATCCATCTCCACCCTGCCATACCAAACCAGGAGATATTGTCAAGAATCCATGTCGACACAGGCGCACCGATCAATCCGCCAATCGGTAGGGCCAAAAGCAAAACCGCTGTTGCCCTTCCTCTTTCGCGAGCCCTGAACCAATAAGTTAAATACAAAATTATACCAGGAAAAAAACCAGCTTCGGCAACACCTAATAAAAAACGGAGAATATATAAATGCATCGTTGTTTGGGCAAAACCAGTTAATATTACCACAAGTCCCCACGAAATCATAATTCGGGCAATCCATATTCGAGCTCCCACTTTATGCATGATCATATTGCTTGGGACTTCAAAAAAGAAATAGCCGATGAAGAAAATACCGGAAAGCAATCCAAAAACTTCAGCGGATAAGGCTAATTCCGCATTCATTTGTAAAGCAGCATAGCCTAAATTAACCCGGTCCAAGTATGCAATGATATAAAGGAGCAAGATAAATGGAAGAATGCGTTTCATCGTCTTACTGATCGTTCGTTTCTCTATTTCACCACTGGAATGATTCAAGATTATTTCCTCCCTTTTCATGCTACTATTTCCAAAACCGTACAACTATTCTCCAGCTTCCCGACATTCTGGTTAATTCCTAGCTCTAAATTTATCCTGAAAACCACCACCCTCCATTTTACATTTACTGAATCCAACAATATTATAAATACAATCCATATACTCAGGGCTAAAGAGGAATAAGCCTTTTCTTCAAGACAGTAACCGATTGTATAGGAATCCTTGAAAAACCTCCCATTTAAACTGAATTAACCTTCCCCATACTTGATCCCAAAGCCTCGTAAACGCTTACTTAATGTGCGAAAACCATTTAAAATAGCGTTGTGATTATTCATGATCTACGTTAGATTAAATAGACCAGCAATCATTTAACTAGACTGTAGTCTGATATTAAACTATATAGGAATATTCTGTCAATTTTCATTTGGAGGTTTTTTTATGATTGAACCCAGAAAGAAACAACTTAGGGGAGAAAAGACTCGTGAAAAAATTTTACAAATATCTCTAAAGTTATTTAGCGAAAAAGGTTACGATAAAGTTACCGTTGACGAAATCGTGAAAAAAAGCGGCACATCAAAAGGGTCATTTTACCAACACTTTTCAGCGAAATCGGACATTTTTTTAGTGAGATTCATAGAAGTCGATGATTACTATCGCGAAGTCTTCCGTTCGTTCCCAGTCGATATGGACGCTACCGAGAAATTGTTTATTTTCATTCGCAAATTGATGCGTTTTCTGGAAGTAGAAATGGGCAAAGATTTAATGAAAGTGATTTACAGTTCCGCTTTAGATTCGAAGGAACATACTTACTTTTTAAATTCAAACCGCTCACTCTTCAAAATCATTCGTTCATTAATTGAAGAGGCGAAAGAACAAAACGACATTGGCACTGACCAATCAGTTAACGAAATTTCACAACTTATCTTCCAAAGCCTGATGGGAATCATCTATCATTGGGGATTAAACAACTCAGAACAAAGCTTGGAATCACTATCCATACCGCTAACCAAAACAATCATTAATGGGCTGAAAACTAAGAACTAATACATAAATCAAAAGATTCATTTCTAAATTTCTGACATTTAATTCAATATTAACCCCATTCTCATTGCTTGGTCAGGGAAACTCCATTAATATATCAGGTTCATACATTTTCTTTATTTCAATTAAGTGTCAACCAAAGTAAACGAGGAGTAGAATGCCAGATCATGAAACGATTTTTATTTATCACCCTATATGCACTATTATTTGGATTATCGCTGCAGGCTTTTAATTTCAAGCTTGACCATCCTATTGCCAAAGATATAAGCCGTCTGATGCCAGTTAAAATGAAAGTGATAAAGGCAGAAGATAGTGAAGAAGAAATCAAAAAGGTCGTTTTGGATGCCGAAAAAAACGATGATCCCATTTCCATTGCCGGAATGCAGCATAGCCAAGGAGGGCAGACATTATATCCAAACGGGATCCTCCTCGATATGAAGAAATATGATAAAATACTTGATTTGGATGTAAAAGAAAAACGCATCACGGTCCAAAGCGGAGCAACCTGGGCTGCTCTTCAGGAATACATCAACCCATATGGACTTGCACTGAAGGTCAGTCAATCTCAAAACATTTTTACCATTGGCGGGTCTTTGAGCGTTAATGTCCATGGCCGGGATATCCGTCATCATGCCTTGATAGAAACCGTGGAATCATTTAGATTGCTTGACGCAAAAGGACAAACCCTAACAGTGAGCCGCGAAGAAAATTCGGAGCTCTTCCATACGGTTATTGGCGGGTACGGATTGTTTGGAGTCATACTCGATGTAACACTCCACCTTACTGATGACGAACTTTATAACATTAAAACTAAATCACTTCATTATGATCAATATACGTCGTACTTTAAAAAAGAAGTTCTTAAAAACGCTGATGTTAAAATGCATCTTGCAAGAATATCTGTTGCTCCAGACTCCTATTTGGATGAAATGTATGTAACGGATTATTATAGGGCAAATGACCAAACAAGGCTATCTGACTACGATACTCTCAAACGGGAAACGATCATTGCCGTGCCTAAATTCTTTCTTGGCCTCTCACGTTATAATGACTGGGGTAAAAAAAGGTTTTGGGAAACTCAAAAAGCCTACACGGCCAATATTGATGGCAACTTGGTTTCGAGGAATAATGTGATGCGGTCGGATTCAGCATTCATGGATTACAGCAATCCCAAAAAAACTGAAGTGCTGCAAGAATACTTCGTTCCGATTGATCAATTTGCTGATTATATCGATGACTTAAGAAGAACCTTATCTATTGAGAAAGATTTTAATTTATTAAATATCACAATTCGTTATGTGGAACATAATGATGAATCACTCATGTCCTATGCCAAGGATGATATGTTCGCTTTAGTGATGCTCATCAATCAAGGGAAAGATGACGAAAGCAAGGATAATACAGGGAGGGTCATCCGTAACATGATCGATGTGACGCTTGACCATAACGGCAGCTACTATCTGCCCTATTATGGGTATCCAACCAAGACACAATTATTTGAAGCGTATCCGCATACTGAGGAATTCTTTCGATTAAAGATGAAATATGATCCTGATAATCGCTTCATGAATCTTTTCTATGAGGGGTATCATCCATGAATTATAAACGTTTTGTTTTTTACCAAGGCACTGTTGGAATGGCTGCCAGCATGATTTTCCCCTTTTATATTTTGCTAATCAAAAATGTGGGCACCAGTTATTCGCAATTCGGGTGGGCATATGGAATATTCTCCTTGACTGCAGCGCTCAGCTATCCTTTAATCGGAAAATTCACTGACAAAACAGGTGACAAAGCATTTCTCCTTATCTATTCATGGGGGATGGCACTTATCCTGCTTGCCTTTCCTCTCGCATATGAAATTTGGCATGTCTATCTCCTGCAAATCATTATGGGAGTACTTGGGGCAGTACAAAGAAACACTGAAAAAACGGTACTGGCAAGATATGTAACGAAGAAAACCGCGGGTGCGGAAATCGGGAACTACCATGTTTGGACATCCGTCGGTGCTGCAGCTGCGGTGATTGCAACCGGATATTTAGTCGACTTTTTAACGATCGGCAGCATCTTTTACATAGCCTCCCTTATGTTTGCATGGAGTGGGTTTATTATAAAGAAGATGGAGAAAAATACATCACAATCTCATACACAAAAACTAAAAATATAAGCATTTATTATGGTAAGAGCCAATAAATCAGTTACCCCTTTTAAAAGAAGCATCTGCTAACCTCAGCAGATGCTTCTTTTACTATATAATCATTTGTTGATCAAAAAACTAAAAATGATCTTACAAAAAAGTTTTAATCCTTCTGCCCATTTTTCAATATGGTTTCGTTATATATACGATTATATTAGTACAATTAAAGATAACGGACATTAGCCATATAATAAAATACTACATTCTTTTCAATTTGATAATTATTTTTTTGTCTAAAAAAACTAATGACATCATTATTATACCCATTCCAATCAATTGATGAATAGACAACTCTTCTTGTAAAAAGAAATAGCCTAAAATCATTCCGATGACAGGTACTATATAATTACTATATGAAGTAAATAATGCGCCTTCTTGCCGAATCAGACTGTTAAATAATGCATAAACAACACCTGCATGGAAAATGCCTAAAATCGCTAAGTAGATGGATTGAGATTGTGCTATATCCAATTTGAAAGATTGCTCAAACAAAAGGGACATGGGGATGAGCAATGCACTGGCAATCAGTAATACATTTCTCATATGAATGACGGAAGATCCCTCGTTCAATTTCTCCATGAAAATCAATGATAATCCAAAACTCATAGCAGCCAATATCATGAGGATGTTCCCCTGAATACTGTTAGAAAGCTCTTGGATTCCCTGTGTCGGCCAGGAAAGGAAGACAATACCTGCAAATCCGAATAGGATACTTGTAATCTGCAGCCTTGTGCTTTTTATCTTGAAAAATACTGGTAAAAAAAGGATGGTAAAGATGGGGACCATACCAATCAGCACCGCTGCGATACTGCTAGGCACAGATTTCTGGCCTTGTGCAATAAAAACGAATGGTAGTACAACCTCGAAAAAAGCAATGATAATATACCATTTATAATAACTCCTGGGTACTTTTCGCTCTTCTTTTGATAAAAACAATCCCAAAAAGAGTAAACAGATACCGCCGATGAATGCTTTAATGGCTGACAATGTAATGACCCCAACATTTTCTATGACTAATGCAATAAAGAAGAATTGAGATCCCCATATACCACTAATCAAGAGTAACAATACATATTTATTCATTCCTTTACCTCCCTTTTCAGCAATGGGTCGGCAAAAGTCTTACTATTATGCTTGGAATGATTTCGACCAAAATAATTCGTGCCGATTACCCCAGCAAGAATGATCATTGCACCTATTACATGATAATAATGAATCGATTCATGTAAGAAAATCACCCCTGCCATTATCGTAATCAATGTCGCTAAATTACTAAAAACGCTCATTTTAGATGCTGGTAATATAGATAATGAATAGTTTGATAAAAAAGCAGTAAGCAGTGACGATAATACCCCAAGATATACGATTGAAATGAGGAATGCACTACTTGTGAAGGGTAATAAAAAGCTGCTGATAGATTGGTTAATTATATGGTTAATGACGGCCATACTATTAAAAGTCACAAAACCAAAGAATGTCATCACATACGTTAACGTAAATAGTGAATATTGCTTTGTTACCTTCCTCGCTACCACATTATAGAGAGCGGAAGCAATCGAAGATAATAAGATCAGGATCGTTCCTTTCAAACTGTAAGCCGCATGTTGCAAGTCATTCATGACAAAGATAAAGACAACCCCCATAACAGATAAACACAGAAAAAATTTCTGAGCTCTACCTGCGTATTCTTTCAAAAATAATGAAGCTGATAATAACGTGAAAATTGGTATGGTCGCTTGGATAATACCCGCTTCTGAAGATGAGGTATAAATGAGACCAAACACTTGAAAAATAAAGAATAAAATTGGATAAAGGAACACCAGCGGAAGAATTTTCACAGAATCCTTCGCACTCATTTTCACTGATGTCCCCCTTAATAGCTTAATAATTATGGCGATCAAGAAAGCCATCGTAAATCGATGTGCCAATGTATCTAGCGGACTAGCTTCCATTAATGATATTTTTGTAAAGAAAAATGAAAATCCAATAATAATGGCATAAAGTATCGCCGCAAGATAGGCTTTTTTATTTTCTGGCATATTGAGTAATCCTCCTTTTCAACACCCGGCCGGTTGTTAGTATCGTATTAAAAGTTCCACTACGATACAATACAAATATGAAGCATCTGTAACGGTACAGTTTTAGGAGGTATTCATGCTAAAATACGTAGCTTTGTTTAATGAATTTGCATCTCTCATCCAGAATGGACGGCTCAAAGCGGGCTCTAAACTCCCGTCTATCCGTCAATTAAGCGATCAACATCAATATAGTAAAAGTACAGTCTTGAAAGCCCTGCAAGAATTGGAAAAGAGGCATTTAATCTTTGCGGTTCCTAAAAGTGGATATTATGTCGTTCAAAAAGAGTTTCATGATAAAAGCGAACCTACAACGGACATCGACTTTGTTACCTCTGCTCCCGCTTGGCATCAATTTCCGTATCATGACTTTCAACATTGCATTAATAAAGCCATCGATACCTATCAGCAAGATTTGTTTATCTATGGCACTCCAAAAGGACTGCCCTCTTTAATTAAAGTGATACAAAAACAATTAGAGCAGTATCAGGTTTTCGCAAAAGAAGAACAGATTTTCATTACTTCTGGCGTGCAGCAAGCACTTTCCTTATTAACGTTAATCCCCTTTCCAAATGAACGTACCCATATACTTGTTGAGCAGCCTAGTTATCATCTATTTGTGGAGCAATTGAAAGCGTACAAGATTTCCGTGCTAGGAATCGAACGAACAGCAGAAGGTATTGATTTAGGGGAGTTAGAACGGATCTTTAGTGATCAGGAAATTAAATTCTTTTATACGATGCCTCGTTTTCATAATCCGTTAGGGACTTCTTATTCTAAAATGGAAAAAGAGGAGATACTAAAACTTGCTGTAAAGTATGGTGTCTATATTGTAGAAGATGATTATTTAGCAGATTTCGAAGAAAATATGAAGGTAGACCCTATTTTTTCCAAGGATACCCATAACATGGTCATTTATTTAAAAAGCTTCTCAAAAATAATGTTTCCAGGATTACGCATAGGTGTTGCCGTCTTGCCTAAACCATTAACGGACAGCTTCCAACTATATAAGAGAACGGCTGATATTGATAGTTCCATGATTTCACAAGCAGCATTGGAAATCTACATAAAAAGCGGTATGTTTAAACACCATAGAAACAAAGTGCGCCTTTCCTATTCATTGCGTGCAAACTTGCTTTATGATGCTCTAGAAAAGCACTCTGCTTCAGGTTTTTATCGCCCAGCATCCATATGCATGAACGCTCATATCATACTGCCTCATCGTATAAATAGTACTTACCTCATCAATAACTTACAGAATCAACAAGTACTGGTAGAGACGATGGGTCAAAATTTTTTAGATGGCTTTCCCCAGGAAAAAATATTAAAATTAAACGTGTCCAATACAAATATACAAAAACTTGACCACGGAATAGCTCTCATTTTTAAAGAATTGAATAACAAGCAAAACTATTACGTATAAAGCTTTTACATGAGGTTATTAAACAAGAAAAGCAGTAAAATATTTTTTCTGATACATCGGAAAACATTAGTTACAGACATTAACATTTGTCATTCTGAAATAGCCTATGTAAATGAGCTCAGCCAAAAAAGAGCTAAATAGAATTAGCTCTCAGACTGTAGACAAACTCGCTTTCCTTCGAGTTTGTCTACATTTTTTTTACTTGTACAAGTTGATTGGAACGTAGGGCATTCGCTTTCCGCGGGCGGTCCGCCGTCGGCGTGCTTGCGCCTGAGGGTCTCTTGGACTCGCTACTCTCGCAGGAGTCTCACACACCCGCTCCAATCAACTATGCTTAATAATTTGGATACAACTCCTTTTGCCTACAGTCTTAAGCAATTATAGGATTTGCACTAAAAAAGTTTACACTTTATTTATAAAATTTGATACGATCCTCAAGTGGTTTGAATTCTTTATCACCCGGTTGAGCTGTTGGATTTCCAAATGGCATTTGCGCAATCAATTTCCAATTGCTTGGAACATTCCATTCTTTTTTCACTTCATCATCAATTAGAGGATTATAATGCTGTAAAGTTGCTCCCAATCCTTCTGCTTCAAGTGCCGTCCAAACAACTAATTGATGCATGCCTGATGTTTGTTGTGACCAGATTGGGAAGTTATCGGCATACGTTGCAAATTGTTCTTGAAGTGATTTTACAACAGATTCATCTTCAAAGAATAATATTGAACCATATCCCGCTTTAAATGAATCCATTTTTTGTTGAGTGCCAGAGAAATCTCCCTCTCCAACAGCTTTCTTTAATGCCTGCGTCGTAATATCCCATAATTTATCATGTGCCGATCCTGTCAAAACAACAAGGCGTGAGGATTGGGAATTAAAAGCCGATGGCGTATGTTTTACCGCAAATTCTACTATTTCTTTAATTTTCTCATCGGATACTCCGACCTCTTTATTGATTCCATAATATGAACGTCTTTCTTTAATGGCCGTGTAAAAATCTTTTGTCATAAGTCATTCCTCCAGAGCATTTTTTCTATTTCAAATGATTATTCCATTTTTTATTTCTACCTATTTTAGTATGGGCATAAACCAATATATCATTCGCAATTATTCTTTAATGAATTCCTTGGTGCTTCTTACTGTATCAATTGGACGGACCAACTTTTCGATTTGATCCCGTTTCGGTTCCAAGAACGGTGGTAAAGATAACTTTTCCCCAAGCGTTTCATACGGCTCATCCCCCATGAATCCAGGACCATCCGTGGCAAACTCGAATAAAATTTGCGGTGCCACCCGTACGTAAAGCGACTCAAAAAAGTGACGATCGACATAACCGGACGTATGAAATTGGAAGCTTTCCATTCGTTTGATCCATTCTTCCAGAACGGAACGGTCTTCAACACGGAAGGCTGTATGGTGAACAGTCCCAAATCCCTGCCGAGCCTGAGGAAGGATCGAATTATGCTCGACGATCACTTGTGCACCATTCCCGCCTTCCCCTACTTCAAATAGGTGAAATGACCCTTCGTTGGCTATTTCTTTGAATAATAGGACTTTTTCCATCATTTCTTTAAAGTAATCAAAGTTGGCGATACGAATGAAAATTGGACCTAATCCCGTAATAGCGTATTCCAGAGGAATCGGTCCTTTTTGCCAAGGAATCCCGGATGCAACCCCTTCGCTATTTTCATCTGAGATCAATTGATATTGCTGATCATCAAAATCCACAAATGAAATGTTCTTTTTGCCAAACTGTTCTTGGATTCCTGTATTCTTTACCTCTAAACGGTCAAAGCGTTTAACCCAATACTCCAATGCCGCATCAGTCGGTACACGGAAGGATGTTTTGGAAATCTCATTAGTCCCATGCTCTCCTTTAGGAATTCCAGGAAAATCGAAGAATGTCATGTCAGTACCCGCACCGCCAACATCGTCGGCAAAAAACAGGTGATAGGTTTGGATATCATCTTGGTTAACAGTTTTCTTGACTAAACGCATGCCCAATATATTTGTGAAAAATTCATAGTTTTTTTCAGCACTACTCGTTATGGCCGTTACGTGGTGTATACCTTTTAATCCATTCATACATTATTCCTCCCATTAAAACGATTCAATTTTTGGATATTCAGCGTTTTCCTTAATCCCCTATATTTTTCCTTCAAAAAAGAGTGGCTATTCATTAAAGGGGTTTGATAAAGTGTTTCTTATTATCTTGAATTAATATATCTTTACTTAAAGATAATTTATCATGAATACCATCCACTGTCAACAACATTACCTCAAATCAATATATCTCAGTATCGAAATAATTACAGGGCAAAAAAAAAAACACACAGTCAATTTCACTTAAAATAAAGACCATTCTGTATATGGGTTACTGTCTATAGCTATAAATAGCGACAAAGACAGTATTTTGTATATCTATTATTTTTAGTTCCGTACCAATAAGCTTAAGATATAGCAACCGTTGTTTTAAGGCTGTCACTATTAATCATTCCCTAATTTTCATAATATCCATTTGAATTCACCTCTTTTCATAAATTATGGGTTTATCGAGTATACATCTCGTAAATCTGTTCTTCCTTTAAATCAAAGCGAACAAACCGAACATCTCGTAAATATTCCTTTTGATCCATCATCAAAAGCATAATAGGAGCTGTTAAAATCCCGATACCTCTTCTACCTTATTTGCATCAATGTGCCCCAGGTGGATAAGTGGGTAAATTGTCCAGCAGTTCCCTAGGAGAAAAGAGAACTTATTCGTTACCCATTTCTTTAAATAACTCTATCGCTTTCGTTAAATTACTCTTTCTACTTTTAAACAACTTTATTATTCGTGAATACCACAAAACCCGAAATACAGACGCTCAAGATTGAGTGACAGTATTTCGAGTAGTCCTCCCATTGTGTTTTTTTATTTTTCTCTTTGTTCCGTTTTCCACCATAGGGAATCTTTTGGATTTTCAACAGCTTCTTGAAATTCAGATTTTGAAGCAACTGTTGGGTAAGATCCTTTTAGCGATTTTCCTGAAGTACTATTGAACAAGAATAATATCACTAAAAACCCGATAATATTCACGGCTGTTAAATAGAAACCAGGTGCTAAGTTATTCCCCGTTTGGTGAACTAACCATGTGGAAACTAAAGGGGTAGTTCCACCAAATATTGAAACTGAGACATTAAAGGTCACTGATAATGTTCGATATCGAATATCAGTATAGAACATGGCTGGTAACGATCCAGGCATTGTGCCTTCATAAATTGAAAGCAGAACACCTAGAATTAGAACACCTAACGAAATAAATACTAAAGCATTCAGGTTTATTAAATAAAAAGCAAGGGCAGATAATAGGCTTAAACCGCCTAAACCGATTAAGAAAACAGTCTTATTTCCAATTTTATCACTGAGCTTTCCAAATATTAAAGTAAGAGGCACCATAATAATCATTAGAATCGTAATTAATAGGGTTCCTACTGTACTGGATAATCCAATAATCTCATCTAAATAAGAAGGCATGTATGATAATAGCATATAGCTTGTAATATTAAAGAATGCAACAGCTACAAAACATACAAGAATATCCTTTTTGTGATTTTTGAAAATAGATAGAAAGCTTTCATTTGGGGCTTCATCATCAGAAAGTTCATTTTCAAAAATCGGTGATTCTTCTAAACTTTTTCTTAAGTACAATCCAATAAGCCCTAAAGGTAAGCCGAGTAAAAACGGTATTCTCCAACCCCATGAGGCCATCTGTTGATCGGAAAGAGTAATAAAGAGTGTACTGGCAAGTAATGAAGCTAATATATAACCAATTAGCGTACCAATTTCTAATCCACTTCCAAGCATATTGCGTTTATTGTCTGGAGAAGATTCTGCAATATAGACCATTGCACCAGCGTATTCGCCACCTGTTGAAAAACCCTGAATAATTCTAGCTATTAATAAGAGTATAGGTGCCCATATACCGATTTGATCATATGTAGGTAATAAACCGATTAGTAATGTTGAAAAAGCCATCAAAATAATCGTTGTTGTCAAAACGACTTTTCTTCCTAATTTATCACCGATTTTACCAAATATGATACCCCCTACTGGGCGCATTAAAAAGGCAATCGCAAACGTTGCAAAGGTGAACACTAATTTTAGTTCATCATTCTCAACAGCACTAAAAAAATTTTGACTAATGATAACAGCCAAATAGGAATATAAGCCAAAATCAAACCACTCCATAGCATTTCCTACCCCTGTAGCAAACACGCTTTTCTTCGCTTTTTGAATATCTACAACGTTGATTTTTTTCTTGTTAAATTTCATTTTATCATGTCAACTCCATGGAATACATTTATGCAAGAATAAGAAGTAAAGTCAAACGGGAGGAAAATCGGATTTTGGGCGTTTTTCCAATGGTATCCCAAATATAATATTGTCTTCTTATTAGAGGTTCTATAAATCGCCTCTCGATTTATTAAATTCAAGGTTATTGCCTTTTTCCATTTGTTTATCCGTTTGATCAGGGTTTTCATCGTGCTTGAATGATCGATTATCATCATCATTATTATTTGGATTCGTGTCCGTGTCATTTCGAACAGGACGATAATCTACTTCCTCTTGATCATTAAAATCGTTATTACCAGCGTTACATGCTGACAGAAAACTTACCGAAAGTAATGCGGATAAAATAGTGATTTTCCATTTGCCTTTCATTTTATAACCCCCCTTATCTTAAGTTTTTGGTATTAATTTTAATATGTACCTTAAACGATACCCTTAGTCTTAAATGGAGCCCATCCATGTTTGTTTTTTTAGTATCCTAAAATAAAAAAACTGCCCCCAATTATTGTGGGAACAGGTCATGTTATTTTTTAGGTCAAAGGAATAGCTGTCTTATACGAGGGAACCACCTTTTTTAAGGTACTTTACAATCCCTTCTGCTGCTCTATATGAAAAGGCACCTAAAGTACCAGTTGGGTTAAACGAACTGTTATGAGGAAATGCTGATGAACCCGCAACAAATACATTTTCAGCGTCCCACATTTGCAGGTAAGTGTTAACCGCTGAATTTTTTGGATCAGCCCCCATGATGACGCCGCCTGTGTTATGCGTATTCGTATCTGTGTTTACGTTAAAATTTGCTTGTTCAGCGACCGTATCAATATGGTCAGGACCCATTTTTTTAGCAATCGATCTTGTTACTTTCGCCATGTATTTTACTAACTCACGGTCTTGGGCAGTATAATCATATGTCATCCGTAATAAAGGCATACCGTATACATCTTTATAAGTAGGGTCCAGATCAAGGTAGTTTTGTATGTGTGGCATACTTGCACCCTGCGATTTGACTTGCAGGATGCTATTGGCATATTTAATTGATTGCTTTTTAAATTCCGCACCCCATGAAGGTGTTCCGATTGGTGAATTATTATTTGCTATAGGTCTATTCCCATACTGGGTTGTACGAATTCCTGCTCCGTGAAGGAAGTTTACATCCGAATGGTCGAAATTATCACCTGTAAATTCTGCAATCTCAATGCCTAATGCACCTGCACCTCCATAAATATTGAACTCACGGTCATTATAATAAAGGCTTGAATATCCTGAACTCACTTGGTAACAATAGTTTTTACCAATTACACCATTTCTGGTTTTTGGATCATAGGGTATTCCAAGATTTGAATTAAGTAAAAGTCTAACATTATTAAATACATAACTCGCTAAGACCACTACTTCTGCCGGTTGTTCGAATTCTTCACCCGTGAAGGTGTCTACATAAATAACACCTGTCGCTTTCGTACCATCATTTAAAATACGGGTGACGTTTGAGTATGTCCGCAGGTCAAGGTTACCAGTTTTTTTTGCAACAGGAATGACCGTAACAACTGGATCTGCTTTTGCTCCATACTCACAACCGAAGTTTTCACAAAATGCACAATATTGACAGGCTGAACGTGAAATGCCATCAGGGTTTTCGTAATTCTCTGATAGATTTGCAGATGGGATCATATATGGTTTGTAGCCAAGCTTCTTGGCCACTTGTTCGAATTCCGCTAATACAGGTGTTTTTATCATCGGTCCTGTTGGATAAGGATTGGAGCGTTTTCCATATAACTTAACAGTTTCACCAGATATTCCTGCCATTTTTTCAAAAGTATCATAATATGGTTCGATTTGGTCATATGTAATGCCCCAGTCTTGAATCGGATAGTCTGATTTAATTTTATTTTTACCATACCTTTTTTCAGTTAGTGATTTAATTTCAAAATCATAAGGAAGAAAACGGTAGGTCTGTCCATTCCAGTGACTACCAGCCCCTCCAAGACCTTCACCTACGATAAAAGTACCATAATTACGCATAGGCAGTGCTCTCATTTTTTGGTTATTACGATGAGTAATAGTTTCTTTTGATAAATCTTGCATTAACTCTTCACGATGTTGGAAACGCAGTTCGTCATGCACCATTAAATAATCACTCATATCCCGTTCTTTCCCGCGCTCTAGTCCAACGACTTTGATTCCTGCTTTTGTTAATTCCGAGGCAATAATACCTCCAGCCCAGCCCATCCCGACTACAACGACGGGTACCTTAGGTAGTTTTTTTGCCATGTTTTTCATCCCTTTCTATCATGAATGTTTCATATGACTTTGAAGGCTATTTGGATCTAACTTTAAAAATTCTTTACTTTGGATTTCTTTTGTATAACTCATTCGAGAACCAGGATACTTTCGCATCTGCCAGCCTAGCATTTCCTTATTTCCTCCGTACAATGGATCTGCATAAACACCTTCAATGGTCAAAGTTCTTAACAATTGGAAAAATGCCGATGAAGATGCACCAGAAAGCGAACTTGCTTTACCTTTCTCGAACGCAGCTAACACTTCATCCTGTTCATTAGCCTCTAATTCTGTAAATTTCTTTTTATAGTTTTTGTTGCTATATGTATTCAATTCTTTTAAGCCTAGCCGGAACAAATCTTTTCGGTAAAGTTTATTCTGTTCACCTTGTGTTGGCTCTGGCTTATAATAGGGTCCAAGTTTATAATCCTTTTCATTTACGCCCCACCCACTGTTGAGTTGATGGTCAATATATATCGCTGCATTTAATTCCATAGCACCTGGCCCAAGATCGTCCTTTGGGAAAATACGTTCTGCAGCTGCCGCTGTCGTCTGATATTCTTCTGGATAAAAAAACATTAGGGCTTCATTCGGATTATTAGCTTGAGTTTGACTCTTCTGTTCTGTTTTCACACCACTTTCCGAATTTCTATCAAACATGCTTCCAACTGCTCCACCTAAAATAAGCCCTCCAACAGCTAAACCGGAATTCTTTAAAAAGGTACGTCTCGTACTACCTTGTTTTTCCATTTGACTTTTCTCTTTGTCCGACAAAAAAAAAACCTCCTATTTCATAATCAAGGTGTGAATTTTCTTATCACATTGATGCATCGCTTACACCTTTTTCTTATAAGCAATTATGGTGACACTTAATTCGTAAAGAACCAGAAATAATGACGGGTATATCCGATATGAAATCCGGAGGAGTAATCATAATTGATACGATTACCAGAAAGAAATAGGATACTCTCCACGCTTTTGCCAACCTTACTGGATTGAGAACTCCTAATCACTGCTGATATATTTGTTAAAAATTCCAGCACTATGGAAAATAACAGAAAGTATCCAAAAGAGATTCCGACAATAAACAAAATGAATAAACCTGGGATAAACGTTTGAGTCACTTTGCGTTCTTCTTTTGAAAGGGCAGGTGCTATAAATTCCCAAGTCTGATAGGCAACTGCAGGAATCGTAGCCGCAATGGCAAAAAACATCCGACTATATATGTCTTCAACAAAAACTAACGCACCAACGAAATCATTCGTTGCCGAAGTTCATCAAGATGTTCAATGAGATGTGAATCTTTGTTTTGCAAGGTGGCCACCTCCAGTTATATGAAAAATGCCCACCTGCATACCACTATGGACTCTACTGTTTATCCAGCATCTTCTTTTCAGCAGTCGATAACTCATGTTTTTTCTCTTCCTGTTTATCTTCATCAGAAATTAATCCATTTGTTGCACCCTTGAATTCCGTTAATGTCCGTCCAAATGCTCGACCAATTTCAGGTAGTTTTTTCGGACCGAAAATTACAAGCGCAATGATAAGAATTACGACCAAGCCTGGAATCCCAATATTCTGAAACATCACGTCAATCCTCCATAAAAAACAACAGTTACATTTACTAAAAACCGTTTGTAACCTTACAGTAAACGTTATTATTCACACACTAAAGGATGTTTAAGTGCCTTTTTTATTCCTTTTACATATATTCACAAAAATGTTCAATTTTATACCTAGCTTATATTTAGACATGCCTGTTTTGATTACAGTCCAATGTTCAAATTCCTCATCTTCTAAATAGTTCATATTAGTTTTTCAGTAATTCGACTATATGTATAACTTTTATTAAATAACCATGCAGAAAGTTGGAAATGTTATTAAGGAATTTTTGGTACCCGAGATTAGAGTAAAAGAATCTTACCTTTTATTAAAAATGTATTCATGCAAAAATAAACTTTGGGGAAAGATATAAATTAATAATAATGCTTAAATACTTTGGATGAGTAAAATAAGACCTTAGCGGTTTATGTATTTTCCACGGATTCTATTATTAAGCAGAAGATATATTAGAAACGTTCTTTGTTCTTTTATCAAAAAGATTTTCACTCCACGCTACATTAAATACGGAGGTATTTATGAAAAAAATTTGGTTTACTTCTGGAGCAAGTATCGTTCTTGCTGGTTGTTTAATATTTTTACTGTTTTTTTACAGAGGCCATCAACCCTCACCCTCCCCTAATTCAAATGGGGGAACACAGGATACTTCAGCTGGTAATCCTGAAGAAATTGTAAGTAATAGTTGTATATCTTGTCATGGGGAAAATTTACAAGGAGGAGCTGGTCCAGCTTTAAATAAAATTGGTGCAAAATATACACAAAATGATATAGAGAATATTATTAATAATGGTAAAAATGGAATGCCAGCAGGCGTTATTTCAAATGAAGAAGCTGCAATCGTGGCAGAGTGGTTATCACAGAAAAAGTGAAGAGGCAATTTTTCAACTATACCAATGCCCTTATTTAAACGTAAAATAAAACAGCCAAATCCAATAATATGGATCAGGCTGTTTTGTAATTTTCAGGAATAAATATATTTAAAAAAATGAGGACCAATTCAAAACAATTGACCAAACAGCTGTGTTTAATAATAAGCCTGTAATAAAAAGAGACCATTGGTTTTTCTTTTGTTCCCAACAGGAAATCATGAGGGCAAGACCAATTGAAACACCAATAAAGGAAAGCCATGGAAATGAATCAGTGAACTTTGTGAGAAAAACCGCAAGGCAAGCTGTGAATAATAATGATACAAGGTACTCCGTGAATAATGATAATTCGCTTTTAATATGATCGCTCAATTTTCTCCTCCTTCAAAATAGATATTATCTTCATATAATACTTCATGATGAATTTTTTATACGAAATTGCCTGCGCCCGTAGATTTCTAAAAGATAATAGTCCCTTGCTAGTTTCAATGTTCACCACTCACTGTACTGCTTTCAACATTTAAAAATACCCAATATTTATCGCTAATATATATTGAATTTTGCGTGACTATTAACAATTACAATTCCATAATATGTACTTTCAAACACCATACCAATAGTTTATTATTTGATAATTGTCCAGTATTTATCATTCGTTCTTCTTTATCAAGAATTCTTTTCAATAGTATATATTCATGTAGTGAAAATCCAAAAAAAAAATCTCTGGTTTTATATGCTCCCTCTAGCGTAATCAAACGGATTATATTTTAACTATAGATGATTTATTCAGCGCAAAAAAAAAGTCTGGCAACCTATTTTATAGTTGCTAGACTTAAGTTCATTTTTAAGATCAATCCAAATATAAACAACAATTTATACGGATAAGAAGAGTTCGTTCCTCCATGCAGACCATTTAATAGGCAACCAGGTCCCGCAGCGCCTTTTCCACTTTTTCAGGATTCACCATGAATGATTTCTCTAATGATGGTGAATATGGCATTGCAGGAACATCCGGGCCAGCGAGTCTCATGATTGGGGCATCAAGATCGAAGAGGCAGTTTTCTGCAATGATCGCCGATACTTCACTAATGATGCTTCCTTCCTTATTATCTTCAGTAATCAATAGGACTTTTCCTGTTTTAGATGCAGCTTCCATTATGGCTTCTTGATCTAATGGATAAACGGTACGTAAATCAAGTATATGAACGGATATGCCATCACTGGCCAGCCTTTCAGCTGCCTGAAGCGCAAAATGAACACAAAGGCCATAAGTGATCACTGTAACGTCCTCGCCTTCACGTTTTACATCCGCTTTACCAATCGGTAAAACATAATCATCATCCGGCACTTCTTCTTTAATTAGGCGATAGGCTCTTTTATGTTCAAAGAAAAGGACCGGGTCATCATCGCGAATGGCAGCTTTCAATAATCCTTTCACGTCATAGGGTGTAGAGGGCATGACAATTTTAAGTCCCGGTTGATTCGCAAAAATGGCTTCAACGGATTGTGAATGGTATAACGCCCCATGTACACCTCCGCCGTATGGAGCTCTGATGACAATAGGACAATGCCAGTCATTATTGGAGCGATAACGGATTTTTGCAGCTTCCGAAATGATTTGGTTGATGGCTGGCATGATGAAATCAGCGAATTGCATTTCCGCAATCGGCCTCATTCCATACATGGCCGCGCCGATGCCGACTCCTGCGATTGCGGATTCAGCAAGCGGTGTATCAATGACACGCTGTTCACCGAATTGCTCGTATAACCCTGAGGTCGCTTTAAACACGCCGCCCTTTACCCCTACGTCTTCACCTAATACAAATACACGGGAATCACGTTCCATTTCTTCCCGCATCGCCATTATCACGGCATCTATATAAGATATCACTGCCATCTTCTTTCCTCCTTACCTTTCTGCGTAAACGTATTTTGAGAGCGTGTCTTCATGTGCAAATGGAGCATTCTCCGCATAATCCGTCGCTTCGTTCACAACTTCCATTATTTCCTCGTTCAATTGTTTCTCCATTTGATCATCCATGATTCCCACTGCTTTTAAATAGGCACCAAAAGTAATGATTGAATCTATTTTTTTTGCCTCCGATACTTCATCAGGCGACCTGTATTGACTATCATCATCATCGCTTGAATGTGGTGTAAGCCTGTATGAAACCGTTTCGATTAAGCTTGGACCCTCACCGCGCCTTCCTCTCTCAGCAGCTTCTTTCACCACCCGGTATACTTCGATCGGATCATTCCCATCAACCGTCACCCCTGGCATGCCGTAACCAATGGCCCGGTCGGACACTTTCCCGCAAGCCAATTGCTTTTCAATAGGGACGGAAATGGCATACTGATTATTTTCGCACATCAAGATGACCGGAAGTTTATGTACACCTGCGAAATTCGCTCCTTCATGAAAATCTCCTTGATTTGATGAACCCTCACCGAATGTAACGAATGAAACAATATCTTTTCCTTCCATTTTTGCAGCGAGAGCAATCCCCACTGCATGTGGCACTTGAGTCGTAACTGGCGAAGATCCCGTCACGATTCGATTCTTTTTTTGCCCAAAATGCCCAGGCATTTGACGTCCGCCTGAATTTGGATCTTCTGCCTTGGCAAAACTGGATAACATTAAATCCCTGGCGGTCATCCCAAACGCGAGCACCACTCCTAGATCCCTATAATAAGGAAGGACATAATCATTTTCACGATTCAACGCAAATGCTGCACCCACTTGAGCTGCTTCTTGCCCTTGACAAGAAACGACAAATGGAATTTTCCCAGATCTGTTCAACAGCCACATCCGTTCATCCACTCTTCTTGCCAACAACATAATTCTATACATCTCTAGCACCTGCTCATCACTCAGACCTGCCTGTAGATGGCGGTTTTCAACCATATGTCATCATCCCTCCTAATAATTAAAACGGTTTTCTGTTAAAACCAGAATGTTCTCCTCACGCTGTCACCCATTATAAATATGGGTCTTTATATCACAAATTACTAACCTTTCTTTTAGCTGTTTGTTTGTCTCGCAAACTTATTTCCTGTTATGTATCTAAGGAAGGGAAAGCTCTTATATGTATGCATGCTTGCCATTTAACACCCTCAAATGCGTTATCATCTACTATTATTACCTGGTACTAACTCAATGCAATATTATCCTACCACTTTTCATCTCACATTTTCAAGTTAATTTCACTTTGTATCGTTATTTTCACGAGAAAACCTTTCTATAACAAAAACACAATGGGTTTATCAGTTTTAGCCTGACCTGACTTTAACTCATTTCCATATACGCATCCAAGACTAGATAAAAGCCGGGGTGCTGAAGTTATTTATTTGTTGACTAAGCGGAAGAATAGCTGTAAATTAAAATGGTTCATAAAATTAAATGTTCGAAATGGAACAGTTCAATACAGAAAGAATGGTGATGTTGAGTGGAGAATGAAAAACAATTAATGCGTTCCGTACAACTATTGCGTTCATTTTGGAACGTACAGAAAAATATCATGCGGTTCGTTCAAAAGACAGCCGCAGAAAATGGATTAACAGTTCCTCAATATTCCATTTTGATGACCATTACCCTTTACAAAGAGACCTCCCAAAAAAATGTCGGGGAGAAAACATTTCTTCCAAAAAGCACCTTGAGCCAAGCTATCGATGGTCTGGTTCGCGGAGGTTTGCTCCATCGTGAGCATATGGAGGGCAACCGGCGTGAGATTCAATTGTCAATCACCGATAAGGGCGAAAATTTATTAAAATCGATTCATTTTCACGAAGGAAGCATTCACCAAGTCTTTCAAACGGCCATTGAAATGCTTTCCGAAGAACAGTTTGAAGAGTTGCTAAAAACACATCTTCAAATTACAAACTTTTTAGAAGCACAAGCAACCGAACAGGGAGCGTGTACAAAATGATAAAAATACTGAAAAATTTATCCGTTTATAAGTGGATTATTTTAGCAGTTATCGGTCTGGTGTTTATTCAGTCCATGTCAGACCTCTTTTTGCCTACACTAATGGCTGATATTATTGACAAAGGCGTTGTTAAAGGAGACACTTCTTATATTTGGAAAATCGGCGGTTTTATGCTTTTGGTTTCCGCACTTGGCGCTTGTGCATCCATAATCGCAAGTTACTATTCGTCCAAAGCGGCAATGGGAATGGGACGCGATCTCCGCCTGAAGGTCTTTAATCACGTTGAAAAATTTTCGTTACAAGAATTTGACGAAGTCGGTACGGCGTCATTGATTACACGTACGACCAATGATATAACACAAGTCCAGCAAGTGGTTATCATGATGCTTCGTATGGTTATCAGTGCACCTATCATGTTAATCGGCGGAGTAATCATGGCTGTATCCATGGATGCAAAATTATCACTTGTCATTGTTGTCACAATGCCTTTTTTGATTGGGTCAATCTTGCTTATTCTATATAAAGGTGTGCCGCTCTTTCAAACGGTGCAAAAACGATTAGACCGGTTGAACCTTGTATTACGAGAAAATTTAACTGGCATTCGCGTCATTCGTGCCTTCAATCGTGAAACACAAGAGAAAGAACGTCTAAAGAATGCGAATAAAGAATTAACGGATGTCTCAATCAAAGTCAATAAAATCATGGCCTTCATGATGCCTGTAATGATGCTTGTCATGAACTTGACGGTTGTTGGTATCATTTGGTTTGGTGGAGTCCGTATTGATAACGGCGGTATGCAGATCGGGGACTTAATGGCATTTATCCAATATGTTATGCAAATTATGTTCGCTCTCGTTATGGCTTCCATGATGTTCGTTATGGTTCCACGAGCTGCCGTGTCGGCAACAAGGATAAACGAAGTCCTTGACATGAAACCTTCATTCCTGGATGAGGGGACAGAAAAGGCAGATCGTGTACATGGTACCCTTGAATTTGAACATGTTACGTTCAGTTACCCAGGAGCAGAAGAACCTGCATTATCGGATATTAGTTTTTCAGCAAATCCTGGTGAAATCACAGCAATAATCGGTGGAACAGGTTCCGGGAAAACGACTCTTGTCAATTTGATCCCTCGCTTCTATGATATTTCAAGCGGAACGATTCGCGTCAATGGTGTTGATATTCGTAAGTCATCTCAAGATGAAGTCCGTTCAAAAATTGGCTTTGTACCACAAAAGGCCTCCCTCTTTACAGGTACTATCTCTGAAAACATTCGCTTTGGAAAACAAACAGCTACACAAGATGAAGTTGAGCATGCGGCTCGGATCGCACAAGCGGAGGATTTTATCAGCAATATGAAAGGCGGCTATGAGGCAGAAGTCGATCAAGGCGGTTCAAACCTATCAGGAGGGCAAAAACAACGGCTTTCGATTGCAAGGGCACTCATTCGAAAACCGGATATTTATATATTCGATGATAGTTTTTCGGCACTGGACTACAAGACGGATGCCAACCTTCGCGCAGCCCTAAAAAATGAAACGAAAAATTCGACGGTACTACTAGTTGCACAGCGTGTCAGTACCGTCGTTGACGCTGACCGAATCATTGTGTTAGACGAAGGCCACATTGTAGGCATTGGAACACACCATGAGTTGCTTAGCACAAACGACATTTACCGTGAAATTGCCTTATCACAGCTCACAGAGGAGGAAATTGCATGAGTAATCAAAAGAAACCTCAAGGCGGCGGTCAGGTCGGGCATGGCCCTGGTGGCGGTAACATGATGCTGATGGGGCAAAAAGCTAAAGATTTTAAAGGAACACTAAAACGTCTATTGACCTATTTAAAACCGAGGCGCAACAGATTGATTTCCGTGTTCTTAGCTGCAATCATGAGTACGATTTTTATGATTGTAGGACCGAAGATCATGGGAAATGCAATTACAGAATTATTCGAAGGAGCTTACGGAAAATTCCAGGGAATACCAGGAGCAGCTATTAACTTTGATAAAATTGGCCAGATTCTTCTACTCCTTGCCGGACTTTATGCTTTAAGCAGCCTTTTCAGCTATGTACAACAATACATTATGTCAAGTGTTGCACAAGACACGGTATATGATCTTCGAGAAGATGTGAACAAAAAGCTCGAGAAACTTCCACTCAAATATTTTGAAGGACGTCCAAACGGTGAAACACTTAGCCGAATGACAAATGATATTGATACAATCGGGAGCACCCTTCAGCAAAGCTTAACGCAATTCATCACATCAATCGTAACGATTGTGGGGATTATCATCATGATGCTTTCGATAAGCCCATTATTGACATTAATCTCGATAATCAGCTTACCTTTGTCAATATTTGCAATCCGGCCCATTTTAAAAAGATCCCAAAAACATTTTGCCGATCAACAGCGTAAACTCGGACAATTAAATGGTCACATTGAAGAAATATATACCGGCCATCAAGTCGTTAAAGCATTCGGATATGAAAAAAAGGCGAGTGCCCAGTTTACTGAAGTTAATGAAGAATTGTATAAAGCGGGAAGCAAAGCCCAGTTTATATCGGGTATCATCATGCCGGTAATGTTCTTTATCGGAAATTTGAGCTATGTCCTCATCAGCGTTGTCGGCGGAATATTGGTGACGCAACGTTCGATTTCAATTGGTGACATTCAAGCATTCATCACATATTCGAAGCAGTTCACCCAGCCAATCACACAAACGGCTAACATCGCTAACATTATTCAGTCGACGGTTGCAGCCGCTGAACGTGTTTTTGAACTACTTGATGAAGAAGAGGAAATGAAAGAACAAACCACAGTTAATATAAAAAGGGCAAATGGTGCTGTCTCTTTTGAACATGTGGACTTTGGATATGGGGAAGAAATGTTAATTGAAGATATGAACATCGATGTCTTGCCTGGACAGACGGTCGCAATTGTTGGACCGACTGGTGCTGGAAAAACGACCATGATAAATCTCTTGATGAGATTTTATGAACTCAATGGCGGAAAGATTACGATTGATGGTCTTGATACACGGAATATGTCACGTAATGATCTTCGAAAGAATTTTGGTATGGTACTTCAAGATACCTGGCTCTTTAATGGTACGATTAAAGAAAATATCGCTTATGGCAAAAATGGAGCAACTGATGAAGAAATTTTTGCAGCTGCTCGGACGGCACATGCCGACCATTTCATTCGGACACTGCCAGATGGTTATGAGACAATCTTAAACGAAGAAGCTTCGAACATCTCACAAGGCCAAAAGCAGCTTTTGACAATCGCCCGGGCTGTTCTAGCAGATCCGCCAATCATGATTTTGGATGAAGCGACGTCTAGTGTGGACACTCGGACAGAAGTCTTTATCCAAAAGGCCATGAACCGACTGATGGAAGGACGAACCAGCTTTGTCATTGCCCATCGTCTCTCAACGATTAAGGATGCAGATTTGATTCTTGTTATGGAACAAGGAAAAGTGAAAGAGAAAGGAACGCATTCAGACCTTTTAAGGGAGAATGGTTTCTACGCAGAGCTATACAATAGTCAGTTCACTGAAAATGTGGCTGGATAATTAGAAAGAGGCTCGATTCTGAAACGAAATCGAGCCTCTTTCTTATAATGTATCACTCCCCCCTTTTATTTCCCTTTTTCACAAATTCCCAATCTACCTCAATATTTTTTCTGACTCTTTGAAGAAGATGAAGAATCGTTTCCGCTTCGTCCAGAGAAAATCCAGATAACGCAACCTTGTCAGTATACTCCCCTTCTTTTTTCAAAGAGGATAGACCTTTTCACCTATATCGTTTGCATATAGCTTTTTATTTTTTTGTTTTCCTCATCACTTTTCTTCTCGATTAACCCTTGTATTTCAAGTTTTTTAATGGCACGAGCTGCTGTCGTTCGGTCAACCTTTATCATTTCTGCTAACTTTTCCTGAATGATACCTGGGTTTTCACATATTCCAAATACTGCCCTTTTGTAAGGTCAAATTCTTTAAATTCGATATTACTTATAAAGTCCAATGCCCTTGCTATCATTCCAATTTTACGGAGTATTTCCTTCATTCAAAAAGACCTTGGCTTTTTTTGTTGTATTTACAACAAAAATAATTTCATTTATACTAAAATAGGATATACATTTATTATGGCTTGTCTTTTTATATAAATCTAGAAAAGGGATGAAGAACATTGGATTCAAAAAGAATAACTACTGAAAATGATTTAAAAATAGCCTTTCATATCAGAAAAGAAGTATTTGTCGAGGAACAAGGTTTCCCATTAGAATTTGAATTTGATGAATTTGATACACTTAATGCTTTATCTGAACACATATTAGTCTATTATAATGAAAAGCCAGTCGGAACTGGAAGATTGAGAGTTGTTGATGGGTTAGGTAAATTGGAGAGAATTTGCATCTTGGAGCCTTACCGTAAATTTGGTCTCGGGAAAATAATACTTAAAACGTTGGAAGAAATTGCAAAGGAACAAGGTGTTACTCAGGTTAAATTACATGGGCAAACACAGGCAGAGGGCTTTTATAAAAAACTTGGCTATCGGACTTCATCCGATGTCTTTATGGAAGATGGGGGTCCACATCTATTAATGATAAAGGAATTGGTTAAGGAATAAGTGTTAAATGTGAGTAAAACAAAAAATAACCTTTGATTTAAAAGGTCAAAGAACAGAATGATTAATCTATTAACTTTGTATTGTGAATTATACTTCGGATAAGGGAAACACATAAAAAGTGACCCTCATCCCACACTTTCCGACCCTTCTAAATAAAAGGAAAGTTTGGTTTACAAGTTTCAGATTTATATTTAACCCCAAAATCCACGCGACCATATTTTGCATTTTATGAGAGATATACGCGAACAAAAAGACGAAGCTGTTTATAACATAAACGGCTTCGTCTTTTTATTACAGAACGGGTGCTTTTTCTTGAACGAGCGGGTGAAGGGCCTGGGTTTCATCAATATAAATAAAAGCATCGTATCTATCTGACATTACAGAAGGTACATAGTTACCATATTGTTCATATTCCGGTCTGTATACAACCCCAATCGCCCGGTGACCAATCCTGCCTTGGAATAGCTGACGATTTTCATCGGTGAAAATGAGCAACTTATCATAAGCCCCCGAAAGGTGCATCGCCTCCTCCCAACTTCCATTCATAGCCGGGGGTACTGTTTTTATTTCAAAATCCATGCCCCACTCCTCTGCTGCTATGACAGTTCCTCTGTAGGTTCCGAAACCTGTGATAAATACATCTTCAGTCGGGTTTTGCTCTCGAATGACCTGGCCGACATTAATCATCCCTGAATCTTTCATATCAGTAGCGCTGGCGTCACCAACATGGGTATTATGTTCCCATACAATCGCCTTGCCTTCAGAGCCGTAAAAATCCATAATTTCATTAAGTGCATCAACCATATGCATATCTCGAATATTCCATGATCTATCATCATGGACGACCATGGTCCTGTAATAATTTTCGGCATTGTATGTTACCAACGCATTCACTTGAAGATTCAAATTCAATTCTTCGTGATGAGGGTATTTTTCTTTTTTTCGTTGAATAGTCGTCAGTAATTTGGCTACTTCGTCTATACAGTCTTCCGAAAAAATGCCTGCAGAAACTGCGTACTCCTCGTTATTCCGATTGAATGGCTCAAAACAAGTGAACGCCTGTCTGGCAGCTTCGAGGTCAGTTGAATCAATTTGTTTTAAGTAACGGATAACTTCATCCATGGATTCCCAAAGACTGTAGATATCTATCCCATAAAATCCAACTTTCGTTTGATTTTGTCCAGACTCATTGTATTCTTTCATCCATTCAATCAGGTCAATCATTTCCTCGTTTGCCCACATCCAGGTCGGCCAGCGGTCAAAACTTTTTAGCACATCTTTTGCGGATTTAGTCACTAAGTCATAGCCTTTAACATACCTATTTATTGCCTGGCAAGCGGGCCAATCGCCTTCAACAGCTACAAAGGTGAACCTTTTTTCTTGAATCAGCTTTTTTGTTATTTCAACTCGAGCCGTGTAAAACTCGGATGTCCCATGTGATGCCTCACCAAGCAAAACAAATTTTGCATTATTAACTTGTTGAATGAGCTTATCCCAATCTTCTTCATTAGTAAGCATGACTGATTGTTCGACTATTGACTGAACAAGATTATGTTTCACCGTTTTTCCCCCTTGATATCTTACGAACATTATCGTTTGTACTCGGCATTATAAGAATTGGAACCTGCGTGTACGGACAGTAAAGTATCAGCGTATCCCACTAGACGATTAATAAGTTCATCACAAATAGAGTAAACCAGCTGAAAATTTTCTTCCTCAAATAGAACAGGGTCATCCAGTATGACCGTGGTGTTAATGAACATATCTTTGTTTCCATATAGGTTGTAGTGAACTATAGCCTTTCCAGCAGCTCCACCTGTACCTGGGTCATTGAAGCCAGGAATGAAAACGAACCATTCTTCAGCAGTAGCAGACCTGAAGTTTTTTGTGAAAGACATTCTATCGGTTACCATCATGATCTTTTTTAACTCTTCCGGATTCATATCCTTGATCTTGTTCATTCCTTTGCCACCTTAACACCATGTTAATTATGTGTTCCGTTATATATTTTCCTTAAGGTTCCCATCCTATAAATATTATTATGAAATAGTGACCTTTTCCGTAAAAAAACAAGCCTGACTCCACCTCGGATCGATGATTCAGCTGAACTCGGACGCGGCAAAAAGTGATATCATGATTCATTCAGAGACTCTTATTAAATGCCGATAATCATGGAACTGCTGCATATAAAAAATATTTTTGGGGTATCAAAATAGGGAAGATAATTTCCCGGATTGGGTTGGACTGGTCTGGAGTGGAGTGGAGGAGTTGCTCATGGAAAAGATGAATCGGGGAATTTTAACGGCGCTGTCGGCGATTGGCCTTGCACAAGGGCTGAAAATTTTAACGCATTATAAGCTGACGGGAAAGTGGGACTTGAAGCAGGCTTTCACAACTGGTGGCATGCCTAGTTCGCATTCTGCGGGAGTGGCCGCCCTGGCATCGTATGTGGCAGCGAATAAAGGATGGCTGCATACGGAAACATCGCTTGCGACAGTGTTTGGCGTGATTGTGATGTATGATGCCCAGGGGATTCGCCGCCATACAGGGGAAATCGCTAAGCTCGTGAATGATCTTGAAGATAATATGGCCAAATTTTCCGGAGAGTTTCCGAGCTTTGAGTATGTTGAGCGTGAGAAGGAACTGAATGAACTGCTCGGACATCAGCCTGTGGAAGTGGGAGCAGGTGCATTGCTGGGAGTTGCACTTGGGCTTATTTCGGCTAAATTGGAGGATGGCAAGCCCTCAAAACCGATCGGCTGAAAACGGTGGGCAAGCCTTGGTCTTTTAGCTCTTGAGGTAAGTACATAATTTGAATATAACAATAGGTCATTTTAAAACATGCCTATGTTATTAACATCGGCATACTCTCCACCAAAAATCGTATCATTGGATATCCCGGTAGATTTGAAAATGACCTAGGCCTCTCAACTCTCTTAGATAGGCCTAGGTCATTTTATGTAGAATTCAATTCTTCCGGGACATTTTCATTGCGAATGAATACATATCCGATCGGAATAACCCTTTATAATATTCTACTAAGTTACCATCAGAATCAAAAATCATTCGTTCTGTAATCAGTAAGCACATCGTTTCGGCTATACCCAAATGCTTTGCATCTTCTTTTGTTGGAAAGCCGCAGGTTATGATTTGTTCCGCTTCACAAAAGTCAATGTTTAATTCACCTTCGAGTGCATCGTACAATACGGTTGTACTTAAATCGAATTTCGTCAATTTTTTTCCTAGGTCCAAAGAATAATAATGCAATTCAATGGCAATTGGGACATCCCCCTGTAACCGCAGCCTTTTAATATGGTAAGATTCATCCTCAAACCCATTTGCATCAGCTATATTTTCAGGTGTCATTACACGGCCATGATCTAGCAGTTTAATCCCCATGCTTTTAGCGGTCTCCGTAAAACTTATCATCTTAAGCCATTCTTGCACAGGTTTAAGGGAGACGAACGTTCCCTTCCCATGCCTCTTTTCCAATATTCCCTCACGAACCAGGATGGAAACTGCTTCCCGTACAGTGCTCCTGCTGACAGAATACATATCCATCAGTTCCCTTTCACTCGGGATTTTGTCTTTATAATAACCTTCCAAAATCTGATTTTCCAATATGGTTTTCAATTGAGCATGTAAAGGGATTGGATTTTTAAAGTCTAGCTCCATAAAATTTCCTCCAAACAGAAAAAGACATCGTAATGTTCGTATCAGTTCTTATATTGTAAACCAAATAGTTATAATATTCAAACATGCCACCGTTCAATTTTTCCCTTAAATTAGGTTTTGTTGAGTTTCCAGCGTTCATATACCGTTTTTCTTCGAGTAAATAAAAAAAACCTGAATAGCTCTATGTATTCAGGGCTTATCCTATATGCAACCTTCATCACATTTCATGCATATACGAAAGCTTATATATTAAATGATAAAGTACGAAATAATGGAAAGCAGCAAAGAGGTAATGGTCATGGCTAAAAGAGGACGCATGGCTTTTGTTCGCAGTGCCTGCAGGCTAACATTCAGTCCAAGACCGATCATGGCCATAGTCAATATAAATGTAGTCGCTTTGGAAATGCCATCCATTACGAGAGGTGAAACCGTAATATAACTTCCAAACACATAACTTCCTATTAGGCTCATGATTATAAAACCAACGAGGAACCACGGAAAATCAATTTTGGCATCATGGCCCATTTTCCCGGATGTTCGCTTTTTCATCCAATACATAAAAATGAAACATAAAGGAATGAGTAAAAAGACACGTCCCAATTTGGCGAGGAGTGCAATCGCTAGCGCATCTTCACCAGCCGGTGCTCCTGCCAAAGCAACATGGGCGATTTCATGAAGACTGATCCCAGACCAGATTCCATAATCCAAAGCAGATAGCGGAAGGAGCGGACGTAAAAGTGTATAAACAATGGAGAAAAGTGTTCCCATTAAAGCGATTATCCCGACGCCTATGGCTGTATCCTCTTCCTTCGCTTTCACGATTGGAGATATTGCCGCGATGGCTGCTGCACCGCATATCCCGGTTCCTACAGCAAGAAGAAGGGAAATGGAAGCATCCGCCTTAATCCACTTTGCAATCAGGACCATCACGACTATGGCGAATGTTACTGTCCCTATGTCACGTACCAATAATGGCAGTCCCTGATTGAAAATCACATCGATATTTAATTTCAACCCGTATAAAATAATGGCAAAACGCAAAAGTTTTTTTGCGGAAAATTCGATTCCAGTCCGGAACTTTTCTGGATATCCCGCAATTTGACGATAAATCACGGCAATGATGATCGAGCATGCAAGTGGACCGATTCGATCGAATCCTGAAATCTTCGACAGCCCCAAGCCTAAGAGGGCAATGAAAAAGGTGAAAGCGATACCGCTCAGCCACAAAAGCACCTTATTTTGAAGTGGGTTCTGCTGCACCTGAGGTGTTTCTTCCAATGGCTCATATTTTTCTAATTCCATACAATCCTTCCCCCTTTCCAGATAAACTAAATATCATCCCATCCTTTCAATCGTTTGAAAAAAATCGGTTTCATCTATATTAGGAAGCGAATTCCCTTTGATAAAATACTCGGATTCCTTTAAAAAAGGCAAGCTTGGAATTTGTTTCCCCCACAATTCAGGAACCGCTAAAGTCTGGGAACGATGTGACCTTAAGGCATGGATCTTTTTCTTTAAAGTCCCTGCTATATTCACTTCTCTGATACTTCCCAGCCCGTTTTCCTTTAACCATTCATCATAAAAAGCATGCCAAAGGACAAAGTACAGACAATGAACCTTAAAAGCTGGAAATACTGGATCTGGATAAAAATCGGAATCACCGGAGTTTAAGAAAGCAAATGCGGCAGCACGGCCAATCGCACAATGGTCTGGATGCCCACCGTATTTCTCATGGAATGTAATTAGTGCATCCGGTTGAACTTCACGTATCACCTTTACGATTCTCTCCGTCAATAAATCGAATCTTTCAAATTCAATCGTTTTATCCCTTACGTTTAAAAATCGCAGGTCACTGATCCCCAATTCTTCACAAGCTCTTTTTAACTCCTCCACCCTTAGTTCTGGCAATGCCTCCCTTGTTGTTACAATGGGATTTCCCATTCGTCTGCCCATTTCGCCTTTTGTCGCACATAGTAAAGTTATCTGAACACCCCGCTCAGACATTTTAGCAATGGTTCCCCCACACAGGAATGACTCATCATCGGGATGTGCGAGAACCACCAATAACCTTTGTTGTGATTGCATGTTTCCTCCCGTTTTGCATTTCTAATTTTTTCCATACAGTTAGTCTCAATATGAAAAAATGGACATGGATGTCAATCATGCCCATCTTCATTTTTCTTCTATATAGATAGCACCCTAAAGTTCCACATCTTTTTGGTTAGCATAATTCACATAAAACGGATTTAACCGTTTCTATGACAAAGCGTAAATCTTCAACGGTCGAAGATAAAGGCGGTGCAATGATGAGTACATTTCCATATCCAGGAACCGTATCACCATTACGTCCGATGATAAGTCCCTTTGCCTTGCAAGCCCCGATTATTTTACCCATGAACTCTTCGGAAACAGGCGTTTTTGCCTTTTTATCTTCCACTAATTCAATGCCATATAAAAACCCGACTCCCCGAACTTCCCCTACTTTATCCAGGGCTGTCAATTCAAAGAGCGCGCGAAGTGTCGTTTCACTAAGTTCAGATACTCGTTGAACGATGTTTTCATTTTCCAAGATTTCAATGTTCTTTAGCGCAACTGCGCAAGATGCAGGGTGGCCTCCATATGTTGACACATGCCTGAAATGATTTAAATTTCCGTTGTCTTTGAACTTCTCATAAATCCTTGAATTCACGGCCGTTGCTCCAAGTGGAAGATAACCGCTGGTCAAACCCTTTGCCATCGTAACAATATCCGGTTGAACCCCATCTGAGTGCATGAACCCAAACATTTTTCCGGTTCTTCCAAAACCTGAAACCACTTCATCCACAATTAATAGAACTTCATGCTTCTTACAGATTTCCGAAACCCTCGTTAAGTATTCTTTTGAAGGAATAAGGACCCCGCCACCAGATATGAATGGTTCAAGGATAACACCCGCTACCGTGTCAGCTCCTTCAAAGTTAATGACCTGATCGATATATTCAGCTGCAAGCAAATCGGAGTTTTCAACGTTTTCCCCAAACGGGCTTCGATAACTGTACGGCGGTGGAACATGCAGGAAACCTGGTACCGCCGGATCATATTTCACTCTCCGATTAGCCTGTGCAGTTGCGCTTAGCGCGCCAAAAGTATTGCCGTGATAAGCTCTATACCTTGAGATGAATTTGTATTTACCCTGATTTCCATTTTGGGAATGATATTGCCTGGCTATTTTAAAAGCTGTCTCATTCGCCTCAGAACCGCTGTTCGTAAAAAAAGTTGTATAAGGGCCCTTTAAATGTTCACTTATTTTTGCAGATAATTCGATTGCCGGCTTATGACTTAATGTTAAAGGGAAGTATGATAAATTAATCATTTGTTCATAGGCAGCCTGGGCAATCTCTTTTCGTCCGTGACCAAGATTCAAGCACCATAAACCGGAAACACCATCTAAATATTTATCACCTTTAGTATCTGTGAACCATGAGCCGGATCCTTCTGTAGCCATCATGGGAGCATCCTTCTCATTATAGCGATGCATCGCATGCCATAAATGGTCTTTATCCATTTGAACAAGGTCTTTCGTTTCAGTTTCCATCTTCACTTTTGAAACCCCCTTATTTTTCATTGAATGTAACTAAGTTAAGTTCCCATGCTGTTACAGACCTTTTAAAGCGAATTGGTGATGGTGCGATGACCCAAATCGTTCAACAAGTCATCGCAGCTGTCCTATCACCTTTTTTTCACAAACTCTTATTTATCCCAGTTTTTATGATCTAAATGAGAATATTTTTCTAATAATCTAGTAGGCATTTTTAATGCATCTTTTCTAAATGGCGGAGCCAATTGTGTTCCATCCACTTGTATATCAATGACAGTCGGTTTGTTTGATTTTATTGCTTTTTCAATGACAGAGCCTAACTCGTCTGCTTTTTCCACCCTAATGCCTACAGCACCCATTGATCGGGCAACTTCTGCAAAATCAGGATTTTGGATATCTGCCCCTACAAAACGGTTATTATAAAAATCGACCTGATTCTTTTTCTCTGCGCACCATGCATTATTATTGAAGACGCATGCTATGACCGGTATGTTTTCTTCAACGGCCGTACTCACTTCATGTAAGCTCATGCCCCACGCGCCATCTCCAACAATGGCTATAACAGGCGTGTTCGGCTCAGCTAATTTGGCACCTAGTGCGGATGGGTAAGCAAATCCAGTATTCCCGAATGTAAGCGCAGCGATATGCCTGCGTCCCTGATTGAATTTCAAGTAAGCGTTTGCAGTTGAAGAAACATTACCGATATCTGTAGTAACGATGGCATTTTCAGGCAACACTTTTGTCAATTCCAATAGGGCTCGACGCGGATTGATTGGGGTTCCATCGATCATAGCAAGGTTCACCAATTCTTCTTCCCATTTTTGTTTTTCATTCGTAACTTCTACTATCCGCTCTTTTTCTTGTTTTAGGCTTGGTTTATTAGCCTTCAACCGTTTCAAGATTTCACGACTCGCTTCGCGGGCATCTCCGATGATCCCCACTTCCACAGGGTGCGTCCTCGCTATTTGCCTTGGGTTAATATCAATTTGGATGATTTGCGCATCTTTAGGGAAATAATCAATGTCATAGCATGGCAGTGTTCCAAATACCGATAATCTTGTGCCGACCGCCAAAATGACGTCCGCTTTCTTAAGTGTATTCATGGCAGCCTTCGAACCCATGTAACCGATTGGGCCGACTGACAAGGGATGATCGGCAGGAAAAGCATCATTATGCATATAGGAGACAGCTACCGGAGCCGTTAAATATTCTGCCATATTCTTAATTTCCTCAATGCCATCTGAATCAACCGTCCCCCTACCGGAAATGATGACCGGATACTGTGCCTCGGCTAAAATTTCAGCTGCTCTATCCAAGGAAGCAGAAGAACCGCAGCCCCTTTCATCTACGCGATATTGATGTGGTTGAAGTATTTGATCTTCCACTTCACCATAGAAGTAATCACGGGGAATATCGAATAAAACCGGTCCCCTCTCGGCGTAAGCAATTCGAAATGCTGTCCTGAGGCAATCAGCGACCCGGCCTGGGTGTGTCACTCTAACCGTTTCTTTCGTGATTGCCTTGAAGATGGAAACCTGATCGCATTCCTGGAAACCATCCCATCCAACCGTTGGTGTACCAGCTGAAGGTGAAATGACCACCATAGGAGTATGAGCTTGATTGGCCGCTGCAACAGAGGTGACCATATTCGTCATCCCAGGTCCGTTTTGACCGATGACAACTCCTGCAACACCAGAGACACGACAATACGCATCTTCCATATGGGCTGCACTTTGTTCATGGCGGACACCAATGAAACGAATTCCTGCAGTTGGCAATAAATCAAGCATATCCATGAAAGCAGATCCCAAAATTCCCGAGATATGTTTTACTCCTTCGGCCACTAATGTTTCAACGATTGCTTCACTTGGTGTCATTTTAACTTTTGTACCTCTTAACATTTTTGTTTCGACCATAGCACATTCTCCTTAATTATATTATTTCTGATAATGACGTTGCGACGTCCGTACCAGTTATAAGATGTATAATACTACCATTATGCGTAATAGTCAATGAATAATTCGAATATTTCGAATTAATTTAAAATCTCTGTCCGTCATAGGCACTAACACATGTATTTGACTTTTTATTAACCAATAAATATATCCTTTTTTTCAGTCAATCTGTAGTTGATTCTATCGATGATCTCCAATAAATCACCTATTTCATCAATTACGAAATCGGCACCTGCATTCCAAAAACGATTTTCTGCATGTTTCATCCGTTTTTGCAGATCATATGGGTCCACTTCGTTGATTTCTGCTTCTGATAGGCCGATCTCACTGCCGCCTTTCAATACGGCAACAGTCCACATGCCCGCAGAAATGCCTTCTTTGATGTCACTGATCGTATCGCCGACTTTAACGATTTTGCTGAGTGGATACACTTCGAGATTCATCGCCGTCTTAAAGCACATCCAAGGGGCAGGCCTTCCTGTAGGCACTTCGGTTGACGCAACGATGGAATCTGGTTGATAGCCCCATTTTTCCGCCTCTTCTTTAACAACATCAATCATTTCACGAGTATATCCTGTTGTCGAACCGATTTTTATTCCTTGCTGCCTTAACCGGCTGACTAATTCAATTACGCCTGGTATTGGCTTGGCGTACTCCTTGAGAACCTTAAAAAGCAAAGCCTCAAAGTCCTTATATAATGATTTTATATCTCTTTCGTCCGGTTCTTTCCCGAATTTAGCAATCCATAAATTGGAGATTCGTTTCATTTTCAGGAGTTCCATTATATGATCCATTTTCAATAATCCCATAGGTTCCCTTGCTTCCTTAATGGTGATATCTATCCCCCTTATCCTGAATATCTCGACAAATGCTTGGACCGGCGCAAAACAACCATAATCCACCGTCGTTCCTGCCCAATCGAATATCACTGCTTGAACCTCTTTGCATTCTTTTGCCCTTTCCAATCTATGCTTCCCCCTCATCTTACCTCCTCCAAAATCACCAAACTTGCTAAACCAGGGTATTAAGAGAATTCAATTAACTTCTTCCAAAAATAACTGTAAATCGTCCTTGGTAGCTTTAGAGAGTCGTTTAATTTTTTCAAGGTCCTTTTTTGGATTCCCTGACTCCCCAATTAATGGGTAAAGGTTTTTCTCAATCCTTTCATACCAATCCGGGTATTCATCTTCCACTTGCTTTTCTATCGAATCCCAAACAGAACTCATCTCTTTTCCCATTTCTTCAATTCTCTCTGAATCCGCATCCGTATTAATTTCAGATTCCAATTCTTTTATGGATTGAATCACATCACCGACACCTTTTTTAATGACCTCCACATTTTGGGTTTCACCCGTATTTGAATCCGGATTTTCATTCATGACTGGACTTTTTTCTTGTTGAGCCTCGTCCGGTTCAGCTGAATTGCCGCAGCCTGACAGCAATATGGCTCCAAGGACAACTCCACTGGTTATTACGCGGAAAACATTCAACCTAACCCCTCCTTCATGATTTAAAAGACAGATGGCACCAAGCACTTATTGGCACAATTCTCTTTTTCTATAGGAATCATATTCTAGCTGATTAGTGAATTGAAGAATTTTGTCTGAGGAATTCCATAGAAGTAATCTTAAATTAAACCAATGGTGTGGAGCCAAAGCTATAACTTTTCAGAATTAGGGGAACCAGAAGCAATATTAAATTCATTCTCCAAATACTTCGCTTTTTTTCGCCGAATGAAAAAGAATGAACAAATAACGATCAAGCTAAATAGCATGGTAAAGATGAACTGCGGACGCTGCGAATCGATAAAAGCCATTAATATTAACACTGAAATCATGGAAATGATGGTTGCATAAGTCAAATATGGGAATAACCACATCTTAATCTTGAATATTCCAGGATTCTCTTTCTCGATTCTCTTCCTTAATCGGAGATGGGAAACCGCAATGGCCAGATAAACAAGAATTCCGACTCCGCCCGAGGAATTCACTAAAAAGAAAAAGATTTTATCAGGTGAAACATAACTGAAAATGGTGCTGATAAAGGCGAATATAGTAGAGCCGACTACAGCAAATATAGGGACACCGTTCTTGCTCACTTTAGAAAATAGCTTTGGGGCGTCACCCTTTTGTGCAAGTGAAAATAACATGCGCGAACTCGTATACAATCCCGAATTCAAACAAGATAGCAATGCAATGAGGATCACTATATTCATGATCAGGGCAGCAGAAGGGATTCCCAGCATTTCAAGTACGGCAACAAATGGACTTTTCAGCAAAGAAGCCGAATTCCATGGTAATAGCGTCACTAGAATGGCGATGGACCCAATATAGAAAATCAGGATTCGCCAAACCACACTATTCAATGCACTTCTAACTGATTTAACCGGATCACTGGTTTCACCCGCGGCAATCGCTGGAATCTCCACTCCAACAAATGCATGAAAAACGATTGCAACACCAACAAGCACAGAACTTAGCCCATTTGGAATAAACCCGCCAAAGTTTAAAAGATTGGAAGCTCCGGGTGGTTTTATCGTTGGGATAAGCCCTAATATCACGGCCACCCCCAGGCACAGGAATAGTATGATACTTATTATTTTAATGATTGAAAACCAGTATTCGAACTCACCAAACGATTTTACGGAAAAAATATTCGTCATTTTCAATAGAATGATCAATGATAGACTTATGACCCAGACGGGAACGGAAGGAAGCCAGCTGTGAAAGATTGCTGCTCCAGCCGTTGCTTCCAAAGCAATTACGATAACCCAAAAGAACCAATATAACCAACCTGTTGTAAAACCGGCCCATTCACCTATCCCTTCTCTTGCATAAACCGCAAAAGATCCAGTATTGGGATTCACTGTGGCCATTTCCCCAAGCATCCTCATGACTAACACAACGATCAAGCCTGCCAAAACATATGATAATATCGCCCCGGGGCCCGTTTGACCAATAATGATACCGCTTCCTACGAATAAACCAGCTCCTATGACACCACTCAAAGATATCATCGTTAAATGTCTTTGTTTCAGACCTGGTTTCAGTTCTTCCTGTTGATGTTTCATACCCTCCACCAACTTTCAATAATTTGGGGAATCAACTAAGATAATCGCTACTTGAATGTAAAGCAGGCTTTTCAGCAGCCTGTCCTTTACACTTTCACAAAGATAGTGGGAACTTGGAAACATGGCATTTTAAAAACAACACAGGGCATGACGCTATGAACTTAAGATTCTATATCACTAGTCCTCCTTCCTTAAGGCTATTTTGAAAAACGAAGCGAATCTAACATCACTACGTCATGATGTTAGTACCACTTTCTATGTGTATAATACACTCTGATTTTTTTAAAGTCAATTTAAAAATCAGAATATTTAGATAACAAAATGATCATTTTCAAATAAAAAACGATGTCCATTAAGTCGGCAATTTTAGTTATTTTACTTCATTTACCTTTGGTGTTTCATCCAACACACTTTCCGTAGCTGACGTTACTGCCTTCTGCTTCCTATCCAGCATTTTCTTTAATAGATATGAAAAAATCAATGTAAAAGCAATTCCCTTAACAATCGATGCATAACCATAAACCAGAAAGCCCAAGATCAGTACGATAAGATTAATAATCCTTATTGTCGCAGCAATATCTATTTTTTTATTTTTGTGATGTAAAATTAAGGCGATAACGTCAAAACCAACCGTGGAGGCATTTGCTGTTATACATAAATAATATCCTATCGCTATCAAAATCGACGAAATGAAAATCACTAAAATGATATTCATATCAAACTGAATGTTCAATGAATAAAAAAAGTTAAAAAAAACCATATAGCTAAGGGAACTTACGATCGACTTAAAAAAGTACTCTTTCCCTAGAAACACTAAACAAATGATTAACAGTATTCCTGTAACCAAATTGGCGAGCATGGCAATGTTATAGCCCAATAATGCATTCAATAATAATGCCGAGCTAGTTACCCCGCCATTGATGATTTCATTGGGAACGATTAAATAAGCATAGGCAAAGGTCATGGAGATGTTTCCTGCGATAATTTTCAATAAATCCTTCATAAATTCTCACCTTCCTGTTCGATATTTTGATAATTCTCTCCCCTCTAAATATATATTTATACTTGAACGTTAATAAGATTCGAACCTTTCACTTTTCAATATTTTGGAATGATATTTCGAAGAATGCATTTTTCTGTTCAAGTGATTACAATTATTCGCTAACCAGAATCCTCTCTCCTTCTAAATAAAAAAAATAAAATATCCCCCTTAAAACTTGAAGATGTTCATGGCTACTACATAATCATTTAGACATTGCAGATTTTCTATACAACTTATGTAACTTGTGATTACCTTGAAGCCCCAATGCCTTTGTTTTAAATAATTTGGATTCCACAGGGTTGGACAAGTAGAAGGCTTATAAAACTTCGTCCCCTTACATAATCACATTGGTCAGAAGGCAAATGCAAAAGCATACCCGCTAATCATTCCCAAAAAGTATTATTCCACAATAAAAAGCTGAGGGGGTCCCCCTCAACTTTTTATTATCCATTAATTATTTCCCAAGAAATGTTACTTTCAAGGTTATGATTATCCATTTCATGTCAAGGATAATGCTGACTCATCCTTCATTAGCCTTTTACGATAAACCATATTGGATAGCTGTACACTCACTTCATAAAGCACAAGTAAAGGGACGATAACCAAAATGTCCGAAATTATATCTGGAGGCGTAATCAGGATCGAGATGATGACCAGGACGAAATAAGAAATCTTGCGAGACTTTTTTAACACTGCTGGATTGATGATGCCTAATCTGGTCAGGAACATGACCACAAGCGGCATCTCGAATAAAATCCCGAAAGGTAAGATCAAATTAATCATGAAACGAAAATACTTTTCCGCAGTGAACATCATCTCGAACTGCCCGGCCGATAGGGAAGTTAGGAAACCCAGCACTATTGGAAACAACACAAAATATCCAAATGAGATACCTGTGATGAATAGAATGAACAGTCCGGGTATGAAGCGAAATGTAACCCTTCTCTCTTCCGGTTTCAAAGCTGGAGCCACAAAGCGCCATAACTGATAGGCCGCAAGCGGAATCGTTGCAGCTATTGCGCAAACCCCAGCAATAATCATATATACCCACAGGATCTCACTCGGCCCGAGCACGGCAAGCTTTCCTTCCAAATCTTTAATAAGTAAATTATAAATATCCTGTACGAATATGAAGCTCATTATGAAAAAAGCCACAAAGCCTATCAGTGTTTTAATGATTCTGCTTCGGAGTTCCTCCATATGCTCAATAACGTGTAAATCCTTACTCTCCACTTTCACTCCCCCTTTTTAGACATATTATTTGCCATTTTGCAAATAGCGCTTCCCCTCTAACCCTTCTCATGAAAAGAAGCAGGCGAGTCTTTCCGCCCGCTCTATCTCATTCACTTCATCCCTCTTTTTTAACAGCTCTTAATGCAGCTTTATTCTCATTTTCATCTTCTTTTTCTGTATCATTCACCAATCCTTTGGTTGCACTTTTGAATTCCGATAATGTCCGGCCAAATGCACGGCCTATTTCCGGCAGTTTGGACGGTCCAAAAATAATCAGTGCAATCACAAGGACAATCACCAAACCGGGTATTCCTATATTTGAAAGCATTCTTACTCACTCCTCTGTTCTTCTCATTTTTCTTCGCTACATTCCTGTCAAGCATCATAAGGATTCCCTATCAATTAGTCACTTTCCCCTGACTTTTCATTCTTTGTTTTTCATGTGCGCGATTATGGGCACGTGTCCGATCCTCCTCGACTTCGTTCGTTTTTTGTGCACCTTCCATAACCGCTGCTGATGCAACCTTTCGCAGCCCTGTTTGATCTTTATCAAAAACAAAGGATGCTCTTGTCGATATATCCGCACCTGGTTCTGTCACGAATGGGACTACACGGTAATCCGCCTTCCATTGTTCTGGTGTTACTTTGCACCGGACATATCCCCTGTAATCATTAAAGAACTTTATATGCGGATTCTGACTTAGTATTTTATCCGTGTCCGCACGCTTATCCGCACCATTTCCGCCAGATGTGATCGAAGTGCCGACAAACTCCACACCGAAAATCCTTGAATTTGGATCATCGAAATCCGCCTTTAAATTGGCGGCCCAGCTTGCATGTACATCACCGGTCAACACGACCAGATTTTCCAGGTTGTTGCTTTTGATTACATCAATTAAGCGATCGCGTGCAGCCGGGTAGCCATCCCAGGAATCCATGCTGAATTTGGGAGCGGTTGGTGTTCCATAATTCCGTTGTGCAAAGAAAATCTGCTGAGGCAGAACATTCCACTTCGTTTTTGATTTTGATAAATTGTCAGTTAGCCACTGTTCCTGCTCTGGACCTAGTAATGTCCGTTTCGGATCAAGTGACTCAGGCGTTTGCGGTGAACTTCCATCACCGTTTGCCTGATCATCCCGGTATTGACGTGAATCCAATACAAAGAAAGAGGCCAGGTCGCCATATGTGAAATTTCGGTATAACCTCATATCCGCTCCCTTAGGCAAAGATGATTTTCGAAGGGGCATATGCTCATAGTAAGCCTGATAAGCGGCGGCCCTTCTCTTGATGAAAGCTTCTACCGATTGCCCTTTTTCCGGGATGACATTTGCATAATTGTTTTCAACTTCATGATCATCCCAAGTCACGACCCATGGGAAAGCTGCATGTGCCGCTTTTAAATGGGTATCAGAGCGATATTGTGCGTATCTATTCCGATAATCTTCAAGTGTAATGATCTCTGGTCCACTATGTACACGGACATTACCTGTAGAAGAAACATATTCATTTGGGCCATATTCATATATATAATCGCCAAGGTGGAAGACAATATCCAGATCTTCCTTTGCCAAATGTTTATAAGCCGTATAATAACCATGCTCAAATTGCTGGCATGAAACAAACGCGAATGACAAGCTCGATACACTTGAACCTATTGGCGGAAGTGTTTTCGTTTTCCCTGTCTGACTTACTTCCCCGCCGCTTTTAAAACGGTAAAAATAGACTTTATCAGGTTTTAATCCGCTTACTTCCACATGTACGGAGTGGCCAAGTTCCGGCCTTGCTATTTCCTTGCCTTGCTGGACAATCTTTCTGAAATTCTCATCCTTTGCCACTTCCCATTTAACCGAAATGGCTTCTTTTGGCATTCCTCCGCCATTCAACGGATCAGGTGCCAACCTTGTCCATAAAACTACACTGTCCGAGAGCGGATCACCTGAAGCTACACCGAGAGTAAATGGATAATCACTGAATTTCGGGGCAGCATTCACTTCAATCCCGCCCATTGATTGGGCAAGGGCAAGACCTAATGAAAGTCCGGCAAGCTTACTTGCTCCCTGGATAAAGTTTCGGCGGTCCATATTCTTACCTAATTCGCTCCAATTCTTAATTAAATCATCCATTGCTCTTTCATTATTCATTGATCTTTCCCTCCTATTATTTGAATCTGGTTCAAGTATAGTATGGCCCTTTTAAAGGTGTATGAAGATGTGTAAATCAATAAATCAAGAAATTAGGAATTTTTAGGCAGGTCTTATGATACCTATTGAATACAAAAAGAGTTTTGATTCACTCATGCATTTACATAGCCCTACAAACTTTTACATATAACGACAGTCTTTCAGCCTAGTTCTCTTAACGAATCATTTATTTAATCGTTACAAATAACTTCAATAGGCTATTTTTACAATAAACCTCCAAAACTATAAAAGCCTAAAGAAGCCAGCGAAATAATGGAATAAAAGAAAGATCGCCATCACTTGGTTGGATCCCACCTCAGGAAGGAAACCTTGATTCAAAGGAAGGTTTAGAATTCATCATGGTTTTCTAAAATCGGACTAAAAATGCTTTAGTAATAATTTTATAAGTGAATACTCACTTCAGGTTTAAAAACATCCCAATTTATGTAATAATAGTTTCATAACAAAAAAAAGAAAGCACTTGAGGATTCTGCATTGGAGAGTATGGAAGCATTATTTGAAAAAATTGAGATATTGAGGAAAGAACTAATAACCACCGGATTGATTTATGGATTTACTGCTCCAAAAACATTACATAAAAGCCAGGAACTAGATGAACTGTTGAATTTACTTACAAATGAAAAAGAACCAAATGATTTAGAATATGTCTAAAAAGATCCATGAACTAATACTTCATGGATCTTTCTTGGACTTTTACCTATTGCTTCCTAGTATAGTCTTCTACCTTATTTCGTGTAGAATTCGCCATGGGAATAGAACATAAAAAAGTTATAATAGAAAGATAACCAGACATCAAGGGGACGTACAATGGATAGTAATGATAAATCTAAGATTTTTTAATGCAGGAGTTACTAAAGCTAAAACTTTCACTAAGACATGAATTAAATCGTGTCACTCAAATAATAGATCATTTAAACCCGGATCAAGAGGCTGTACTTCCTTTAAAAGATGTGTCAATACATAATGAATTGTTGGACGATAAAGATATATTCTCCCTTGTTAAATTACAAATGCAGAAAAAGATCTCTAAACCGAGTTATGAGGCTTGGATGAAAGATGTGTACTTTTCTTCTATTGAAAGTGACCAAATGACATTAGTTGCACCTAATGTATTCGCTCGAGATTGGCTTGAGGAAAGGTACTCTGAATTAATTAAATCCTTGCTGAAGAGTTTCAATGGAAGAGATTATACGATTCGATTTATTATGAAGTAAGGGAACTCTTAACCAACCAAACGAAGAAGCTATAAAGGCTCCTTCGTTCGTTATAAGAAAATAATAAAGTACATGTTATATGCCTAAAGCTTTAGTCTGAGATAATATGAAGTAAATAAGCAGTCAACTGGCTGTTTTTTCGTCCGGAATTTCCCCAATTTCATAAGTTTAGCGTTTACTAAGCATTCATTTTCCTATATCTTACGGTCATATCAACGATTGTCAATAATAAAACAAACCATAGCATAGGATTATTCAAAGAAATTCCTACAGTAGATTTTCCGCCCATTACCGTTAATAATCCTATTAGCACTAACATATAAAAAATAAATACTGCTTCTCCAATTAATGCATTTTCACAATCTTTTTCAGTCTTTCGATTAATGATAATATAGACAACCGCTAATGAGATCATTCCAATTGTCAGTGCAGTTTTAGGAATGTCTTTGAGAACGAGATGAGGGAAATAATCAAAAATCATTAGACAAGAAAATAATAAAAAGATACTTATTCTCAATAATATTTTCAAATTCATCTTATTCCCCATTTCCTCGATTTATTATTTCCCAAACCAGTAATTGCATTGGAAATATTGAACTGATTTAGGTGATGTGTAATTACTTTTGCCATAATGAACCACTGTCGCATGATAATTTCTTTTCTTTTCTGCAGTGCTATATGAACTTGATACCCAAGAACCCACGTAAGTTGGACTAATTTTGGACCAGCTATTTAACTTTACAAAAAGCCAATTAGCGAATACACTATCTGTCAGTTTTTTAGGAATCTTTTTCATCATATATGCAAAAATTAGATTTTTGGCTTCATTTAGACCGGTATTTTTGTAGGTTCTATAAATAGGAGCTATTTCAGTTATTGTTGATCCACCTGAAATAGGTCCATATGCAGTTATACCACCAGAGTTAAGTGTATTAATACTCATAACTTCATTATATAGATTTTCAATCTCTTGCTCCGTTAAAATTGTATTACTTATTATTTCTAGTTCATTAAAAGAATAGGCATGTTCGTTTACTTCTTGTTGTGTCGATGTCTCGTTGCTAACTTCTATACTTGCAAATGAAGGAGCTACAAAACTAAATAAAATAATCAACGATAATGAAAAGGCAAATATATTTTTCATAATATTCTATTCCCCTTCTAGTAGATTTTTTCTTAACATTTTTCCTACATTTAAGAAATAAATTCTCTCATAGAAAGAAGATGCGGTTTATGGAGTGATCTAAGTAGAGGCTGAAGGCTGAGGCGGGAACAATTTTGATTTCTATATCTGTTTATAAAATCCTCTCCTTTCCATGGTTAGGTATTATCTACCACTTTACATTAACATTAGTATGAAAATATAACTAGATTTATTTTGTTTTTATAAAAATATATATAAAAAAGGGTCTGAAGAATCATTATCCAAATTATCGTTACCTCTTTTAGAAGCTGTGGGATTTTATGACTTCATTCAAGACTTGAAATATGTCTCAGTCAAGATTTTTTTCGAAAGAAGTAGTTTTTTATGTTCGGTCAATTCTTTGACTGGTTCACATAGACGTCGTAAAAGATACTATTTATTATGTCATCTAATAATTTTTAAAAGTTTCATTTCCTCATACATTTAAATGCTTTTATAATATTTGTTAACCAATATCAAAATAATATATTATATTAATTTTTTTTGATTGTAATTCCACTTATTGCTTTTGAATTAAACGATTGGTTCGTTCATTCAATAAGAAAAAGAGCCGTTGTAACAGCTCCTTGTCCCCTCTTTCCCCCTTTTGGACCGAATGATAGAGGAATGTTTCTCCTACTCTTTTTTGACTCTTTGCAAGCGTTTGACCTTATATTGTTCAAAATCCCAATTCGACAAAAATTCTTTTGCAGAAGTATAGCCTGATTTATAGAGAAAGTCGATTTCATCCTCATTCAGTTCAAAATCCGTTGCGTTGATGCCGCCAGTAGGAATTTGAATCGTGCGTTCAATCGTTTCTTTGTTCATATAACGTAAATCATGGGCTTGAAGCATCGTTTTAAATATATTTTTGAAAAGGTGGATTGGCGTTGGTATAACCGCATCTATGTTAACTTCAGCTTTCACAAAATGGAATCCAAACGTTGGAAAGCGAGGATTGTCGGTATCAAAAATCCATATCGGGAAGTTACTAAGTAAACCACCATCTAAAATGTAGGATTTTTTCCGGTCTTTTGATTTCCAAATAACCGGACGGAAGAAAAATGGTAAGGAGGCACTCATCATTACGGCAGTTGAAACTTTTAAATCAGCAGGAGTCATCCCATAGCGATCCAAATCATCTGGCAAAATAAGCATCTGGCCATTCGAAACATCCGAAGCAATTATCTTCAACTTTCCATCTGGAAGATCCGCGAATGTCTTAATCCCTTTTTCTGAAAGAAGTGAATCCACCCATGTTTCCAAATAATCGTTTTTGTAAATCCCGAGATGAACCATAAGCTCCAAAAAGAATCCACAAATGGGAATTCGATTCAGAATTGTCCTGCCTCTAAGCTTTGAGTAATTGATTTCACTAAACTGTTTTCTAATTTCATGGCTTTTATAGCCACTAGCCAAAAGAGCAGCTATTATTGCTCCTGCTGATGTCCCAGCAAGTCTCTCCCATTCTACTTTTTCCTCTTCCATTGCTTGAATCGCTCCAATAAAAGCAATTCCCCTGACCCCCCCACCTTCAAAAACGGCATCTGCTCTCATTTTTTTCCACCTCTCGATAAGAGTTACTATCATATTAACAATATTTGAAAATAAAGTGAATTTTCACACTCTTGGACTCTTTGATGGCAATCAAACGTAATAACAATAGTAGGATAGCATCTATTATCATGGTATGTAGAAAATGAAGCATTTGCATGGACAAATTATCAGATTAGGATGCAGCTTTTGATAAAGGAGTTCTTTAAATGATGTCGAAAAGGATATGTAACAATTAAAGGAGTGAAAAAATGGAAAATAACCGCGCCAAGAAAATGTATGATTACCACGTTTGGGCTAATCAGCAAGTGTTCCAAAAACTAAAACAATTACCGGAAGGAGTCTATGGAGACACGATAAAAAGTGTCTTTCCATCTATCAAGGAAGTTCTAATTCACCTTTACGCAACAGATATTACCTGGTTGGAGATAATGAAAGGACGCACAGTTCAAGAAACTTTTAAGAAAGTTGAACAGCGGCGGAAAGAAGTGGACGGAATCACATTAAATGAACTGGAATCCTTATATGATGAACTTGCAAAGGATTACGACAATTTCCTTACTTCGCAGCCTGATCTTGAACGGACCATTGTAACCGAACATCCGAAAATGGGGGCTTGTGAGTTTGTACTTGCCGACCTCATCCATCATGTAGTGAATCATGGGACCTATCATCGCGGTAATGTATCAGCGATGCTCCATCAACAAGGCGAGAATGGCACACCTACAGATTATGTTTTTTACTGTTTAAAATAAGCGGTTTGACAACCTATAAGAGTGGCAGTAACATGCCGCTCATTCCAGATGAAAGCCGATGATCCTCTTGCCAAGGAATCATCGGCTTTATTTGGATGATTATAATCCATACGCCCGTAGAATGGTATATGCAGTCAGTACAACTGCCTTCTATATATGTTACATGATCATTAAAGCTTTATCCGTTGAAGGCGAAGTGCATTCAATACGACTGACACAGAACTGAAGGCCATGGCAGCACCCGCTAACCACGGGGCAAGCAGTCCGATTGCCGCAATTGGTATTCCGATTACATTATAGGCAAAAGCCCAGAATAGGTTTTGTTTGATATTTTTCATCGTCTTTCTGCTCATGAGGATGGCATCTGCAATACTGTTCAAATCACCCCGAATCAAAGTGATATCGGCAGCCTCCATGGCTATGTCCGTCCCGGTTCCTATCGCCATTCCTATATCGGCTAGTGCCAGCGCGGGCGCATCATTTATCCCATCACCGACCATTGCCACAGTTTTACCGGCGGCCTGCAGTTTTTTCACTTCTTCCGCTTTCCCTTCAGGTAGGACTTCTGCGATTACATGGTCAATGCCAACTTGATGGCCGATGGCATTTGCTGTTCTTTGATTATCCCCGGTTATCATGATGACCTGGGTATCCATTGCTTTTAACCTTTTAATCGCCTCAAGCGAGCTCTCTTTTATCGTATCCGCAACAGCAATGAGTCCTGCATATTCCCCTTCAATGCTAGCGAGCATTGCAGTCTTCCCTTGCTCTTCAAATTCTTCCATCGCTGTTAGCGCCTTAGTGATATCCACGTTATTTTGCTTCATCAATTTACGGGTTCCGATGAATATCACTTTTTGATCCGCCACAGCTCTAATCCCGTATCCAGGCATCGCTTCAAATTCCTCAACCGCTGCAAGTGAAATCTGCCTTGCTTGAATTCCTTGAACGATTGATTGAGCAAGAGGGTGTTCAGATTGTTTTTCAGCTGCACCGATTAATGATAAAAACTGTTCTTCCTCCATACCATTCTCAATGAGGACATCTGTCAACACAGGGGTACCATTCGTTACCGTTCCCGTTTTATCCAGGATGACCGTATCGATATGGTGGGTGGTTTCCAGATGTTCCCCGCCTTTAAATAAGATGCCGAATTCGGCAGCCCTTCCAGATCCTGCCATGATAGAGGTGGGAGTGGCCAGGCCTAGAGCACATGGGCAGGCTATGACTAGCACTGCAATCATCGCTTCAAAAGCAGGTAGGAATTCTCCAGGGTTAACCCAAATCATCCAAACCAGAAAAGTTAAAAGAGCGATTCCGACAACAATGGGAACGAAAACACCGGAAATTTGGTCAGCAAGCCGTTGAATCGGCGCTTTCGAACCTTGAGCATCTTCGACGACTTTGATGATTTGGGAAAGAGCTGTATCCCTTCCTATTTTAGTCGCCTTCATTTTGAGAAACCCATTCTTATTCAATGTTGAACCGATAACAGTATCCCCGTTTGTTTTATCGACCGGGATGCTCTCACCCGTTAACATGGATTCATCGACGGCAGAGTTCCCCTCGATTACCTTGCCATCGACAGGAATCTTTTCACCCGGCTTCACCAAAATCGTATCCCCTACGATGACTTCTTCAAGTGGTATTTCCCGTTCTTCCCCATTTCTTAAAACCAATGCCGTTTTGGCCTGAAGCCCCATCAATTTTTTGATGGCCTCGGAAGAACGTCCTTTTGCTTTTGCTTCAAATAGCTTCCCCAAAAGAATGAGGGTGATAAGAATCGAACTGGTTTCGAAATAAAGTTGTGCCGTATTGTGATGGGAACCCATCGAGATGATCGCCTGATAAACACTGTAAAAATAGGCAGCGGATGTTCCCATCGCGACTAATACATCCATATTGGCACTTTTATTTCTCAAGGCTTTATAAGCTCCAACATAGAACTGCTTTCCAATCAAAAATTGAACGGGGGTTGCGAATGCCATCTGCACCCAAGGATTCATGAGGAAATCAGGCATATAGATAAACGAAGTAAAACTAAAATGGCTTACCATCGCCCATAACAATGGGAATGATAAAATGACCGAAAAGATGAATGTATTCTTTTGTTTTTGTATTTCTTTTTGACGGAAATTCACGGATTCCATTTTATCTTCCTTGATGATCGCCCCATACCCCAGCTTCTCCACCCGTTGAATGATGTCAATTGGGGAGGCTTGGGAAGGATCATATTCGACGGTCGCATTTTCAAGCGCTAGATTGACATTAGCCATGCTCACCCCATCCATCTTATTTAACCCTTTTTCAATTCGGTTTGCACAGGCAGCACAGGTCATGCCAGTAATCGTAAATTCCTTTTTCTCTTTTACTACATCATAGCCAAGATCTTGAATTTTCTTTTCAAAGTCCTGGTTGCTTACTTTTTCCGAATCATATTTAATAACCGATTTCTCAAGTGCAAAATTAACGGTGGCTTCCTCAACGCCTTCCATTTTGTTTAACCCTTTTTCAATTCGGTTTGCACAGGCAGCGCAAGTCATTCCTGAAATCTGTAAACTTGTTTCTTTTATTTGGCTGCTCACTTCATTCCGCCTCCCTATACCGCTATGGGGTATATTTCCTTGTAAAAAAGAAGTGCTTAACAGCACTCTCATAATTTACTCAACATCATAGCCTTGATCATCGATTGTTTCTTTTATTTTCTCAAGTGATACTTTTTCCTTGTCAAACGCTACATCTACTTTTCCTGCATCCAAATGCACCTTTACGCTTTCAACACCCGCAAGTTTTCCTACATTCCCTTCAACTGCATTCACACAATGACCACAAGACATTCCACTAACATTCAATGTTACATTTTCCATTTTATCCACTGCTCCTTTATTTTTTCATTAATTTTTGTATCGTTACAAGAACTTCATCTATAACCTCTGTATCCCCTTCATTCAGGCGTTCCACCACACAATTCCTTAGATGGCCTTCCAATAAAATCTTGGCTACACTATTCATCGCGCTTTGTGTAGCTGCTATTTGGGTGATCACATCATCACAGTACGTATCTTTTTCAATAAGACCCTTTATACCGCGAATTTGACCTTCAATTCGATTTAACCGTGTCGTTAAATTCTTTTTTACTGCTTCTGAGTGATGACTCTTTCGGCCGTGGGAAGAGGTCGTACAGCATTCTTCTTCATTCTTCGCATCTTGCCCATTCATCATTTCATCCATTGCCCATCCCTCCTCAAAAATAATATACCATACCCTCCTACCCTATGCAAAGAGAAAGATTTATGTTCCTTATTTATTACTATTCGTTTATTAAAGTTTCTTATTCTTAAGCTAAGAAAAGCACAGGTTGTAGTTGGACTATCCTAAACCTATACCGCCAAGATCCTTTTTGCCAAGAATACGATTAGTCAGTAAATACCCAGGTAACACAAAACACTGCGATACTAATGTACCCTCAGCCAGACTGAGAACAAACTTGAAGAAAAAAATCAGTAAATATATTCTTACCCATTAAAACCCACCGTCCATTCTCATTACACTTATTGAAACATAAAAAACCCCGGATAAGGGACACTTTTTTATGTGTGTCCCTTATCCGGGGTATAGTTCATGTATCCTCAGCGTTTTTTTCATTCAATTTAAGATTCCAATTTGTAATCATCACAGTTCTTTTGAAATATTATTATTCCTTTTCTTTTTCACTAAAAGAATGATGGCAATGATAAAAGCAACTGCGCTGTATAACCAGGTATACATAAAGGCTAGGCCCAGTCCGATATTCGCGTCCATATAATCGTTTTTCACATGATCTATGGCTAAATATAAAAGCGGTGCAGCTCCAATGATGAACAGGATGACCCAGAGAACATTCTTTTTCGGATTCTTGGTTGATAAAATAATAATGATGAAGGACAACAAGAGAAACGCTTCTGAAACTATCGTCAACGTTACCAGATTGCTCATAATCATTCACTCCTAATCGTGGTTGCATAAAGGGAATATATTTATGTTCCCTTATATCTATGCTACTTTTCGTTCCTATAATATTAACTTTAAAAAACCTGAACCCCTCCAACAGGATGAAAGATCCAGGTTTGATGTTAATTTTTCTTGGATAATTGCAGGGCATTCTTGATGCTTTTCAATGATTTTGAGCTACCGTACATCAAGACTCCACCCCGATAGATTTTGGCTCCGATTATTCCAAGTAAAACAATCGTTAAGATTAACACTCCTATGCTGATGGCGATTTCCCAGAATGGAACATCAAGCATCCCCACGCGCAAGAACATGATCATCGGAGTGAAAAATGGAATGAATGATGTGATCGTAATATAACTGGCTGACGGATTCCCCAGTCCAAACATCGCAATCATGAAGGCGATGACAACTAACATGGTCATCGGTGAAATCATTTGCTGGACATCTTCAATTTTGCTGACAACGGATCCAAGGCATGCTGCAAGAGTCGCGTACAGAAAATACCCAAGCAAAGCGAAGATGATTGCATAAATGATCGTTGAGATATCTGTGCTGCCGAAACCGAAAAATGAAAAGAATCCTTCATCCATCCCCGTCAAGTTTTGTTTAATCGAGAAATAGCCCACCCCAAAAAATAAAATCATTTGAGTAAGACTAAGTAAAGCAACACCCATTATTTTGGCAAACATCTGTGTGACTGGCGGGACACTTGAAATCAGGATTTCCATGACTCGTGAAGTTTTTTCAGTTGCCACTTCCATTGCAATCATCGTTGCATACATCAACACACCGAAGTAAATCACGAATAGGAGCACATACACGAGACCGCGTGCTTGATTTAGATCCTCTTCCGTTTTTGCATTCTTCTGAAGTGCAATCGTATCAAATGCTGGCGGCGTATTTAATTGAGCGATTTGCAGCTCTGTCAAATTCAATTCCTTCGCCGTTATTTGACCCTTCAATTGGGTAAGTGCTAATAGCAAATCATTACTTACCGCAGAATCTGAAATTTGATTCGCTTTGTACGTTCCCTTAAAGCCGAGAGTTTTATCCTTTTGGATTAATAAATACCCAACGATTTCTTCCGCGCTGACCATTTCCTCCGCTTTCTTTTCATCCTGGGCTGATAGTATCGATAGGTCATCGTTCACACCTGCTACCGCATTTTTATAAGAATCAAATAAACCGCCTTCAGTCTGATCGATTACGGCAACCTTTTCCTGTTCATCACTGTCGAATTTATCAATAAGATTCGAAAGATTCGAAAGAACGAGAATCAGTGCCATCATAATGATTGTAGAAATGATAAAGGATTTCGTCTTTAATTTTGATAGGTATGTATGGGAAAGGACAATCCAAAATTTATTCATAGACTGCACCTACTTTTTCAATGAAAATATCCGTCAGCGATGGTTCTTCCAATTCGAATTTCCGGACGAAACCTCTTGGAACAAGTTCACGCAGCATGCTCTCAGCCACATTTTCACCAGTTACTTGAAGAACTTTCCCTTCCATCGTGTTCTTCACTTTTGTTACACCTTCATAATGATCCAAGAAAGATAGATCAAAATCCGCTTTAATTGACACATTCTTTTTACCAAAAGAACGCTTGATTTCTTTTAACTTTCCAGCCACAACAGGTGAACCTTTATGCATGATGCAAAGATGCTCACACATCTCTTCGACATGCTCCATGCGATGGCTCGAGAAAACGATCGTCGTGCCGCTGTCCCTTAAGTCAATGACCGCTTTCTTCAGAATTTCCACATTCACTGGATCCAGTCCGCTGAAGGGTTCGTCAAGAATAAGTAATTCAGGTTTATGGATCATTGATGCGATCAGCTGGATTTTTTGTTGATTTCCCTTTGAAAGCTCTTCAACTCGCTTATCGATATAATCTGGCACCATGAAGCGGTCCAGCCAATACTCCAATTCTCTCAAAGCATCACGTTTGTTCATCCCTCTTAATCTAGCCAAATAAACAATTTGATCACGCACCTTCAGTTTTGGATATAGTCCGCGTTCCTCAGGAAGATAGCCAATCATTGAGCTGGTCGTATAATCGATTTTCTTACCATCCCAGGTCACTTCCCCTTCAGTAGGGTCAAGCAGGCCGAGTATCATCCGGAACGTGGTCGTTTTCCCTGCTCCGTTCCCGCCTAAAAAGCCGAACATTTCTTTTTCGGGGATAGTTAAATCAAGCTTGTTGACCGCCGTGAAATCCCCGAATTTTTTCGTAACTTCTTTAATTTGTAAAACCAATGCAAAACCTCCTAATATATGATTCTAATTACATGTTAACGGAAAGGTTTTCCAATTTCAACTATCGCCAAGGAGCAAATAACTCTTTTCTCCTTCGATTGTATGTAAATTTCCGGAAAAAATTAACGTTTCACGTCTGCCCTTTCGTTTGCCCTTTACCCTAATGGTATTTTTTCTGCGAAACTTAAGACAGAACCCCCTTTCCCTTCCTATTGGTAATATTCACAACCCCGTACGTCTCCTGCCTTTCCCTCACGCAAGCATGTTACTAAACTGAAAGCCCTTTTTTTTGGAAACGAGGCAATAATAAAAATAGATTGCTCGCTTTAAAGGACACATTTCCCAACTGTCGCTAATGATTCTATTTTATTTTACAATCGTTACTTTTACATTTCTTTTTTCAAGCAATTTTCTTGATGCTTCATCTATTTCTCTATCCGTAATGACCTCATCCACTTCACTAGGCGGAACGATTAATGAAAACGCCTTTTTTCCAAACTTTGAGGAATCCACCATCAGGATCACTGCATCCGACCTTTCGATCATTTTCTTTTTTAATAAAGCCTGCCCTTCATTAGAATCACTGAGTCCTTCTTCTAAGTGAATCCCCTTGCAAGACAAAAACGTTTTGTTGACATGATACATCGTTAATGATTTCTCTGCTATCGGACCAACAAATGATAAAGACTTTGACAGCAATCTTCCCCCGGTTGAAATAACCTCTATTTTTTCTTTTTTACTCAATTCCATCACCACTTTGGTGGAATTGGTAATAACCGTTAGCGGTATGTTTGGTAAGGCTTTTGACATATACCAGGCAGTTGTACTTGCATCTAAAATAATCCTGTCACCTTCCACTATCCGCTTTGCCGCTTCATATGCTATCACTTTTTTTTCGTTGACATTTGTTATCACTCTTTCGGAAAAATGGATTTCCGAATCATCTTCTTGCAGGCTAACGGCACCGCCGTGGCTGCGTTTTAGTTTTGTTTCTTTCTCAAGCTTTTCGAGATCACGTCGGATTGTTTCCTCTGTTACTGAAAAGATTTCACTTAATTCTGTAACACGAATACTCGAACGTTCATTTACGAGTTCGACAATTTTTTGGTGTCTTTGAGCTACAAGCATACCAACTTTCTCCTATCTATATAATCTTTGTTTACTTTTGTTTGTTTTTGTATTGTAACATATATAAAGCCCTCTATATAAATAGAGAGCTTAGGAACTGCCTTTTTTCATTGATATCGTTATTTGGCAATTAGCTTAAAACCTTCAATAATTTCTTCAATATCTTCATCACTAATATCGATTACTTCGCCAATACTTTTAGCGTACACCAATGCTTTTGCACTATATTCAGCTACTTCTAGCCTATCAAATACACTCAGTAAACTTTTTCCTGAGACAACTGCATACCCATTTTCAATTAATAGGACAGGATTATCCTCTGCTAGTTTATCTGCAATCATTCTATTATGATCTTCTCCCATTCCAAAAGGCACTTTATCTATATCCCGAAGTACAATGTAGGCCTCTGGAATTATATGTGTATTATATTTAACATCTGTCACAGCATAGGCCATTAAAAATCTTGGGTTCGCAATGATTACGGATGTAAGCTCCGGGTTTAACTCATATATTTTTTGATGAAGCTCAAAAAACTCACATGGTTCCTTTCCAGCTTCACTATACTCCTGATGAATCAGAACCAATTCATCTTCCTTAATATATTTACGGTCCTGTTGAGCAGGCGTGATTAAAATAGAGCCATCTTTAAGGCGGGTTGAAAAGCTGCCTGAGATACTTGTAAAAAGCTGACGATCATATAACCGTTCCAATAACCTGATCATTTCTTGACGGCAAGAAACCTCTTCGACAGAATGGTGCTTCATTTCTATCTGTGTTAATTTATCCGCTTTATATAAATCTATTTCTTGTAAATTTTGTTCGGTCAGTTCAAATGGTTTCCCTATATTCCTTGCATTTATTTCCATACAAGCAGTATCTTCAAGTGTTTCAAACAACTTAAAGGCATCAAATATAGTGGGTTTCCCTACCACAATACCATGATTCTCCAATATGACCGCATCCCCTCCTTTTGCAAATTCAGCCGAAATATTTTCCTTTAATTTGTCGCTTCCAGGGATCGCATAGGGTGCAACCTGAAGGGAATCTGCTACACTCTTATATGCATGTAAAAGCAACTTTGGGTTTGGTCCTTTACGAGCCATGCTAAAGGAAACCAAAGCCGGGGGATGTGCATGTACGACAGCTTTTATATCGGACCTTGCTTCATAAATTCCTTGATGAAAAGGAAGCTCTACCGATGGTTTATGTTTCCCTATGAATGTACCGTCCTTTTTGACGCACATGATATCATCCATGGTTAATGCTCCTTTATCAATTCCCGATGGAGTAATCCAAAGGTCACCATTTTCATCTAGAATAGAAAGGTTTCCTCCTGAAATTGTTGTCATGCCATATTTATAGACACGTTCCATGATCATAACAATTTGTTTGGCTGGATGCAGATTTTCATTCATACTTTATCACTCCTATTATTTACATTCTTCTTTCATGGAAATTGCTTGTTTGAATTTTTCAATCAGAGATGATAATTCAATTTTTTCTTTTGGCTCATATTTTTTTATAAGGAACGAGTGTTCTATTAACTGACGTGCCGTTTGTAAATCGCTTATTTCATTGCCTGAAATCATTTGTACTAGTATATTCCCAATCGCCGTAGCCTCCGTTGGTCCAGCGTATATGGTTTTCCCGCTAAGGTCTGCTGTAAGTTGATTAACGAATTCATTTTTCGCCCCTCCTCCGACAATATGAAGTTGCTCGATTCTTTTCCCGGTTATCTCTTCTATTTGCCGAATGGACATCGCATAAATAATAGACATATTTGTAAATATACAGTTCGCTAATTCGCCCACTGTATGTGGAATCTCCTGATTCGTCTCCCGACAATACTGCTGAATTTCTTGAATCATATTTTCTGGATTTAAAAATCGTTTATCATTAAAGTTGATGAACTGCGTGCACACCTTTATTTTCTCTGCCTCATATACAAACTGCTCGAAGTTATAGTCTTCCTTTAAATGTCTTCTGACCTCTTGAATAACCCACATACCAATGATATTTTTCAGAAAGCGGTAGGTTCCGTATGCACCCCATTCATTTGTATAATTGTTTTTAAGGGCTAACTCATTCACTATCGGTTTATCGCTTTCAATCCCAAGCAACGACCACGTTCCGCTACTAATATAGGCCCATTTCTCTCCATTACCAGGTGAACCGACTATGGCGGAAGCAGTATCATGTGAAGCAACGATAATCACTTCTGTATTGGGAAGATCAAAAGTAGAAAAACGTTCTTTCATCAGTTTCCCTAATCGTTCTCCCGGATTAACAAAAGGCGGGAATTGATCTTTTGACAATGCAATCAGGTTTAGTAACTCTTCATCAAACTTCTTCGTGTTTACATTCAATAATTGCATCGAAGAAGCACTTGTAACTTCTGTGACCTTTTTCCCCGTTAGGCAGTAACCTAAATAATCTGGCACAGTCATGACATTCCTAGTGACTTTCAGGTTCTTTATATCTTCTTCGTACAATTGGTATAACGTGTTAAATGATAAGAATTGAATCCCCGTTTTTTGATAAATGATTTCTTTAGGTAGTGTTCTTGTGACCTTTTCGATTGTATTTTCGGTGCGCTTATCACGATAAGAGATAACTTCTTGCACTCTGTGTCCATTATCATCCAACAATACGTAATCCGTTCCCCACGTATCAATTCCAAGTGTACAGTGGTCGTATCCAAGCTTTTTTGCTGATTCTAACCCCTTTAAGATTTCATTCAATAAATGATCAATATCCCAAAAACAGGTTTCATTTTGGGAGGTGAAACCATTCGCAAATCGATGGATTTCTTCAATTACTAATTTCCCGTTCTCCATTTTCCCTAAGACCAGCCGGCCACTTGAAGCACCAATATCCACCGCAATATGTATCATTAGTCCACACTCCTCAATTTCTTTAAACCGTGCATTATGGAAATATGATCGCGGCCAAAGAAGTCATGCAGTTCTAAATAATAAGCATACAGTTGTTGATAAATACTTACATTTTCTTTAACCGGTATAAAAGTATCTTCTTTTACTTTTGCCATCTTAGAGGATGCCTCCTCTATGGAATCATACCCACCATTTATACGGCCGGCAGCCGTGGCAGCGTATATGGCTGCTCCTAATGCAACCACTTGTTCCCCATCCGCGATTTTAATTTCACGATTTAAAATATCGGCATATATCTGCATTAACAGTTTATTTTTTTGAGGTAATCCGCCACAGGCAAACAAATCGTTTATCTCTATACCATCATTCTCAAAGGTTTCAAGGATTTTCCTTGTTCCAAAGGCTGTTGATTCTAAAAGTGCACGGTATATTTCTTCCGGCTTCGTGGAAAGAGTAATCCCTGCTATCACACCTGACAAGTTCGCATCTACAAGGACTGTTCGGTTGCCATTCCACCAATCTAACGCCACTAACCCAGATTGACCAGGCCTTAAGCGAGAAGCCTTTTTTTCCAGTAAGCTATGTAGATTGACACCTTCTTGCTCAGCTTCTTTCTTTACATACTCAGGAGCAGTTTGCTCAATATACCATGCAAACGAATCGCCAACAGCCACCTGACCCGTTTCATAACTGAATGATCCGGGAATTATTCCATCCTCCACTACTCCACAAATACCTTCTACTGTTTGTTTTTTCTCAGAAATTAACATGTGGCAAGTAGAGGTTCCCATCGTCATCACAAATTGGCCTGGATGGACAGCTCCTACAGCTGGAACACCTGCATGGGCATCGATTATGGATACAGAAACAGCCGTACCAGATTTCAACCCCATCTTCTTAGCCATCCCTTCTGTTAAACCACCCGACCGTCCAGCAATGGGTAATACTTCACCACGCATTTTTGTATCCAGTATATCCAGAAGACGTTCATCAATAGCCGCTAAAAAAGCAGGGTCCGGATATCCATCTTTTTTATCCCAAAATGCTTTATAACCGCTCATATTACTGCTGCGTACCAGCTCATTCGTCAGTCGGAAGGTAATCCAATCTCCGGCTTCCATAAATAGATCCGTTTCTTCATAGATATCAGGTGATTCACGTAACACTTGTAAAATCTTAGGGAACATCCATTCAGAAGAAATTTTCCCGCCATATCGTTGCAGGAATGGTTGATTCGTTGCCTGTGCAATGCGTGTAATATCATCCGCTTCTTTTTGTGCGGCATGATGCTTCCATAATTTGACCCAACTGTGAGGGTCCCTTTTCCACTTCTCATCAAAACAAAGGGGATTTCCTTTCTTATCAACAGGCAAAATGGTACATGAGGTAAAATCGATTCCAATGCCTATCACATCATTCGCATCTACTCCGCTTAACCGAATCACTTCAGGAACAGAAGTGTATAAAACGTCCAAATAATCACCTGGATGCTGGAGAGCCCAATCTTTTTCAAGTTTACATCCGTCTGGAAGCCTATTAGACAATACTCCATGACGATAAGGTGTAACATGTGTAGCCATTTCATTTCCGTTCTCTATATCTACTAGCAGCACTCTTCCTGATTCAGTGCCAAAATCAATTCCGATTGTATATCTCTCATTCATCCCTTCATCATCTCCTAACATGCAAGTCTCGCAATGATATTTAATAAAAAGGCCCCTCTAGATAGTTGAGAGGGGACTTTTCGGTCAATCTAACCTTAAAAATTAAAATCAGCTGCATTGTCTTTCGTAAAATCTGTCGGTGGTCCCATGATGATTGTTTTTCCATCCTCCCACACGTCAATTTCACCTACATTTTCAACTTTCAAACCATCTTCTGGTTTCTCCCCTTCAGCTAGACGTTTGGCGAGGGCAACTGTTAAATAACCTAGTTTGTCTGGCTCCCAAAGAATGGCTACATCTAGAGATCCATCATTTAAATATGGTGAAGAGTCTTTCGGTAGAGCAGTTCCAACAACTGTTATATCTTCTTGCAGTCCTTTTTCCTGAACAGCTTGGGCTGCCCCAAGAGGTGCCGGAGTAGAAAAAGCCATGATTCCTTTTAATTCAGGATTTGATTTTATTAAATCCAGTGTTTTTTGGTATGCCACCTGTTGTTTTTCATCTGTCGCGATTTTATCCGATACTAATTCAATACCTGGATAATTCTCTTCCAGTTCTTTTTTTGCTGCATCAATCCAGGTGTTTAAGTTTGCTGCTGAAAGCCCTCCAGTTAATATAGCGATTTGCCCTTTTTCAACACCCATTTGTTTTACGAGTGATTTAGCGATATGGCGACCGTATGCTTCATCGTCTATTTGGTGGACAGATAATTCTACAAGGGATTGATCAGCTGGTGTATCCCAATCCATTACAATTATTCCTTCATCCTTCGCCTTTTGAAGGACTGGTGAGAGTGATGCAGCGTCATTTGGTGCTACTGCGATTACATCCACATCTTGACTAATTAAGTCTTCAATGACTTTTACTTGCTGTGCAGCATCCGGTTCCGTAGGTCCTGTGTAAATGGTTTCCACACCAAGATCTTTACCTGCTTGAATCGCTCCTTTTTCAGAAGCATTGAAATATGGTATCCCCATTAATTTTGGAACTACGGCAATTTTCAACTTCTCATTACCACCTCCGCCACTTGTTTCTTTTTCACTGTTCCCCGATGCTCCTTCTTGTGATACACAGCCTGCTAACAGTCCCCCAGCTAAAATAGCTGTTGCCAATATCCCCGTCATTTTCTTCATAATGATCCCCCTTACAATTTTTCTGATTTTTCACTAAAGTATTTTCAGAGATTACATGGTCATGTAAATTACGCTACAGAGTTTGAAGGTAACTTCTTTTGACTTTTTTCATCTAATTTCGTTTTCACGAAGTTTATGACCAATACCGTGATTAAAATAACCCCCATCATCACAGTCACGATCGATCGTGGTACACCCATTAAGTTCAATCCACTTGATAACATTTGGAAAATGACCACTGCGTAAACAGTGCCGATAACTTTGCCATAACCACCTTGAATTTCAGTTCCGCCAAGTACGGCTGCCGCTACACTTTGTAATAAATAAGAAGATCCCAGATCCACTTTTGCAGTATTATAACGGGATGTCATAATAATGGAAGCAATTGTGGCAAGAAGTGCCGCATATAAGTAAACCCTCATTAATACCTTGCTATTATTTATACCTGAAAATAATGTGGCGATCGGATTGCTACCCACCATATAAACACTTCTGCCCCATTTGGTTTTTGACAGCAATATAGCTGTTATTATTGCAAATAGTACAAAAATAATGATGGAAAGAGGAACGATCCCCATATAGTAGCCGTTTCCAATTAAGCTATAACCCTCACTGAATCCTGAAATTGAATTTCCTTTCGTAATGCTTAAGATCAAACCTTCAAAAAGCACCATCGTTCCGAGTGTTACCAGTATTGGCGAAACACCGATTTTTGAGATGAGTACGCCGTTAATCAATCCGCAACTCAGCCCGACTAAAACACCGATTAAGATTGCGCCTAGCATTGGGTATCCGCTGCTTGCCATAAGTGCGATTGTCACGCCAGACAAGGCAGCTGTATACGTAATCGATAGGTCAATCCCTCCAGTTACAATCACCACCATCATTGCTAATGCGATTAAACCAAACTCCGGGAGCTGGAACATCATATTGGTTAAATTATTTGAAGAAAAGAATCCAGGTATTGAAAAACTCATTAACACAAACAAGCCTGCTGTAATTACACCTAAAGTATTTTCTTTTGATATTGAAAGCCGTTTCATTTTTTCACCTCTTTCTTACGCTTCCACTTCAATTTTCGCTAACTTATCTTTTGAGCGTTTATATTGAATGTGGTCGTATGACACAGCCAGTAATATAATCAATCCAGTGAATACTTTTTGCCAGAAGGTATCAATTTTTGCCAAGATAAGTCCATTTTGTACAATGCCTAGCAGAAGAACGCCCAAAACAGTTCCCAAAATGGTACCGCGCCCCCCCATGATGTTCGCACCGCCCAAAACAACGGCTGCTATGACCATCAGCTCCAGACCAAGCATTCCATTAGGATCCACAGACTTTGTATATGCTGTTTGAGCAATGGCTGCTATTCCTGCAAGAAACCCCATATAGGAGAAAACAAATATTTGAACTTTGTCAAAATTTATCCCAACCCGAATGGCTGAATCTTTATTACCGCCAATCGCCAATACTTCGCGACCGATTAATGTGTATTTCAAAATATACCAAGTAAACAGTGCTACGGCGATAAAAATTAGAATGATGATAGATATACCAAACATCTCAAAACTGGCAAACTTGATGAATACGGTTGGAAAACTGCTGCTGTTCAAATACTGTCCATTCGTAATGTACAACACGAGCCCATTAATGATACTCATCATTCCAAGTGTCACGACAATAGCTGGAATTTGAACCTTTGCAACAAGCAGTCCATTCAGTGCACCTAAACAAACCCCAAGAAATGGCCCAATCAAAAAGAGTAATAGTATAGAGATGGGATGGTCAGGCATGAGCATCATTACTTTTCCAACGATGACACAGACAGCGCTTGTAACAGCGGCCACCGATACGTCAATCCCGCCAGTGATGATTACAAGTGTCATACCCACCGCCAGAATTCCAAGTACAGCATTCCCTTTTAGTACATCCAGCAAATTGTCTACAGTAAAAAAATACGGGCTTAAGAATGTCAACGTAATACATAGAAGCAAAACAATCATTGCGATGCTGATTTCCTTCGACTTCAAAATGGCGTTCATGTACGTACCTCCTCTTTTAGCGGAAGCCCTTTTTTGGAAGGAGATTGAGAACCAAGCAGAGCATAATTCATGATATTTTCCTGTGTCGCTTCTTCTATACCAAGCTCTCCGGCTATTCTTCCATGTCTCATGACCAAAATCCGATCACTGACAGCAAGTACTTCTGGAAGCTCTGAAGAAATCACAATAATGCCTATTCCTTCAGCAGCCAGTTCCCTCATTAACTTATGAATTTCTGACTTCGCCCCAATATCAATCCCATTCGTCGGTTCGTCAATAATTAGGATTTGTGGTTTAGTAGAAAGCCACTTGCCGATCACGACTTTCTGTTGATTTCCGCCTGATAGGTCACCAGCTGCCCTTTTAGGCAAAGCGGGTCTAACATCTAGCGTTTTCATATAATGATCAGCCAGCTTAACTTCTTCCTTTCGCTTAATCAATTTGAATTTATTTCTCAATTGTTTCAAAACAGGTAATGAAATATTATTGATTATGGACTGGCGAAGGATGAGACCTTGCGTTTTTCTGCTTTCTGGAATATATGCAATCCCTTGCTTTACAGCATGTTCAGAAGAGTTGATTTTAGTAGAAACCCCATTTATTTTCATACTTCCATCGTAGGGCCTGTTGACCCCGAATATCGCTTGTGCAAGCTCTGTTCTTCCTGATCCGACAAGTCCTGTAATCCCAAGGACTTCTCCAGCTTTCAATTCAAAGGAAATATCTTTAAAGTTACCTTCTTTTGATAAACCATTCAGTTCCAAAAGAGTTTTTCCTGTTTTTCCTTTTACCATATTCTTGTTATATAAAATCTGACGTCCCACCATTAGTGTGATTAATTTATCTTCATCAAGTTCTTCAGTTTCATAAGTGCCGACATATTTCCCATCTCGCAATATTGTAAATCGATCGGAAACAGTAAATAACTCTTTTAACTTGTGGCTGACAAAGATTATGGAAATTCCGCGATCCTTTAATTTTTGTATAACTTTATAAAGCTTTTCAACTTCCCCTGCGGATAGGGATGAAGTCGGTTCGTCCATTACAATTAACTTGGAATCAAAAGCGAGGGCTCTGGCGATTTCAATCATCTGCTGTTGAGCAATGCTTAATTTTTCAACGGGTGTATGAACATCAATCTCAAATTCTAGTTCTTTAAGTGCCCGTTTTGCTGTATCCTCCATCTCCTTCCATCTAATCTTTTTCCATGGTTTTTTGTCACTATCCCGGCCAATATAGATATTTTCAGCTACAGATAGGTTTGAAAATAAACTTAAATCCTGATAAATGATTGAAATGCCTTTTAGCGTAGCATCAATCGGTTTTTGAATTTCGGCTTCTTTTCCTTCAAAGTAAAACTTGGCGCCTGGGTCCGGTCGATAAATGCCAGCTAATATTTTAATGAGCGTTGATTTCCCGGCACCATTCTCACCTATTAACGCATGAACTTCTCCTTTTTTCACTTCAAGCTGAACGCTATCCAGTGCTTTTACACCTGGGAAGGTTTTACTGACATTCGTCATTTGCAATAAGAAATCAGACATGTTTCTCTCCTTTCCAACCTTAATCAGTCATAAATTTGATTCAACTTTTGTTTTTTACCATAATAATTAATGTTATTAGTTTCACAAAAATGTTCCACTTCTGCTAGCCTCGGCACACCATCTTGGGCCCCCATTTTCGTTACCTTCATCGCCGCTACAATTGAAGCAAACTCGGCTGCTGATTCGATCGTCTCCCCATCTGCAATGGCACAAGCAAGGGCTCCTGCGAACGAGTCTCCTGCCCCCACTGTATCAACAGCTTTTACAGCAATGGGCTCGATAAAGTTTGTTTCACCGTTTTGATAAACCAATGCTCCTTTATGGCCCAACTTAATAATGCTATTCTCCACTCCAAAATGATTCTCAAAGAAAACACCCGCTTTGCATGCATTTTCCTTCGAGTTGACGTCAATCCCAGTCAACACTTTTGTTTCCTGCCAATTCGGCGTAATCAAATTGGCATACGTTAGTGCTTCAGTCGTTACCCCTTCTGCCGGAGCAGGGTCCAGGATAATAAACATATTTTTTTCTTTAGCCCTTTTCATTGCTTGTAGAACAGCCTCATTAGGAATTTCCATCTGTACAAGTAAAACAGCATAGTCATCACTGATGGTAGAAAAACAAATGTCAATATCACTTCTTGTCAAATGTTCATTGGCCCCTTTAATGACAAGCATGGTGTTTTCTGCTGTAGCATCTACTGTAATGACTGCGCATCCAGTTGGATGTTCTGCAACATGTTTCAAGGAAGATATGTTCACGTTATTTTGAAGAAGAGAACGTTCTATTTCATGCCCGAATGCGTCGTCGCCAACCGCACCGATCAGTTTTACTGGTTTTCCAAGTTTAGCGCACGTCGTTGCTTGATTTGCGCCTTTTCCACCACTTAATAGTTTCATATTTTCTCCAAAAATCGTTTCCCCATGCGCTGGATACTGATTAGTGACTGCGACAATATCCATATTAATACTCCCTACCACTACAACCCCTTTCATGCACAACCCTCGTTTTTCATTTTCATTTGCTCTAAGAATTCCCGGAGTTGGCCAACGGCATCTTCCAGTAATACATCGTTTTTAAATAAACAGGACGTCCCGCAAACCAACATGTCGGCTCCATTTTTCAATACACCCGGAATGGTTTCGAACCCAATGTTTCCATCTACCTGAATATCAATTTGGTAGCCTTCCGATTGAATTAATTCTTTTATCTTTTTTATTTTCTTATACATAAGCGGTACAAAGGACTGTCCGGCAAAACCAGGATTCACCGTCATCACCGTTACATAATCGACTACATCCAATACATGTTCAAGCTCTGTGATGGGGGTTGATGGATTTAAGGCTACCCCTGCCTTAATCCCATCATTCTTCAGCTTTTGTAGTGATCTCTGTAAATGGGCAGTTGCCTCTGCATGAATGGAAATCATATCTGCCCCCGACTGAATGAAAAGATCTAAATGGTCTTCCGGTCTTTCAACCATTAAGTGAACATCAAATGGTTTATCCGAGAATTGCCTAATGCGTTTAATTAGATCCGGGCCCATTGTAAAATTAGGAACAAACGATCCATCCATTATATCTAGATGAAAGAAATCAACACCTGCACGGTCTAATCTCATTACTGATTCTTGTAAATTCCCCATATCTGCACACATAAGTGAGGGTCCAATTAAGGTCATATAAACACTCCCGTTCCATTTCGTCTTTTATCAAGAAAGCGTTTTCCTCATAAAGGAAGCGCTTTCTTTTCTGATACTTTCACTATAAAGGGAATTGGTATAAGCTGGTAGGTGATAAAATTCGGGTAGGGGGGATTTTCTTCGGGACATTTTCAATGTAGACATAAAAAAAAGCTCCGGAATGGAAGCTTCTACTTTTTCACAAAAAACTCATGAGTATCTCGATATTGAGACGGAAGTTGTCCTGTCCATTGCTTAAACAGCCGACTAAAATATTTGGTATCTTGATAGCCTACTTTTGAAGCGATATCGTAAATCTTTAAATCTGTATGACTTAATAATTCCTTCGCCACTTTTAACCGTTCATTAGTTACATAGTCAAGCACGGTTTCACCTGTCTGATTTTTAAAATACTCACAAAAATAGGTTGAATTTAAATGGACATGATTGGCGATTTTTTTTATTGTGATGTTATCGCCTATATGTTTTAGAATCCATTCTTTTGCCTGGCGTATGGGATCTGTTTGGTCATTTTGAAATGCTGCTTGCTTTTTTAACATATTCATGACCCAGCGCTCCGTCTCCTTTTTTAAATGATTAAAATGAGAAGAATCCTCGGCAATGCTAAATGCTTCCTCAAGTAAAAGCGGAAGGTCTTTAAAACCATCACTTTTAATCCATTTATTAATAATTCTAATAGACAAATAGCGAACCGATTCTTGTATTATGAAAGGGGAAGTGACATCTTTCAGTTCGTTAAAAAATTGCCTGAGAGAACGAATGGCAGCTTCTTCACCATGCTCCATCGCCTCCACTGTCTCTTCTGCCCATTTATAGATGGATGGCGGCACTTCAATCACTTTATTATATGATACATGTTTAAGCATTTCAGTTCTGAAAATTTTATTGCCTCCTTGTATCATTCGATATTGCAAGGTAGATCGTAATTCATCTTTAATATTTACTAAAAGGGTAAGGTCATTAAACTCATTCGCAAGGGCAATGGAAACCGTAAAAGGGGTTTGCCGTTGGACACTTGTTTTTAATGTTATACACAATTGCTCCAAAGCTGTAGGGGTAGTATCCTTAATCAAAAACCAACTAGCATGTAGACTATCTTTCCACATCCAATGCATTGAATGATCATCTAGTAAGTCTGTTATAAGTTTTTTTATTACATCATTCCATCCACCCCAATCTTCTGGTGAAAAACTTTGGGTCTTGGCAGATGTATGATCGATTCCAATATGGATCAGGGAATAGGTTCCTTCTGGAAATTGCCGCGTCCATTCAAGTAATGATAAGTCCATTGCATCTTTCCACGTAATTTCCATCAGCAATTGAAGCTGCTTTTCATGGGTTAATATCAAGGCTCTTTCTTCTATTTCTCCTATCTTTTCCCTTTCCTTTCGTGCCTCAATTACTTTTTCCTGCACAGTCTTCAACTGCAGTTTAAACTTTTCTCGATCAATCGGTTTCAATATATAATCGACAGCTCCTTCCCTTAGGGCAGTCTGTACATAGAGAAAATCATCATACCCGCTTATAATGAATGGAAATAGCCTTGGTTTAGTTTTTTTCAAATGTTGAATTAACGTTAACCCGTCCATGACAGGCATTTGTACATCTGTAATTAATACATCAACTTCTTCTACTTGATTGATAATTGCATCGTATGCCTCTTGACCATCGGAGTAAACACCTACAACATGCCACTCTTCCCCACAAGATTGTACTAGTCTTTCTATGCCTCTTCTAATCCTTGGTTCATCATCTACAATGACCGTCCTGACCCTTTGTATCATCTCTGTTCTTCTCCTCTCCTTGAACATACATGCTTACTTGTTGGGCATTTATTTTGGGAAGTCGGATAATCACACTCGTTCCCTTTCCGTATTCGCTATTAATTTGAAGATTATATTGTTCCCCGAACATCATGCCAATTCTTGCATTTACATTGATAATCCCAAAGCCAGAGTCCCGTTTCATCATTGGATCCAAACGTAACTTTTCATTTAATTCAATCAATTTGCTTTCTGTCATCCCTGGTCCGTTATCACTGACTATCAGCAAAAGATATTCCTCACCTGTCTGAGTTTCCTCTTCAGAAATATGTATCTGAATGTCTATTTCCTTTCTTTTTTCCAATCCATATTTAATGGAATTTTCAACGATTGGCTGTAAAACAAACTTGGGTATATAATAATTAACTACATCTGCTCCTTTTTCTATCATAAAATGCAAACGATCTTCAAAACGGAATTGTTGGATGCTTAAATAATCTTCAATGTGCTGAACCTCACTGTTTATAAGAACCAAGCTTTCTTTATTACTGATTGAAAAGCGCATCATTCTACCAAGCAGAGTCACCATCTTCACGACTTCATCGCTCTCTCCTTCTTCCACAGCCATGCCTATGGTTTCCAGCGTATTATACATAAAGTGAGGATTTATTTGAGATTGAAGGGCGTATAATTCAGCTGTTTTTTTTCGCAGTTCAATGTGGTAGTTTTTATGAATCAGCTCTCTTATCTCTGCAAGCATTGATCGAAAACTGTTCGCGAGCATCCCGACTTCATCCTCGGAATGTATAGGTATATCTACTAATAAATCACCTTTTTCCACCCGCTTCATTATATCTCCTAATTCGTTTAGTGGACGTGTAACGGTCCAGGCAAAAAAGATAGAGATCAATGTAGTAATAAGTGTAAAAAGGATAAAAACGAAAATTGTTACATTTCGGATAACATCCGTTTTTTCTGTCATGTTTTTGATAGGCATGCTATGAACGAGTACCCATGGCAGCTCATTTGATTCACTTATACTGATTAAATTCCGTTTTCCATCGATTTCTGTACGAAAACTACCATTCAGTAATGGGTAATCATGTATCCCTTTTTCCACTGTACCAATTTTTGAATGATCCTTATGATAAATTATCTTCCCCTGCTTATTCATGATCCACATCGTAACATTCTTTTCCTTTTGCAAATCCTGAAGTGATTGCTCAAAAAAGGCTACATCGATGGCTAAATAGAGCGTTCCTAAATTTTTTCTATTATCGAAATCAGTAATTGTTTTGACCAGCATAAAATAGGAGGGATCCCCTTCAAACGTTAAATTAGTCTGATTAGGAAGGAGCAACTGCATCTCGCCTAGCAATCCTAGGTCATCTGCATATGGCAAGGAACCATCTTCAAAACCAAAATTGTCATAATGCAGACTTGTACTTGCAAATGTACGATTCTTGGAAACAAGAAACGCCCCCAAAATAAGAGATGAATTGTTATTTAAATAGGTTCTTGTCAAATAACTCTTCATGATATATTCATCGTGTAGCAAAACCGATTTTTTTTTTGATTGGCTGTCTCTTAAAATAGCCATAACATCACCGGAATTATAAATTAAATCAGGTAAGGTCTCTAGTTTTTGAATGTCATTTTCAATGTTGCCATTAACCTGTTTAACAAGACGGGGAATATATTCGCCTACTTCTTCTTCTATTGATTTTGTGTATTGCCAGTATGCAATTAACCCAAGGAAGGCCATAGGTAGAACCGTTAATAATGTATAGGTTGTAACTAGTTTTGTCGTTAAACGAAGGTTTTTTATCAGGATAGGCTTTTTTCCTTTAAAAATCATACTGGTTCACATTTCCCTTTGTAAAATCGATGGGCTCTCCCATAATAACCATATCACCTTTGAATTTAATCCTACCTATGTTATTAATGTTCTGTCCTTCATACGGAAATTCATCATTCAATAAGTTTTTTGCTAGGCTAACAGTCAAGTAACCTAACTTTTGTGGACTCCATAACGTAATGGTCTGGGCAGCCCCTTCCTGTAAATACCCATTCATTAAATTAGGAGTCGATGTACCGACTACAGCAACCTTGCCGATTTCCCCTGCATCTTTCACAGCCTGAGCCGCAGCAGGAGGATTAACCGTTGAAATACCAATAATTCCTTTTAGGTCCGGGTATTTTTTAAATAAATTTTGTGTTACCTTATACGCTTTATGAATATCTTCGTTTGTATATTCCACTTCAACTAGTTTCATAGTTGGATAATATTCTTTTTGTTGAATTTGAATCCAATCAATCCATGTATTAAGATTGGCAGCGGTAGGAGATCCCGTCATAATCGCAAACTCCCCTTTTTCTTCCATTTCAATAGCGAGAGTATCCATTACATGCCTGCCAATTATCTCAGGATCTATCATGTTCACAAAAAAGCTTCTGTATGATGCATTAGTATCAGAATCCCAGGTGATCACCTTGATTCCTTTACGCTTTGCTTTTTTCAGCACCCTGCCTAATTTATATGGATCATTTGCAGATACCGCAATTACGTCCACTTTTTTTTCAATTAATTTTGTTATAATCTCTTCCTGCTTTTCAGAGCTGGGGGTAGGTGGGCCTGTATATATGACCTTAACACCTAAGTCTTTTCCCGCCTCCAACGCCCCCTCCTCTACCGCTTTAAAATAAGGTATTCCGTCAATTTTAGGTATAACAGCTATCGTATACGAATCTTTTTTATTCTCGACAGGTTTTGTATTAACGTCGATACTTTCTTCATCATTGTAAATAATCTCGTATTCTGTAGAATGATCACAGCCGCTTAGTATAAATAAAAACAAAATAAAAAAGATGGGCATCCTTAACATGATTAGCTACCTTCTTTCTTAAATTCTAAACTTTAGCACGTATCATGGATATTGTAATAAGGAATGACTTAAGAAGTGCTTTTCTCTTCCGGTTCCATTCACCGCTGCTTCTTTCTAAGAAAACGGTTTCATAAATGATGGATTTTACCGGGAGTATAACCTTAATTTCTTTACTAAAATAGGAAACCTTTATATACTTTCAGGTTTCCCTATAATTTATTGTCCAGCCATGTCCTTCTCTGTTATGTTCAACCACTAACTTACACAAAAAGCGAGATGGAAACTGAAAAAATCGTATTTTAGCAACAAGAGTGAGCGCCTTTCCCATTCTCTTCTATATGTATTAAAAATATCTCTATTGTACATTTGAACCCCATCACTTTTTTCTTTTTATTATTGATTTTTACTGTTTTTGAAAGGTTTGTCAATTTAAATTTCACAAACTTTTTTAAAATTCAAATAATATTTTTATATAGTTTCACTTGCTCATAGTGTTTCATTTTTAGTTGTATTGGAAAATTACAAAGCAGTCTACGTCATTACATTTTCTATATCCTTTTTTCATAGTGCTTTTATTATCTTAAACTGTAGATTGATACCTTCAATCCAAATCCTCCCTTTTTAGAAAAAGTTACTTTAACGATTCCTCCTCAATCCTCAGTCTAATTTTCAACTGGTTAAATCAATTTGTTGCACGAGACTCTCATTCCGGATTTAACACAAATTGACTAGCTTTCATGTCTATTTATTAACGTGCAATCAAAAAAAATATACCCATAGAAAGACCTGTGTCATAGATCGTTATAGGTATATTTTATAAAGGAATTACCTTTCTAATAAGTTTTCCTTTTTAACTATATTAATTTTCTAATTTAAACAAAAACTTTTTTACTTTTTCTCCACTTCTTCGTTATATTTCGGTAATTCCAGACCATTCACCATTCACTCGGGACGAATCGATAGACCCCATATTAATACTGCAGAATTAGTCACACATCGGTTTGCGGATTCAGGACAACTTGTTATTTTAACGCTTTGCTAAGACATCACGTTCATATTCTTTCACTTGCGTCAGCCATCTTTCCTTTACCGGCACATTCATTTTTTCACAATAATAATCCCAAATTGCACCAAATGGATAGGTTTTAAATTCCTCCATTAATGCCAGTCGCTCAGTAAAATCGCCTTTTTCTTGCAGCTCTTTCAAATGATCGTTCGGTACAAGTAAGGCATATAAGAGGGCCTTAATCATATTACGCGTACCAATCGTCCAGGCAGCAACACGGTTGATGCTGGCATCAAAGAAATCAAGACCAATGATCACCTGGTTTAATGCATCATTGCGAACAATTTCAAGCGCAATTTCACGAAGCTCATCGTCTAAAATTACGACGTGGTCACTGTCCCATCGAACCGGGCGCGAAACATGAAGTGCTAGTTTATCACTGTATAATAGCATCGAAGAAATTTTGTTCGATACAGTTTCAGTCGGATGATAATGACCCGTATCCACTAAGCAAATCTTGTTATTTTTCAGTGCGTAGCCAAGGTAGAATTCATGCGATCCTACGACATATGACTCGGAGCCAATACCGAATACTTTACTTTCCACAGCATCCCAATTACATGTTTCATCCACTTCTGCTGTAAAAATTCGATCAAGGGATTCTTTTAATCTCTTTCTCGGTGTCAAACGGTCGCTTGGAATATCTTTGTAGCCGTCAGGAATCCATATATTTGTTAAGCAGGGATTGCCTAGTTCACGGCCAAAGTACTCTCCGATTTTTCGGCTGGCGATGCAATGATCAATCCAGAATTCACGAATTTCTTCATTTGGATGAGAAAGTGTCAAGCCGTCTGCTGCTTTTTCATGGGAAAATAGTGTCGGGTTAAAATCCAAACCAAGACCGTTTTCTTTAGCCCAATTCAACCAGTTTTCGAAGTGCTTTGGCTCAAGCTGATCGCGTTCGACTGCTTCTCCATTTGTTTCCGCATAAATGGCATGCAAATTGACCCGATGTTTCCCCGGAATAAGAGATAGCGCTTTTTCAAAATCCATGCGCAGCTCTTCCGGCGTAGTGGCTTTTCCTGGATAATTTCCCGTTATATCAATACCGCCAGATAATTCACTTTTGTTCACTTCAAATCCACCAATATCATCACCCTGCCAGCAATGAATCGAAATGGGCACTTTTTTCAGCGTTTCGAGTGCCGCATCAACATCAATTCCCCAATTCGAATACGCTTGTTTCGCTGTTTCGTACTGTTCTTTAATTGTCATATCGTCCCACCCTTTTAACGGATTGAATTGATTACTCCATGATTCCTACTACCTTTTCACATATTCTTCAATTATCATAATGGGCAGTACATACTTAATCTATTATTTTTCGATAGATTGATTCCACCTATGACAAACCCTCCACTTAAAGCAACAAAATCCAAGAAAGCAGGCAAAACCTATTCAGCGATTAAAAGCTCCAGGTACACCGCCGTCTACAGTGACCATACAACCCGTTGTTTTGTCTGCTTTTGATGAAGCGAAAAACGCTATGGACTCAGCAATGTCTTCCGGGAATATGTTGACTAGCAATGTCGTACGTTTTTTGTAATGATCTTCAAGCTGGTCTGGTTCTATTCCGTATGCAGCGGCACGCTCTTGACGCCAAGCCGATCCCCAAATGGAAGATCTTTGTAATACGGCGTCTGGCAAAACAGAATTAACACGGATTCCGAAATCCCCGCCTTCCACTGCAATGCATCGTGCTAGATGTGTTTCAAGTGCTTTGACTGAACTGTAAGCAGAAGCATTTTTTCCAGCGTAAACAGAGTTTTTCGATCCCACAAATACCATATTTCCTCCTGTTCCCTGTTGTTTCATTTGCTTAAAAGCTTCACGTGCTACAAGGAAATAGCCTGTCCCCAGTACATTCATGTTTAGGTTCCATTCTTTTAAGGTTGTTTCATCAAACGGGCTGGATGTGGCAAGGCCGGCATTGTTGACGATAATATCAATTCCCCCAAATGTAAGAGCTGATTTCTCAAAGGCATCCTGTACCTGCTCTTCACTGGTAACATCCATTTTAAAAGCTGCAGCACGTATTTCCCCGTATTCTTTATTGATTTCATCCGCAACTTTTTCAGCACCTTCAATATTTAAATCAGCTAGAACTACATGGGCACCTTCAGAAACTAAACGCCGTGCTGTTGCGCTGCCAATTCCGCCCGCACCGCCTGTAATGAAGGCTACTTTCCGTGAGAACTCCGCTTCTGCCGGTGAAAGAGACAATTTATAAAGCTCAAGTGGCCAGTATTCAACGTTATATGACTCATTTTCACTGAGAGATACGAACTCGCCAATTGCTGTTGCCCCTTTCATAACCGCAATCGCTCGATGGTAAAGTGCTCCGCTCACGTTTGCCATGGCTACGTTTCTGCCTGTGTTGACCATTCCGACACCTGGAATCAAAATAACTCGTGGTGCCACCTCAAACATCACATCTCCTTCGTTTTTATTGCGCTCGAAGTATTGCTTATACTCTTCCTTATATTGTTGAATACCCGTTTTAACTTTTTCCACCAAGGATTCAGTCCGTTCATTTTGAGGATCCCAGTTAATGAAAAGTGGCTTCATTTTTGTATGTACAAGGTGATCCGGGCAAGCGGCACCGACTTGTGATAGGGCTGCCGCATTTTTGCTGTTCAAAAATTGCAGGACATCATCTGCATCGTCAAAGGTTAAAAGCATTTTTTTCTCCTCGCCCACAGCACCGCGGATAACCGGCATAATAGAAGCAAGTACCTTTTTGCGCTCTGCTTCAGTTAAAGAGTCAAATGCCTGTCCACCAAATGCATCTTCTTCATGCTGGCGGCTTTTAATAAACTCTTCTGCTTCCGTTATGATCGAAATGGTTTTTTCATAGGCTTCTTTCGATGCTTCACCCCAAGTAACCAATCCGTGTTTTTCCATTAAAACAAGCTCGGCTTGCGGGTTATTTTTCACACCTTTTGCGATCATTTTAGACAAAGTGAAGCCAGGGCGCTCATATGGTACCCAGACAAAACGATCACCGAAAATTTCATTGGCGACTTCTTTTCCATTGTCTGCACAGCAAAGACTAATAATTGCATCTGGATGTGTGTGGTCAACATGTTTAAAGGGAAGGAAGGCATGAAGTAAAGTTTCAATCGACATTCGTGGATGCTTACTGTCGATCATGCAGTGTGACAAATATTCAACCATATCTGCATCAGGCATGTCATCACGCTCGATTAATGGGTGAATTTCCGCTAGATTCAAACCTGTGAAATTGCCCGCTTTCATTGTTGCTAGGTCGGAACCGCTTCCTTTAACCCATATGACTTCAATTTCCCGGCCACGAAAATCCTTTTCCATTGTTTTCATGGATGTATTGCCGCCTCCCCAGTTGCAGACGGCTCGATCTGTACCGATTAAATTAGACCGATATACCAGTTCTTCTACTCCAGATGTCACTTTTGACGCTTCTTTATCATTCCATAAATTATTAACCATTTTGTTTTACCCCCGTTTATCTTTATTTGTTTTTGTTTTATTGTATAACACTTTTGTTTTCATTTGAAGAAGTTTTTTTAATTGTTACAATTTTACGAAAACAAGGAAAATCGTTGAGCGTAAGATAATGGATGTATCCGCATTTTCAACAATCCAAATCATTCTGCAAGGTAATATCATCTAAAAAAATCACCATTTTCCTTAGATGAAGTCTGTAAAATAAACGTAAATACAACAAATGACCAGGAATGTAAACACCATGTCCCTTCCATCTTAGAAAAAGAAAGATGCAAAACTTCCCAAAGACTTCGCAGGACATTTCCTACGGAAAGACATAATTTTCACGGGTAAACAGGCAGCTAGACAAACTTCTTTCTAATCCAAATACCATTGATGCAATAATGCTTCTCAATCCTTTTTACTGAAATTAAGAGATACAGTGTTTTTAATCGAATTCCATTTGAAAAATCGGTGCTGTGGTTCAAATAAGAAATGGTCTTGGGCTTTCACACCAAAGATGGGGTTAACCTTTTGATATTGTCTTTCGCTTTAGTACATTTGAAGCTTTTTTTTCTATTTAAAATCAAAGATTCACAAAAGAGTGGATTGGGTACAATATGAAATGAACTAGTAAACGTTATCGTAGTATTAGAAGTTTCGGGAGGAAGTTTATATGATTAATGAAAAAGTGGCTTTAATATTAAAAGATAAAATTAACGTTATTAAAAGTGATGAAACATCCATTTATTTAGTCGGCCCAATCAAATTACCCGTTAACTTAGAGGGAGAAACAATTATATTCCAGTGGTATTGCTGGTTACGATGTGAGAATATGGCGGGTCATTTTTGTGGTGACGGCACTTATAATATAAATAAGATCATTGAAACTTTAGCCTCTTCCAACTTAGCGGAAATGCAGCAATCCAGTGTGTTACTGTATGGAGATTTTCAACATTCAGCTGATGCACTTATCCGGATGCATAGTATTTGTCATACTGGGGATATATTCGGAAGCAAACGCTGTGATTGTGGCTTTCAATTAAAGCAGGCTATGAAAATGATTGCAACTCAAGGATCCGGAGCGTTATTTTATTTAGCGAATCACGAAGGAAGAGGCATCGGATTATTTAGTAAAGCCATGGCTTATGTTCTGCAAGAAAAAGGATTGGATACGGTGGAAGCGAATTTGGAGCTTGGATTTGTGGATGATGCACGTAACTATGATGACGCCATTCGGGTGTTAAAAAAACTGCGCTCTAATCCAGTGACTCTTATCACCAACAATCCGAGAAAATTGGAAGCTCTTTAAAACTCAGGTGCTAATGTTGCAGGCAGAGTTCCGTTATGGGGAGACATTTCCGAGTTTAATGAAAAATATTTAAAAACTAAAGTCGTTCGTTCCGGTCATTTAAAAGATAGTAAAAATGAATGAATTATTTGTTTTATATGAAATTGTTTATACCCCTGAATAGGCTTGAAATGGAATAAATCAACTTGTTACCGTATGCTTTTCCTTATTGGGTGCTTTTATTTATAACACCACAGGTTACCTAAAATATACAGATAGGGGATAAAATAAAATTGCTAATAATACATAAAAACAGGATGCAACGGAACGTTGCACCCTGCCTGAAAAAGGGGTTTGCTTCATTTCGAATCAGCATAAATTCTCTGCGATAAACACCTCATCTACTTTAGAGTAAGAACAGGTATCTGGCTAGAGTTTACCCTCCAATGCAACCATCCCCTATATCTTCAAAGTTTCATCAACTTTCAAAGCATAAATGACAATTATTGAATGAGTTTTCTGCTTTTACGTGCAAGAGAACCATCTCCTTGCTCGAATCGATTTTTTAATGAAGCTACCAATAGTTAAGTTAAACGTCTTTAACTAACACCTCATTTACTATATGATGTGAATCATACGTAATCAGTAGCCCCTTCTTCTTTATTTATAATGACCATCAGCGGATAAAAAATAACTGGTTGTTTATGGATATCAGAATTTTTTCAAACGATTTCCAGCAAATACAAAGGCATTTAATGGAATCCCAAGCGAAAATCTTCGCATTTTCAATGGCATAACAAATGCTTTGTTCCCTAACGATCCTTATTAGCACATTAATTAGTGGAATTAAGCAAAACTAAACAGATAAACTCTACACTAATTTCAACTCCCATCAGTGGAAAAGGCGGGTGAGCAAAAATAAAAAAGGCACCAGTCAGTTAGTTTGCAACGACTTGTACACCCCCTTCCAGCATTTACTTTATCATTAATTTAGAAAGGACAAAGCGTTAACCTCGCTTTGTCCTTACCTCATTGCACAATGAAGAGTTTATTATTGCGCTTTCAAATCTGCACGATAATCATCAATAATCGCTTGTATCTCCGGATTAGCCGGAACATTTGTGACGTCGTAGAGGAATCCATCGGATTCGACCAAAGTCATTTTGGCGTCAACGACTTCAAAAGTCAAATTAAGACGGCCCAAATAATGTTCTTGTTCTCCGCCAGCTTGAGTGATTGGCACCATCACCTCTCCGTTGAATTCATATTCGGGTGTTTCGATGACCTTGTGTGTATCTGCGCCGATTACCGCCGAAACTCCGGGAACCTGAGCCAGCTTGTGGTCTTCGGGATTTCCAGCATGCGAAAGGACAATGTTTACGTCTGACTTTTCACTCACTTCAGGAAGCAACGCATTCAACGCTTCAACCGGTTCGATGAAATCGAGGTCTGCAACATCATCCCAACCGCGAATTTCCGGCTTCATCGAAGTAAGGCCGATCATACCGACTTTAACGCCTTTGAAAGTAAAACCCTTCCAGGGCTTGACATTCTGTATGTACTTTCCTGTTTCCTTTTCAATGACATTTCCAGTAAGGATGGGGAAATTTACGTTCCGGTGGTAATTCTTTAACTGTTCATAACGGCTGTCCGGTGTGCCCTCCCCGGCAGGGTAAACGCGGAAGTCGTTGTTTCCGAGAGCCATCGCATCATAGTCCAAAGCTTTCAAAAGAGACGTCTCCAACTCTCCTTGACCCGCCTGAAACTCGCCTCGCAGGAAGACATCCCCGCCATCGACGAGAAGCACATTCTCCTCTTCATTGCGCACATTTTCAATGATGGTGGCGTACTTCGCAATGGAATTGTGATGAACGGTTCCATCATCAAGCATGACGATGTCATCCAAATGACCATGAAAGTCATTTGTCTGGAGAATGGTGAGTTCAAACCTCTCTCCCTCCTTGAGCTTTTCCTCGGCATCTGCCGTAACGGGAATTGCGGCAAAAGCGGCAGCCATCGCCAGCGAAAAGCAGCCCTTCAAATTAATCTTCCTTATTATATTCATACTATTTCCTCCAAGCATTAATTCTATTAAATGATAAAAGTAGTTATTTAGTTTCCAGTTTTTTCGGATTTCACAAGAGCTATTCAATTGTTTTTTTCTTCAAAGTTAGTTTTTTCTCTTTGTCATTGCTGATTAAAAATCATTTGTCTCTTTTTTAAATTCTTTTAATGTGTTTCCAAAAGCCCTTCCAATTTCGGGTAATTTTGAAGGACCAAAAATGATTAACGCAATGACTAGAATTAGAATTAGGCCAGGGATGCCGATACTGGATAACAAATGTCTCACCTGCTACCATGATGGTTTGAAAGATCTAAAAAAATGCGTTCATTACTTATAAAATTGGCATGCCATGACGCTCTAAAGCTGCTGCTTCTAATATAGACATGCCTTGTTCTTCTGCGAATGCAGTAAGTTTATCCGAAACAACAGGAGCAAGACTTGCTGGCGGCAAAGCCTGGTTCATAGCTCGTCTACGGGTAGAATTTCTGCGTGCAAATGGTCCCCAAATCGCAAAGGTGATACCTGGTGTTTGCATATTCACAAAGAAAGTATTTCCATCTGGAGAAAATGTAGGGCCAGCAAATTCAGAACCGTTCATCATATTCTCAGCGAAAGTATAAATATTTCCTTCAGGAGTTAATCCGACGATACGGTCATTGCCGCCACCATCTTCGGCGATCCAAAGATCTCCCCAAGGAGTGATCGTAATGTTATCCGGTGCTTCTAAATCATTTTTATCAGTAGACTCATAGAATAGTTCTAAGTTGTTTGTCGCTGGCGTGTAGCGATAAACACGGCCAAGGCGTGATGAACCTGCACTTGTATCATCAAACCATAAAGTACCTTCAGAAAAATATGCCCCTTCTAAGCGGCTAAACTGAATACAGCCTTTATCCTTAGCATCTTGCTGTGCGATTTCAGGATTTAATTTTTTCCAAACAATCCCGAATTTTTGTCTAGTACTAAATTGACTTGCTGCTGCAGCAGGCAATTCATCAATCGCTGCCGCTTCAAGGATACCGCCCTTTTGCAGAGAACCTAGCTTTTGACTACGGTCATGCGGGTTAAAACGGTACAAGAAGCTTGGACTTGCGTCTTCGGTTAAATACCAAATTCCTGTTGAAGGGTCAACATGCCCAGCTTCATGGGAGAAATACCCCATATCACGGATTGGTGTTCTTGACATTTCATTTTCAGGATCAAGCTGATTCACTTCAAATACAAAGCCATGCCCCATATCACGGGTTTCTTCCATTGTTAACCAAGTGCCCCAAGTTGTAGCTCCACCAGCACAGTTACGGATTGTACCTGAACTTGATACATACTGATCAATGACCTTGTTATTTTGTCCAACGATTAATGTGGTTGTGCCGCCGGCAGCACCAGCACTCCAAGGTTTTTTCCCGTTTACAGGGTAATCCGAGTTTGTCCCATTTTCATGATTTCTTACAAGAATGGTTGTACCCTTCTCTCCTTTATAGGCAGCCATTCCATCATGGGCAGAAGGGACAAGGTCACCATTAGGCATAATATCACCAGTTTTTGAAAGCATTTTGTAATGAAATCCCCTTGGCAGATCGAGAACTCCATTTGGGTCCTTTACTAGTGGGCCAAATCCACCAAATCCGTTTGTTGGTTTGCTGGAATCCGCTGCAAATCCTTTTGTAGCCCCCGCAAGAGAAAATACCCCGGTTGAACCAAGTGTTAATGCTAAAGTACTCATACCGCCAACTTTTAAGAAATTACGCCTGTTTAAACCGCTATTGCCAGATTTCATCAACATTACCTCCAAAAAATCTTTTTGAGGGGTGCTATATTCCTTATAGCAAACTCTACCCTTAAAATTAACAGACCATTTTAAACGCTCTGTTAAACTCATGTGATTTTATTCCTTCGCAAGAAAGATAAACCAAAAGTCACTGTTTTCACAAAACAATGGAGGTTATAACGACATTTTTAACATGTAAAGGGTGGAAATTGATGGTATTAGTCAAAAGTGGAGAAAAAACTAAGGATTTTGTCATAAAAAGACCGATGCAGAATATTAAAGCTTATTAATCGTTTGTAAATATAAGAGATACACTATGACAAACTAGTTACCCCGATTAATTCCACCAAAATCTACTGAATTTTTGGAAGAGGAAAGGCAAAGACTTGATATAGTTGAATCACGCTTGATATCTATTCGCACACAGTGAAGCATGCAGGAAAAATCAGCCGATGAGTTTGATGATTGTAGGACGGACAAAAATGCACATAACAACCAAAAATAAAATCCATACGATTGTAAGACAAAGCGACAGTCTTGTGCAGTTCCTGTGCAGTATTTGAGTAATGTAAATAGCGAGACAACACCCCAAATATATATTCTCTTTTCCTATCGCTTAATGAAGCAATAACAGTATAGTCACCACAGTCATATCAGATTATCCCTTTTATTTTGATGCAATCAGGATACCAAAATTGACTACAGGACTACTCAAAAACAATCAATAGCTTTTACATAGCCAATTATTAAGTAAATGGTCGATTTATTTTTCGACATATTCTTTTCTTAAAAGGAATTAACACTTGGATAATCGAATATAGGTATTTAAGTTTATTAGAAGGGGTGATTCAAGTGAGTATTAACATGGCTGAACACAGACTTGTCAAAGAAATAGCGATTTCAATCATCTCTACCCGCTTAGAAAAAAGCTTGGATGAAATAGAAAACTTATTTGGTGTCATTCTCGATACAGAACCGGCAGATGTATTGGCTACAAAAGCAAAACAGTTAGCCTCTGCAACAACTGTGGAACAATGCATTGATATTTTTATATAAAGGATTGAAACATAAAAGGCATTACAATAAAAGGTACTCACCATTGTTGTGAGTACCTTTTTGCCTAAAATTTCTGCTTTAAAAAATGAACATGAAAACTATTATTTCTCTTCCATAATCCATTTTGCTTTGCTACCCGTAGTATAATCTGTGAAAAAGATTTCATAAGGTGCATAATCGGTTACTCCGAAAGCAGCGGGCCCGTTAACGTGCTTACCAGCTTGAACAATCTCGGTTAATGTATCGAGAGCATATACCTCCATCTTTTCACCTTTGCTGTCATACACTTCAAAATCTCCTGCGCTAACTACTTGTTCTTCTTTTGTACCATTTAGGTATTCAATATCAAACCCCAATACTTCTTTGAGCTGTGTTTCTTCGAATTCGTTTCTTTCCTTTGTGTATTGTACATTTGTTAATATTATGATATGACCTTCTACATTTATCTTTTCACCTAGTTTAAAGGTTCCAAGCTCTTTCGGTTTTTGTTCGGAATCTTCATCGAATTCAATGGGTTTCTTGTTTTCCGCAATAACTGTATTGCTCAAATCAACGGTACGGATAGTGGGTTCTTTTTTATCATCATAGAGCTCAGAGTGTTTATATAGTTCTCGTATGTAGGCATCCATAATAGCTGCTTGCATGCTGCTCTCAAAGCATCCACCATCTGAGTAGTTCACTTTCATTTCTATCGTTTTAGAGTCTTTTAATTCAATGCTTTTATAAGTGATAGTTCCTTCATCATCAGGACCAGCCATCTGTTTTAAAATTGTTTTAAAATTGTTTTGAAATCTTTTTTAGGCATATAAATTTTAGCCCATGCATCTTTATCAGGATTCACAGAATCTATTTTAGAAAAATCTTCTATAGTTGAGAATTCTTTTTGTTCCTTCTTTGGTAAAGAAAAACGCCATAATACATAAAAGTATAATAACGATAGTATTCTTTATCTATATTTCTAAATAATAGGATGGGTACCCATAAAAATATAAGTTCTCCATATTGGTGAGCTAGAGAAATTAAGTAGCCAATTTCAGTATTGGTGCTAGTAGAATGGCATAGTCTATTCCACTTGCTTGTTGAGAGAATAATCGTTTTAATCTTTCTGTTAACATCAGTGCCCTTCCATACCGGTGTTTGTTGTATTTTTAATTTCACTATGAAATACAACTAAGGTTTTTCAAACACATAAAGCCAAAGGATTAAAAACCCTTTGGCCAAAAGAGCAACTTAATAGTAAACGGCTCTTTTATCTATTGAATGTGACCTTCTATTCCGTGTCTATTTCTAAGTTCCAATAAACTCTCCAATTTTCTCTTCACTCTCTGCAACGCATTATCTATAGACTTGGCGTGAGTATTTAATTTATCAGACATTTCTATATAAGTAAGGTCCTCTAAGTAATAAGCCAAAACCTTCTTTTCTAACGGACTTAGAACCTCAGATAATTTTAATTCCAAGTCATCCGCAGATTCTTTATCTATCAATATCGCAACCGGATCAGAAATAACGGTGTCTGTCATTACTTCCATAAGAGTATGATCCGGATTTTCTTCATATATAGGCATATCAAGCGAAATAGAAGAATTTAACGGAGTATGTTTTTGACGAGTAGCTGCCTTGATGGCTGTAATAATCTGCCTCGTGATACATAGTTCTGCAAACGCTTTAAAATAAGATTGTTTCTCGCCATTAAAATCCCTGATGGCTTTGAACAATCCTATCATCCCCTCTTGGATAATATCTTCTCTATCTGCCCCAATTAAGAAGTATCTGTTAGCCTTAATCTTTACAAAAGTTTGGTATTTTTTCATCAGTACTTCTAGTGCCTCCATATTTCCTTGCCGGACCTTTTCTATTAATACTCCATCTTCAAAATTAGCGCATAGGAATGACGGTTTTTCTTCGATAGCTATACCCACAAAAATCCCTCCACCGGCTGTATTCAATTGAGCCTTGTTGTTTAAACGGACGCCCATTTTATATGCGGTAAATTACCATATTATTTAATATTAACCTATAACGACCACCAATGATATTAGATTATTTCGACAATTTAATACATTCCTATACACCTTTTTTTAGTTAGAAGGAACCGTTTACACCCTCTTTTTTTTAGGCTGTTTTCTAAAGGATTGTTGCCCTTTGGAAAAAAAATTAAAAACTTAAATTTTATGGTAAAACACAAGGTGGTTCTTATTCAATAAACTGGCAGTTTAATGGAGTTGCATTTTAAACGTTTGTACTAGGAGTCAATGTGAGGGTTATTTCCTAATGTACCATTTATATACAATGAAGGAGGGATTTCAGTCTTTTTTCAACTCTATTTAACTACTTCCTATGCAACTAACCTCCCTCTATAAACATTGATGTATCAACGGTTTGCACCACTCGTTATATTAGGGAATTTTTTTTTTTAATCTTCTTTTAAAAAGAGCATTGAAATTCTGGTTTTTTTTAGTAAATTGAGCGTACGCTTCGCTAAAACTAATGGAAATTATCAGCTATTTTCTTCACTATGTGATGCACAATAGATCTCTGCGAAGCTTATGATGACGTACCCTCCCATGTCTCTTAGCGTGCTTCTACTTCTTTTAATGAACGTGGATAGCTATAACCGAATTGTTGATAGTTCATCATACTTTAAGTTGATGGACTTATCAGTTTTACATATTTTCTTTTCGATATTTTTCAATTAAACTTTTAATTGCTTTCCAATTTTAATTCTTCTTTGATTGACTATTTTTTCACGCTGACTTTCAGCTTCAATCCAATCTATACAGCATTAACATCTGCATAGAGTAGCTTTTTTTATTAAGACTTATTCATGATCATAGTAGCTCTTTCTTCCTTGTATGTAAGAATTGGCAAGGTCCAATGCTTTTTGGACGGCACCAATTCGGTTATAGAAGTGGAAGAGTTTTTTTTCGTAGTGTTCAATTAACATGGTGAAGCCCATATTTTTAAAAAAAGGAAGGGCTGTAGTCTCAATAAAATGATAGTAATCGTCTTCTTCATGATTAAGCTGATAAAGGTGTAATTCAAAAAAAATCCAGTTATACGATTTTGTCGATTTTGCTATTCTAAGGCCTTTATGTGCTAATTCCAATAAAATCTCGTTTGAAAGTAGTTTTCCTTTATAACAAGTATTCATATAACCATCTAATGCAGTTAAATAATGAGGAACCTTTTCATCCATTAGTTCCATGGCTTCTTTGTATAGTTCGGATGCTTCTTTGTATTTTTTTCTTCTGTAAAGTTCAAATGCAAGATTATTAAGAAGCTTTGATTTACGGTCTATTTCATTAATGGTATCACAGGTACGTATTAATTGTTCGTAACGTTCTTTCGTCTCTTCAAAATCACGAAGCTCCTTTGCATTTAATTGTAATAACATGATCGTCTCTGTATCAATTATTCGGATGACATTTAACGTTTTTTGAAAATAGTCAAGAACTTTCTCTGCATAATAATACGATATTATATTAGAATGAATAAGGTGATAGGCTAGTGCCAAATGGTAATAATATTCAAATTGATTATATTGACTTTGATCAATCGATGTTAAAATTTGAATACAATCTCGATACTGTCCGTTGTGAAAATAGTACATACCTAGAACATGTTTTAACATATTGCGGTCTTGCGGAGAAAAAGATGATTCAATTTTTTGCAGGTTTTGAATAATTAATAATGCTGTTTCTAATTGATAATTAGATAAATAATACCTTGCAGAGAGTAATTGATAGAAAACTTGAAAATCTGGCAATTGAATCAGTGTTTCTTTTTCGATTTCTTCTTTTAAAATTTCTGATTCTTTGCTTTGTTGCATAACGAACGTGTTGTGCCATAGCTTTAGTTTCTGTTGAAGATTATGATACCGCACAAATTCATCATCAAGACAGATATTCAATCTTTGGGATAATAAGAGAGTAATTTCCCCTGAGTATTCTGTTATCTCCCGTTCTATCTTACTAAGATGTGTAGCAGAACAAATTCCTTCACAAAGCTGCCCCTGAGTCAACCCCGCTTTTTCACGATAAAACTTGATAAGTTTCCCTTCAATCATAGCTTCACCTCTAGGTTGTAATTTTATCTAGTATATATAGAAAAAAATAAATATATAATCTATATATTCTAGTAAAATTAAGAAAAGCGCAAGACTACTTTAATACCATCCCTCTATTTATTAGCTTTTTCAATATTCACTTTTGTTTCCCTTTTTTACGAATTCCCTATCTACCTCAATATTTTATTCTGAAGAAAATCCAAATAACGCAACCTTATTGGAATACTCTCTTTCTTAATACTTTTAGAAAAATTTTATACTTTCTTTAAAGTTAAAACACGATGAAGCTAAGCTTTCATCGTGTTTTTTAATATTTATGGCTGTATTCCCAACTCAACTAAAATTGATTCTAATGTCTTACCTTTATACTTCTTCTTTGGTATTGGAGCATTATCAACATGCACATTTTGCTTGAGATAGTTTGTTTGAACATATTTCATATCTTTAGCATCAACTATTCCATCAAAGGTGATATCCGCTGCACGCTTCTTTGTTTTCCATGCATTTTGAATTTCAATCGCATCTTGAACATCAATGACATGGTCTTGGTTTACATCACCTGCAGTAATATCAAGGGCAGGTATCCAGCGATTTTGACCGTATAACTCACCATTGTGCTCAAAACCTATACCAGAATTTAGTTTTTCTTTCGTGACAAAGTGGCCTGGGACTTTCATTTCTATCGTGAAGGCATTTGTGCTTAATGGCAGCTTGTTGAATACATATTGTCCATTTTCTTCTACCGTTGATGTCGCATCGAATTCATTTCCTTCTGAATCGAAGATTTTCACTGTACCGCCAACCTTGCTCCAATCCCTTTTCTCTGTAACAGTACCATCTTCATTTTCAAATCCTTGCGGAGAGACATAACCTCTAGCCATTGAGAATTGCGGATTAACCTTCCAACTATAACCAGCTTTTAACACACTGCTTTTCTGATTATTAGCATCCATTACGCTCACAATCGGATTAATCGCTGCTCCAAGGGTATATTGATCATCCTGAACCTTAAACGTAACCTCAACGACTTTTGCATGGTCTAATGCTTTACTCTCTTCATTAAATTGGACAGTAACGACCTTGTCTTTAATCGTTAAAGAGGCTTTGTCCGAGAATTTGCTGTGAAGCTTGGCATCAACTAACTCTACGCTATCTAAACCTCTGTCAAAGTCTCCGTCACCATTAAAGTTCCATTCCGCCTTTGACACTGCGTTTAGGTTATCTAATGATAGCGTTGCTTTTACCGTATCGCCTGTTTTCACCTCATACTTTTCGCCAATAGTATACGAGACAGGTGTACCTTCTTTTACAAAGTAATATTGCTTTGTTGCTGGTTTGTTTCCTGCCATATCATATCCATTCATGCGGAATTGAAGTGCTGGGATGGATTCATCCAGGGCGATTTCTTCGACAAACTTTCCTTCTTTATCCATTGGAATTGGCGTAGAAGGGAAACCACCTTGACCCCAGTAATACACCATCGAGTTCGATGATTGATCGATATTTACGCCCAATTTCTTTAGTTCGTCAATGGTTGGATCTGTGATTTGAATTTCGAATGGATATGTTTCTTGACCTGGTTTATATTCAATAAATGGAGACTTTCCATCAAGTGAACTTTTGAAGCTCGGTGCATCGAGATCGATGAGCAAATGCTGCGTTTCAGTTGTAACCTTCCCGGAAGTACCTGTACCAATGAATTTCAACTTGTAATGTCCCGGTTTTTTCACATAACTTGCTTCTTCCGAAATGGGCTGTTTTGAGTTTCCTGTAAACTCATAATAAGCTCCATTAAATGCATATAATCCATAATCTACATTGTCATAAGCGTAATCTAAATTTATTGTTCCGACCAACCCGAGGTCCTTTCCTGTTTTGCCATCTTGAAGAACGACATCCATTTTTTCCATTGGTGCACGAAGGTTAAAATTAGCAAATACAAATGGAGTACGCATAGGATCCCATCCTACTTGGTTTAAATGACTTGGAGAATAGGCAGGATTTAGTACATCAACCTTATTAAATCCATCTTTCATTGTTCGGAAGCTGAAAGGAATCCGATACTGCTCTGATGAATTCGAATTGTTTGTTAATGTAATATAGCCTTCGTAAATTCCATCCTTTGCTTTCTTAGGAATAAGCAAACGTGGTGTTACTTTTTTGAAGTCTTCACTTTTTACAGAAATTTCGCTTGGAATATCCAGCTCCACTCCATTTTCCTTCAAGCTGTTTGAACCATTCGATTCAGTTACAGATACACTGAAAGTTTTGTTTACTTTATCGTTATTTTCAATAGTGATTGATTTTTTTAGATTTAACTTTTTATCTGCATAGTGAACATCAAAGCTGAGTCCGCCCGTCAATTCTTTTACCTTGATTAATTCTTCAGCACCTGGAACAAATGTTTTATCGTTAATTTTGAAGCTTGTTCCACTATACACAGCTTGGTATGGATCGACTCTTCCTGCTCCAACTTCAAATACACTATATTCTCCGTTAAGAGGATCTGCCGTATTCATTAGAACGGCTTTAATATCTTCCGGCTCTAATTGCGGATTCGCTTGAAGCATGAGTGCTGCAATCCCTGCTGTATGAGGAGTAGCCATAGATGTTCCAGAATATCTGGAATATGCATATTGATAGTTTTCTTGATGTTCAGCGTCCACCATATAAGAAGGGACTGTTGAAAGAACACTTACTCCCGGTGCCGTCCCTTCTGGCTTCATATCGTATGTTTCTCTTGCCGGGCCTCTTGAGCTAAAGTCCGCTAAGTGGTCACCTTCTGTCTGTTTATCCGCGTATTTGGAAAAAGTAAAATTCGCTTCACCTGCTTGAATCTGTGCTTTAATGCTTTCTCCCGCTTCTTTTGTTAAAGAAAATGCAGGCACAAAGTCATCGGACTCTCCAAGATTGGCATTAATTTGCCCTTCCACATTGTTACAAAGAAGAACGGCGGCTGCTCCATTTTGTTTCGCATTGCTGACCTTTTCCGCTAAGGCGAACTCTCCGCGTTCCACAAGTGCAATTTTCCCTTTTACATCCTTGCCGGAATAATCAGAGCCATTTCCTAAACCGACATTCACTACCTCATAGGATTTCCCTTCCCATTCCTTTAAATGGTCTGAATAGTGGCGTCCCAAACTAACAAGCTCGATCGAATCTTTATTTCCGATTTTCCCATTGAAAGTAGAAACCGCCATCGGTACATCACTCGCCCCGACTGTCAAAGCAAGTGCTGCTGAGCCAGGTGAACCTAATGTATAATCATCTGATCCTGCATTTCCAGCTGCTACAACTGCTGTTACATCATTAAGGACAGCATAGTTAATGGCAGTACTGGTTGGATCATAAGGATCATTGATGTCCGATCCGAGGGAAAGGTTGATAACATCCATACCATCGTTTACAGCTTTTTCTATACCTGCAATGACCCCTTCAGATGATCCTGATCCATATGGTCCAAGAACACGATACGCATATAAATCCACATCAGGAGCCACACCTTTTACAGAAACCTCTGCATTCGTTCCTTGTCCAGCAATGGTACCTGCAACATGTGTTCCATGGGAAGTATAATAGGAAGAACCGGACCAGCTAAATTCTGGTTGCCCCGACGCTTGCCAATCCTTGTACGTTGCCTCCATTGGATCATTATCTTGATCAACTAAATCGTAACCGCCCTTATAGGCATCTTTCAAATCAGGGTGGTTGTAATCAATCCCTGTATCAAGAACCCCAACTTTGATTCCTTTTCCTGTAATACCTTCATTGTGCAGCTGGTCAATTTTTAAATATGGAATACTTTCAACGGATGTACCAGGGGCCGATTTCTCTCCCATGGCGATCGGATCGACCTTAAATTCTACATTTTTATATACTGCTTTTACGACCTTGGATTGCAAGAGCTGCTCTACCTGATTAGCTGGCAGCTTCATAGCTACCCCGTTATAAACGGTCTTAAAGGTAGAAGTGATTTTATGACCTGTTTTCTTGCTTCTAAGATTAGTAGATGGAAGAATCGATTGAATGTCTTTATTAAACTGGGAATGTTCCTTTTCTACTTGATCATCCGCTTGTTTTTTTGAAAGCTTCTTTCCTTTTACATTCGCATCCAAGACTGCAACTTTTCCCGGCTTTGATTTGAACTGGACGATGACCGAGATTTCTTTATCCTTTTTTAACTCTTCCATTTTAAATCCTTGCAATCCGACATTATCTGTCATTTCAAGTTTATTTAACGCTTTTCGTTGTTCACTTGTCAACGAAGCCAAGACGTCTTCTGCCTTTATGTTCGCTGCATTTGCATAAGGAATGAAAGGCGTGTTTGCTGATGATAGCAGCAGGCCAGCTGACAGCGTAATCGCTGCTGTTCGTTTAATGAATGAATGAATTTTCATATCTTCCCTACTTTCTTAGTTAAATAGAATTCCCCGAAAAAATACCCCTTTCTAAAAATTTAAAATATTCATACAATAATATTAATTGCCTTTCTATCGGATTGCTATTGGGTTAATTTTACAGGACTTTATACCTTCTTTCTCTTTTATATGTTCTGAAAAATCATTATTTTTGCGAAAATTAGTGAAAAAGACTTAAATCCATTTTTATAAATTGGGGTTTTCTTTAGTAAAATAAAAAAATATGAATTCAATTGAAAGAGTTGAGGAGGGGAAGATCTATACTTAAGTTGCAGCAAAAAGGTTTATTCACGAAAATATCCAAATTAACTTCCAAGTGTTATTCTATTATCTGGCCCAATTTACGAACACCTCCTTATCTTTTTTCTATATAGTATTTATTTCTAGGTAGTTCAAAATAGTTCTTTTTTCAACTAACCCGCCCCGTTAGTAGAATAAGAAAAAGCTGCCTTAAAGACAGCTCTGATCTTCAGCTAAACCAGCTAATAGGATGTCAATTTCTTTCTCTTATTTTTAACCTCATCGTTAGCTGAATAATCAAAAGGCTTTATCCACAGTTTCTTGAAATATTAATTATTACAAATAGTTGTCCTGTAATACGTTTTAATCCTTCTCTATTCTCCACCAATTGAGTAAATAAAACAAAACTGGCTATAAATTTTATAAACAAAAAAAGGCTCAAACCCCTGTGATATCAAGATTTGATCCCTTGGTAGTTGATGACCTGTGCGGGATTCGAATATACAAAAGAAGAATAAATGGTGTTTGTCCCTAAATAGAAATATAATTTAATAGTTATATGAAAAAGTAAGTATGAAAAGGTGGAGTTTCATTGGATATTTTATGGTGGGGATTAACGATCGTCTTATTTGCTTTAAGTTTTGTAGGAATTGTCTATCCTATTATTCCTTCGGTTGTTGCCATTTGGGGAGGATTTGCAGTTTATCAATTCCTGGTTAATCCTGATGAGTTATCGTTATGGTTCTGGATCAGTATGGTTTTGTTGAGCGGTGTATTAATCGCGGCAGACATTATCGCAAACAGTTATTTTGTTAAAAAGTATGGGGGGTCAAAAACATCCGAGACAATAGCAGCTATTGCCACGATTGTTGGTTCATTTGTCTTTCCTCCTTTTGGAATAATTCTCGTACCATTTTTAGCAGTCCTCGTTTCGGAATCAATCATTCAAAAAGATATAATGAAGGCTACTAAAGTTGGGTTTGCAACTATCATCGGTTTTTTAGGCGGCAGCTTAGCCAAAGTATTAATTCAATTATTGATGATTGTTTGGTTTATTTTAGCGGTAATCTTTTAATTTTTATAAAGGCCACATAAAGAAAAAGCTGACTTTCAACAGTCAGCTTTTTCTATTAACAGAAGTCCTGTTAACTTATCTGGTATAAGATTATAAGAAAAAAAGTTATGGAGGAAAAGGAACTATCTTTTCACAACTGCTCCCTTCCGTATCAAAACTCAAGACATGATCCCCGCCCAAGTTTTCACAGCCGTCGCTAAAATCAATAGAGCCAGTATGACTTGCAGCATTTTTACATTCATTCTTTTACCGGCCATTGCCCCAAGCGGGGATGCTATTAAGCTAGCTACAACCATGATCAACGCCGGATAGAAGTCAACTTGACCGGTTGAGATTTTCCCTGCTGTTGCACCAACGGATGAAATGAAAGTAATGGCCAATGAAGAAGCAATCGTGACCCTTGTTGGAATTCTTAAAACGATAAGCATGATGGGAACTAATAGAAAGCCCCCTCCGGCACCGACTATCCCGGCACCTAAACCAACGATTAATGCCAGGATGGCCGCAAGCCATTTGTTAAAGGTAACTTGATCTATAGGAATGTCATCTATCCCTTTCTTCGGAATGAACATCATGACAGCCGCTATCAACGCCAAAATGCCATAGACGATATTCACTCCGTTTTCCGACATCGATTGTGATCCAAAACTCCCAACCACGCTTCCGATCAACACACTGATTCCCATGTAGAGAATTAGCGTTTTATTTAAATGTCCGCTCTTACGATAGCTCCATATACCTCCGATGGAAGCGAATAAGACTTGTACAGCGCTTATACCTGTCACATCATGGGCACTAATTGCCGCTAAACCGAAGATTGGGGGAATAAACAGCAGCATGGGATAATTTATTATCGAACCGCCGATGCCGAGCATCCCTGAAACGTATGAACCTATAAAACCAATCAAAAAGATGGTAATGATAAAGGTTATATCAATTTTAATTGCCTCCCTTAAAAGAAGGGAAACCAAATGGTTCCCCTCTCTTTATCAACCTTTTCTGATCCAAAATTTCAGTATATCATTTTCTTCTGCCGTTTCCACCAGTTCATGACCACCGGATTTTGACCAAGCGGCTAAGTCTGCTTTAGCTCCTTTATCAGTTACATGTATTTCCAGAACTTGCCCGGTTTGCAAATCATTCATGGCTTTTCTCGTTTTGACGATTGGCATTGGACATGCCAGTCCCTTAGCATCTAGCACTTTATCTGCATTCATATTTCATCTCTCCCATTTTCTTGGTTTCTATTTTTATCGGTTTTAGCGAACCGCACAGCGATTTGGTCCAATTTCCATTTCGCGCTGTTTTTCATCATCGGGTTCGATTTTCCCCATATTAGTTTCGCGAATTTCTTGATAAGCGTTTGGCTGAGGCGGTAAATTACCTGTTACCATTTCTCTGAATTCCGTTTCATCCGCAATGTTCAATCCGTGATTTTCAGCAAACAGCGCACCCAGCTTTTTAGCGACACTTCCATCTTCATTCAATTCATCAATGATCATGAAATGTGATGGCAATACAATTAACTCGTCTGATAATTCTTTATAACGTGTATACAGTGTTTCTCTCAAGTCCCCTACCCAATCCTCAGCCAAACCAGCTAGGTCCGGTCTGCCAATGGAATCGATGAATAGTATATCCCCGCTTAGCAAGTATTTTTGATCCACCACAAATGAAGTGGATCCAATGGTATGACCCGGGGAATATAATGCTTGGATATCAATCGCTGTATGACCGATCGTTATCACTTTCCCGCTTTTTAAAGGCTGATATTGAAAAGTTACTTCAGCCGCATCTTTTGGCGGCAGCCAGTAAGCTGCATTTGTTGCTTCCGCGATTCGTCTTCCACCTGAAATATGATCGGCATGTAGATGCGTATCCAGAACATGTGTAATCTTCACCCCGATATCATCGGCGAAATCAAGATAGGCATCTATCATTCTTGTGGAATCAATAACGGCTGCCTCACCATTGGAAACGACCATGTAAGATAAACAGCCTTTACCAAGTCGAACAAATTGGTAAATTTCAGCGCCATTTGTCAATTCACCTATCCTCACTGGTTCCAAATGTTCACTCCATGCTTTCATGCCGCCCTTTAAATAAAATACATCCAATCCAGCTTCAGATAACATTTCAGCTACCATGACGGATGAGCCTTCCTTGGCACATACTACCAGAATTTCTTTATTGGCCGGGATTTGATTGAGAATTTCTTCCACGCCATCCAGTAGATCAAAGTAAGGAATATTAAGGAATTCGAAATTCTGCCCTTCAATTTTCCAATCATTAAAGTCACTTTCATTTCGAACATCCAAAATAAATAAGTCGGTTTTATTGGTTACTTTCTTTGATACTTCAGCAGCTGTCATTTGCTTACATGTCATATTATATACCCCCTATAGTATTGATGTTTTCAAAAAAATTTTCCTTCATTAAAAGGTTAATGTAATATCAGCATCTTTTGCGAACTCCAAAAATGTGACCGCTCCACCTACTTCGATACCGTCAACGAAAGCTTCTTTTTCCAAGCCCACTACGTCCATGGTCATTTGACACCCAATAAACTTGACGTCCATTTCCTGTGCCATAGTAACTAACTCTGGACACATTGGCCCTTTTAAACCCTACGGCAAAAAGCTCCTTACCTTTAGGCAGAGGAAGTTTTCCATTCGCTTCTTTATGAATTAAGTTCAAACCTTCGTAAGTAAAGAAAATGGCCACTTCTTGATCTGTTGCTGCCGCTGCCATTGCAATGTTAAACACCATTACTTGCGATTATAGCTACTTTTTAGTCATGATGTATTCCTCCATATAATAGTTTTATTCATTCACGAATTTTTGGGAAGGACCGTTCCATTGGCTCATGCCTGGTACAACATTGAAAACCCGTTCAAATCCAGCCTCAGTCAGTTTTTGTGCAGCAAGATCACTTCGGCTGCCTGTACGGCAAATCACGAAAATCTCTGACTCTATATCCAGTTCACCCATACGTTGTTCCAATTCACCCATTGGAAGGGATCTTGCTCCTGGAATGTGATTAATAGCATATTCTGCGGATTCTCGTACATCCAGGATGACCATATTTCTATTTTCTTCCATCACGTGTAGCAGTTCTTCATTTGAAATGATTTTTTCATGCTTCTTCATTTCTGTTTCTTCATCGCTTGCTTTCCGAAGATAATGTTTTAGTGTGGTACCTTCTTCAACCGTACCCAAGTATTGATGGCCTGAACTTTCCGCCCACGCCTTCATATCGGCGGTTGACCCTTTATCAGTTGCTTGAATCTCCAGTACTTCCCCCGCTTCCAGGCCATTCATGGCTTTTTTCGTTTTTACGATTGGCATTGGACAAGCTAAACCTTTAGCATCCAAAACGGAATTTGTTTTTATCATTTTATATCCTCCTTCTATTATAGATGTGGGGGTATATTCGAATTCAAAATTTTTCTGTGGGACCTTCCCATTCATTCATACCACCTATCATGTTCAACACTTTATATCCATGATCCTCAAGTAACTGTGCAGCCATTGAACTTCTGCCCCCTGACCGGCATACCATGATATACTCTTTTGATTTATCCAGATCCTGCATTCTAAATTCCACTAGACCCAACGGGATATTCAAAGCATTTGGTATTTCCCCTGCCTTGACTTCATTCACCTCCCGCACATCAATGATGTGGACTGGTGAGTTTCCCTTCAATAATGCGTTCACTTCATTCGGTAAAATTTCTTTCATTCTTATAAGATCCTCCTTTTATTCGCGCCAAGAACTCATGCCGCCTTTTACATTGGTGACTTCTTTAAATCCAAGTTTTTTCAATGCTTTACTCGCATTACTGCTCCTCATCCCGCTTTGGCAGATTACAATCACTTCTTTATCTTTTGAAAGTTCTTGTGCCCTTTTGCCAAGTTCGTTTAAAGGTATGTTTTTAAAGTCCTTTATGTGATTGCCCCTATATTCATTAGGTGTACGGACATCAATCAATTGCTTATTTCCTCTATTTTTCAACACAGCTTTTAGCTCAGCCGCATTTATATTTTTTATCCCTTTTACAGGGACAAAGCGCTGATATAAAAACCAAACGATGAAACCTAATATGATGAGGTTAAATATAGTTCCCAATGGACCCATCCCTCCGGTACCCAAATTTATATAAATAAGTTTACATTTCCATCCTCTGCTTCAGCTAAATAAGCCGCAACACCTGCATACTCAATTCCATCCAATAATTCCTCTTGCTGCAAGCCCAATAAATCCATTGTCATCGTACAGGCTATTAGTTTGATTTCTTGTTCCTGAGCCAACTCAATTAAATTTGGGAGTGACATGGCGTTATGCTTCTTCATCACGTGTTTGATCATTTTGGGACCCATCCCAGCAAAGTTCATGTTGGATAACCTCATTTTATCAGAACCACGCGGCATCATTTTTGCAAACATTTTCTCCAGTAATCCTTTTTTTAATGAAACCTGTTCATCCTTCCTTAAAGCATTCAATCCCCAGAATGTATGGAAGATAGTCACTTCATGATCGTAAGCCGCAGCCCCATTTGCGATGATATAAGCAGCCATTGCTTTATCATAATCACCACTAAATAAAATGATCGTCGTTCTTTTCTTTTCAGTCATTACAGTCATTATGTTTCCCCCTGATTGATATTCCACTTCACATTTAATACCCTACGGGGTATATATTATGCTAAAAAATATAGTTCGTCAACCCTATTCAAGGGAATAGGGTTTTCTTTATTTAATTGGTCCATGATTGATTGAAGTCAAAACGTCATTCACTTCGAAAATTTTCCCATTAACCTTCTCAATACCAAACCCATTTAACCGAGCTGTATGCATCGTCAAGTACTTACATGCGGTTTCCTTCGTTTCAAACAGATAAATGCCACCTGCTTCCTTTGCCTCACTGTCTTCGGTCCAAATCTTCCAGATCAATCCTTCTTCATCATTAATGCTTTTTGCTAAATCTGTAAATTCTTTTACCATTTCGTTGCCGAAAGGTCCCTCCATTTTAAAATCCACTTGTAAAATATAAGACATGAATAACACTCCTTTCCTGGTAGTCAGGTCAAATACTTTTACCTGCTTTTAATCAGTAAATTAACCGCTTCCTTGACTAGATGATCAGTGCCCTCTCCATTCTCGACGTTTTCCCGAACGCATTGCTCAAGATTGGCACTTACGATAACACCCATGGTTCTATCGATGGCATTTCGCGCAGCCGACAACTGAGTGACGATTTCCCTGCAATCTTTTCCCTGCCCCATCATTCCAAGAACACCCTTGATTTGTCCTTCAATCCGTTTCAAGCGATTCATGACATTTTTATCATACTCCATACTCCGCCCCCCATCTATTTGCAATCGTTAATATCATGACTGATTACATTAATTCCATTTCCGATTAAGAAGCTTAGTCCCAAGGTCACTTCCCAATTGATCAGAAGCAATGATCGTGAATTTGCACGTTTTACTCGTGAGTTTAGGCAGTTTACTCGTGAATTTGCACGTTTTACTCGTGAGTTTTGGCATTTTACTCGTGAATTTATTCATTAATGACTCGTGAGTTCATATTATACCTATAGGGGTATATTGTCAAGCCGTTGAATTCACACTTTAATAAACACAACCTAATACTAAAAACACATAATGGATTAAACTGACCTCTTGGAGGGAGAGCATTACGCCCATATGAAGCCAAACCAAGATATGAAGTGGCTGATACTTTCTACAATTGCCCTAAGAAGTTAGCAAAAATGTGAGCAACTCACTAATGTTGATCAAAACGCATCTAGTGGACAAAATAAAAAGGCCCAAACCCCTGTTATTACAAGGATTCGAGCCTTAGGTAGCCACTTTTTTCTTGTATATCCAAAATATTGAATAAATAATGATTTTCCCCGTTTACGTTCTTTATATTGGCAATTCCAAAATCTAATATAGATTACTATAATAACGAACATAGAAAGAAAAAATTGGCAGGAATGAGTGCGGTTCAATACCACCTTCACATTATTCAATTGTAAAAAGAGCCTTTTAGCGTCCTACTACGCTTTTACCTTGAATGGGGACACTTCTACTGTTCCCCCATTCCATCAAGATTCTTTGACCCAAAGTTTTCGAGCAATGCACGCGCTTCATCTGTTGACTCTGTGTTCATTAATTGATTTCTTAATTCACTTGCCCCTCGAAACCCACGGACATATATCTTAAAAAAGCGATGAAGAGCCTTGAATGAACGTAGCTCTAATTTTGAATATTTATCATGGAGATCCAGATGCAACCTTAAAAGATCAAGCAATTCCTTACTACTATGATCCTTCGGTTCTTTTTCAAAGGCAAATGGATTATTGAAAATACCACGCCCAATCATAACACCATCAATACCGTATTGATGAGCAAGCTTTAAGCCAGTTTGACGGTCAGGGATATCCCCATTGATCGTCAAGAGCGTATCTGGTGCCACCTGATCACGAAGTTTCTTAATCTCCGGGATTAGTTCCCAATGAGCATCTACTTTACTCATTTCATTTCTTGTACGAAGATGAATAGAAAGATTAACAATGTCTTGTTTCAATATGTGTGTTAGCCAGTCTTGCCATTCGTCCACATCCGTGAAACCAAGCCTTGTCTTTACACTCACGGGCAATCCTCCTGCTTTTGCTGCTTGTATCAATTCTGCTGCAACTTCTGGACGACGGATAAGGCCACTTCCCTTCCCATTCTGTGTCACATTAGGTACAGGACAGCCCATATTGATATCCACACCCCGAAAGCCCAGTTCCGCCATACCTATGCTCATTTGCCGAAAGTATTCAGGCTTATCCCCCCATATATGGGCTACAATTGGTTGTTCATCCTCTGTAAAAGTCAAACGCCCACGTACACTGCGGATGCCCTCTGGGTGACAATAACTCTCCGTGTTTGTAAACTCTGTAAAAAACACATCTGGTCTGGCTGCTTCACTCACTACATGGCGAAAAACAACATCGGTCACATCTTCCATTGGTGCCAGTATAAAAAAAGGTCGTGGTAGATCACGCCAAAAATTATCTATCATATTCAAATTCCAATCCTTTCATTATGGGTTACCAGGATAACCCCTTATCCCAAAATTAAAAAGCAGAATGTCCCTGCTTCCTTTACACTTATACCATGCTTAAGCACTTTTTATCAAACTGCAGAAATTTTTTTTTCACGAAACCCATCCGACTTCCATATTCCCCCTCCTAGTTTAGAGCCGCAAATGCTCAAAATGGTTTTTCATACACGCAAGTACATAATTTCTAGGGGGCAAAGCCAACATATAAGGAAAGAAATTGAAATGGTGGAGGGAATAATTTGAAGGCATCTGATTTGTTTGTAAGATGTTTAGAGAATGAAGGGGTTCAGTTTATTTTTGGGATACCTGGTGAGGAAAATACGGATCTTATTGATTCTCTAATAAGCTCTGATATTGAATTTATCTTGGTTCATCATGAACAAGCTGCAGCTTTTATGGCAGACATCTATGGCCGGCTAACTGGAAAGCCAGGCGTATGCTTGGGCACATTGGGACCGGGTGCAACCAATTTATTGACAGGGATAGGAAGTGCTTATCTGGATTATTCCCCTGTTGTTGCGATTACAGGTCAGGCTGGCCTTGATCGCATTCATAAAGAGTCGCATCAATATGTGGACATTATTGGCGTTTTTGAGGAAGTAACGAAATGGAATCAACAAATTAAGGTGCCGCATACGATTCCGGAAATTATCCGTAAAGCATTTAAAACGGCTGTCATTGAAAAGCCGGGAGCTGTCCATATAGAACTTCCGGAAGATGTGGCAATGATGGATACAGAAGGGGAACCTCTTCCGGTTACACCAATGCCTAGATCCCGCCCAGCCGAGGAAGAAATCAAAAAAGCAGTCGAATTAATAAATCGCGCTAAAAAGCCTATCATTCTAGCTGGTAATGGCGTGATCCGCGATGGAGCTTCTGGGGTTTTGCGGAAATTTACAGAAGAGATGCAAATTCCCGTTGTGAATTCGTTCATGGCTAAAGGAGTTTTACCTTCCGACCATCCATTGTCCCTTTTTACAGTAGGGATGCAAGCAAGGGATTATGTTCTATGCGGATTTGATTTGGCCGATCTTATTATCACCGTCGGCTATGATTTCGTCGAGTATTTGCCAAAGTATTGGAACGATGAGGCAATGAACCCGATTGTTCATATTGATGCTCGGCCGGCCGAGATTGATGCCTATTACCCCGTTCAAGCAGAATTGGTCGGGAACGTTAGCGAGGCACTTGAAGCCTTGACGACTGGTGTAGCAAAAAAAGAACTTTGGCCAGAAGTGAAAAGGTTAAGGTCCCAAATCATTGAAAAATTTCATTCTTCGGATGATGTATCAGGAAGCCCAATCATCCCTCAGCGAATTATTGCCGATTTGAAAAGGGCGGAAAAGGGTAATGCCATTGTCATTTCGGATGTGGGTGCCCATAAATTATGGATTGCCCGGATGTATCAGCCGGAAATCCCTAATCATACGATCATTTCTAATGGCTTTGCATCGATGGGAATCGCCATTCCTGGCGCAATTGCAGCCAAATTGGCAAAGCCTGATAAACCTGTCATTGCGGTTACAGGGGATGGTGGATTCCTGATGAATGGAGTTGAATTGGCAACGGCAAAACGTCTAGGTCTTGCCTTCGTGATAGTCATTTTCCATGATTCAAAATACGGCCTAATTGAATGGAAGCAATTGAATAAATTTGATCGTACGAATGCCATTGAATTTACAGATCCGGACTTTTTAGGGTTCGCAAAAAGTTTTGGGGTTAAAGGAGTGAAAGTAACCCACTCCGATGAATTGTTACCTGCATTAGAAGAAGCGCTTTCGAGTCAGGAAATTGTCTTGATTGATGTGGATGTCGATTATTCGGAAAATGTAAAGCTCTCGAAAACACTAGGTGATTATATTTGTAAATTATAGAAGCAGATATTATTGGAGGGATTTCAGATGAAGAAAAAGTGGCAATTGTGGATCGGTGGTAAATGGCGGGAGGCTAAATCCTATGAGCCATTATATAATCCCCATTCAAACGAAGAAATTGCACAAATCGGACAGGCTGAACCAGCGGATGCCATTGAAGCGATTGTAGAGGCAAATGCTGCTTTTCAGAAATACCGATCCTACCCGGCTCATGCACGAGCAGAAATTTTATTTAAAGCTGCAGCAATCATGGAAGAACGCAGTGAAGAACTTGCAAGAATCATTTCTCTGGAGGCGGCGAAAACGATTCGAAATGCTCGTGAAGAAATGAATCGTACGGTTCAGACCTATCGTTTCGCTGCAGAAGCGTCAAAGAACAATTATGGAGAACAAATCCCGATGGATGCGGCAGTCGGTGGGGTAAACCGTTTTGGCTTCACGGTTCGCACCCCGATTGGCGTCGTTACCGCGATTACCCCATTTAACTTTCCCTTTAATCTGGTTGCCCATAAAGTGGGTCCAGCTATTGCCGCTGGAAATTCGATTGTGTTAAAACCTGCCGAACAAACCCCATTGAGCGCACTGGTTCTTGCCGATATTTTTAAAGAAGCCGGGTTGCCAGATGGAGTATTGAACATCATACCTGGCAAAGGCGATGTTTTAAGCGAAGCCTTGACGACCCATCCACATGTAAAAAAAGTGACTTTCACAGGCAGTGTAGAGGTCGGACACCTTATCCAGCAGCAGGCAGGCTTCCGTAAGCTTACACTTGAACTCGGGTCCAATTCCCCTTTCATCATTGATGAAGGAGTCGACATCGATCAAATTATTCAAAGAAGTGTAATGGGTTCATTTACGAATAATGGGCAGGTGTGCATCTCGATTCAACGAATTTATGTCCACAAATCACTATACCAACAATTTTTAGATCGTTTCGTCAGTACCACAAAACAGCTTGTCATCGGTTCACCTCTGGAGGAAAATACAAATATCACAGCGGTGATTTCAAAAAAATCATTGGAGCGGTTACAAAGTTGGATTGATGAGGCAGTACAGGAAGGAGCAAAAATTGAGTGCGGCGGTACAGTGGAAGGCAATGTACTATTGCCTACCGTTTTAACCAATGTAAATCGTGACTCAAAGGTATTTCGTTTCGAAGTATTTGGTCCGATTGTCTGCATTTTCCCTTTCGATACGCTGGATGATGCCATCAATGATGCAAATGATTCGCGTTACGGCTTGAACTCAGGAGTGATGACTCCGAGTATAGAACGAGCTTTTTATGCGGCGGAACGCTTGGAAACAGGTGGAGTCGTAATCAATGATATCCCAACTTACCGAATTGATAATATGCCTTATGGCGGCTGGAAGGACAGCGGTGTTGGCCGGGAAGGCGTCAAATATGCGATGCAGGAAATGATGGAGCAGAAGTTTATCAGCTTTAAAATAAGCGACCATTGAGGATTATTAACCCGTGGTAATGATGAGAGGGCGATATCTTAAGGATATCGTCTTCTTGTTTTGTCGTACATCAATGCTTTTATTGTAGTTTTTGTTATTAATGGGCACAATCGGAAAAATTATTATTCTGCCACTTGCCGCATCGAACTTCAAGTCTGAAAGGGGTGAGTCGTCAATTGTTCCTAGAAGATTATTCTTGAAAAAATAAAAAGCCACCATTTACGGCAGCTAATTACTTCAATTCTTAATTATTTCAGCACCATAAGAGTTGTCGATTATACAGCGCCATGTACCCGTGGAGTCCGGTTCTTTCCATCGAGAATTCGGAATCGTCCTTTTGATTGGCACTTAGCTTGACTTGTGCCACAACCAATGCCGTATCACCTGTTTCGATTACTGCCATCTTTTCTTGATTGACGATTAAACTATGATTAAAGTATTCAGCGATAGCAATGAATGCCCGGCGAATTTCCTCTTTCCCTTTTGCGACTGTTCCAGGTTTGACAACTAAAGTCGCATCCTCTGAATAGAACTCCATTAAATGATCGAAATCTTCATTATTTATTGCCCTGTCCGCATTTTTTATGACTTGTTCCAGCTCATGATTCTGCATATTCACCCTCCTATTCAGCTTCTCTTCATACTTCTCATCATACTACTTCATACTCTATGGTGTTCGACTGTGATGATGGGGGATCCTGCTCATATAGTAAATAAAGTAAAGAACAAAGTAAGAATGATGTACAATGGTGCCATCCCTGCTCCCTACCTTCACCCTATTAACAAGAAGACTTCTTAAGAACAATGCCTGGCTCCATTTATCGAATAAAGGGTATATCAATTATTATGGCATCCCTTCCATACAAAAGATTTAAAGGTAAACAATATTCTAGTGTTTCTTGGGGATGGATTAGATCACTGCTACCTACAGAAAACACTCAAAAATTCAGAGAAAATAGCATGTCCTTGGAACATTAACTTTTGCTGAACGTTTTAGTATTTGCACATGGCTTAAAAAAGGGGTAAAATAACATCATTCAAATCGTAATGACTACGCTTTTTGCAATCATACAATATTTATATGATAAAGGAGAAATCCAATTGGCAAATAAATAGAAGGTGGAAAAAGTGAAGCAACCCCTGATATTAGTTGAAAATTACGCTTGACCTGAAAAAGGAATTAAAAGCGAAAGGTAGACTCATCCCCTACTCGATTGCATAATCGTTTCTAGTTTACAGGAAGACCTTAAGGATATAAGAAAGATTAAGATGTTTAGAATCGCCTTTCGGGAGTTAATACAAAAAGGTTTACTTTTAGGCATCAAAACTCCAGTTGGTAAAAACATCCTTTCAGGATATAGCTCTACTGAAAATGCTTACTCGGTAATTTAGTGAATTTAGTCGTTTAGAAAGTTAAAAATGAGACAATAATTGATTTTAAATCGTAATTATTACGATTTAACTGGAGGGAAAATTAAATATGGCCACATGGAATTTAAGTAATACGAAGCATCATGTACTCATTTGTAATGGTAGCAGCTGTACTGAGGTCGGATCAGAGGAACTGACTCAAGCAATTCGTAAAGAAATCTCAGACCGACAGGTAGACGACACCATTCACACAACTCGCACACGTTGTAATGGAAGATGCCATGATAAGTGCGTTGTCATCGCCTATCCGAAAGGAACTTGGTATAAAAATTTTAGTAACCAGCAAATCATATCGACGGTGGGATAATTCTTATTTTTAAATGCACTTTATCTCTAACTGAAAATGGAAATTTCCTTACTTTTAACACTCGAAAATGGAAATTATATACCATCGCAGAAAGAACAAGATGGTACCCCGAAATTTAAAAAAGCATTTTAATTCCTGCCTAATGCTTATAAAAAAATGAGCTGTTCGTAAATGTGTACTTTTACGAACAGTAGCAACAATGCTATACCTCCCATCTCGGAAATTCCTTTTCCGCATAATAAGGCAAGATATAAGGAATTGTAGAACAATCTCCAAAATAATTATCTTTCTTCCTATGTAAATATTGAATATTAAAAAGACTCATAACAATTTCCTATGAAGTATAATTTACCACCCATGGAGATCTGTCATGAGCTTTTAACATCTCTTTTTCACTGTAAAAATGGCATTTATTCATTATCCGATATTTCAATCCTTTTAACATCGCCTACAATGAAGATGTATGATAAAGCTCCAATTAAGGCAACTACACCTACGAAAACAATGGCCCCATTGAATGAATTAGTTGCGCTCAAAATTATTCCAATGACGATAGGCGTAACAATTGCTGATAAGTTTCCTGCAAAATTAAATATCCCGCCAGCTAAGCCGACTAGCTCTTTTGGAGCCATATCTGAAACTAGAGTCCATGTTATGGCTGACATTCCTTGGGAAAAGAATGCAAACGACATAACCGCGATAACCAAAGCAATAGACGTTGTATAGTTGGCCAGTATAATTGTACAAGCACCCAACAATCCAAGGATAATGGGGGTTTTACGTGCAACACCAACGGATACTCCACGTTTTACCATTTTATCTGACCAAAAACCACCTACAAGCACACCAATCCCTGCAGCAATGTATGGAATAGAACCAATAAAGCCAGCTTTTAGCAAAGTAATCCCTTTTTCTTGAACAAGATAGCTTGGAAACCACGTGAGAAAGAAGTAAAGAGTTGATGCAACGGCAAACTGTCCAATATAGATTCCCCAGAATTGACGATGCTTAAAAAGATGCCGTGCCTTTGTCCAATTAATTTTTTGACCTTGACCAGCGCTATCGGCTAGTCCGCCTCCTTCACGTATATAATCCATTTCTTCCTTGTTAATATACTTACTGTCCTTCGGATCCTTGTAAAACTTGTACCAAACTAAAGCAAAAATCAATCCAATTATACCTGTCACGATAAAGATTGAATGCCAGCCGAAAGAGGACAATAGCCAAAATAGAAAAGGAGTTGCGATTGCTAACCCTACATATTCACCTGCTGTGTAAACACCAGTAGCTAGTGCGCGTTCACGTTGTGGAAACCAAGAGGCGACAATACGGCTGTTTGCAGGAAAGGCAGGTGATTCTGCAAATCCAAGGCCAAGGCGCAGTCCGAATAAGGTCCCGAAGTTTTTGGCAAACCCTTGTAGAAGAGTAAAAAGTGAAAACAATAAAAGAGATATGCCATATACCACCCGAGGGCCAAAACGATCGGTTAGCCATCCTCCGGGAACTTGCATGAACGCGTATGTCCAACCAAAGGCAGAAAGAATTAGCCCTAACATAGCTGGATCTAACCCCAGATCATCTTGAATAGCAGAAGCGGCTACTGCCATGTTTGTACGGTCAAGATAGTTTATTGCAGTTCCAAAAAACAAAAGGGAAAGAATCATAAATCTAGCACGAGATGGTTTCCTATGTTTAATGGATATAGTTACATTTTCATTTTCTACCTTCAATGGATTGCACATAGTTAATCCTCCTTAAGATTTTCCTTTTTAAAAACCTGCAGTCTTCCCTTCTGCTGGATGATCCTATATACTCATTTTTGGGTCATAACGCTCTTGAACTATATCTAATCAATTAATTGAGTAAGGATCTTATTATAATGGATCAAATTTCCCGGTGATTTTATAATTAATTTATGGCGCTCAAATAAAACGCTTACATCCCTAGATAGGAAACAGTTTATTATTATTTTTTTACAATCTTGAGCCTTGCTAATAAGGGCACCAAACATAAATTTTAAATTTAATATATTCATCTTGGATTACAGAAGAGGCTACTGCCATGTTGAAGTTATTGCCAATAAGAAAGCTATTTATTGTTTTAATATTTAACCAAATTCACTATAACTTTACACATTTATCTTATTTCTCATTGCCCGATAATGCATGATAATTTAACTCAATCCCTTTTCACCACAATTTTGTTAAAAATAAAATCGAAAGCTGAGAATAACAACCCAACTGTGTTGCAGTTAGCCCTAATTCTTGCTGAAGAGTGGAACCTGCCACACCAAGTTCTCTCGGTCCATATAGTTGATAGCGTCGCACACAACCATTTTACAATTATAATGAAAAGCCACCAAATACGGCAGCTTTCACTAAATACTTCAATTGTTCAATTATTTTAGCATCATAAGAGCTGTCAATTATGCAGCTCCCATGTACCGGTGGAATCCTTTTTAAATCCATTTGTCGCGGTTCTTTCCATAGAGAATTCGGAATCGTCCAGAACCATTTAAATAAAAGTTGGATTCCCACCATCGATCTTCATCTAAAATACCCAAAAGAATCAATATGTCAGTTGTTGTTTCCATTGTTCCAATGAGGCAAGCAAGTTAGGCATTCCTTCCTGACCGAAATACTCGAGAGAAACAAAGCCAGTATAATTTCGCTTTCTCAATTCTTCAAGTAAACGAAGATTGTCAACGTCCCCACTAAAAATGGGTGCTGGTTTGTTTTTATAACGCTCTTCATGATTGTAGTGATAATTTTTTAAATGTACATGGCTGACATGGGGGAAGATGGATTCCAATACCTCCTTCGGATTCAATTGATCAACGTATAAGTTAGCACCATCGAAAATCAGTTTTATCCGTGGATGGTTGATATCTTCTAAAAGCTTATGAATGGCTTCGAGGTTATCGGCAAAAGAGTCATAGTGAATTTCTATTGCTACATCCACTCCATAGAGATCTGCCATTTGCCCTAATTTATTTAATTCGGTAGCCGTTTCCGACCATTGCTCTGGTGAGGCATTCCTTGATGCAATATGGCCAGCGAATGTCCGTATTAATGGGCAGTTTAATTGATGAGCCATATCTAACAATTTTCTTGCTTGATTGATTTCGTTTTGATGTTCTTTTTGGTTCCATAGTTTCGAAAAAGTCGTATATCCACTTATGGAAGGTATTTGTAGATCATTGGTTTCAAGTAATTTGGCTAATTTGTCCAGTGGTCCGTGCTTCTCCTGAAATCGCTCTATATGCTTATTCCATAATTCAAGTCCTTTAACATCCGCTTGCAAAGGAAGCAGCCAATTTATTATTTCCTCTATGTCCCATTCTTTAAATCCTGTCGTGCATAAACTTAGTTTCAATGTAATTCCGCCTTTCTCCATTTATTTTTTCATTGTGATTTCTATCCGCTGGACTTTTCCTATAAGAAAGATATAAGCAAAAGCGCCAATTAGGGCCACTACGGATATGAAGGTTAGCGCCGCTGCATAAGAATGTGTCGCACTAATGATTAAACCGACGATTAACGGAGATAAAGCCCCGCCAATGTTAGCCACGAAATATAGTGATGAGCCCGTTAGGCCTACCATTCCTTTCGGCGCAATATCTGCTAAAAGGGCACCGGTAACTGTTGATGCCATCCCCTGTCCAAAGAATGCTATCGCCATAAAGGTGATGACTATGTTTGGTGAATCCGTATAATTCCCCCCCAGAATCAAACAAGACAATAACAACCCGACAATAATGGGAAGTTTGCGTGCCAATCCTGTTGATACACCGCGAGTCAGCATCCAATCGGAACATCGGCCGCCAATCAGGGTTCCTAATATGGCAACAATGTAAGGGATACTCGCATAAATTCCGGTTTTTAACATCGTCATTCCCTTTTCATCAATCAAATAGGATGGAAACCAAGTCATGAAGAAAAACAAAGTAGTTTGAATCGAAAATTGCCCGATGAACATTCCCCAAATTTGACGGTGTTTAAGCAGTTGCCCTATTCGTTTCCATGAGAAAGGATGCTTCTCTTCAGTCCCGATCATTCCTCCGCCTTCTTTGATATAATTTAGCTCTTCTTGAGAAATCCGCTTATGCTCCCTAGGGTTCCGATAGAATCCATACCAAACAAATCCAATAAGAATCCCAATGATTCCGGCGATATAAAAAAGGTAATTCCATCCAAATGTTATGATGATCCAAGTAAAAACTGGAGTCAGGAAGGCTAACCCAATATATTGGGTACCCGTATAAATCCCTACCGCAGTAGCACGTTCCTTTTTAGGAAACCACTCGGATACACACCATGCATTAGTAGGTATGGAGGGAGATTCAAAGGCACCCAGTCCTATGCGATATGTAATAAGTGACGATATATTTTTCGCGGTTCCTACCATGAATGTAAATACTGACCATAAAATGAGGGAAACCGTGTATACCTTCCTAGGACCGAATCTATCAAGAAAGTATCCGCTGAATAGCATGGAGAAGGTATAGCTCCAGCCAAATACGGAAAATATGATTCCCATCATAGCCGGATCAATATGTAAATCGGCTTGAATATTCGGAGCCGCAAGCGAAATGATGGCACGGTCGATGTAATTAATACAGGTGACCAAAGCAATTAGAAATAAGATGAACCATCGAACAGTTTTCTGTTTTCTTTTTTTCGATTTGTCAATTACCGGTTCCGATGTGCGATCTTCTATTATTGCCTTTAATTCTGAGCTCAATATTTTTCCCCCTTAACCTAATGCCCAAATTAGTACATCGTTCTACTAAACCTTTTTTGAAATTTTATAAATGCTACTATGTTTCCTTCCATTACTTACAACCTGAGTTTCATATTTTCAAGAGCAGCCCCTAGGAACATTGACAACAGATCCCCTTGTTGCAAAGATAAACAACCAAGGGGATTATTTTTTGAATTGTGAATCATTTCTTCAGATAGTTACAGTCTTCTCTGATTCTACCTCTTCAGTGTCCTCCTTGACTACCCTGTCAAAAGATCCATGTTTTTCTTGGACCAGAATATAACCGACCGCTGCGATGATACTTGGCAGGGCAAATGTAGCAAAAGCCACCTTCGGATCCATGCCTGTTGATAGAAGAAAGGCAATTAAAGTAGGAGCGAGAATGGAACCAATCCTGCCTATAGCTTGCGAATAGCCCATTCCCGTCGTACGGATTTCACGGGGGTAATATTCTGTGATATACGGATTGGCTAAGTTCATGGCACCAACAGTACATGCCCCCCCATAAAAATAAGTAAATATACTCCAATGGTATTAGTCGTAGCGCTCAATGCGACAAAGGTACCGGCCCCTAAAAAGAATAGTGTAACAAGTATTTTGCGATGCCCAATTTTCCCCGCATAATAACCGCCGATTAATGAGCCTCCTATTTGACCAAGGCATAAAACCAGGTTAAATGAAAGGCTTGAGGTGATACTGAATCCTGCATCCTGCATCATTTTTGGAAGCCATGTATTTAATCCATAAGCCATCATCAATGTAAAGAACACAGCCATCCATATGGAAATCGTGCTGAATGCCCGTTTATTCGTGAATAGTTTTTTAACTGGAGATCCTTTCCCCCTCTGTTCAGCATCACTAAGCCTGAAATCGTCAGTTTCTTTAAAATCCCCTTCTGGTTTGACCTTATTTAGGATTTCAACAACCTTTCCAAATTCCTTTTTTGCTAGATAGTAGGAAAGGGATTCAGGAAACTGCTTCATGAATATTGGAAGTGTAAGTAATGGCAAAATCCCAATAAAGTATAATACACGCCAATCCGTATAAGGAATGATATACATTCCCACTAACGATGCCAGGATTCCGCCGATTGAATAGCCACAATACATCGCAGCTACAATGATGGCTCGATTTTGTTTTGGGGAATATTCAGTCATTAGCGATATAACATTCGGCATCAAAGCTCCCATGCCTATTGCCGCTATGAAACGCATGACGGTAAACCATGTGAGGTTGGGTGCAATCCCTGCCCCCAAGGTAAATACGCTGAACAAAATCATACAAATGACGAGAACATTCTTCCGGCCGTGTTTATCTGCGATCGGTGCTAAAATCAAGGCGCCAATCATCATGCCGAATAAGGAATAACTGCCGACTGCCCCAGCCTGAATCGAAGTTAAGTCCCACTCTTCCATCATCCAAGGCAAACCCACACCATACATCGCTATTTCATACCCGTCGAAAGCTATGGCATAAAAACACCAAAGAAAAACAAGTAAATGAAAGCGGTTAAATTTACTGACAGCAATGATATCCGAAGCAATTACACTACGCATTTTCCGCCTCCCATCATTTTAAAAATATCCGTTACGAATTTATTTTTCCGAGTTCCAAAATAGGAACTCGGAAAGTTTTCAAAAAATCAGATAATGAAGATTGGAATTGTTCAACAAACCATCTTTTTTATTTTTATTACCCACTTAGACACTTTCGTTTAAAAGATATATTTACTAAGGAAACTACCCTTTTTTCTAGATTCTTTGCTTTCATATTCTTAGCGAAGATTAGTTTTTTACGACAGCTTTATTGAAAACAGGTTTATCTTGCAATCTTAGTTCAAAATCTAAATGAGCCGTATAATAATCATTTTTCAATCCTTTTTCTGCACCTGAATGTTTTTCTAACTTCGTAATTAAGCTTCCGCGAACACCTTGTGCAACATCATTTTCTAAATATTCATCGCCCTCGAAATATATTTGCGTTACTAATCTATCGCCATTTTCCGGTTGGAACAAGAGATGTAAATGTGCTGGACGAAATGCATGATGATCGATCCACTTTAAGAATTGTCCGGAAGGTCCATCTGTTGGAATTGAATAATTACCCGGTACAACTGTTTTTATTTCAAAATTACCATTCGCATCCGTATAAAAAACACCACGTAAATTATCATTTGGAATACCTTCAGCGAAATAGGAGTATTCACCATTTGCATCAGCCTGCCACATATCGATTTTGGTATTTGCCAACGGATTTCCATTAACATCTTTAACAGATCCTGAAAAGTAAAGGGCGTCACCTGGTTCATTTTCTCGTTGTGGCAGCATTCCGGGATTTTGAACGACTGGCGTATTTTCAATGTAATATGGTCCTAGAATAGTAGGTTCCGTTCCTTTTACGCTTTTATACATTTCCTGAAGTGCATGCGTTTCAAAGAAAACATCCATAAATAACGGAATTTCCCCAGCCCTGCCTAATTGATCCATCCAATCAACAAGAGCTTGATAGTCATTATGATCTATTTCATATTCACTAACTAATTCCTTGAATTTAACTACCAATCCATTATAAACGTCGATTACTTTTTGATTCTTCATAATACTTCCTCCAATTTTTTTAAAGTTTTTATATTTGTTGATTTTCAATGATGGTACTGATTCCTAATCCACCTGCTATACATAGTGTGACTAGCCCATATCTTTTTCCGGTTCTTTCTAACTCATGTATCAATTTGGTTGCTAAAATTGCACCAGTGGCACCAATTGGATGTCCCATGGCAATGGCACCGCCGTTAGGATTCACCTTATTCATATCAAGCTTCAATTCTTTGATAACTGCCAAAGCTTGTGCAGAAAAGGCCTCGTTCAGTTCTATTAAATCAATATCATCCAGTTTCAGCCCTGACATTTGAAGCGCTTTCAAGGTAGAGTTGACAGGTCCCAGCCCCATGAAGTTCGGAGATACGCCTGCTGCCGCTTGAGCGATCACTCTTGCTTTCGGCTTTTTACCATGCCTTTTTGCCGCTTCTTCCGACATTAGTATCAGAGCGGATGCACCATCATTTCTTCCACTGCTATTTCCAGCGGTCACCGTTCCATTTTTCTTGAAAACCGGTTTTAAATCAGCCAACTTTTCCAGACTGGTTTCTCTTGGGTGCTCATCCGCATTAAATTCCATTACTCCTTTTTTCGTTTTGATTTGATAGGGAACGATCTCTTTCGTGAATATTTCAGTAGAAATTGCCCGTCTTGCATTTTCTTGGCTCCTGAAAGCAAATTCATCTTGTTCAGTCCTTGAAATGGAATATTTTTCAGCCAGATTTTCTGCTGTCATTCCCATCGTTAACATTCCGTAATCTTCAATGGGCTGTGATCCTGGCTGGCTTTCCGTATTCGGATCCAATAACTGTCCATTCCCTGATTTCAATCCAAAACGGATATTTCTCATATAGTATGGGGCCGTGCTCATTGATTCCGCTCCGCCTGCAATGATTACATCTCCTAATCCGCTTTGTATTTGTTGACTGGCAGAATTGATTGCCTGGATGCCGGATCCGCATTGTCTGTGTACGGTATAACCTGGTACTTCCACAGGAAATCCTGCCCGGAGTGATGCAACTCTTGCCAAATTCGACGCGTCTGAACTTTGTTTGGCTTGTCCCATGATCACTTCATCAATACTCTCTTTAGGAATATCCGCTCTCTTGATCACTTCATCAAGGACAGCAGCTGCCAGGAAATCGGCAGGAACATTTTCCAATGCTCCCCCTAATTTCCCTATAGCGGTGCGAACCGAGTCTATAATAACTACATTACTCAATTTTCTACCTCCTGCTATTTTTATTTCTTTCTTCTAAACTATCCTTATATCTCTGGTGAGCTATTTTCAGGGCAACAATCACCGACTGCTGCGATGGAGCTAAAAAGTCCGTTTTAATATTCTCTATTAAAGAATCAATATCTTTACTAAAATCAAAACCAACTATCATTCGCTTAAAAAAATCCTGGGCCAAAGTCGTTAAAAACGTAAATTCTGCATTAATGATGATGTGACTTTCCTTGTGAATTTCAAGTACCATCCCAGCGTATTTAGAATTTTCATACATGCTCGTATTTTGCGGCGCCTTCGCATAGGCGGTGATTAATAATGTTGGCTGTCCCATATAAAACTACATCCTCTCAAGATTACTTGCATAAACTAGTGGGTTTTCCATAATCCCCTTTCAAGTTTATATTAATTAAAGACCTCTTGAAAAATGTTTTACTTTTTCCATATCTATCTCCATGCCAAATCCTGGACCATCCGGGATGATTATTTCATAATTCTCATATTTTATTTCGTTTAGCGTAATATTTTCTTTAAAAAGTAACGGACCAAATAATTCAGTACCGAATTCAAATTTGGGAATGGTTGAATAAAGTTGGGCACAAATGGCCGTGCCTAATGATGATTCAATCATCGTTCCTCCATACAAACCAAAACCTACACCTTCAGCAATTGCAGCCACTTTTTTCGTTTGGGTCATCCCGCCATGTTTACATATTTTCAAGGCGAACGAATTACCTGCTCTATGTTTAGCTATTTGGAATGAATCTTGTAAAGAATTCAATGACTCATCGGCCATGATCGGGACCTTAAAACGATCGGTCAATCTTGACATCCCTTCATTATCCCAAGCTGGCAGCGGCTGTTCGACCATGGAAACCCCGCCTTCCTGTAAAGCTTCAATGCAATACGTAGCCGTTGTTTCATCCCATGCCTGATTAACATCAACCGTAATGCGTGCTTGATCTCCCACGGCTTCAATAATTTTCAATACATGCTCCACATTCTTATATGGATTCCCTTTGCCAATTTTCAATTTAAAGATATTATGACGTTTTTGATGTAAGGATTCTTTCGCTTCTTCGATATCTTTATTCGTATCCCCACTTGCCAAAGTCCATGCCACCGGCAATGATTTATGAATTTGTCCACCGAATAATTCATAAGCAGGGATGTTTCTTCTTCTGGCTACCAAATCCACCATGGCTGATTCAACGACAGCCTTCGCAAAATTATTTCCTCTAACATTGAGTGAAACTTCATGCATGATTTTGTCATAATGGACGGGGTCTTTACCAATGATAAGCGGGGCGATATATGTATCAATATTCACTTTTATCGCCTCTGGCGTCCCCTCACCATATGAAGCCCCGCCTATTGTCGCCACCTCTGCCCAACCTTCCGCGCCTTCTTCATCCATGACACGGGCAAGAATGATCGTTTGTTCCACGATCGTATGCATGGCAAGCTGATGAGGACGAATTGTGGGTAAATCAATAATGTATACTTCTACTGAACGTATTTTCATTTAATCCACCTTTTTAACATTTAATAGATAAAATCCGCTTCTGTTTTTGCTCTTACTTCTTCGATCGTTATACCGGGCATCAATTCAATCAATTTCAACTGTTTGTCAATAACTTCAAAGACAGCCAACTCGGTGATGATCATGTCAACGCTTCTAGTGGAAGTAATCGGGTAGGTGCATTTCTTTAAAACTTTACTTTTACCCTCCTTACTTGTATGTGTCATGGTCACGATCACTTTTTTGGCGCCAACCAACAGGTCCATCGCTCCTCCAACACCCATGATATTCTTGCCTGGTACCGCCCAATTTGCAATTTCACCGGTTTGACCTACCTGCAAAACACCTAAGATGGCAACATCAATGTGACCTCCACGGATCATTGCAAACGATTCTGCACTATTAAAGAATGATGCCCCAATCGATTGCCCTACTGGTAACTTGCCTGCATTGACTAAATTGGGATCGATTTCATCTTCCTCTACATCAGCAACTCCCAACAATCCATTTTCCGTATGGAAAAAAATATTTTCATCATCAATGTACTTTGCAACCAAGGTCGGAATCCCGATTCCAAGGTTCACTATACAAGGACCCGTCAATTCTTTTGCCGCGCGTCTTGCTATCATATTTTGCATGAATTCTTTGTCACCCATAATCCTTCACACCTTCCTTCGTCAGGATTTTCTTTGCCTTAATGATTCCATCGACGAATAGATGCGGTGTTACAATCTCCTCTGGCGAAAGTTCTCCAGGTTCAACTATCTCATCCACTTCTGCAATTACGAGATCTGCGGCCGTTGCCATAGCCGGATTAAAGTTTCGAGCCGTTTTATAATAAACAAGATTACCAAGTGTATCTGCCTTCCACGCCCTGATTAAAGCTACATTTGCTCTTATGGCAGGTTCAAAAATATATGTAGCCCCATTTATTTCCCTTTCTTCTTTTCCTTTAGCTAAATCGGTCCCTACACCTGTTTTCGTATAGTAACCTCCTATGCCTGCACCGCCAGCACGAATGGATTCAGCTAATGTTCCCTGTGGTAATAGTTCTATCTCTATTTCGCCACGTTGGTAAAACTCCCCAATTTCACGATTGCTTGTAAAATAAGAACCGATCGCTTTTTTTATTTTCTTCTGGCTTAGGAGAGCTCCCAGACCTTTCCCTTTCTCGCCTAAATTGTTGCTGATAACCGTCAAGCCTGCTACATCCTTTTTGCCCAATCCATCTATTAACGTAAGAGGGGCCCCGATCAAGCCAAATCCACCTACCATTAATGTATGACCATTCTTCACACAAGATAAAGCTGCTTCTATATCTTGATGTACTTTCGTCATGTTTTCCCCACCAATCCCACGTTAATTATTTTCAATCAATGAATCGCTTGCCTCAAACCAAGCAGGTATTCCAGCAGTCAATAAGCAAATGAGACCCACTTCCGCTAATTGTTCTTCCGAAGCTCCATTTACCCTTGCCGCCTCCATCCATTCCCCAACCTGTTTCCCTTTTAATTCTGTAATGAATATTCCTGTCATCAGGATGTGTTTTAGCTTTTTTGTAACGATGGAATCACTTAATATATAAACTTTAAGGGAGTTTTGGTCTCCCGATTTAACCAGTTTCAAAACATTCGAGACGAATCCCGTTTCCTCATCACCTAATAACTCAATCATATACAACAGGATTTCTTCTGTTGTTTCTTTATGGCCACTTCCTTCACGATATCGAATCCCTTTAAGTTCAAGGGCATATTCCAATGACTTTATCCCAGTTTTTAATGCCTTAGTTCCGTTATATAAGTATGAAACTATTAGGTATTCCACCAGTTCCGGTAATGTTGCTCCACCATCCATTGCCCCTTTTGTATGGTAAACCATACTCCGTTCATACAACCTTGCAGCATTCATGCCGACCAGTAATATATCTTTCTCCTTCTTCGTCAAGGCTCCCTCTTGCATGATGTTACTTCGCAAGTTGGTATAGTGATCAAGTGCATTAGGGCTATAATCGTGCATTTTTTGCACCCAGCCTGGTACCACATCATAAACTTCCTTGAAATACAATAGTCCTTCGTTCATTCGTCTGCACCTCTTTAAATTAATTGAGAGTCAAGAATCGATAGTGCTCTAATAGGGGAAGCTGTTGCATTTTTTAGTTTTAAAGGAATCCCGAAGAAAAGAAAACGGGAATGCTTGGGTAATTTTTCGAGATTCACTAGATTTCCAACGATATATATATCATTCTTCAGTAATTTTTGATGAATTCCGCTTTCTGAATCCTGGTTCAAATCGGCATTGGGCAAATCCAACCCGACAATATGTATTTGCTTCTCAATTAACCATTGGGCCACACTATCATCTAATGCCTGTGCTTCAAAAAAGCCTTCTTCCCCCCAGGACTTCCCCCATGTCCTGACGAGGACGATATCGTCTTTTTCAACATATACTCCCTGCCGGCGTTCCGCCTCTTCAAGTAAATCTTTCGTAACAGGTTCATGTGTCGCTTTTAACAAGCTTACATCCAGTATGAGGGCATCCCCAAACATATTCTCTAGATTGATGTTTTCAACCGACTCCCCGTTTTCTGAGTAACGTGGAGCCACGTCGACATGTGTCCCACTATGGTCAGAAAAAGAAATCAACTTGGAACGGCAGCCTTTAGGATGTGAATCAGATTTCCCCTCATGTTCAAGAGGTTCATCTTTAATGCCTATTGCAGGTAAATCATTATCCGTAACTAGACCATCGTAAAGTTCCAATGTTAAATCAATGATTTTCAACGGTAAAACCCCCAAATTCATTAAGCGTTTACATTATCACGACAAAAATGGCTACCCTAAACATTACTATCAATAATTGACAGCAGGTGTTTAAGGTAGCCAGTTGTTCACTAGTTGTTATTAAAAAAGGTTATTTTTTAATAGCTAATGAATAGGCAATAATTAAGTTTATTATATATTCATAATATTACACTATTTTCTGTTAATTTCAATATTTTTTTAAAAAATATCTTCAAAAAAATCAAATTCTTTTTAAGAAGGACTTTATCTCTTTGTTGATCTCCGCCCTATTTTCAAACACCATTGTATAGTGGTTACAAGTTGAAACGATCGTTTCAATATAAGGTGTATATTTCTTCGTATCACCATAGGCTTCTTCATAAAATAAAGGGGGAAAATCCCCTATTTTCCCACTGGCATACACCAATAACGTTTTACAGGAAATTAGTCTACAAATCTCTTTAGGGACAAAAGAATAAAAACTATCAAAATCCCTAAGAATGCTATCTTCTGTTGATTTATTCTCCCAATGACCATCCACTTCATGTACCTCATACTCCGCTACACTTTGCAGATGATCCGTCCATTTGATACCCAAACGGCTATAGATTTCCTTAATTTCTGCAATATAGCTTTCTTGAGAGTCATATTCTTTACTTAATCGGCCTAGAGAAGGTTGTACGATGTCCCTTTGTTGTTGAGAGCAATTGGCCGCACCATCCAATAATATCAGGGCCTTTACCGAGGTTAATTTGCTGGCTACAACGCTTGATATGAAGGCTCCCATTGAATACCCGATCAAAATCGGGTTATTAATCTTTAATTCTTGAATTAACTCAATTACATCTTCTGCATGTTTGAATAGCGAAGACTGCACATCTGCCCTTGAACTATTCCCCCTCCCTCTCAAGTCAATCGAAATGACTCTATAATCGCCCTTTAACATTTCTGCATAATAATGCATTTGCTTATGATTACCCGTTAAACCATGTATGGCGATGATTGGCCCTTTCGTTCCAGGATAATCAGCAATTTGGATTCTGTGATCCCCCAATTCCTTTACATACATTTCCAATGCAACTCCTCCATTTCCATGTTTATTAACATTAACCATCCTGCTATTTAATAAAAAAAGCTATCTTAACTTCACATCAAGGTAACTTGATCGAGAAATTAAGATAGCCAGTCAGTTCATTAATTTTCATTAAAAAAGGGCTTTTTTTAATGGTTAATGAATAGGCAAGTTATAAATACATGTAATGATTCAATTTTACATGAAGTTCTAATAATTTCAATCATAATTTGATTATTTCGAATCCTTTAGTGACTTAAAGTCATTAATTGGGATTTTATTGAAGGAGGTCCTCTATGGTAGCGCTCCATCGTTCAACAACTTCTTTAGGGTTTTTCAAGTCGATTTTAATTCCAGAGGTTATTTCAGCATATTTAGCACTATCCTCCCGTGCCTCTATTATTTTGGCGTGGAATCTTTCTCTTTTGTATTGCGCATCTGGCAGTTCTTTTAATCTCTCTAATGAAAGGCGAATATATTGTGCTTTACCTTTCCAAAACAAAACAAGTGTGGCTTTATCGGTACGAATGACATTGGCTGTAGTCGAAGTATCCGGCCATAGGCCAATCCTTAATTCCTTCCTGCTTATCGCTACGATCTCACCCACGCTAACCATAGCAGTATGCGGCCATCCTTCTTCACTTACCGTCAACAGCATCATGGCTTCATGCTGCTTGTCGACAAGATCTTTACCATTTAACAAGTCGAATACCTCTACTGGCATTTCCACCCCATTCATTTTTTCACCTTTTTCCTTAATTCACTAGCAATCTGTTATATTTTGGTGTGATATTTCATTCCATCCCACCGTTTCGCACCGTGAGTATCGATTTCAAATTGATCTAACGCCCGATAAGCAAGATGGTCAATGATATCGTTAACATTCTCCGGATGATTATAGAAGGCTGGCATCGGAGGGAATATAATGGTCCCCATTTTGGAAAGCGCCGTCATATTCTCCAAATGAATCGTATTCAGAGGCGTTTCTCTTGTCATTAGTAATAGTTTTTTTCTTTCCTTCAACATGACATCAGCAGATCGCGTTAATAAATTATCCGCTAGTCCCATGCGAATGGAAGCTAGCGTTTTCATACTGCAAGGTGCTACGATCATGCCATCAACCCGGTAAGATCCACTTGATATTCTGGCTGCTTGATCTTTGTAAGAATAGGAATGATCAGCTAATCCCTCCACCTCTTTAACAGAATATGATGTTTCATGTTGAATGGTGGCATGTGCCCACGGAGACATGATTAAATGGGTCTCCACTTCACTGCTTTTAAGCATCTGAAGAATCCTAATTCCGAAAATGGCTCCAGTCGCTCCTGTTATTCCAACAATGATTTTCATTCATTCCCCTCCTTACATTAGTCATTGAATCGAAGTTTTATAGAAACTTATGCATTGGAAAATCCAGGCACAAACCGACTTGGATCCACCTCTTTAAATTCGGATCTTTTAAATTCATCTTTTAAATGAAATGGTACTGTGCAGTCAAAAATGGTTTTACAGGAAACCCCCTTTTCCTGAATAGTAGGGCTGTATGCGGGATCTTGTGTAGGATCTAATGGGTGACAGCGCACTCCAGGAATGAAAACCGTATCAACATCACCTTGGTAACGAGTATTTAACGCCCATAAAACATCATTGCTATCGAAGGGATCCACATCTTCATCCACGATAAATACATGCTTCAGTTCAGAAAAGGCGGAGAACGCCAATAGTGCAGCTTGTCTTTGGCGCCCTTCATCACTTGGCTGACTTTTCTTGAATTGAAGAACAGCCATGTATTTACCTCCTCCTGAAGTATGAGCATAAACATTCAATAATTTTCCTGGCATGGACTTTTCCACCATTTGCAGAATGCTTGCTTCAGTTGGAATGCCAGCCATATTCACATGCTCCTCACTCGGACCAATAACTGTTTGCATGATTGGGTTGACTCGGTGCGTTACGGCTTTCACTTTGATTAGTGGCAGATCCGCAACAGCTGAACCTGTATAACCAGGGAATTCCGGCATTGCTTTTCCAGTATTGGTGTTTTGATCTTCCCGAACACGCACTCCGGGAACCAATTCCCCTTCTATTACATATTCAGCATTCGCGATAGCCTTTTCATCTATCGTCAAGCATTGGACCAATTCTACCGCTTCTTTCCTAATTGCCCCTGCAACACTCAACTCATCAAAACCAAGGGGAGTCGTTGGCGCTTCAAAACAAGCAGCGACTTCAATTGCAGGGTCAACACCAATACTAATGGAAATGGGTAACGGTTTTCCTGCTTTTTCAGCCTTTTCACGAAAAACTTCCAAATGACGTCCTGGAACAAAATACATGGTCATCTCATCTTTACTTTGTAAACATAAACGATGTATCGTAATATCAGATTCACCCGTTTCTGAATCGGAGGCATAGCACATGCCTATCGTGATATACGGGCCTGCATCTTCCTCTGTATTCGTAGGCGCAGGTATTAATTTTCTGATATCGAAATCCGGATCTTCTGCATAGTGAACCACTTCTTGAGCTTTCGCTTTATCATTTGAAATGGTGATTGGATCAATTGGATTTTTTACAGCTTCATTTAAAAGGAATCCCAGTCGCTCCGGTTTTGTATCCAGCATGAGGCCGACTCTTTCCCGGCTGGCTAAAAGTCCGATCACCACGCTTGAATCTTCATGTCCCAATACATGATTGAAAACCATTGCAGGTCCGATTTTTGTTGGACGCATGACTGTTCCGCCAGCACCGACATGACGATAAACCCCAGATAATTCAGCATGAGGATTGACTGGTTCATCCGTTTCAATCAATTGTCCTGGAATGGATTTCAGGAGTTCCAACGCAGAACGTAAATCTGTCACTCTGTTCATTTTTTCAGACATAAAAAATCCCCCTATCACTTCATGATCTGTATCCTATGTATCATCCTAATTCAAATAACCTATATAGTATCGGTTACAAATGATATTCTAAAGTGTATTTCTACTATACAGTCAATGGATATTTGAAAATTCAAGTAATTTTCTCTACAGGGATTTGCAGCTGACAAAAATCAACACTATTATCATTCTCGTAAAAGGTCGTATCCAATAAGCACGCGTCTACGACGTCCCCTACAATTCTATACTGATTTTCACTGACCCATTGAACCAATTCATTTAAAAACTCTATGTTATATGGCATTCCATATTTATACACACATGCATATTGACCAGCAGGCAACGTCATCATATTATCCATATCAGGATCTATAAAAGGTAATGCTGTATATATTCCCGCACCCTCGAAAACATCATCCGTTCCAAGCCTATCCTTTAAAATGACCGTGCCAAATCCCTCTGACGGAAGCATTTCATGTTTACTTAATACATTCCAAGCTTTCATCAGCGTTAAATGTAATTCTTCTCGGCACAATTCATTTTCAAATGGTATAAATAAGACATGCCTTTCAGGAAATTCTTCGATAATAGGTTTATCCAATTCACTTTTAATATTTTTGGCTTCTGAATATTTCATTAATCTCTGTTGAATGAATGTACGTATATTCATCAAGGCATTTATTTCTTTATCAATGAATTCTTGATGAAATTCCAAAAGTGACATGGCAGTCGTTAAATTCCGATTTCCTATATGGTCCTTAATATCATTCAGTTTGATGCCAATCGACTTCAAAAAGCAAATTTCCCTTAGAAACGGAATCTGAACTGCACTATAATATCTATAACCATGTTCATCTATATGTACGGGTTTAAATAAACCGATCTTATCGTAATAAATGAGTGTTTGCCTTGAGATACTGTGAATGGAAGCCATTTCACTGATTGATAAGTAATTGCCCATATGAGTTCCCCCTCCGCAAAGCTTTTTTTATAAAGTTCCTCTAATTCTTACAGTTACTTTTACAGCCCTGACTAATTTTATTTATCTTTTGATTTCCCTTCTTACGGCAGCAACAGCCGGTTGGAGAGGATCCTCCACTAACTTTACCATTTTCCCATTTAAAATGAATGGAATTTCAACTGCCCTTTCTATCGAAATGGAGCATATCAACATCTTCATTAATAGCCAATATGTAAGTGACTGCAATGGATACAGAAGGAAAATACCAAAAGGTTTATTTTCTTACCAGCAATGTGTAGTGAACAGCTAATCACCTATACAAATGATTAAAAAGAACTTCATCAATCTATCCACTGAAAAAAAGAGCACCTCTTGGGCGCTCTTTTTCCATAAATATTTTCCCATGATTCATAAACATATCTTGTTGCTTTTCGTTCAACATTATATTGTATATCCTCAATTTAAGCATTATTAACCGCTGTTATGAGTTTAATATAATCAGCAGTAAATCCAACCTTTAAAACTATTACTCGTCTCTTTCATGACCTGGAACCACAATCACCTCTACCACATGTTCATTTAAGAGTTCCTGCATGTTTTTTGGTACTTCTTTGTCTGTAATCACTATATCAACGGAGGTTAAGTCACATACCTTTTGAAAAAAAGTTTTATTGAACTTCGTTGAATCTGCAATCACAATGACCTGGTCAGAACGCTTAATCATTTCGTTAACGAGGAGACCTTCTTCCTCGATGGATGTAGACAGTCCTTCAGCAGATATTCCGCAAGTGCCAATGATGCATTTATTCACCTTATAATCTTGTATATCCCTTATGGCTCTTGAACCATAAATGGCTTGGTGTCTAGTGCTTAATGTTCCGCCTAATAAATTAACTTTTATATCTTCCCTCTGGCTTAATACACTGGCAATGTTAATCGAATTAGTCACGACAGTGTTGTTCCGGCTAGTTAAATATTTAGCTAAAAATTGAACTGTTGTAGAGGCATCCAAAATAAGATGATCCCCGTTGTTTATCAAAGAAGCTGCAAATTTTCCGATCATGCCTTTAGCTTCCGATGCCATGTTCATGCGCTCACCATAATTATGGACTTCATTGGAAAGCAGAGCCTTTTTCGCCCCACCCCGTATTCGAATGATCTTCCTCATCTCTTCTAAATTGATTAAGTCTCTTCTGGCCGTATCTTTAGATACATTATTTATTTTACAAATTGTTTCAATATCAATCCGTTCGTGTTCGTTTAAATATTGTACAATGGCGTCTAGTCGTTCATCCTGTAGCATGATCTCACCTCGTACATTTAATTATAAGTTAATCCAAATTTAATCACAAAGAAACATGAATTATTTTAAGGATAATTAAGCTTTTGAGGGTAGATTATTAGTTAATACTGAAGACATTATCAATATATTTTTAACAGAATTCCATATCGGAGATATTAACCATGGATTAAACATGACGGTTTGCCCATCAAATTATAGATCCCGACCATTGGAAGGATATTTTCCGGGCATGAAAAAAATCAACCTTAAAATGGAGATGCTACTGTCTTGGTGCAAGTCCCTTTTTAGACAGATTCATCCATCTCTTTTTTACTTTCTTTTTCCCTTTGATGTCGATTATATACGAATTTAGATAAGCTGACACTGCTTTCATATAAGAGTAATAAAGGTATTGTAACTAGGATATCTGATAGAAAGTCTGGTGGAGTAACCAAAATTGAAATAACTATTAAAATAAAGTAAGAATATTTCCTGATTTTTTGCAAACGGTATGGATTTATAATTCCTAAACTTGTTAGAAACATGATAACAACGGGCATTTCAAACAGAAATCCAAAAGGCACTGTCATGTGAAGCATAAACCGGAAATATTTCTCAGTTGTAAAGAAAGTAGTAAACATGCCGTTTGATAGAGACATTAAAAAATTTAGGACAATAGGAAATAAAATAAAGTAACCAAAACTGATTCCTAATATGAATAGAATAAATAGAGCTGGAATATAAGCGCTAGTAACCTTGCGTTCTTTTGCTGTTAACGCTGGACGTACAAAGAGCCAAGTTTGGTGAGCAGCAACCGGTATAGTAGCCGCGATGGCAACGACGGTGGCAATCATTAAATAAACGAGTATGATATCACTCGGTCCTAACAGGGCTAGCTTAAACGGCAAGTCTTTAACTATTACATTATAAATATCTTGAACATATATAAATGTCAGTACGAGGAACAGCGTGAAAACGACTAAAGTGATAATAATACGTTTACGTAACTCCTCAAGGTGCTGAATCATGCTCGTTTTTTTTTGATTTTCCAACTTCATCACTCCAGGAAAAAAAGATGTAAGACAGATCCTACATCCCCTCTTCATTTATTTGATTAGCTTTCTTTCTTATTGGTCACATCTGCATTAGTGTCATCTGCTACAAGGTCTCTGGTAGACTTTTTAAATTCTCTTAATGTTGAGCCAAACGCCCTTCCGATTTCCGGTAACTTTGAAGGGCCGAAAATAATAAGGGCAATCACTAAAATTAGCATCAATCCTGGTATTCCAATATTTTGTAGCATAACTTCCCCCATCGGTATTCATATTTTGTAATTCCTTTAAAACGTTAAACGTTAATGTGCTCATCGAACCTATCCCCAATTCTTTTTTTACCAAGGTTCATTAACATTGTCATACCCTTTTAATTGGTATGAAGCTTTGGCTTCACGCTATCCAGAGAACCCGAAGAGAGAGTTCCCTTATGCAATACGGCAGAACGCTTAGGCAGTCGGGCTACGGCTTCGGCCGAGCAGCTTGCTGGAATGAGTACAGCGGTCGCGGCATCGCCTACCTTTGGCCATATTTGCTTGCCAGCCTCGTCTAACGGTGTAATACCACCGGTAGCAAGGGAAAGTGAGCGAGACAGGTTGTATTCGTTTGACCATCCGTACAAATCTGAGGCGAGATGTGCCTTTTGCAGCGTATCTCCAATCCCGAATGGTGACCAGTGATCCGTAATACTATCATTACCTAGCATGACGTTCACCTTATGCTTCTGAAGGAGCGGAATCGGCATTACTTCTTTGCCGATTGGAACGGTTGAGGCAATGGAAATACCCAGCGATGCAAGGCGCTTTGCCATTTCTACGTCGGCGCCATCCCCTAACGAAGCGAGCGAAAACGCATGACTGATCGTCACTTTTCCCTGCAGACCCGCTTCCTCAGTCAGATCAGCCAATCGACGTATTGCCTTCAAACCCGTTTCGCCACCTTCATGAAGGTGAATATCAATACCTGCTTTGTAGTCAACCGCGATCTGTACCATCGTTTGCAACGATTTTTCCATATCCCCGTCAACTAAGGTTGGATCAAGTCCGCCAACATGTGTAACTCCGAGCTTCATGGCTTCGCGTATCAATCCCTGAGAATTTGAACGAAGTAGGCCATGTTGAGGAAATCCAACGATTTCATGTGATATTTTATCTGAATAGTTCGCTAAGGCCTGATTTAGCTTTTCAAGATTTTTCAAGCCAACGACTGGATCGATGTTGCAATGGCTTCTGACATAAGTTGAGCCATAGCCAAGAATTAGTTCAATCAATTTCTCCGCACGCTCCTGAGCTGTTGGAAGAAGCTCCAGCAGCAGTGTCTGCTCCAAGGTAATCATGTCAAAAATGCCATTTTTCCTCGTCGCAGCCGCTCTCCAAGGACCGCCATAAAAGGTTTTATCCAAATGAATATGCATATCTCTAAAAGAAGGAAGTAGCAGCATGCCTTTCGCGTCGTAGCAATCGACACCTTTTCCATAAGGGGACTTGATATCTAGTATTCTGGTAATGATGCCTTTTACAATATGGAGGTTCCTCAATACGGTTTCGGTTGCGACGACCTGGCCATTTTTATACTTGTATCCACTTTCCAATCTAACATTCATCAACATGTAGGAACTGTTCTTTCCTGGTTTTTTGGTGTTATGGGCAGCCTTCCTCTCAGCATCCGCACTTGCCGTCTCAGGCATAAATAATCCCACCGTGTCCGTGACACCGAGAACAGCGGAAGCGCTTCCAATTTTACAGACGTTACCTATAAACTTTCTGCGGGACAAACCTTCTTTTTCCTGATTCACCTGTGAAATCCTCCTCTAGTACGTTCGTATTTTAAGATGATCATGATTATAAACTTCATTGGAGAACAAGAGGCATCCAGCCCGGCATTTGATTGGAATTACTCTTTCCTTCCAATCTTTCATATCTCTTCTAGTGGTGTTTTTGGATTTATTTTTTACAATTTCAATCCATTCATATCTGTTGAAATAGTCACTGGTCCAGTTACATGATGTCACCCTATAAATCTAATTATAAGTCTACTTAATTTTAATAGCAATAAATTCTGCATTATCTTAAGTTTTTTTAAGTTTTTGTGGTAATTAATTGTTTTCTCATTTTAATTTCGACATAAGATACCTTTGTTTCATTCCTTGTTAATGGAAAAAAAAGGAATGGTAAAATCCATTCCCTTTTTGACTGTATGCAAAGCCCTTGTAGTTAAATGTAACCCTTAACGCCGGAAGGCCGCCAATTGGCGGCCTTGACATTGAAAGACTTTTTGTAATTGCCCAAGATCCTTCTTCTTTTCAGTCCGTTATTCGTGTAAATATGCCCATGCATATTGGGCATAAAGTTCTGAACCGGTAGCAAGCGCATCCTCGTCGATGTTGAATTTCCCGTGATGATGCGCCCATTCCGTATCCTTTTCAGGGTTTCCTGATCCCACTAAAGCGAAGCTTCCGGGTACTTCATCTAAATAGAAGCTAAAGTCTTCTCCCCCCATTGTTGGCTTTTCATTATATATTGCGTCTTCGCCAAACGCTTGTGAGGCCACCTTTTGCACTAATTTGGCACTATATTCATCATTAATGACAGCTTGCGTGCCACGGTAGTAATCAACCTTTGCGGTCGCACCGTAAATGTTCGCAACATTTTCAGCATAAATCTGGAGCTGCTTTTCAATATGGTCACGTGTTTTAGGATCAAAACAACGGACAGTCCCTTCAATGACGGCGTTTTCTGCAATGACATTAAATCGTGTGCCGACGACCATTTTTCCGACTGTCAAAACAGCGGGATTTTGGGGGTCGACCGTTCTTGATACGACAGACTGTACGTTCATGACAAATGAAGAGGCGATAATAGTAGCATCGATACAGTCCTGCGGCATTGCACCATGTCCCCCTCTTCCTTTAAACGTTACGGTAAAGATATCTGCTGAAGCGAATGAAGGTCCTTGAGTGCAAGCGACTTTGTTTGTTGGCATTTGCGACCAAATATGTATGCCAAAAACATTATCAACCCCTTCAACGGCCCCCTGTTTAACCATTTCCCTTGCACCTGTTGCCACTTCTTCGGCTGGTTGAAATATTAAGCGCACATTCCCAGGTAATTCTTCTTTTATTTCGTTTAGTGCCTTCGCCGCAATTAATAGCATGGAAGTGTGTGCATCATGACCACATGCATGCATTTTCCCTTCTTCCTTTGAAGCATACGACAAGTCTTTATTTAGTTCTTCTACAGAAAGGGCGTCCATATCTGCTCTTAACGCGACGGTCTTTCCAGCCTTACCGCCTTTAATTTCTCCAATGACACCTGTTGGTTCTGCTTTTCGATAAGTAATTCCTAATTTTTCAAGGTAGTCACAAACAAAGGCAGTTGTATTTTCTTCTTCCCATGATAACTCAGGTTCGCTATGAAGTTTTCTACGTATTTCTGTTAATTCATCACTATAATTTTGAATCGCTTCTTTTATCGTTTGATTAATCATTCTTATTCTACCTCCGTTAAACATTTAGCCACTTCGTAAAATATTTGCACTCCATTTGCCAAATGACGTGCATCAGACCATTCCTCTGGACAATGACTTAGTCCTGCTTTACTTGGAACAAAAAGCATGCCCACATCAGTCACATCGGAAAAAACCATCGCATCATGACCTGCACCACTATCAATGGAACAGTATGGAATTTCCAAATCAGAACTTTTATCTTTTAATAAATCCTTAATCTCATTACTCAATATCTTTGGCGGCATATACAACAGCTGTTCTGCCGTTGTATGGATCCCCTGTACCTGATAGGATTCGATTAATTCTTTCATCCGCCTGATGACATTGTTAATATGTTCTTCCTTGCTTGATCGGATATCTACCGAAAATACCACTTTATTCGGTATGACGTTTGCTCCATTTGGTAAAACATCTAGTCGCCCTGTCGTTATAACCGTTCCTTCTCCTTCCTCAATTGCAAAGCTCGGTAATTGAGAAATAATTTGAGCGGCAGTAACCAATGCGTCCGTACGGCGATCCATTGGGGTAGTGCCTGCATGTCCTGCCTTTCCTTCAATGGTTACTTCAAATTGAGTTAAACCAACAATAGCTTCTACAACACCAATGGGGATATTCTTCTCTTCAAGGATTGGTCCTTGTTCTATATGCAATTCGAGAAATGCTTTAATGCTATTGGGATTTCTTCTTTTCGGAAGAGAGAAATCCAGTCCAACTTTTGACATCGCTTCAATGGTTGTGATACCATCTTTATCCTTTAAATTTTTAAAACTTTCCTCACTAAGCGTTCCCACTATTCCTCTCGACCCCATTAGCCCTCCGCCAAAACGAGCTCCTTCTTCTTCAATCAGGGCAACGATTTCCAATGGATATTTAGGTGTTAATTGATTTTCTGCAAATAGGGCAGCCACTTCCAGTGCGACAATTACACCGGCTGGTCCGTCATACGCACCGCCATTTGGTACGGAATCAAAATGTGAACCTAACAGAACGCTTGGTGCATCTTTTAAAGTACCCTCAAGCCTTCCAAAAATATTTCCAAATCCATCTTCCTTTACTGACAGGCCATATTCCATCATTTTATTTTTTATATAATTACGTGTAAGCAAGTCTTCCTTGCTATACGTAAGCCGGGTAGTCCCTTCTCCGGGTGTTGATGTAAATTCTTTCAAATCATTTATTTGCTTTTCTATACGTTCGCTAAGACTCACTTGGAATCCCTCCTATTTTACAAGAATTGTACGAATATTCCTGCCAAAATAACCGATACGATTGTTACCGATATAAATCCGCCAACAAGCATCGGCGGCAGCATATGGCTTAGCAATGCTTCTTTTTCATATTCATCTTTTGTTAATGAATTGACGACTTCATTGGTGATAATGTAATCAGCTGGAAATCCGTATAATGCTGTTAAAGATACAGCAAAGGCCATTTCTTTGCTGACTTTTAACAATTTCCCTGCTATGAATGAGAATATATACATCCCTATCACAGCTAAGATAATGCAAACAACAAGTGGGTAAAGAATCTCCATCATCATACTTGGTGTTGCATTTTTCAATCCATCAAAGACGAAAAGCATAAGGGCCATGATGGCAAATCCAAATCCATTTGCTTTTTGCAGTGTCTGTCTTTCCAAGAAACCGATACTTTTTCCGATAACCCCGAATAGTAAGCAAAGAACAAATGCATTTATAGATATAATCGGCTCTAATCCACTCGAAACAAGGTAAGCAAGTAAAGCAACAACTGCAAGTCTTAAAAATTTGAAATACTCCGTATTATATTTTTCAGGAAGTTTCTTAAACAGCCTAAGTTCCGTCATGCCTTCTGCAGCGGCTGCAGTTTCATCCTTTTTTACCGTTAACTTTCCATTGCGGTATTGCACCAAAAGCTTCTTCCCTTCTTTCTTCAAGACAATTGAAGTTAAAGGATATCCAGCGAAGCCTTGCATTACATAAATAACAATGGCAAAAACGGACAAGCTCGTAAGTCCTGCATCTGCCGCTCCTTCTGACATGATTATTGAAGAAACCATACCTCCCACTAAAGGTGGAACCGCTACAAGGACAGTTTGCAGATCAAAAATAAAGATGCCAATTCCGAATAATAGTGCAACAATGCCAAGAATACCAGATAAGGAGATGACAATCGTCTTCCATTGATTCACCAATTCCCTTATTGAAAGCAATGTCCCCATATTTGTGATCAATAAGTACATCATCATGGTTGCCACTACCGGTGGAACACCTGCTATTGAAACGATGTCTTGCGGGAAGAATGTCCAATAACCACATAGAAATAGGATCGCCGAAATGAAAACGGAAGGTACCCAGGCTTTTGTTCGAACCGCCACTATGTCTCCTACAAATAAAATCAGAATTACGATAACCAAAGCCAACATCTGTGACATATGAGTTCCCTCACCTTCTCATTTAATAGTTTGAATATTCTTATAAAATAATAACACTGAATCATTTGAATTTAAATATAATTTCATATTTTCAGGTATTTATACACAGATAATAGGAAATGTAAGTGTTTTATTTTCGATTTCAAAAACTAAATATTCTCGAACAATTAAAGGATTGGATATATCAAAATAATTTTAATCTTAAAACAGACACTTTATCTCCTTTAAATACCAAAAAGAAAAAGCCGTCTATTGACGGCTCAGACTGTAGACAAACTCGATGAAAATCGAGTTTGTCTACAGTTTTTTTTGGCTTGTACAAATTTGATTGGAACGTAGGGCACTCGCTTTCCGAGAGCGGTCCACCCTCGGCGCACTTGCCCTGTGGGGTCTCCCCTTGAACTCGCTATTCCCGCAGGAGTCTCGCACACCCCGCTCCAATCAACTATGTTTAAAGCTTCAGACAGAACCCTTTTTGATACAAACTTAGCCGACAAAGGACATTTCTGTTAATTAATAAAAAATATCATTAAGTAAATTGCGGCTCAATGGACTCGGATTTATATAGGAGAAGGATGCTTTGGCAACCCAGAAACTCTCTATCAATATAAAATACGTACCTTAATAATTGTTACAGTAGAGTCGTCATCGTGATTTGATAACTTTATATTTAAATTGTTGGAGGTATGTTCTCTGTTTAAGGTGATTAAGTCGCCTTGCTCTAAAACAATTGTCTCTTTTTCATCAATATTCATTCTACTCCTTCCTTTAAAACAATAGAAGGCGTCGGTTCTTTTCGAAGAATCCCGATTATCCAGCACTTCCGCATGGGTTCCATCATTCATATGAATCGTGCTGATATCACCTTCACATCCTTCCGCTAACATCAAGTTAAAGTCAGTGACCTTCCCAATACTGCGGGTTGTCCAGCCTCCATCAAACCGATCCTGTTCAAATGGGCTTAAATGCACACTGGGCTTTCCCTGATGTTGCAGCGACATTTCACCATCAAGGATCATGATGATTCTCTGAATGCCTGGAAGGTGAGTAAATAAGGATTCGTCCACCTCGACTTCTGCTGTGCTTATCCGCCATTTGAAATCACGCTTCGAGTAATCAGCTTCTTCAGGATAAATGGCTAGTTGAGTTGTTTTACCACCTGACCAAAAACTGGTTATTTGTTCACTTTTCTTTATTATTTTTAGTGAAAATGACAATGATTTTCTCCCCTTTAATTATTACATTTTTTCAGTACAATTCAATTTAGGCCAGGGTGGATATCATTAACAGAGATGCATAAGAGAGCTTAATTCTACTGAACTCTGATCATCGCAGCAGCATTCGTACCTAAATCAGGATCTGATACGATACACCTATGGTTGCTGATGTCTACTTGAAATTGATAGGTTTCCGGTGCATTAATAATCATACAGAAAAACCATTGTGATAACCTACTATATGGGCAATTTCGGAATAAAAAAATCAATACCGAATGTTTTGGCATTCCCAAAAACATTCGGTAACACTTTATTTTAATCCATTTATTTACCAAGACGGGATTTATAGTAAAGCCACTCTTTGATGCCTTAATTAATGGCAAATCATCATTTAAATAGATTAATACTTATTATGATGATAGGCATGGCAAAAACATCAATAAGAAATGCACCGACTATCGGAACGATTAAATATGCTTTACTTGAAGGTCCATATTTCGCAGTGATTGTTGACATATTTGCCATAGCATTCGGTGTAGCCCCTATACCATGTCCGATGAAACCGCCAACCATAACTGCCGCATCGTAGTTTTTGCCAAGAAAGCGAAACATGATGAATATACTTAAAAGGATAATGAAAATTACTTGTATAACCACAATTAAAATAATTGGTAAAGCAAGGTCAGCAACTTCCCATAATTTTATACTCATTAATGCCATAGATAAGAAAATACCTAAAGTGATATCTCCAATAAAATTAATACTTGGCATTTCGATAATTTTTCCGTTTATTTTATCTAAAATATTCCGAACTATTACAGCCACTATCATTGCTCCAACATAGTTCGGTAAAACATAACCTGTCTTTGCCGAAAATAACTCTCCTAGATATGAACCTAATGCCATACAAAATGTCAGTATTAACACTTGTTTCATAAATGAAGCTACATTTAATTCTATTTTGTCTTCCATTTCTTTCTTTTCTTGAATTTCAATATCCTCTTTACTTGGTGTTAATTTGTGCTTATTAATTAAATACTTTACAGTGGGACCTCCAACTAATCCACCAAACACTAATCCTAATGTAGCGGCTGCTATTCCAATTGCTTGGGCAGATTGAATGCCAAGCGATTCAATTGTACCGCCAAATGCTGTAGCTGCACCTATGCCGCCTTCCATGGAAATTGCTCCTGCCATCATGCCAATCAATGGATCAATCCCAAAAACGGGCGCTAAAGAAATTCCGATTAAATTTTGAGCAAATGCCAGAAACCCACATAACAACCAATATATTAATAATAATTTACCGCCGACTTTCACTAATTGGAAACTGGCACCCAATCCAACGGACGTAAAAAATGTTAACATGAATAAACCCTGGAGTGTCGTATCCAATGAGATGGTCATGTTTAAAAAGGTTTTAAGACTTGTAGCGACGATTGCAAAAAGTAATCCCCCAACAACGGGTGCAGGGATACAAAAGTGTCTAAATAATTTGACATTCTTAACGATAATCCCGCCTAGTGCTAAAAGCAGTATCGCTAAAAAAATAGTGATTGTTTGATTAATCTCGATGTTCATATTGCTTATCTCCTCTCCACACACATGAATACTTCATTTATTAGGTTTGCAGCTAGTTTTACAGTGCGATTATCACAATCTAATGATGGATTCACTTCACAGATATCAAATGAAATAGTTTTCGTATGTGAAGTAATCTTACGAATTAATTGCCTAACCATTTTTCCTGAAAGACCAAATGAGGAAGGGGCACTAACACCCGGTGCTTCAGAAGCGTTTATTACATCCATACAAAGTGTTAATATAATATAATCATGCTGATTTATAAAATTCAGAATTTTATTTTCATTTTCTTCAGAATTTTCATCTACTAATTCTTCTTCCAATATCCAAGAGCAACCAAGTGTAGTTGCAGTGTCAAATAATTTTTTTGTATTTCCATAACGTTGAATGCCAATTGGCAAATAACTAGCTTGATGATCATTATCTAATATTTGTTTAAACATCGTTCCAGAAGAAGTTATATCTTCATAAGAGCGTAAGTCAAAATGAGCATCAATGTTAAGAATGCCTATTTTGGCATTGGGTCCAACACTCGACCTAATTCCTAGATAATGACCATAAAAGGTTTCATGTCCGCCCCCCAAAATAACAGGAAACATATTCTTAGATAATATTTTCTCGACGTGACTTCCCAATTCAGCTTGAGCTGCTTCTAACTGTTGATTTTCACAAATGATATTTCCGAAATCAACTAAGCTATCTGCTGATTGTCCGTGCCAAGATAGAGATGATAAGGATTTACGTATTTCATTGGGAGCTTCTTTGCTTCCAAGTCTTCCTTTATTCCTGCGTACACCTTCTTCACAAGAGAACCCTATTATTCCACATGTATTATTTACTGATGTTGTTTGATTATCTTTAACTATTTGATGAATTCTAAATTCATCTTTATCTATTAGACTATCTGTTCTGCCTTTCCATAAATCCATATTTGGTAACGCATACATTTATTTTTCCTCCCCATGAATAAAAATACTTCATATTTGCAATCGCCATGAATTTCAGGTTGTACTGTTATAAAAGGTATGGTGCGATAGCTTGTCCTTTTGTTTTCGGTAAATTTGGATAGACCATCGACTTATCCTACCTGATGCATTTTGCACATCCCCGCTTTCGCCGCACTGTAACTTCCAGTCCAGCTCTGTAGACCATTATGTTGTATATCTATGTTCCCTCCATTCTGCTTAATGGTTTTACTACAATTTTATTAAGCAAGTTTCATGCCAGGTCCATTGTCTTAAAAACAGTGGAAAATTCAGATTTTTTCAAAATAAAAAGTAGGCGAAAATTGCCGCTCGGCAATTTCCGCCTACTTTTCTTCCCGATATTTCTTCAACTTGTCCCGCAATGTCCTCTCCCCGATGCCAATTGTTTGCGCTGTCTTCCTTTGATGACCGTTAAAAGCGGCAAGGTTATGAAGAATCACTCTTTTTTCGATATCTTCAAGCGGTTCGCCGACATATACGGGGATTAGGGTATTCCCGAAAAATGGGCGCGAGCTTTTTTGGATGTCGGAAGGTAAATCGTCTTTCTGTATGTAAGAATCATTCGTAAGCGCTATTGCTCTTTCAATCACGTTCTGCAGTTCACGAATATTTCCTGGAAAGTCATATTGCTGTAAAAGCTGTAACGCTTCATGGGAAATTCCTTCTACAGGTTTTCCCATTCGATCACCGATTTTTGCAATGAAAAATTCCAACAGCAAAGGAATATCCTCTTTTCGTTCACGTAAAGCCGGAAGGTGAATCGGAATCACATTTAATCTGTAATATAAATCTTCACGAAATCTATTCTCTTTTACTTCTTTAACCAAGTCTCTGTTTGTCGCTGCAATGATCCGGACATCGATGCTGACTTCTTCTATCCCGCCAACGGGCATTACCTTTCTCTCTTGTAGAACACGCAAAATTTTCCCCTGCAGCGCCAAATCCATCTCACCGATTTCGTCAAGAAATATTGTACCTCCTTCCGCCAGCACAAAAAGTCCATATTTTCGCTGTGTCGCCCCTGTAAATGCGCCCTTTTCATATCCAAATAATTCTGATTCCAACAGGTGAGTCGGAATGGCGGCACAATTAATAGCCTGAAACTTTTTGTTTCTGCGCTTGCTTTGATTATGGATGGTTCTGGCGACGACTTCTTTACCGGTTCCACTTTCCCCTTCTATGAGAATGTTGGAATCGATATCCTTCACTTTTTCGATGAGGGAGAATATTTTGCGCATGGCCAAGCTTTCACCAATGAGGCCGTTCACACCTGCCACCTTATCCAATTCTTCACTCAGCCATTTCACTTTGGACTGAAGGGTGTACACTTCTTCTGCTTTTTGCATCAGCACTTCCAATTCATCAATATGAAGCGGCTTTGTCGCATATGAAAACGCACCCTTACGCATTGCTTCCACGGAAGAAGGAATGGTGCCGTAGGCCGTCATCATAATGACAACAGTCGAGGGGGAGAGGCGTTTGATTTCTTCTAACACTTCCATTCCATTATATCCCCCGATTTTTAAATCCAGCAAAACGATGGCGATTTCTGCTCTTTCGAAAAGCGGAAGCGCTTCACGTGGGTCTGTAAACGAATAAACGTGATACTGGTCTTCCAATGCAAACGTAAGTGACTGACAAATGGTTGGCTCATCATCAATAATCATGATATCGTACATCGTCTTCATCCTTTCTGTATGAATGCTGTATACAAATGGTCACTACTGTTCCCTTTCCTACTTCACTTCTTGTCTCGATAATGCCATCGTTTTCTTTGACAAGCTGATACGTAATAGAAAGCCCTAGCCCGACCCCGTTGGGTTTCCTGGTGTAAAACGGTTCAAAGATCTTATCAATGTCTTCTTCCGAAATGCCGATCCCTTCATCCTCGATTTCAACGACGGTGAACATATCCCGATAATATGCCCGAAAAATAAGGGTTCCCCCTGTATTGGACGCCTGTATGGCATTGAGAATGACGTTCACCAGTACTTGTTTGATCTGCTGTGTATCTGCAGTTGCCTGAATGTCTCCAGCGAACTCTCGAACAATGCTCAGGTTTTTTTCTTTGATTTTCGGCTTAAGCAATAGCTCAATCCCTGCCATGGCCTCATTCAGCGAAAATGTGACAGGCTCTGATTTTTTAGGGCGGGCATAATCGAGCAAATCGTTAACCAATGTATTAAGTCGGGTAATTTCACTAGTGACCTGTTCGGAAAAGAACGTTCGAAAATCTGCGCTTGCAAATTTTTTCGGCAGCAATTGCGTATAGGTAAGGATCGATGTTAACGGATTTCTTATTTCATGAGCGATACCCGCCACGAGTTGACCCAATGAACGCAATCGGTCATCCTGAGCCACTTTTCTCTCCAGTTGTTTTTGTTCCGTACTATCGAAAAAATTCAATACCGCACCTACACTTTCTCCCCCAATAGTCTGAATTGGATACATGCTGTAAGTTATATGCCTTTTTTTGCCCGCATAATGAGACCATACCGTTTCCTTTTGCAAGAAAACTCTCTTTTTCTCTAATGCAGCCTTAATTTCCTTTTCCGGGATGAAATGGGCAGTTGGCAGATCCTGAAAACGTTTTCCAACAACATTACCGTCCACCCCCAAATATTCCATGGCCCTAACATTAATCATCGATACAAGACCTTGCTGATTCAGTGTAATAAGCGAACTGTAGGCACTGTTTAATACTTGCTGCTGAAAGTTGATGTTTTCCTCAAGAAGCAGCATCTTCTCTTCCAAGTCTTTATTCACGTGCTCAATTTGCTCGGTTCGCTTAGCCACTTCTCGTTTAAGGCTGAGATTCCACCATAAGATGAGAGAAATCACAATGAAGGTAAGAATAAGACCAATTTCCAAATACAACAGCGTTTTACGTAGCCGTTGAGTATTTGGCAGGATATATTCGCCGAACCACTTTTTCTCTATCTTTTCATACGTTCCATCTTTCTTGATTTGAGAAATTGCCTGATTGAATAGTGTCAGCAACTCTTTATTTTTCGGCATCACGGCTACAGCATATTTTGTGGTGCCAAGTGGCTCACCGACAATCTTAATGAGTGATTGCTGCTCATTTTTCTGCAGAAAATATTGACCCGTAATCCGATTTCCAATGAAAGCATCCACTTTACCGTCGATCAGCGACTGAACGGCTTCTTGTTGATTATTAGTTTCCACCAATTTCAAACGGTCGACTTTACTTAATAGGCCGCTTGCAACATCTCCTTTTTGTACAGCTACTTTCCGGCCTTTAAGATCTTCGATTTTTCGGATAAACATATTATCTTTCAACACAAAAATCCCTTGTGAACTTGTGAAATACGGAGCTGAAAAATCATAAATCCCTTCACGTTCTTGGTTGTACTTCATGCCTTGAATCGCATCCACTTTTCCAGAGCGCATAGCTTGTACAGCCTCGTTCCACGGCATGGGATAGTATTCGAACCTAATGCCAGTCTCGATAGAAATGGCGTTCATTATATCCACATTAAAACCGGTATAAACACCAGAATCGCTCAAGTATTCAAAAGGTGGAAAGTTATTATCCCCAGCAACCCGTATCACTTTTTGGGCTTCCGAATGGACTGCTGAAGGAAAGAAACAGCTAAAAAAGAAAAGGTAGACGGTTATTACGGCACAGATAGTATGTAAATTTCGCATCGCCTCACCCCTTTTTTCTATACATGCAGTTTTGTATCATAAATGTGTATATATACAATGTATAAAGACTCTATTATGATAACTTTTTAAAGGATATAAGAAAAGCTAATCTGCATTTCATAACACCATACATGGCACAAAGTCGAATTACAATATATTTTAAATGGAAAATGGATTATAAATAAAAAAGGCATGCTCCCTTTTTCGGGAATCATGCCTTTATATAATCTAGTAGCACTCTAGGCGTTTCTAGCAACATTTTCACTTAAATGATAGATTTGACTGTGTATAGTATACTTATTGATTTTTTCCATGCTTGGTTCATAGCCGATTCCAGGCAATTCTGGAACACTGATCATTCCGTTTTCCACTGTAACTTCAGGGTCAGTGATATCTTCTACCCAATAGAGGGAGGAAGCTGCGGTATCACCGGGAAGAGTGAAGTTCGGCAGTGAAGTGATTGCAATATTATGAGCTCTTCCAATGCCTGATTCCAGCATCCCCCCACACCAAAGCGGAATGCCATGTTCTAGGCATAAATCATGGATTTTCTTAGATTCAGTCAAACCTCCGACACGGCCAATCTTGATATTAATAATTTTACAGCTGCCCAATTTAATAGCTTTCCTGGCATCTTCTAATGAGTGTATGCTTTCATCCAGGCAAATAGGGGTTTTTAACCTTGACTGTAAATCTGCATGGTCAATGATATCATTATAGGCAAGAGGCTGCTCAATCATCATTAAATTAAAATCATCCAAGGCGGATAACCGGTCTATATCTTTTAAGGTATAAGCTGAATTTGCATCGGCCATGAGCGGGATTTCAGGATATACTTTTCGTACCTTGTCTATTAATTCAACATCCCAGCCCGGTTTGATTTTTAGTTTAAAACGTTTATAGCCTTCACCGAGACGGGCTTCAATTATATCCAGGGTCGAATCGATCGAATCCTTTATGCCGATGCTTACCCCCACTTCAATTTTCTTTTTTGTTCCACCTAACACATTTGAAAGAGAAGCACCTTTCTTTTTAGCATACAAATCCCAAACGGCACCCTCTAAAGCGGCTTTTGCCATATAATTTCCGCGAATATGGGTGAAATATTTTTCGGAAATTTCATCAGGATGCTTGATTTCATTTTTTAGGATTATTGGAATTAGATAGTCTTCTAGTATATGCCAGTTTGTTTTTAAGGTCTCTTCATTATACAGGGGGTCGAGCATCGCAACCGATTCAGCCCAACCGGAAATGCCATCCTCGCTTATGGCTTCCACAAGGATAAAATCCCTATCGTATTCCGTCCCAAAGCTAGTTGTAAAAGGTTCGAGCAAGTCTAGCTTAAGATGCCTTAGAATAACTTGTTTAATTTTCACTTAGAAATTCTCCTTTTGTGATAAAACTGTTAATGGACACAGTCTTACAAATTTTTTATTAATAGGCTTACACAGCCTGAAATCACTAAACATTATATATATTCTTCCTAGTTCACTTCCTTGATAGCACATAAAACTGAACGGGAATTTCCGTCATGGAATTCTTCATAAAATCTGTTACCTGCCATCCTTGCTGAAATAATCCGGTAAAAATGTCCCTGGTTTTCATCCGCCATTCATTGGCCGCCTGAATATTCGTGACTCTTATTGTTCGGAAGTCCTTTGGAATGGCCACGAAAGCTGTTTCACATTCATGCTCAGGCAGCGGGCGAGTGAACGATGGAACAGGCAATCCCTTTTCAATGGTATCCCATTGAATAAGCGAGTTTTCCATCATGAAGTCCAGCGGCATTCCCCCTCCACTAGAATCCGTTGTTTCTTTTTTATCAATATGCCATTCGACAAGAAAGCGGTCAGAAGGAATTCCGCTGTTTAAAAGATCTTCCATTTCACCATAGCAGTTTGCTATATATGTGGAGCATACCCCACCGAGCTTGGCTATATTTAAATACCCATTAACACTTTCCAAAGGATCGTATGTCCATGTAATAAGCGAATAGCCAAGCTTTAGCGCTTCCTCACGTTGCGCTAACTTTAACTTCTCGCCTATACCTTTGTTGCGAAATTGCTCATCTATGCCTAGTATATGTGAACAAAGATAGGCTGATTGCCCATTGAATCCCGGAAAGCTGTATTGAAATCCAATCAGCTTTCCTTCGCAATAAGCTCCTATAACCAAACCGCCGTTTTTCACGGCTGTCAGGGTTTGGTGTGTGGGGATTGAGTCGGTTTCTCCCCAAATGCTGGACTCTAGCTTTCTTACGTCCTCTAGTTCTTCAATTCCATGAATAGAACGAATTACAATTTCCTGTAATTTTGTCATGGTCAACCTCCTTGGTATAGCATAAGTGCCCTTATTTACAACATAAGATGACAAGGTAGTCCACAGCTGACGGCATGTCGTTACGAGGCACTGGAGCTATCATGTAAATGGTCTTTCTTAATAAGAAATGCTTTCCTGCTTTTTTAAAGAAAGAGGTTATTCCACTTTACTGAAATCGGCCTCCTGCAATGGAGTCATTTTTGTTCTCTTTACGATTTTATATCCTAGAAAAGCCAGGAAAAATAAAGGAAGCCCGATATAGGAAATTAAAATTCCATACCAATCAATCTCAGGACCGAAAAATGCAGAGTAATTTTGTCCCAGGATTGCCGTCACACATAAAAGTGTCGCTAATATCGGACCGAATGGATACCATTTTGATACATAAGGCAAATCTTTCAAATCTCTACCTTGTGCAATATATGCCTTCCGGAAACGATAATGTGTAATCGAAATTCCTAACCAGGATAAAAAACCGGATAATCCTGCAGCATTCAATAGCCAAGTATAAATCGTGCCTTCACCGAAAAGAGAGGTCAGGAAAGCTGCCATCCCAACGATGGTGGAAAAGTACACAGCGTTTACTGGAATGCCGCCTGAATTCACTTTTTTTAGAAACGAAGGGGCTTTGCCTTCTTTCGCCAGCACCCAAAGCACCCGAGAAGCTCCGTACATGGCCGAATTGCCTGCAGAAAGAACGGAAGTAAGAATGACCACATTCATAACGGAGGCAGCGATGGCAAGCCCAGCGTTTTGAAAAACTAGAGTGAAGGGACTTACCGCAATATCTTCAATATCCGAGCTTAACAAACGCGGATCATTATAGCTTATTAAAAATCCAATCACAATTATCGCCAATACATAAAACAAGAGCAGTCTCCAGAAGATTTGCTTAATGGCCTTTGGTATATTTTTTCTCGGGTTTTCACTCTCGCCGGCCGCAATTCCTACTAACTCGGTACCTTGAAAGGCAAATCCCACCACCATAAAGACACTTATAATAGATAAAAAGCCTCCTTTAAACGGTGCCTCCCCTTTGGTGATATTTTCAAAACCAACGGCATCCCCTCCCATGATTCCAACAATCATTAATAAACCTACTGCAATAAAAATGATAATCGTCAAAACCTTTATAATGGCAAACCAGAATTCTGATTCTCCATACCCTTTTACCGATAAAATATTAAGGCCAAATATGAGTGCAAGAAATAATGCGCTCCAAATGATGCCCGGAACGGAAGGAAGCCAATATTTCATTATCAGGGAGGAAGCCGCTAATTCCAGTGCGACTACGATTGCATTGTTATACCAATAGTTCCATCCGATCGCAAATCCCAATGCAGGATCGACAAACCTTGATGTATAGGTACTAAAAGAACCTGTAATAGGAATAAGGGCAGCCATTTCGGCTAAGCTTGTCATCAGAAAGTAAACCATGATCCCGGCAATTATATAAGCAGCCACAGCTCCTCCAGGACCCGCAGTATGAATAATGGAACCGCTTGCCAAAAATAGTCCTGTTCCAATGGTGCCGCCGATTGCAATCATCGATAGATGCCTTGGTTTGAGTTTTCGCTCCAGTTGTTTTTCATCAGCTGCTGTTTGGCCCCCGGTTTGTGATGTTTGTGCCGTATTTTCCATAAAACACCCCTTCATTAATTTTTTAAGTAACAAATTTTACTCTTCTGCCGCCATCATGACTGTGTTAATTAAAATTTTCGTTCCATAAATAAGTGCTTGTAAATTAAACTTCATATCCGGATGGTGCAGACCAGGCGTTAGATCGCAGCCTAACCCTATCATGGTTGCTGTTATATCAGGATTTTCGGCAGTATAAAAATGAAAATCCTCGCCTCCTTGAGAAACACAGACTGGAACGACATTTTCCATCCCTAGGATATCTCTAATTGCGGCCTCAGCCAGCTTTATCGCCTTTTCATTCAAGGTCGCAGCTGGGACAAATTCTTCCGCAGACCAGGAAATCGATGTTTCAGTTTGTTCCATTGACTGTTCAAAAGCTTCCTTTGTTAAGCGATTTAATTCATTCATTACATCATTTGACTGTGCTCTAGCATCAATAGCAAAGACAGCTGTTTCCGGGATGACGTTTGATGCTTTATTGTTTGTTTCAAATTGAGTCATTTTGATGGAATAAGGAAATTCGGTTTCCAGATTAATCTGCTGTAATTTTTGGACAAGCAAAGCTGCTGCCTCAATTACATTTATTCCATCTTGCGGCCGGGATGCATGCGCCTGAAGGCCTTTGATTGTACCCCTTATTGTTTCGGCTGAGCCATGGACAATGACGGGGGAAGCCTTCATATAAGGAACCTCCATACTTGGTCTTACATGTACCCCGAATAAATATGTAACATTCTCCAACGCGCCATCATTGATCATTTGAAGAGCGCCTTCCCCTTTTTCTTCTGCAGGCTGAAATATAAATCGGAGAGTGTGCTTAGGCCGAATTCCGCTGGAGGCAATGCCCAACGCTGTATATAAAACCATTGTGCTATGTGCGTCGTGTCCACATGAATGATTGGCCTTAACAACTCCATCCACTTCCTGAACAAGTGCATCCATATCAGCCCTTAATGCTACAACCTTTTTTGAAATGCCTGGGATCTCGGCAATGATTCCATAATGGCCGTGAAATGTTTTTACGGTTATGCCCGCTTCCCTAAGACATTTTAAAATATAGCAAGACGTTCTTTCTTCCTGCCAGCTTGGCTCAGCCAAAGAATGCAAGTCATGGTAGGACTTCATCAATGATTCTTGATGGTGATCAATATATTGAATCGGGTCCATAATGTTGCACCTCCTCCTTTACATGAATTCTAACTTTATTAAAAACTCATTCATTAAACACCTCATAACTTGAATATAGCCTTTCTAATTTTTGCTGATGGGTATAAATCCGTTTTTCGTCTTTTTGATGGATGCCTGCAATGACCAAGTCCAATAAGCTAATAACGGAAGCGATTGAATTGGTTCCGGTTTCTGCGTTTTCTTCAGTTGTCAGTGAAATATCGGAGATGCGTCCAACTGGTGACAGAAGGCGGTCTGTAACTGAAATTAAACAAACTCCTTGTTCTTTGGCACACTCAGCAACTTTTAATGTTTCATTTGCATATCTGGGAAAGGAAAAAACAACTAATGCAGACTTATTTGTGAGATTACAAAACTTTTCATAGAAGTCTCCAGTAGGAGAACATAAACTTACATTTTCCCTTAATGAACTTAGCGTATAGGAGAACCAATAGGCGGCGGCATGGGAAATCCGATGCCCAGCAATCAATATTTGGTCAGCCTGGATCAGAACATCGACTGCTTTCCATATATCCTGAACGTTCGTATGATCTAATAGATGTCTTAAAATATGTACTTCGTTTTCTATCACTTTTGTAAAGGGATCTTGCTTGTCATCAATGCGGAGAATGGAATCAGTATTGGATAAGTCTATTTGATTTTGGTGCAGCAGCTGTTTTTGAATCCTCGACTGCATTTTACTAAACCCTTCAAACCCCAAAGAATACGAAAACCGAATGACCGTTGTTTCACTAACCTCCGCTTCCCTACCAATTTGAAATGCCGTTTTAAAGGCGGCTTCATCCAAATTTTCAATCAGATAAGCGGCAACTTTTTTTTGACCTGCGGATAAATGGTCAAATTTTTCTTTTACTAATAATTTAAATGGAAGATGTTCCACCATATCACTCCTCTCTGATGAATCAAATACTTCTTTTTGAAATTATGATGAAGGTAATACTTCTATTTTTTATACACTATCACAATTTAATTAGAAAAAGAAGAAGTTTTTGATTTTTTTGATAATTATTAACTTCAACTTCCCTACGGCTTTTTATAAAATAATATTCCCGGTGATTCCAGAAATCAGCTCCCTTTCCGCCGACTGCTGCCAAGCCTCCTCGGCACGAGCGCCTGTGGGCTCTAGGCTAGACAGTATTTCGGCAGGAGTGTCGCAATTTTCTTCCATCCAATGAGGAATATAGGTGAAAAAAACTTAAAGGATAAACTGGTCTCAAACATAATTCGGTGTAAGCTCAGACTGTAGTTTTTTCTAGAAAACATTCCAGCTAATTCAAGAAATCCGCTCCCTTTCCGCCGACTGCCTGCCAAGCCTCCTCGGCACAAGCGCTTGTGGAATATAAGCTAACCAGTTTTTCGAAAGGAGTATCGTAAATTTCTTCCATCCATTAAGGAGTACAGGAAAAAACATGAAATATAAACAGATCTTAAACATGGTTCGTGATGAGACCTGCCTACAGTTTTTTCTTTTAAAACACACAGTTGATTGGAACGGAAGGTACGTGACTCCTGCGGGAAAAGCGTGGCATGGGAGACCCCGAAGGCTCGCCGAGGAGGCTCCCGCCCGCCCGCGGAAAGCGAGTGCCTGAAGTGGAAATCAACGTTCCCATTTTATAAACCCACAAAAAAAGACTGTCGGCAAACAAAAATTATCTAGTTTGTAGACAAAAGGATTCTATCTAAATAAAACAAAGTTGATTGGAACGAAAGGTACGTGACTCCTGCGGGAAAAGCGTGGCATGGGAGACCCCGCAGGCTCGCCGAGGAGGCTCCCGCCCGCCCGCGGAAAGCGAGTGCCTGAAGTGGAAATCAACGTTCCCAATTTATAAACCTAAAAAAAAGACTATCGGCAAACAAAAATCATCTAGTTTGTAGACAAAAGGATTCTAAATAAAACAAAGTTGATTGGAACGAAAGGTACGTGACTCCTGCGGGAAAAGCGTGGCATGGGAGACCCCGCAGGCTCGCCGAGGAGGCTCCCGCCCGCCCGCGGAAAGCGAGTGCCTGAAGTGGAAATCACCGTTCCCAATTTATAAACCCCAAAAAAAGACAATCGGCAAACAAAAATTATCTAGTTTGTAGACAAAAGGATTCTAAATAAAACAAAGTTGATTGGAACGGAAGGTACGAGACTCCTGCGGGCAAAACGTGTCTAGGGGAGACCCTGCAGGCGGAAGCCGAGTAGGCTCCACAGACCGCCCGCGGAAAGCGAGTGCCTAGAGTGGAAATCAAATCCACCACCAAATTACATTTATTGGTTCGAATCTCTAATTACTTTATTTGTAAATCAATAACTTCATTGATACCAAGATATATGTTAGAATATTCTGTAGTTTCAACTTATTCTAGGGGGTATTTTAATGGGGGAACCATCCAAAGGAAACGAGCTTTTACAGGTTATTACAGAGGGGAAACAACCTCCGAATTGTGATCTAACGTTACAGATTGAAGCAAATTATGCCCAGGATGGAATTGCGAGGGGTGTATGGAAAGTAGATGAAAAGTTCATTAACGGAATTGGTGTAGCAATGGGTGGATTTGTCACTTCTGCAGCAGATATTATGATGGCTTATGCGATATCATCTAAATTAAGCATTGGACAATCCTTTGCATCCATTGATTTACATACTACCTTTCATCGACCAGTAAGATTAGGAGACGTACAAGTTGAAGCAAAAGTAGACCGAATCGGAAAAAAAACAGCTTATGTACTTGCAGATTTATTTCAAAATGATAAAAAAGTGGCAAGCGTTGTTTCATCAGTTATGATCCTTTAAACCATAAAAAAAGCATGTTGCACAAAAAAGCCCTTCGTAACATGCTTGTTTCATTTAGACAATTCGATAAAATCAAGAGAGCACAAGATTCACCGCTTCGCCTAATCACCTCATTGTAAATCAATTTTATATTTTCTTTGGAGACACCTCATCAAACAAGCCATCGCAGCACGGGGCTTTTAAGATCCATGGTGAATAGACCGTAATCAATGACGACCATTTCATCATTCTCGTTATATCCGACGTTATCTAAACGCAAATCTATTGGGATAATACCGTGCCTCAGGAATTTTAATTCCAACTTAATCAGTTTCGTATATTCATTGATTGCAAACGGCACTTTCGTGTCCACCTTCTTCATGATTATCCAGCCCGTCCCATACTCCTTAACCGGACATAAATACTTTTTGACTTCCTCATTACAGTTATTATATATATAAGCTTCATTTGCACTGCTTATTAGTCCTACTTGTGACAATGCAATTTTTAAAATATAGCCATTATTTAAATCATAGACGACCCGGTTAAATCCATGACCAATGATTTTATACTTGAACTTTAGCGTTTTTCTGGCGGTAGATACTAATTGTCCAGCGGTTATATAAATTTGGAATATCCCAATTTGAGATATCCAGGACTCAATGGCTTTTATCTCTTTCATGGACAGCATTGCACTTTTATTCGGCTGATGTAACCTTTCCTTACCATTGTTAATTGGCCACAACATTCCCTAAACGTCTCCTTTTTTTAAATTTGTTACTAGAGAGGTCTCCAGGGATGAGAAAACTATAAAAGATTAAAAGCATATTCTCAGTTTTTCAGATTTCCCCTTCGTTATAAATATGATATGACTCTTTTATAAATCGGCTTGTACTGTAGCTGAGAAATCATTATCATGGACAGACTTCGAATCATTTGGATGAACACGGAACTTGTTCTAGTAATCAAAAGGATCAATCTTCAGTCACTCCCCTTTCCTTCTTTTTCAAAAAAAATGGTATATTATTCTTTGACACCAATGGTTAAAGACAAGGAGTGATGAAGTATTCGTAAAAGTTGGGTCATTTCAGCAATGGTTGGATTATTGCTTATTTGTTTAAGTGTGATTGCCTTAAATTATTTCAAGAGCGATAAAACTGAAAAAGGGGAAAATGCGGAAGCCAAGGATTCCAAAATTCCTGAGGTTGATGAATATGGCGGGATCCATCTTGAAAAAGTCGGGGATAAGGTTCGCCAAAAAAATTGGGGAACCTTCAGATTACTAGAAACGAAGTCTATTAATGAGGCTTTTGAATTGGCACCGATGGTCATCACAGTCAAGGATATCCGCAGGATTCAATTATCTTCACTCACAGATGAAGTAAAAGAGGAACCAAGTCCTATACGGGATTGAGTTTTGAAGAGGCCTATTCGATATATTATAAAGAGAATTTATCCATGGAGGAAATCGATCAACAGGCGGCGTTGTCTAAAACGGATATCGATGAAGAGGTTTCTTATCTAGAGATAACTTATTCTGTTGAAAATAAAGATTCGAAGGAACTTCAGTTCTTCAGCATGGAAAATGTTACTTTCAATGATGATCTTACATATGAGGTGCCTTCTAAAAATTTCATCCATTCCGGGGATACTTTTATGGGGACAAAAAAAGTAAGTCGATCAGACCAGGAGAATTGAGAAAAGGCACAATTGGTTTATTGGTTGATCCAGAGGAAAACTTCGAACGGCTCGATTCCTTTTCTTTCACTACCGATGATATAGCGGATGGTGAGTCTCATGAATTATTGGTGGATGGGACTTCATTTGAAATTCCCCTAAAAGGAAAGTAGATTTCGTCTATAAACCCTAAATAAGGGGAACCTCGAATAAAGGTTTCCCTTATTTAGGGTTTCAACTGAGCTCCCTTGCGATAACTGATATGCTTATCTCCCCCCGGCAGTAGGGCTTTGTGTTCCTTCCTCCATTAATATTCTGCGCAATATTTTCCCGACAGCTGATTTTGGCAATTGCTCCCTGAACTCAAAGCTTCGCGGCACTTTATATCTGGCAAGTCGCTGCACGCAAAACTCCCTGATTTCCTGCTCCGTGACTGACTTGCCTTTCTTTAAAACTATGGCCGCTTTTACCGTTTCCCCACGGTATGAATCCGGGACTCCATATACACATGTCTCTTTTACGGATGGATGCTGATAAATAATATCTTCGACTTCGATTGGATATACATTATAACCGCTTGCAATGATCATATCTTTCTTCCTGCCTACGATATAAAAATATCCCTCTTCATCCATCGTAGCTATATCTCCCGTGTAAAGCCACCCTTCCCGCAAAGCTGTTGCCGTTTCCTCTGGATTTTCCCAATATCCCTTCATTACTTGCGGGCCTTTAATGATCAGTTCGCCTCTTTCTCCTGCTGGCAATTCATCAACGCCTGTTTTCAAATCGACGATTTTAGCATCGGTATTTGGATATGGAATTCCGATACTTCCTTGTTTTTGCTGTCCTATGACTGGATTACGGTGGGTAGTGGGGGAAGTTTCCGACATCCCGAATCCTTCTAATATTGTAATCCGTAATTTTTTTTCGAACTGTTGAATGATTTCTATCGGGAGCGGCGCAGAACCACAGCTGCAGTACTTAAAGCAGCATAAATCGTCCGCCGTCAAATCCGGGTGATTCAATAAAGCAATATACATGGTCGGGACACCAGGAAAAATGGTTGGCCGATGTGTTCGAATCAAATCTACCACCTTATTTATTTCAAATTTCTCTAATGTGATATAAGTTGATCCGGCATATATGGCACTATTCAATCGTCCATTACCAAAGACATGGAATAATGGGGTCAATCCAAGCATCCGTTCGCCAGGACTTTGGAGTTGAAGGGCATTAGCCGTGAAAGCAAAATCTTGAAATACATTCGAGATCAAATTAAAATGCGTGAGCATGACCCCTTTTGATTTCCCTGTAGTTCCCCCTGTATATTGAAGAACAGCCACAGCTTCCTTTGGGTCGATGTCCAGAACAGGAAGTTCCTTATCTTTCCTTGATAAATCCGCTCCAGTTTCCATTAATCGCTCGGCAGATATGAACGTTAACCTTTCAGAAAAACTTGTTAGCGCTAATATTTCCCGTTGTACCTCCCGCCCAATGAACCAATTGGCTCCGGAATCCCGTAATATATAGTCCAATTCAATCGACTTATACAGTGGGTTCACTTGAACGACCATACCTCCCAAACGATGGGTGGCATAATAGGCAATGATATATTCTAGACAATTTGGCAGCATGATTGCTATACGATCGTCTTTTTGAAATCCACGGTTGTCTAAATTCACAGCAAAACGATCTGCGGCATCCTTTAATTCCATATATGTCATTTCCCGATCCCCATCTATTACGGCCTTGCAGGTTGGGTAAAGTCGGGCTGAACGTTCAAGGAGTCCATATAAGGACAATACTGGAATGTCAATTTCTGCTGGGGTTTCTTTCGGATAAAATCGATGCCAAGTTCGAGTCAATTTTTTCACACCTCATTCTTTACTACTAAAATGGAGCATAGTCACTTGTCAGCCAATTTGATCATCCTTGCCTCATTTATCGCGAATGATTTTAAAAATTCCTGTGCCCTTAGCAATGATGTTGCCTTCAGCATCTTTTATTTCTCCTTCAGTAAAGGCAATTTTGTATCCTTTTTGCAGGACTTTTGCTTCCGCAAATAGTTCCCCGCTTGATATGCTGGCTAAATAATGTACTGTTAAACTTGTCGTCACGACTTTAGACTTGGTAACGGAACGAGTCACCATTCCTAGGATGGTATCCAGCATGGTGGCATGAATGCCCCCGTGCAGTGTTCCATTGACATTAAGTAGATGTTCTTCAATGTTTAGCTTTATCGTTACATTACCTTCTTCAAACCGAATGATTTCAAACCCAATATGCGAAAAGAATGCACTACTTTCGAATTGATTCCGAATATCCTCCACTTCAACAGGCAATCTTCCTCCCCCTCACTTATGCGCGATTCAAATTACGGAAAGGAGCAGAAACGTATGGGGTTTCCGCTCCTTTATCGTTGGACTATATCGTTTCAATCATGATCGCCATTCCCTGGCCGCCGCCTACACAAAGTGTAGCAACTCCATATTTTTCTTTCCTGCGAATCAGTTCATGTATTAGCGTTGCCACGATCCTTGCGCCTGTCGATCCGACTGGGTGCCCAAGTGCAATGGCGCCTCCGTTTACATTCACCTTGTTTTCATCTAGCGATAAATCCCTGATTACTGCCAATGCTTGTGAAGCGAACGCTTCATTTAATTCGAAAAGCCCAATTTCTTCAACTTTCTTCCCGGTGCGCTCCATAAGTTTTCCAACCGCTGGTACTGGACCAATTCCCATCACTTCAGGAGAAACTCCGGCAGTCGCCCAATCGACGATCTTTGCTATCGGCTGTACTTGCAACCGTTTTGCTTCACTGGCCTTCATTAACACCAATGCAGCTGCCCCGTCATTACGTCCACAAGCATTACCGGCAGTGACGGTTCCGTTTTCCCTGAATGCCGGTTTTAAGCTTGCAAGCTTTTCCATTGTGGTGTCAGGGCGTGGATATTCATCCGTTTCAATGATAACCGTACCCTTCCTGTCAGAGACCTGGACAGGAACGATTTCATCTTTGAACCTTCCTTCTTCCATAGCTTGCGCCGCTCTTCGTTGACTTTCCACTGAAAAGGCATCTTGTTCTTCCCTGGAAATGTTGTATCGCTGCGCGACATTTTCAGCGGTGATTCCCATCCCCAAACTTTTCCCATAAATTTCTTGAGGCTGCTGCCCTGCTTCAGTATTAGAATCAACTAGTTGGGTCCTGTCTCCCCCAAAACGGGCACTTCTTAAATAAAGCGGTGCCCGGCTCATGCTTTCCGTCCCCCCGGCAACGACTATATTTGCTTGACCTGAGCTTATCTGCTGTGCAGCTGAGGTGATGGCCTGCATTCCAGATGCACATAACCGGTTTACCGTAAAAGCCGGTGCAGAATCGGGAATCCCTGAACGCAATGCTGCCACCCTCGCGACATTCGAGGATTCGGTCGTTTGCCTAACCTCCCCGAAAATGACTTCATCCACTTGTTCCGCTGCAATATTTGCCCGCTTGATCGCTTCTTTAATGGCAATGCTAGCCAAATGACCGGAACTAATCTCTTTAAATGCTCCACCGTACCTACCAATTGGTGTACGTACAGCACTCACGATCACGATATCTTCTCCCATTTCGTTCCTCTCCTTTGAAACTCCAGATACTTGGACAAAAGACTACCTGCCCGAATAAAACAGTAAACATTCAGCACTCTTCCAAAACATTTCTTGCAATGATTAAACGTTGGATTTCATTCGTTCCTTCATAGATCTTCGTTATGCGGGCATCCCGATAAAAACGTTCCACTGGATATTCAGCCATATATCCCATCCCGCCATGAATTTGTACCGCTTTATCCGCCACCCGATTAAAAACGTCAGAAGCGAACAGTTTGGCCATTGAAGCTTCCTTGATCACTTTTTTTCCTTCATCAATCTTTTGTGCCGCCATCATCGTCAATGCTCTTGCAGCTTCCGTTTCGGTTGCCATATCAGCAAGCATCCATTGAATCGCTTGGTTGTCAGCGATCGGTTTACCGAATTGGATGCGCTCTTTGGCATATTTGGCTGATAATTCAATTAATTTACCACTTGAACCCACTGCTCTTGCAGCCAATCCTACTCGCCCTTCACCTAAAATTTTAAGTGCAGAAATATATCCCATTCCAACTTCGCCGATTACATTTTCTTCAGGTATGATACAATCTTCAAAAATGACCTGTGAGGTATATGATCCTCTTAATCCCATTTTTTTGTCCTTTTTGCCGACAGTCAAACCAGGAAAGTCTCTTTCCACTAAAAAAGCGGTAATCCCTCCCTTTGCCCCTTTATCTTTATCCGTTAATGCGAATACGGTATAAACATCAGCTATCGGCCCATTCGTGATGAAATGTTTCGTCCCGTTCATCACCCAGTAATCACCCTTCTTTTCTGCACTCGTTGCCAAATTGGTTGCATCCGATCCCGCTCCGGGTTCAGATAAAGCAAAGGCGCCAATTTTCGTGCCTGCTGCCATTTCAGGCAAGTATTTATTTTTCAAATGTTCGGATGCCAGCTTAACCAGACCTGTACTGCCAATCCCGGTGTGAGCGCTTATTAATGAAACGAAACCATTATGGGTCCTTCCTAACTGCTCTAAAACGGTCGCTTTTCCCACCGCATTTAAGCCAATTCCACCGTATTGTTCGGGAATGCTTATCCCGAATAAGCCAAGGTCTTTTGCTTTTTCCACCAAATGTCCCGGGATGGCATCTTCTTCTTCAATTTGTATGGCGAAGGGCTCCACTTCCCTTTCAACAAAATTACGGATCATTTCCTTCATTTGCTGCATTTCCTTGGTTAAAGTGATTGTCATTTAGTTTATTCCTCCTTAGTTCTGTTCATATATAGTAGCCATCGACAAGCAGGCCCTTTAGGTCTGAATGCTGTGCTAAATTGATTGTCCTTTGTAAACACACACATAAAGTCAGCCTTCACGTTCAATTATCGTAGCAATTCCCTGTCCGCCTCCAATGCAAGCTGTAATAAGGGCGAACCTTCCGGCAGAACGCTTCAATTCATGAACCGCTTTCGTAATGAGGATGGCACCCGTCGCACCTAGTGGGTGTCCATGTGCAATGGCTCCCCCGTTCACATTCACTTTTGCTAGATTCATATCAAGCTCCCGATTACAAGCAATGACTTGAGCGGCGAATGCTTCATTAATCTCAATGATGTCCATTTCATTTAAGGAAAGTCCTGATTTCTCCATTATTTTTCTTATTGCGGGAACAGGTCCTATTCCCATATAATTTGGATCTACCCCTGCAACTGCCTGTGCCCTGATCGTCGCTAAAGGCTTAATCCCCAATTCCATCGCTTTTTCCCTCGACATGATGACCAATGCTGAAGCGGCATCATTCAATCCCGAACTATTGCCTGCAGTCACGGACCCGCCTTCCAGAAATGCAGGCGATAATTTGGCTAGCCCTTCTTTCGTTATTTGCGGTCGTGGATGTTCATCCAAATTAAATTCGATATCGTCACCTTTTCTGACGGGAATGTGGATAGGCACAATTTGTTCATTGAACCGGCCCTCTTCCACGGCTCTGGCCATATTTTTTTGGCTTTGTAGAGCAAAGGCATCTTGTTCTTCCCTGCTGACCTCATATTTTCCCGCTAAGTTTTCAGCCGTGATTCCCATCGGGGGATCGCCAATCTCTTTAGGGGACAACCTGGACTTTCTGAACTGTGGGGGTTTTGCACTGTATGGTTTTTCCGGTCGGTCCATCAAGTATGGCGCCCTGCTCATGCTCTCGACCCCACCGGCGATATAGACATCGCCTTCGCCAGCCCGGATCGCTTGTGCAGCCAAGTTGACAGCATTTATTCCCGAGCCGCATTGACGGTCGACAGTCAGTCCCGGAAGATGAATCGAGAGGCCCGTTTCCAGTGCAGTTAACCTGGCAATGTTTCCACCCCCGCTTAACACATTCCCCATGATTACATCATCTACCATACGAGGTTCTACATTCGCTCGTCTTAAGGCTTCCTTCATTACTTCTGCCCCAAATACGTGGGCAGGAACAGATGCAAGTGCACCTCCTTGTTTTCCAATCGCTGTTCGAACTGCAGAAACTATGACTGCTTCTCTATTCATGTCCCATCCGCTCCTTTTCCTTTTATTCACTCCATTATTTGAAGGCATTCCTTCTCTACTAGTTTCATTGAATGTAAGCAGGTTTGACCCTGCTTATGAGGATTTAAGGTCAAAATTATCAGAACTTTTATTTTTAAGTTTCCCGGCCGGCTTAACGAATATGGCAAACAGGATGCCAAAAGCCAGGACAAGGATGGCCATGAACAATATCGATAGGTTATAACCCAATAGTTGATTTCCTCCAGCTAGACTTATGATATAGCCAGTTAATAGAGGTGCAACAATGCCCGCTAGATTTCCTGATGATGTTAAGATGCTTGTCATCAGTCCCCCCCGCTCCTGCATTTCATTGATCATGATCGTTGGTCCGATTGGTAAAATGGCGTATGTAAGACCCTTTGCTAAACACATGGCGACTATCACCCAGATTGGATTTTGAAATATCATGATTGAGGAAAAGAACAATGCACCAAGAATCATGGCGCCCGCAACGACGAATACCCTTGATGATCGCCAATTCTGATTCTTCTTGAATAAATGATCGGACGCCATCGAAACACCCATATAAATACATACGGAAACGACTCCGATTATCGCAACGCTGGTTCCCATTTGACCTGGAGTCATTTTTACGGCTTCCACTAAATAAATAGGGAGCCAAACAGAAAACCAAACAACTAAAATATAAGTTGAAAAATAAGCGAGCGTAGTAAACAAAGCAGTTGGTGAAGCCAATAGCAGTAGAAAGTCTTTCACTTTTATTTTCTCCAGTTTTTGTTTCTTTTTCTTTTGGACGTTTTCATATACTTCAACCGGATTTTCCTTTGTTAAAAATTGAAAGAGGAAGAACCAAACAAGGCTTGCTGCACCAAGGGCGGCAAAGGCAACCTTCCAGCCGAATATCGTAATTAAGGATACGAGGATCGGTGCCACGATCATCGCACCAACGGTCCCTCCGCCAACAACCACCGAATTGGCAAAACCTTTGAGCTTCGGCGGAAACCACTTATCGGCATGACTGTAAGCAATCGGGCTATAAGGCCCTTCGAATGCGCCAAGTAAAATCCTGTATAGAATTAATAACGGAAGAGCGGTGATGGCTAAAACGCCGAATTGCAAGACGGTCCATGTCAGCATGATGAACCCCAGCACTTTTTTAGCCCCCAGCCGATCAGCCCATGCTGCCCCAAAAATCCCTGTTACTGGGTAGAGCCAATAATAACTGCTTCCAACAAGACCCCACTCTGCATAGGTAAGATTGAATTCCTTCATGATGGGAACAGCTGCAAGGCCCACGATCGATTTATCTGCAAAATTGATGACGGCTCCAAAGAATAATAGAATGAGAACAACCCAACGCATATGAATCCCTCCTCTTCATTATTTTCGTTTACAAACTGGCATACCATCCAACGTAAGGTTCAACTTAGCCCTCTTTCAACCCTTTTCTAATTCCTCCTTAACTAACAGTCTTTTTAAGAGTTTACCCACTGTATTTCGCGGAAGTTCTTTTTTTAATTCAAATACTTTCGGTACTTTATAAGGCGTCAATTGGGAATAGCAATATCCTTCTATTTCTTCAAGATCCACAGAAGCGCTTTCTTTAGGTACGATGAATGCTTTCACTATTTCTCCTTTTTCTTTATGTGGGATGCCAACCACAGCTGCCTCTTTAATGGCCGGATGTTCATACAGAACCCCTTCTACCTCCTGCGGGTAAATATTGAATCCCCCGACGATGATCATTTCTTTTTTCCTGCCGACGATATAGAAATATCCTTCGTCATCCATCACAGCAAGATCGCCAGTATATAGCCAATCATTCTGTAAGGCCTTTTTGGTTTCGGCTTCGTTATTCCAATAACCCTTCATGATTTGCGGGCCTTTTATGAGCAACTCCCCGACGCATGTGTTAGGCACTTCATTATTTTCATCGTCTATGATCATACAGTCCGTGCCTGGAAAAGGGATGCCAATGCTTCCTATTTTCCTTTTTCCGAAAGGCGGATTACGATGAGTGGAAGGTGAAGCCTCAGACAAACCGAAACCCTCTCCTATTTTGGCACCGGTCAGCCCCTCAAATCGCTTTATTACTTCAACCGGCAGGGGCGCCGATCCACAAGAACAACTTTTTAAACAATTCAGTCCATAGTTTTCAATTCCTGGGTGATTGACGAAAGCGTTATACATCTTTGGAACTCCTGGAAAGAAAGTCGGACGATACTTTTTTATTTTTGCAAGTACATCTTCAAGTTCGAATTTAGGAAATAAGAGGATGGCAGCTCCAATATAGATACCTAGATTCATTGCACTTGTCATGGCATAAACATGGTAAAGAGGCGTAGCTGCCAAAACGATTTCTTCGCCAGGTTTCAGGGAATCACCATACATTTCAAAGCTCTGCACGACATTGGAGGTTAAATTATGGTGAGTAAGCATGACACCTTTCATCTTCCCAGTGGTGCCGCCAGTATATTGGATGACTGCCGTATCTTCATGCGGGATTATCACTACGGGCTTCTTAATCGCATCCCCGGTTTCAATCATCGTTTTAAGAGAATAGGAGCCATTTGGATCATTTTCCGTATCAATGCATACATCAAATTCATATATCGCTCTCGTTTCTTCGATCGTCTTTACGGCCGTTTGGTCAAATACAATATTCTTGGTATCCGAGTCTATTAATATTTGCAATAGTTCCCGCGGTTTGTACATGGGATTAATTTGTACAACCAACAGACCCAGTGCCTGGGCAGCATAATAACTGATTATGAAATAAGGGTGGTTGGCCATCATCAGTCCAATCCGTTCACCTTTAACAAAGCCCATTTCTCTCCATTTACCTGCAAGTTTGTCTACCTGCATTTTCAGATTCTTATAATCCATGGACTGGTCTTCATAAATGATGGCTGTATGGTGTGGAAACCTACTCGCTGTTATATCAAGCAGTGAATAGACGGATATTTCCGGTAGCTTCATAGATTTCATTCTTTCAACATACCATTGCTCCCATGGTTTATTTATCATTTTTCGCACCATTCATCCCTCCGCACATAAACGAATTTCATATCGTGCATGTTTGATTTATAACTAATATTATGCAACTTGCATGCCAAGTCCCAATTTAATGTAAAGTCGCTTATTATTAAGATCAGACAATTCATTAATGAATTTTATTCACAAAAAATGCCTTTCTATTGGGGATTCATCGAAATGCCCATAATTCATTTTTGAATTTAAACAAACTCAGCTCTTTTCTAACGATATTGAAAAGATGATTTTTACCATATTATAGATTATACCTACTCACAAATCGTGATATAGACTTTCTCCATGGTTGATTATAAAATTCGAAAAGCCCATCCTTAGCTGGATGGGCTTTTCGAATTTTATTGACCTACGGTTAAATAAAAAATCTATAGCTCCCTTTCCATTCCTGGATTTTTAGATTTTGCGCGTTCGTAGACTTTTTTGCCACCGCTGAATCCAAGAATCATCAAAGCCACACAACTGGTTCAATCGATCGGACCATCCTGTAAAGACCTAGATATCACGTTCTTTAAGAACATTATCCAACATGGCCTGAAGTTGTCGTCCTTCATTTTGATCTTTGCTACTCATTCTTATGTATCCAAATTTACGGACATCCATTTTTTTACTCCTTCATCTACTTTTCTCTCTCTTATTCTATCAAAAGCGTTCGTAAATGTTTTTCTAACTTTTACGAACGGGTGTAACAATGCTATACAGACCATTTCGGAAATTTTTTAGCTTTAAACGGCGCTCAACCATTTTTGTGAAATACAACATTTTCTTTTTTGGATATTATTAAAATAATAAATCTGCTGATTTTTTTAATTTTAGCCCCTTCATCCTATCAGCCTGTCACCCTTTTATCATACCAAGAGGTTTTTGCTCGAATTTCCAAATGAAATTCTTGACAATGTAAGCGTTTTCTTTTATGATGATAATAGGTTGGATGGCATGCGTGGCCGTCATAGTATCTGGCGTAGGTGGGGCCAATACCCGGAACAGTACATAGAAAGAATAGCTTCTTCCGAATAGGAAACAGTGATTCATCAATCATATTATTCAAATACAAAAAAACTCTGTATTCGATCAAATTCAGGGTTTCCCTAGCTTAAAAGCCCCCCCTTAAGATCTCTTATGTTTTTAGTACAAATATGTATGCTAGTTTTATTGTAGAATGAGGAGGTACTTTATGAAGATCAAAAAAAGTTCCCTTTACGATGAATTACCGTTAGAATTATTGGCAGGATTTTATTATGAAATAAATAAGAACATTGAAAATGGAATCTTGTCTGGTGCTATGCAGCATGAAATTAGATTAATTGAACAAACAGCATTAAAAAGGAGTATCTCACTTGAATACCTACATGACAAGGGTGCTTGTATAATTGAAGCCGAGAAACTACTAAGAGAAACTACCCTGCAACCCTAAATTGTAGAATAAGAAGTCCAATGATGTTTTCTAGTCTACCCTAGGTAAAGAATAAATTCCTTCTAATTAACCCTCTTGGCTACCAAAGGGTTGTTTTGGGTGGCATTCACCAAAAGAGATCTTGCCTTAAAAATTCCTAGTCATTTTAATCTGTCCTTTAAAAGGCCTACAACTATAAAAGAAATGCTATTTTTAAATCATCAGCATTAAATTCCCCGTGCTATTGGAACTTATGAAGGAAAACTTCTTGTATATCGTTAAGTATTCCCAATCCTACAAATTATCAAAAGTATTTTCAATGGCTGATTCCAATTCTTCTTTTCCTTCTCCTATATAACGTTTGGTCATGTTCAAATCTTTATGCCCCATCAATTTTGAAACGGTTTGAAGGTCTATCCCCTTATCGATTAATGTTTGGCAAAACGTATTCCGAAGCCTATGGGGAGTCGTATTATATTTAGTCAACATATATTGCACGGACCTTGGCGTTATGCGTTGATTCACACTGGATATGAAGATGGCTTCCGTTTCCATATTTAAAAATTCCTTGTATGCCTTGATCTTTTCACTAGCAGTCATGGAGAGTGGAATCTTCCTGTCTATATCACCTTTTGAATCCCGAATGAGGATATATTGCCTTTCTCCCTCTTTTTGAATGTCACTATGGTTCAAATCACAAAGTTCGGATACCCGGATACCCGTATGAATCATTGTGTAGACAATAGCAATATTCCTGAAATGCCCAGAGGCCTCGATTTCTTTTAGGAGAGCAGCTTGCTCATGCATGTTCAGGGCTTTTGGTGGATCTTCTTTCTTTTCCTTTGCTTTACGATCGATGTTGAGGACGATTTCGGGTTTATCAAGGAACCTGGAAAACATGGTAATGGCTGAATAATGTTTTTCAATCGTTCCTCCACTCTTGTTTGACTGTTCCATATCGTCTAAATAGGTTTGGACGTGGAATTTTTCAATCTCTTCCGCCTCATCTTTAAACCATTGAAGAAACTGGGAGATGACTCCCACATAGGTTTTAATCGTACCATCGGATTTATTTTGACCCATTAACCATTTCCCAAAAGAATGAAGAATTTGTTTATTGTCCAGGATTTCTTCTTTACTGGTCATTCGAGAAGCCCCCTACCAAAATCATGCTATTAATAAGCCTTTCCAACGAATTGTGGAATTTATACAAAAAAACCTTAGGATAATCCTAAGGTTTAGATGCGTAGATAGGATTTGAACCTGTTTATACGGGTTTATGAATCCTAATTGATGTGATAAACATTGCTTGGCGGCGTCCTACTCT